>CAZWVU010000001.1:0-170689 GCA_964637575.1 uncultured Candidatus Saccharibacteria bacterium
CGCTCGAAACTAGAAATACATTGGGACAACTACAAAATTTTTGACTTTGTAATGTATGACTCTGTTCACGTTTAACGTCTCTCTCCAACATAGGAACATGTTGTGAAGATCGACTATGTCTTTTCTTAAAAAGATTTTTTCAAAGCCGCGATGTTGATTAAAACATCCGCCTCGACTCCCTACCTTGCGGTAAGACTTCGGGGCGGACGCTCTACTGCTGATGCCAATATGTAAACAGTATCGTATTGGTAAGTTCCATTATATACAACCGCGTTTCAGAGTCAAGGGGACGCTCGGCCAGCCGGCTCCTCCTTCTCCTCGCCAAGACGTCGGGCTTCAATCCTGGCTGTGGGAAGGAGGAGCCGATGACTCTGCTGAGATTTAATAAAAGAACCCCTTGGTCGCCGAAAGGCGCGCCAAGGGGTTGTGATAGGGAGTATAAGGTCTTGGATCAGTCGATCGGGATCGGTATGAATACCTTCAGGCCGGGATTCTGGTACTCTTCTACCTTTACCAGAAGTTTCAACGCTGCCTTGCCCGGGCTCCTGATGAGTGCGATCAGTCCCTCGAGTGGCGCGTTGTGAGAATAATAGGTATCCAATCTCACGGCGCGCAACTCGCAGTAACAAAGTTTTTCTTTTTTCAGCAGGAGAAGGATCTGCAGCTGGACGCCCTTCTGCAACTGCTCATACTCGGACATGTAAAACCGGTCGGTCGTGGTTTCGATCCGGCGGTACGGGATTGTGTAGCCGCGATACTGGGCGAATTCGCTGAGATTCACATCCGCCCTGGCCGCGCCTTTTTCATCCAGGAATACCGTGTCGCCGAAAATTCTTTTCAGCGCGGTCGGTCCCGGCATATCCTCGATGTTCGGAGCCTTGAGATTGAAACCCAGACATTCCAGGTCTTCCAGGGTCAGCCGCTCGCCGTTGCTGGTTTTTTCTTCAAGATACTCGAACGCGCTGACCAGCTTGTCGGGGTCGTTTTCAAACAGTCCCGTCTCGGTCGTATCCGTGCGGACGCTCGTGCAGCCGCTGACGGCCGCGCCGAGCAGCGCTACCGCCAAAGCCAGAGCTTTCATCAAAGACATCTCCTAACCCATGTGACGAACTAAAAAATATCATACAACAGAATCTCAAAAAATAAAAGTCCCCGCGTTTAGCGCGGGGACACTGGCGGGTTAGTTCTTGGGCGGGTTGATCTGGTCCTTGAGCTGGTTGATGAAGTTGTTCAGCGCCGAAGCCGGGCCGAGGTACTGAACCAAGATGTCGATCAGCCCCTGGGCAAAGGCGTTGGTCGAATCCCTCGTGTCGATCTTCAGGTACTTGTAATCGCAGTAGAAGAGCTTGTTGTCCCGGAAGAGGATCGCAATCATGAGATCGTCGCCCTGCTTCAGCGTTTCCTTCGTGCTGAAGTAGTAGCGATCCGTATAGGTGACGATGTTCCGGAAAGGCACGAAAAACGCTTTGTAGTGCTGGGACTCTTCCAGCAGCTTGTCGCCGTTTTTCGGATCCATCAGGGCGCCCTGGTAGACGGTTGAACCGAAGATCAGCTGGAACGCCGCCGGACCGGGAAGCTGCTGGATATTCGGCGTCTTGCGATGGTTGCCGACGTCGAATCCGAGCTGCCGCACGTCGTCGATCGTCGCCTTGTTGCGCTCGAGCTTGTCCAGCTTCTCATACGCGTCGGAAAGCTTTTGGAGATCGCCGTCGAAAAGGCCTGTGTTCACGATGCTGGTATCGGTGATCGTACAACCGGCCGAGGACAGACAGACAGCCGCCATAACAGCCAGACACACACGGGACATAGGTACCTCCTCAATGTTCTGGGAAGAATGATACTCCAAAATTGACAAAAAGCAAGCTTTTGCTATCATCTTCATTACCAATATGAAAACCGCTATCCATCCAAAATATTTTGATAAAGCCCAGGTGAAGTGCGCCTGCGGCAACACCTTCACGACCGGCTCCACCAAGGAGAAAATTGAGGTTGAAATTTGCTACAATTGCCATCCGTTCTTCACCGGCAAAGAGCACCTGATCGACACCGCCGGCAAAGTGGAGCGCTTCAAAGCGCGCCGCGAGAAGGCTGCTGCCGCTCCGAAGATCGTTAAGAAGACCCGCGCGAAGAAAGCTCCCGGAAAAAAGTAGTCCGTAAAAAAATCCCCCGAGTCATCGAGGGATTTTAATTTTTTGGACCAGACTGGTTGCGAGTTCTTTGACTTCGGCATACAGACGGCGCTGTTCCTTAAGATGCTCTTTCATTTCAGCCCGGAGGCGCCTCAAAATATTGCGTTCGCGCTGGAGCGGGCTGTCAGGGGGTTCCGGAAATTTCTGGATAGCTGCCAGCACTTCATATATGTTTTCTCTCAGGCATGTAGCACAGACAAAAAACTGTTTTCTTTGCCGCCTTCTTTATTATGAGTCCGGCCCCTGTCACCCGATACGGCGAATTCGGAACTAAGACGGTTTTCGACAAAGTATTTTTTGCAGTAGCCCACGCTGCCTTCGGAGGTAACAATCCGGCCGCCTCTGATCGTGGCAATAATCGGATAAAAATCCTTGGCGCCGCCGCCGGAACGCCCCGCGCAATCAATGAAAATCTTCGGCTTTCGGCAATAGATGCAATTGAACGCCTTATGTTTATAAACCTTTTCGCCTCTCTGCAAAACTTTCACGTACGCTCCTTGCAATGTGCTGCTATGTATAATATGTTTTGAATACTGTAAGTCAATGGAGCAGAACGATATTAACAAAATATATCTGGAGGTTCGCGCCGGGGCGGGCGGCGATGAGGCCGCGATTTTTGCCGGAGATCTCGCGCGCATGTATCAAAAATACGCGTTGAAACAGGGCTGGAAGTTTTCCGTAAACGATTCTTCTCCCGGCACGCTCGGCGGCTACAAAACCTTCATCAGCCGCATCGAAGGCAACGGCGCCTATGAAGCGTTCAAATACGAATCCGGCACGCATCGCGTCCAGCGCGTTCCGAAAACCGAAAAAGCCGGCCGCGTCCACACCTCCACCGCCACCGTGGCAATCCTTCCGGTCGTGGAACCGAAAGAAGTGAACATCAACCCCAACGATCTCGAGGTGACTTTTTCCCGCGCCGGCGGCCCGGGCGGACAGAACGTGAATAAGATCGAGTCCGCCGTCCGCATCCTCCACAAACCGACCGGTATCGTGGTCTCCTGCCGCGAAGAACGCGACCAGCGCTCCAACCGCGAGCGGGCGATGGAAATGTTGCGCGCCAAATTGTTTGAAATGCAGCGCGCGAAGGAATTCGGCGACGTCACCGAAGCCCGCCGCGCCCAGGTGGGCACCGCCGACCGTTCCGAAAAGATCCGCACATATAATTTCCCCGACGACCGCATCACCGACCACCGCTTCAACGTGAAAGTGCACAACATTGAAAAAGTACTGGACGGCGACTTCGACGCCATTTTGGATAAGATTAAGAAGTCCCAACAGCCAAAACAATAAAAACAGCGACCCTTGCGGGGTCGCTTTGTTTATATCGTTCAGAGCTTTCGAGGAATTCTTGCTCAGCGGCCTGATGTTTCGGGAACGGGGCGGCTACCCGCCAAGTTCAACCAGCCTCCGGTCTCCAGTTCCCGGGAGTCACGAAGCTTCATCAAGGTTAGTTTTTCCAGAGAAAAATCCGGTCCGACTTCTTTGGTAAAAACCAAGGGAAAGATCTTTCTGAAGGATTCCTTTGGCGCGCCCCAGGAACTGTAGAATTCCTGAAGCCAGGATACAAGACGAGCATCCCCGTGCAGGATCTTCTCCTCAGCTTCGGCCCGATCTCCGGCAAAGATCATCCGGAAATCCTGATTGGTGTCCTCCGCATGGGTCATAAAAAGAAACGCGCGCATCACACCCTCCATTCAAACACTCACCGTCGTGATCCCGTACCGCATCCAATCAAAGTTCCGACCGCAAATTACCACGCCAACAAAAAAGGCGCAATAGCGCGCCCCTTGGGGATTATTTTAACCGTTCAGAACGTCAATATCTGACTGGAACTGCTGGGCCTTGGTCGCCACGCGGTCGCCGTAACCCCAGAGATAGGTGCGCCAGCGGGCGCCGGCGTAATATTTCGCAGCGCCGCAGCGCTCCTGATCAATTTGCTTTGAATAAATCGACGTGCATCCGCTCATTGCGTCTTTCAGATAAAGCGCCGTCGCCATAAACGCATCGCCATTGTTCCAGGGCGAAGCGGGGCTGTGTCCGGTAAGCTGGGCGACTCGATCCGCATAGAGCTGCCAGGTTGACGGAATGAACTGGGCCGGACCCATCGCGCCGCCGTAGGCGCCGTCGCGGTTCGCGCACGATACGGTGATGGAATCAGGGTTGATCGCGAGTGCCGCCGTGAGCGTCAAAAATATCGGGATGTCGCGCGTCGGATTCATCGCCGTTTTGTAATTGCACCTGCCGACGTTCTGGCCCAGCGCGGATTCGTGATCAAGAATCGCCAGAATAAACGCCGCGGGAACACCCGTGGACTGCTCGGCGAATTGGGCGAATTTATACGCCACATCGAAGGTCAGCTCGCCGCCTCCCAGCAACTCGAAGATGCGGCTCCGGATCTGCGCCGCGGTCTTCTGATTCTGCTTAAGAATCGTCTGAAACTTCGCCTCCTGCCCTTTCGTATCAGCCAGCACCTGATTTTTCTGCTGTTTGATTTTGTCCGCCGCCGCTTTCTGGGCATCCTGATAACGTTTTAGCGCTGCCGCATCGTCGCGTTTTTCCGAAAGATCACCTTTTTTCTGGACAAGCTGCTGCTTGAGATCGGTGATTTTCGCGACCGTACCGGAAATCGCGTCCTGGGCGAGTACCAGATTATTCATGTCACCGAAAAAGTCGGAAAGCTGGGATGATTTCAAGAGAATGGCGACAAGGCCGGCCCGGTCGTTTTCATACAGCTTTCTTATAAGCTTGGTGAGGGCACCCCGGTCGGAATCCAGTTTGGTTTGCGTCTTTTGAATATCGGTTTGGGTCACCGCGATCTCGCCGTCCAGCTTGGAAAGCGTGAGGGTGATCGCCTTGATCTGAAGATTATATTTGCTGATCTGCGCATTCAGCGCATCAATGTCTTTTTGCAGAGTTTTCCCCTGCTTCTGGTAGAGCGTGATCGTGTCTTCATTCTGCTGAATCTGCTTTTCCAGGTCGGCCAGCTGCTGCTCCAGCTGAGTGCGCTCTTCCCCGGTTGCCTGCTGGGCAAACGCCAATCCAGCCCCGCCGGGACCGAGAAGAACAAGGACTGTCATTATCGTTGCGAAAAGGCTTCTCACTTTTTCTTATTATAGCGCAAAGCCCCGAAAGGGGCTTTGCATATGACGGACTGGTTATTTACTGTATTACTGCTTTCTGCAAACTGCTATTTCTTGGCGGGAGCGGCAGGAGCGGCTCCGGCAGCGGGAGTAGCCGCTTCTTTGGCCGCGTCACGTTCCGCCTTCTTCTCCTCGGTTTCCGACTTGATGTCCTCCGGCTTCACCTCGGCGGCGAGTTTCGCCTCCTGTTCTTCGGTCATCTGGGCGGTTACCGTCGCGAGCACCGCGGTCAGATCGGCGTGGATCTTCACGTCGGAACCGAGATTCAAGTGCCCGACATTCACTACCTGGCCGATATGGGCGATGGTGGAAATATCCACTTTGATCACATGCGGAATTTTATTCGGGAACGCTTCGATTTCCAGTTCCTGCATCGGTTTTACGAGAATGCCGTGTTCATCCTTGATCGCGGCGGATTCTCCGGTGAATTCCAGCGGAACCCGGATTTTGATCTTTTCATCGAGGCGCACCTGGTAGAAATCCACGCCGGTAATCTCATCGGTTACCGGATCGGTCATCACGTCGTAAATCATTGCCGGGCGTTTCTCGCTGCCGACCACCACGTCGATCATTGTGCTCTCTCCCGCCTGCTTGAACACTTTGCGGAAGTCTTTCAAACCAACGGAAAGATGCAGGTTTTGGATACCTTTTCCATACAGCTCGGCCGGAATCATCCCTTCTTTACGGAGAGATTTTAACGCTTTGCCGAATTTTTCCCGCTTTTGGACTACTAATTCCATTGGGTTCCATAGTAGTCGATTCGCCCATTAATTACAAGAGCCGGTTAAAAAGCTTGAGTTTATGCTCCAATACCTTCTTCATCTCCTCGATCGAACCGGCCATTAATTTATAGGGCGCCACTTCGTCGGGGTCTTTTTTGAGCGTCTGCTCCATGCCTTTGCGCCAGGCGACGCGAAGTTCGGTACTGATATGAATAATCGCCACGCCCCCGTCGATCGCGCCGAGAAAATCGGCGTCGGTATTGCCGGATCCGCCATGCAGCACCAGCGGCACGCCGCACGCGTTCCGGATCGCCGCGATCCGCGGCAGATCCAATGCCGGTTCGGGAGCGTTGGCGAACATGCCGTGGATATTGCCGACAGCCGGCGCGAGCAAATCAATGCCGGTCGCCTTCACGAACGCCGCCGCGTCTTCGGGTTTGGTCAGATCCTCCGGCTTGATCGCCGCACCCTTGGGAATTTCTTTCCGGATCGCCGAACCGCTGCCGATATCGCCAATCTCACCCTCCACCAGCGCGCCCGGATTTTTTTTACGCGCGTAGGCCGCGACCTCTTTCGTCTGCCGGATATTTTCCTCCATCGTCAGCTTCGCCCCGTCAAAAAGAATTTCATCGTACCCGGAATCCACCGCCGCCTTCGCCTTCTCCACCGACTTGGTATGATCGGCATTGATATAAATCTCCTGGCCGTGCTTTTCCCGGAGCTCGCGCACCATCGCCACGGCTTCATCGGCATCCAAGAAATCGCGCTCGCCCTCCGAGGTGCCCACCATTACCGGGACGTTGAGCTCCCGCGCCACCTCCGCGACCGCTTTCAGCGCGGCGGTTTCAGAAATATTGAAATGGCCGACCGCTACCTTCCGCTTCGCCGCATCTTCTATAACTTGTCGTAACGTTCTCATAATTCAAAGTATCCTTTGAGGATGTATTGCTTGCTGATCTCCATAAGTTTTTCACGGCTGTAATAGGACATAAAAATTTTGTTCCACAATGCTTCCTGGTGGTGATACAGGTATTTTACCAGCTCCTTTTGTTTTACCAGCTCCATCACCGTATCCACCAGGTTGAAACTCACCAGAATCTCCACGCCGGCCTCCGTTTTGAAAAAGTCGCCCACCGCCCCCAGCCCGGACCAGAATCCAAGGTTATTCTTAAACCCCGGCAACTTGGTATTGATTCCCTGGATTTCTTCCTCGGCCTTCTGCCAGTGAATCGCCTCCGGATTGATGTGGGGATAGAAAAGGCGCCAGTCGTTTTCGTCATCTTTGGCCAGATACCGCTGGACGATAAGGAACACCGCCTTGTCGCCGTCCGCCGGCCGCTTCGTGGCCACATCGCCGCGCAGGAGCGAGATCAGATTGGCCGCGAAACCCTCGTGCTTCGCCAGATCGCGGAAAATATCCGAATAATACTCCACCTCGTTGGAATAATGGAGAAGCAGGCTGATCAGACGGAGTGTTTCGCCGGAAATTTTAAGAAAAATCGGGATCACGAAAATCACGCCGAGCTCCTTGAGGTGGCTGACGTTGTGGTATTTTTTCGCCACGAATTTCTCGGCGGCCTTCGCCCACTTCGGATTCAGGGCGCGCACCCGCATATACCGCTCTTCGAAATCATCCGGCGTGAGCGCTTCGTATTGCTTGAAAAAAACATTATTCAGCCAGTCCATGTCTTCCAGGAACCGGAGTGCGCTGAATACTTCCAGCAAGTCCTCTTTCATGAGCATCTCCTCCACGGTTGCATAGCCGAGCGCCGCGAGAATTTTTTTCGGCGGCTCCGCCATCAGAAGCTGCTTCGCCTTTTCGTGTTTCAGGAAAAATCCCCGTTTCGGCGCGTGAAGATTGCCGATGAAATCCACTACCTTGACCGCCATCTCGGAAACATCCAGACCCTGAAGTCCGAGGGCGGTAAAAATCGCGAGATCATCGGCTTCGATCTTGCTGATGAGCGCGTCATAGACATCCTGGGCGCTGGCATCGCGGTTCAGCGAAAGCGCCGACAACTTTCCATCGACGATCTTGTCGTTTTCGTCCACGATCGCCTCCATGACGCCGGTTTTTCCGGTCGCGGCGTTAAGCTTCGTTTCTAGATCGGCAATGGTACGCTTGTCCACCCGGAGAAATTTGGCGATGCGGTCTGAATAGTGATTTTTTTCCATGCGTGTATTATCGCAGATGTTCCACGTTGATTTCAAAATTTTTCCAGCGCGGATCGCGTTCAAATTCTTTCCACGTCAGCAAACCCTCGGTCGCGCCCAGCACTTCCAGATTCGCGGTCGCCGTCGCGGACGCGAAGGTAATCGCCTGTTTGATGACGTCGGGATTTTGATATTCCTTATGCATGGCCAGCACGGCCGCGAATCCGCTCCCGAACGCGTCCCCGCACCCGGTGCGATCCACTGCGATTTTCTCGGGATAAATTCCGGCGCTATAGCGGTTCTTGCCGTCGGAAACTTTCACGCCATTCGGACCATCCGTAACCGCGACGATACCCGGCGTCAACTCGTCGAGCTTAGCAAACACTTCTTTTTCTTTTTCAAAAGGAATCCCCACGAGCTCGGCCGCTTCGCCTGTGTTCAGGACGAGAAAGGCCAGATCGCCGAGTGCCGAGAGAATTTCTTCGCGCTTGTGCTTGATATGATGGCCGCTCGGGTTGAAGGCGACCCGGATGCCGTTCTCTTTCGCGAATTTCATCAGCGGCAGGAACATCGCGTCGGATTCGCCGGCAAGCGAGAGATACCACCATCGGGCTTTCAGTTTTTTGAGATTCGCGTCAGCCATTGAAAATGTATCCGAGGCGCCGTGATAGCCGAGAATTGTCCGTTCGCCGTCGCCGAGCAGCAGCGCCGAATAGGCAGTCGGTTTTTCGTCTGTCTTCACGATCAATTTGGTGCTGATGCCATCGTTTTCAAGCTGGCCCGTGAATTCCCGGCCTGCCGCGTCATTACCGATTTTCGCGAAGATGGCCGTTTTGAATCCCGTCCGCGCGAACGTTACCGCGGCGTTGGCGGCATTGCCGCCGATGGTTGAATAGACCTGGTCCAGTTCCACTTTTTCGCCGAAGGGAAGCGCGATCGCTTTTCCGGACGGCGCATCCTTCCAGGCGATGAGCGGATATTTCGCTTTCAGGTAGTTGTCCCGCGTTGCGGAGCCGATGCAAATTACATCCCACATGTTAATCATTTTAGCATAGCTGTCATTGCGAGCGTAGCGAAGCAATCTTACCTTAACGTCATTGTAAGATTGCCGCGGCCTTCGGCCTCGCAATGACAAATAAAATTCCCGTCAAGGACGGGATTTATTTGATCACCTTGTAACTTTTGATTTTCCACCACTGAATCACCTTATCAGATACTTTTTCCGTTCTGGCAACGATTTCGGTGGCAGAGTGCACCACTTCCACCGTGTCGCCTTTGGTAAGCGCGCTCATATCGCTGTCAAAACCAAGATAATGGTACTGATCTTTGGACTGAACCTGAACCAGCGTCACGCGGGCGCCGGTAGCAAGCTTCCCCTTGGTAACTTCCAGGACCCTGCCGGTTACCACGCGATCGGCGAACAGGCAGTGCATCGCCAAAAAATACACCGCGGCCACCGCGCACATACATGCCACGCCGATGAATTTTCGTTTCACCGCGGACTCCTTTCAAGTACTGCCAAAAGTATACCAGCTCTAGCCCTTGCGGCGAATGGCTTTCTTCGCCGCCATTTTTATATCCTTCACGCCCATGCCGTACTTATCAACCAGCTTCCAGGGATCTCCGGATTCGCCGAACGTATTTTGCAAACCGATAAACTCCTGCGGCGCGGGATATGAGCGCGCAAGCGCGCCGGCAACCGCGTCGCCAAGCCCTCCGTGAATCTGATGCTCTTCCACGGACACCACGGCGCCGCATTTCTTCGCAACTTCCGCGATCTTCTTTTCATCCAGCGGCTTGATCGTATGCACGTTCAGGACAATCGAGCCGACACCCTCTTCGTCCAGCTCCTTCGCGGCCACCAGCGCGTGATGCGTCAGGACGCCGGTGACGATAATCGCCACCTCCGGCTTCCTGCTCTGCCAGAAAATTTCCGCTTTCCCCGGAGTGAACGGCGTCTGCTCGCCGGTAACCGTCGGTGATTTCTCGCGCGCAAAGCGGAGGTAGGTCGGCCCCCAGAGTTTTCCCGCGGCGATGGTCGCCTGCTTCGCCTGAATCCAGTCGCACGGCACAAAGACGCGCATATTCGGCAGCGCCCTTGTAATCGCGATGTCCTCGGTTGCTTCATGCGTCGCGCCATCCGGCCCGGTCATCAGCCCGGCATGGTGGCCGGCAATTTTCACGTTGGAATCGTTGTAGCAGATGGTCGTGCGGATCTGTTCCCAGTTGCGGCCGGGAGAAAACGTAGCATAGGAAGAAATGAATGCCGTTTTGCCGGACACCCCCAAACCGGCGGCGATCGCCGCAAGATTCTGCTCGGCTACGCCGACTTCCACGAACCTCTCCGGCCATTTTTCGGCAAATTTCTGGGCACGGGTGGATTCCGTGAGATCGGCGGACAACACCACCACGTTCGGATCAGCGGCGCCCAGCGCCATCAGTCCGTCGCCATACCCGTCGCGCGTCGGCTTCATCTCCACGTCCTTTTCGAACAACGCCGGATTCAGTTTTGCGTCTTTGTTAAGCATTGTTTTCTTCTATTTGTTTCAGAACTTGCGTGAAATATTTATGTTCTTCGGAATCCGGAATGAGATCGTTTACCAGTTCCTGAAGCTGCTTTTTGCTCTCACAGCCGGTAGCTTCCAAAATTTCGCGTTGCCGCTCGGACAGATTTTCCTTTTCTTCCGGTGATTCAAAATTCATAATTTTTATTCGTGTTCGCTTTTTATCTGCCCGCCCAGGGTGCGCAGTTCGGCGAGCGCCTTCGCAGCTTCTTCTTTGTTTGGCGGCTTCCCGTGCCAAATAAAATCGTTTTCCATAAAACTCACGCCCTTGCCCGGGATCGTGTGGGCGATGATCACGGTCGGCTTTTCGTAGATCGCCCGCGCTTCATTGACCGCGTCCACGAAATGGGTGATGTTGTGGCCGTCCACTTCCAGCACGTGCCAGTTGAACGCGCGGTATTTGTCGGCAACCGGCTCAAGCGGCATGATATTTTCGGTAAACCCGTCGATCTGAATGTTGTTGCGGTCCATGACCACGGTCAGGTTGTTCAACTTGTTTTTTCCCGCGAACATCACCGCCTCCCAGGTGTTGCCGGCGTCATGTTCCCCGTCGGACGTAACGCAATAGACATGATGCTTCTTTTTATCCATCCGGGCCGCGAGTGCCATTCCCACCGCCTGCGACATTCCGGATCCAAGCGGACCGGAGGTCGTCTCCACTCCCGGCAGCGCGGTGCGGTGCGGATGCCCCTGAAGCCGCGAGTTGATCTTGCGGAGCGTCTTTAATTCCGCCATCGGAAAATATCCGGCATAGGCCATCGCCACGTAACGGATCGGGCAGATGTGTCCGTTGGAAAGCACCAGGCGGTCGCGGTCCGGCCATTCCGGTTTCTTGGGATTATGATTGAGAATATGAAAATAGAACGCGGTGAAAATGTCGGCCATTCCCAGCGGGCCGGCGGAGTGGCCGGAGCCGGCCTCGAGAAGGGTTTCGATCAGTGTCTCCCGGATTTCATTCGCTTTCTCTTCCAGAAATTTTAATTTTTTGTCGTGCAGCGCTTCCAGCATGTTATTTCATGAACGAACCGACCAGCACATAGCCGACGAAAATTCCGACAATCCCCATAATGCCAGCAAACACCGGAGGTGCAGGGACCGGAAGCTTTACAAGCGTGAAAAAAGCGCCGACAAAAAGTCCGGCCGCAAATGATTTGATTATTTCCAGCAGATTCATAGTTCGGACAGTTGTGTAAAAGACCCGGCGGGATTGGAACTGTTTGCGATATAGGATCCGGAGATGAGGATATCCGCCCCGGCTTCTTTGTAACGCACCGCGCGTTCCGCATTGACACCGCCGTCTACCTCTATTATAGCATTCGGCATCAGCGTTCTCAGTTTTTTTACTTTTTCCACCATTGCCGGATTGAATTCCTGGCCGGAACGGCCCGGCGGCACCGCCAAAATCTGGAAAGAGCGGAAATCGCCGGCGTGCGCCAGCAGACGCTCGGCCTCGGTTCCCGGATTGAGCGCCAGCATCGCTTCCGCCCCGTACTTTCTGCACTTTTCCAGCAGGTATACAGAATCGGTCATCGCCTCGAGATGCACGACTATCCGCCTTACCGCTCCGGTGCGCAGCCAGGAATCAACGATCCCCTCGGGATTGGTCACCATCAGATGCACCTCGAACTTTACGGTTTGAAGTTTTTTGTTATCCGCTACCAGGTTTTTCAGCTCTTCCGGATTCCCCCAGCTCGTGTGCGGCGTGAACTGTCCGTCGCTGACATCGATATGCAGCCATTCGGAGAATTCCGCGTCGCGTTCGATCTGCGCCTTCGCCTCTTCAAAAGTCCCGCAGTTAATAGACGGAATAATCAGCATCGCAGCTATTAAAATTTGGCAATCCGGCGCACATGCCGCTCCTTGCCGGAGAATTCCGCGGCGAGCCAGAACTTTACCGCGCGGATCGCGTCGCGTTCGCCTATAAATCTCGCGCCGAGAGAAAGCACGTTGGCGTTGTTGTGCTCGCGGGAAAGCTGAAGGATGTCCTTGTCAAACTTGTACAACACCGTCGCCCGTACGTTTTTGTAGCGGTTCGCCACCATCGCTTCGCCCTGTCCCGATCCGCCGAAAATGATCGCCCGGTCATCCGGGGATTTGGAAATTTTTTCCGCGGCCGGTTGTATGAAATCCGGATAATCATCCTGCTCGTCGTATGTGAACGCCCCCATGTCTTCAATCTGGTAGCCTTCATCTTTGAGCCATCGCTTCACTTTTTCCTTTAACTCGAACCCCGCGTGGTCGGCGGCGAGATAAATAATCATGCTTTTATTCTATCACTTTTTCCGGGCAAGGGTTTGCGCCTCCTGTTGAAGCGCCCGGCCGGTCAATTGATACTGCCGTTCCAGGCGGTCGCCGAGTGTAAGAAACGAATATGCCAGCGCTCCCGCAAACCCGAAAAGCACTAAATAATAGATGAGGACCGGCGCCTTCATTTACGCACCTGCCGCGTTGAGAACGTGTTCGACAAGCGTGGTGACATATCCCCACTCATTGTCATACCAGGACAGCACGTTCACCAGATCACCGTCGATCACTTTCGTGTATTGGAGATCCACCAGTGCCGCGTATTGGGTCCCGATCACGTCCGAAGATACCAGCTGTTCGTTGCTCACTCCCAGAATACCCTTCCAGCGTTTGCTGGCCGCCGCATCCGCCAGAATTTTATTCACTTCCTCAACGCTGGTCTTTCGTTTTGCCAAAAAGATAATACTCCCGATGGATCCGCTGATTACCGGCACGCGAAGCGCGATGCCGTCAAACTTCCCCTTGAGATCCGGCAATCCCCGCGTTACCGACACCGCGGCGCCGGTAAATGATGGTGCGATATTCGCCGCTCCCGCCCGGCCGCGCCGGAAATCTTTTCCCTTGGTCGGCGCGTCGGTAAGGTTCTGCGTGGCGGTGTAGGCGTGGGTCGTGGAAAGAAACGCCTTCTGAATGCCGAGTGCTTCGTGCAACACCGCGACTACCGGCGAGGTGGCGTTGGTCGTGCAGGATCCGTTGGAACTCACCTGGCAGGTTTTAAACTGGTCTTCATTGATGCCCGCGAGAATCGTTTTCCCGCCCGCCGTGCCTTCGTCATCTTTTGCCGGAGCGGAAATCACCACGCGCCGCGCTCCCGCCGCGGTTACGTGCGGCGCCGCTTTCTCAAATGATTCAAACGCGCCGGTGGATTCCACCACCACGTCGATTTTCATCGCTTCCCACGGGAGCTTGGACATATCCTTCTCGGAAATCACTTTGATTTTCTTTCCGTCAACAATCAGCGTGCCGCCTAAGCCGCTGGGATCGCGGTCAAACTTCACCTCTTTATCGTACGTCCGGTAGACCGAATCGAATTTCAATAAATAGGCGAGGTTCTCAATATCGCCCAGATCGTTAATCGCGACAATGTCCAATCCTCTCTTGCCGAACGCCTGCCGGAAAAATAACCTCCCAATCCTGCCGAATCCGTTTATTGCGATTTTTGCCATATCCCCATTCTATCAGATTAATTTTTCCGGTTAAAACGCATAAATATCAACAGCGCTACCGCCGCGATCCCCGCCATCGCGGCGCCGAAGTAAAACGGCGCCGGCGCGCCCGACACGTCCCACAAATATCCGGCAATAAAACCCGCGGGGAGAGCCGCCAGGCCCACTACCGCGTTGTAAATCCCGTACGCCCGGCCGCGGTGTCCGGCGGGCGTGAGATCGGCGACAAACGCCTTCGCCACGCCTTCCGTCGTCGCGAAGTAAATGCCATAAAACGCGAACAGGCCCCAGATGTGCCACTGCCTGGTCGCGAAGGCGAAGCCGAAGTAGGCCAGCGCGAACGACGCCCAGCCGATGAGGATCACTTTTTCCCGCCCGATCCGGTCGGAAAGACTGCCGAGCGGGATGGATGCCGACGCGTAGACAAAATTGAACAGGGCGTACACCACCGGGATCGCCAGCAGGCTCACGCCGATGTTCTGGGCGCGGAGAATGAGGAAGGCGCTGGAAGAATTTCCGAGCGCGAAAAGCGCCACGATGGCCATGAACGCGTAAAAACGCCCGGGAAGTTGCAGGGAAAGGACCGGATCGCCGTCCTTCCTCCCGTCAGGAACTTCTTTTACAAAAATAGAAAGCAGGGAAAGTGTGAGGACGAGCGGGATGGCGGTGACGAAAAAGATATAGTGATACTTGAGATTGTTGTCCCGCAGAAGATAGAGCAGAAGGGTGAGGAGGAGCGGGCCGGCCACCGATCCGAACGTGTCCAGCGTCCGGACTACGCCGAATCCCCGGCCGCGCGTCCCGGCTTCCGTGGAACCGGCAATCAGCACGTCCTTCGCCGAATCCTTCACACCCTTGCCGATGCCGTCCACGAGGCGCAGGCCGATCACGCCGCCGATCGTGGACACCAGCACGATGAGCGGCCGGCTGATCATGGAAAGAAAGTAGCCGGTAAAAACAATCGGCTTGTTTTTCCGGAACCGGTCGGACAAAAATCCCGAAACAATTTTGAAAATGCTGGCACTGCTGGTGACAATTCCCTCCGCGAGGCCGATAATTTCCTTGCCGAATCCCAGCACGCTGGAAAGATACACCGGCAGGATCGGCAGAAAAATATCCTGGCTGATGCCGCCGAAAAAACTGATCAGCCCGATCCAGAACGGATTTTTATTCTTCATTTACTTCAGAAGATTCAGTCCCGTATCGCTGTCATACGTCCGTTCCAGCATTTCCGTCTGGGTAAGCTTCAGCTCCAGCGTACCGGCGACGGTCGCGTCAAAAAAGTGCCCGCCGATCACTTTGAAGCTCTTGTCGCCGAGCGACGCGTGCATGTGGATGACGATTCCCTTCTCATCCTGCGCCACGTTGCCAATCAGACTCAACACTTCGTAGTGCCCCGGAAATTTCTTTTTGAGATACTTTTTCTTCTTAAGATCGTAAAAGGAGATTGTCGGCCCGCTCACGCCGCCGATGCCGTAGAAAAATGCGCTGTTGATCCGGTTGCGCTCAAAAAACGCCGTCAGCCGCTCCCGCACCGGCTCACCCTTCCGCAGTTTGATGACCATCTCCTTATTATATATGAAATAAAAAAGCCGCCCTACTTTGAGGGCGGCAGGATGACCTGGATGAGCGGTTTGATCTTTCGCGCGGCCCTGCGCGCGTTCCTGTTGTCACCGAATGCGGGAAGGTTCTTCCTGCTCCAGGACAAGCACCTCTCAACATAATCCCGGACTCCCGGCGGCAGACGTCTGAATTTTCCCTTCAGCGTCCGCGGCGAGAACCCGACCAGATTGTGGAGGAGGAGCATGGTGAGCGCTTCGCCAAGATTGCCTTCGGCCAATTTGTGGAATTTTGCCACGAGCGCTTCCCGCAGCGCACTGCCCTTGAGGCACTTCGTGCTTCCTTTTGCGCAAAGCGCGGTTTCCTTCGACTTTGCCTTAAAGCAGGAGGCACAGATGTAAATTACCTGGCCGACGCTGTCGCCAAAATCCGGGAGCACCAGACCAAGGTAGTGATAGGGCTTAAGGCTTACATGAACTTTATATGGCTCGAAGAAAAGCTGATTCTCGTTGCAACAGTCGGGATCGCAGCCGCACTGATCTTCTGCCCTTTCGGAAAACGGTCGGACAGTGAAAAGATGCATGCTCCCCCAGTTTTTGAAGTTGGGATCCTCTGCTGCGATAGTGCGATTCGACTTAATGCAGGTGCCGTAATTCTTTAAATCATTGCCTCCATGATCTTGAGTGGGCGTATACGTGGGAAATTCAAGATCATTTCCCGCGCAAAGAAAGCAAAGGACTTTTTGCGTGCTGTGGTAACCGGTCGAATCCAGCATCAGCAATCTCCTAATAAGAACTGGCTGAATAGTAGAACAAAAATTACCGGAAGACAACCGGGTCGCCGGTTTTGATTCCGAGGCGGCTCACCAATCCGGCATTGATCTCCAAAACCTTGTCTACCGATCCGGAAGATTTATACAGCGTGTAATTGGGACCCGGCTCGGTTTCAGCGCCGATCACCATGCCTGTCACGACGTTGTCCTTGATCCAGATAATATCAATCGGAAAGGTCATATCTTTCATCCAGAAAATCTGCGGCGAGGCAAACGGAAATACAAACAGCATTCCCTGATTATCGGCGAGCGGCGCGTGGCCGGAGAGTCCCTTCGCCCGCGCAGCCGGCGTATCCGCAATTTCAACGGTAAACGCCGCCTGACCGACGGTAATGCTGTTGCCGGCAAGGCCGCGGGCAGCCGGTTTTGCGTATTGGACCGCAATGAACACCAGGGCGATGACGATGAATAACGCAATTGCGGCAAACATTGATCTGATCATTGGTATAAGAGACCGAATACGACTATTCCAAACGCGACCGCGACATTCAATGACTCCTTACTGCCGCGCATGGGTATTTCCAGAATTCTATCACATTTCCGAAGAAGTGCCGGGGACACGCCGGTAACTTCGTTGCCTACCAGAAGCGCAATTTTCGATGCAGGATTTTTGATGTTCACACGATAATACGGCGTGGATTGCCTGGATTGTTCCACCGCCCAGATCTTGTAGCCGGATTTTTTCAGGCGGTCGATGGCCTTCGCGGCCGTGGAGATTTTTTCCCACGGCACGGTATTCTCCGCACCAAGCGACACCTTGGCGAACTGCGGCCGGATCCCGCCGAACCGGTCCACCGGCGCCGGAGTGATGCCGGCAAGATAGAGCTTCTCCATTCCCGCCGCATCAGCAGTGCGGAAAATTGAACCGACATTGAACATACTCCTGACATTTGCCAAAATGGCGACCATTCAGATATTATAGCCGATAGTTCATAAGGAGACTGCCATGAAGCTGAATGTCGTGATCGGTCTGGTGGCTAAGCCCGGCGGCGGCAAGGGCACCTTTCCGAAACTTTTGCGCGACGCCTGTAGTGCGGACAATTATTTTCCTGGCATCGGCGGACCGAGATTCTCGGATGCGCTCCGGGCCACCCTCGCCTACTACGACGTGCTGGATTCCAGGACAAATCTTCAGGATCTCGCCTCCTGGCTTAACGGCCGGAAAGCCGGCGCCGTTGCCAATGGCATGCGGCGGAAGCTTGAGGAAGATGATCACGAAATCAAGATCGCCGACGGAGTCCGCTGGACCTATGACGAAAAGATGATCCGGGAATTCAGCAGTGGATTTCTTGTGTACGTCAAAGCCGATCCGGCCCTTCGCTTCCAGCGCATCAAGAGCCGCGCCGAAAATTCCGGCGACCGGGAGAAAACCTGGGAGAAATTCCTCGAGGAGGACAACGCCGAAACCGAACGCTTCGTGGAAGAGATCGGATCGCGCGCTGATTGCGTCATCGACAACAACTGTACGCTGGAGCAATACCGCGCCCAGGTGGATGGTTTCTACCGGAAATTCCTCAAACCGCTCCGCGAGCACCGCGACGACTAAAAAAATAAATCCCCAATCGATTGGGGATTTTTATGTGTTGCCGTGAAAGCGGCGTTCGACGAGCTGATGCACCGCGACAGGATTGCCGATACGCTCCCGCCAGAGCTCAATGCAATCCTCGACGGTCGTTTTGCAAAACGCGATTTTCTGCTGAAGATCAATCAGGATAATTTCCTGGTGAGAAAACAGGCGAAGACACCCGGAGCATACGCACACTTCGCCGCCATATCCCGGCATTTCCATCGCTACCCCCTTCCGCGCCGGCGCTTGCGGATTCTGGCAATCGCTCTCAAACAATCCTTATCGGTTACGCTGTCATCTTCGGCAGGACGCGTCGCGGAATGCTTCTTCGGATACGCGACGGGAAACGTTTCACGAAAATCAACGTCATTCCTCCCGCCGTTACGCCGGTAAAGAATGTAGGAACCCCACAGGAACGAAAGACCGGCACAGCTAAATCCGACAATGAACGCGGCGACTTCACGCCCGCGCCACAGAAGCCAGTAGGAAATGTAGTACGCGACTACGTAGACCGCTCCGATGAGGAGGGCGAAGGTCAGGCCGCACAAGGAGTATGCCAGAAATGGAAAATGCTTCGCGAACCGGCGCCATCGTTTCGGCTTGCCCGTGATAACGTCATCATCTTCATCGGCAAACATAGGATCTCCTGTTGTAAAATTTCGTTTTCAAGGTTCGTTTACAGTATAGGGCGGTTGGGATAAAAGAAAAATCCCCCGCATACCATCATGCGGAGGATCAATGCTTTTCTTTCCAGTCATCCATAAGCTTTTTAAGCCGCCGGTCGAGTTCAGCCGACCACTGGTCTTCGCTCGCGTACCAGGACCTGGTTTTGGAAAATTCGGCACGTTCGTATGCCCCATCTTTTTTATGCCGGGCCAGCTGGCGTTTCAGCCGACCGTCAATCCATCCATCAAATCCTTTGATCAGATAGAAGACGCCGAACGCAACGCCCGCCGGCAGCAACAGCAGACCGGTCGCCACCGCCACCCCTTCAAATACGCCGCCCCGCGTATCCAGATTGGTCACAAAGAAGAAGGCGAGAGCGAAGCAGACCTCGCCGAAGCCCAGCGCCACCACAAAACGGTTCTTGTTCAGAAAAAAAGAAATACTGCAGACCAATCGCCAGATTCTGTCCCTCACAGCCACCCCCTTTCACATAAGGCTAACCCTCCTCAAATTTCTGTCACCAACTCTAGCTCTGAATGGTTATTTTTTCAATGGTAACCGGCTGCGTCGGCCGGTCGTTGCTGTCCGTCGGAGTGATGTTAATGGCATCCACGATGTTCTGTCCTTCAATCACTTTTCCGAAAATCGTGTATTGGTGGGGCAGAGGCAGATCCGCCGCCATGACGAAGAACTGGCTGCCATTCGTATTGGGGCCGCTGTTCGCCATCGCCACCACGCCCTTCTGATATCCCGCCTGGTAAGACGGCGCGGCCGGGTTCAGTTCGTCGGCAAACTTGTAGCCAGGCCCGCCGGTACCGCACCGCCCGCCGGCTTTGGAACACTCCGGATCGCCGCCCTGAATCATGAAATTTTTGATCACGCGGTGAAAGGTAAGCCCGTCATAAAATTTCTGGCCGGCCAGCTTCACAAAATTCGCGACTGTGTTCGGCGCGTCGTTTTGGTACAACTGAATTTTAAAATTCCCGTAGTTGGTCTGCACCAGCGCGACAGGACCGTTGTCAGAAGCCATGCTGACAGTATGACCGACTACGCCATAGTCTTTCAAGATATAATAAGCACCGGCGCCGGCAACCCCCGCCAGCACGAGCACCATGAGAAGTTTTGAAATCATGGGTTTGATTATACAAGAAGGAATCCTGATTGCAAAGCTGATATACTGGAACCAATGGCGTTATTCAGGATGTTAGTGATACTCGCGATCGCCGCCGGAGCCGCCGGCGCCGCGTTGTATTTCGCACCCGATACGGTAAAAGAAAAAGTGCTGAGCTATGTGAACGGCAGCCCGTACATTCCTGCGGAAATTAAAACGGAGGCGGAAAATCTTTACGCCACGCCCGCAATGAAACGCGAGAAACTTATCGGCGAGCTCACCTCCAATCTTTCGGAAATTCAGAATTATCTCGCGAAGTCCGCCGGCGGCACCGCTTCCAGCAGTCCGGAAGTGGCGCTGGTCGCGCGCAGCCGGGAGCTGGTAAATGAGGTACTGAAGATCAACGCCGATCCGTCCGCGGTCAAGCAGATCACCGACGCGCTGGCTTCGAAAGTGTTGAGTTCCTGCCCATCAAAGTAGCGCTCGGATACCCGTCATCCCCGCCAGTAGAATCATCAGCCAGGCGTGCTTTTGGGAAACAGAATAACTTTTTACAAACCCTCCTTCTCCTCGGCAGGACGTCGGGCTTCAATCCTGTCTGCGGGAAGGAGGGTTCGTTTTTTTATATATCTGTGGGACGTTCCCAAGAAGCGGCACGCCTTCCTTTACTCTTGCGACGCTGCGGGGACGACGGGTATCCTCGCTGGGTTTTAAATAATTGTGCGGGCTGTCATTGCGAGGAGCGCAGCGACGCAGCAATCTTACCTTAATAAAATCCCCGCTTCGTCAAAAGCGGGGTTATTTTTTCACAAAAAGATCCTGGCGTCGGGGAACCGTTCGCGGAAGAAGACGAACGCGCGGACCAGTGCCGCCCGCTCCCGGCCGCACGAGACGGGAACTTTTTCGCCGTCCTTCTTCTTCAGCCATCGCTCGACCGCCTGCCGCTGTTTCGGCGTCAGCGCGGCAAGCATCGTTTCCACCGCCGCTTCCCGTTCCTGCCTGATCAGCTCCTCCTCCGGCGCCTCGGCGTCGCGGCGCCACAGGACCGGCGCGTGCCGCCGGAAGGTCATCCGGTTCTTGTGGAGAGTGCGGACGATGTTCAGCGCGCAGGAAACCGCCCAGGCCTTGAGATTCCGGATCGGTTCCCGGTACCGGACGATCCGGTACATAACTTCCTGCGCGATCGATTCGCATTCCGCCGGATCAACCCGGTGTCTCGCGCAAAACGCGATGATCCTCCTTCGGATGCCGTCCAGTTCTGGTTCGGTCATGCGGCCGGCCCCGAAGAACCGTCGTCGTCCTCGCGCCGGAACACGTGCACCGCGGTAAACGCGTCGCCCGGAGGAAGATATGGATTGTAATCCTTCAGCGTGGCGATATCAGCATCGCTGAGCGCCATCCGCGGCTTGGCGGAGTTAAAGACCGTCCCCTCGCCAAGACTCACCTCGAAGCGGCGCTCACTCACGCCGAGATACAGCGACGGCCGGTCAGATTCTTTCGGGAATACCAGAAGGATCGGCGCGCCGCCTTTCTCAAACCGCTTCAGATCGCGGAAGAAATAAGCGGACGCCGCGAGTTCCCAGCGGAGGTGCGAGAACTCAAGGCCATACGGCTTCGGATCCCGTCCTTCCCGCTCCATCGCGAATTTCAGGTAGTCCAGCTGGGTGTCAAAAATGCCAAGCAGCCAGAAGCGAAGTTTCTTGTCCGAACGTTTGTCCGACCATTCGGCGCACTTCATCGCGATGCTGATAGCCCCGAAAATCAGAAGCGCTGTGGCGGCCACAACCATGATGATGCTGAAAAACAGATCGGCTGCGCCGGTCATACGTCATTCCTTTTAATAAACTGCTGGTAATATATCCGAATTCTGCACGACGGTCAATTAATCGCCGGACTCGCCGAATTCTGCGGATTCGGAACCGGTTCGGCATGAAAGCCACCCGTGTAATCCTGCCGCTCCCAGCTGTTCCCTTCCGGAATGGAACCGTCATACGCCGCCTGGTCCATCAGCACGCCGGTATCGGTGTAAAGAGAAATTGCCGAACTGGTATTCGGCAGCGACACGCTTCGCACCATATCCGCCGACGGCGACTGGTTGTAGCCGTAAAATCCTATCAGCAAAAATCCATGCGCCTTGATGAGGGTTGCCTCACCGGCTTTCGATCCGAAGGTTGCAAGTGAAGATTGAGTGGTGGTCCCAAGTTTCAGGGACCAGTTTTTCAAATCCGCGTCGGCATTAGTCGGATTATACAATTCCACAAATTCCTTGTACTGATCGCCACCGGTGGCATTAAAAAGAATCTCACTGATGGCGATCTGGATCGGCTCGGACGGGGTTGGCGCGGGAGCAGGTTCCGGAGTCGGAGCCGGCGGAGTGACGGTGGAATTATCCGGCGTGCTGGTTGAAGCCTCCGGTGCGCTATTCACCGGCGCGGCGGAAGTATCAGGCGGGATACTCTCCTGATTCCCTGGCGCTGTTTCAGCCTGGTGTACAGACAATTCGGTCGGCTGGAACGGCGCGTATTGCGGCGCCGGCTTCGCGGCTTCCCCGGTTGCCGCCGACGCCTTGTCGCTTGTTGCCTTGCCTGTTTTCTTCGGGACGCTCGCCACCTTCCTGAACTTTCCGACGTTATCAATAAGATTGGCGCTTTCGGTTTTCGCTGCGCCCCGCTGATTCGCCGGCGCCTGCATTTTCTCATGCCGCCACACCGAATATCCCCCGCCGGCCACAAATGTGACGACTACCAATCCTCCCGCTACCTTCGCGATCAGCTCTTTGCTCATCGAGATAATTAGCCACCAGTGTAGCAACGAGGCGCCACCCGTCAACGTTGACAAATTTGTGAAAAATGAAAGCCCCCGAACGAATTCGGGGGCACAATCTTAGGCGAACTGATCCTGCAAGGCTGCATGCTCCGGATGCGATTTCTTGAGCTGCATCAGCTCGCACGCCATCTCCTCCGTTTTCTGAAACCGCCCCATCAGCGACTCCCTGGGGAGGGGCAGCTTCCGGATGATGGGCGTAATGCTCATGGCGTCACAGACCCGCAGAAACTTCAGAAATCCACGAAGAACCATGCCGCGAACGCCTTCCGCCATCGCGAACAAGTGCCTCAGCTCATCCCTTCGCACTCTTTCCAGAAGCTCGATACTGAGGCATCCGGGGCACCATTCGTCGCGCATCTCAACCTCCTAAAATTTACTGTCGATATGATAAAGCAAACATTACGAATTGTCAAGATAGAACCGCCATTTCTTTTTGGACCAGACCGGGCCGGCATACTCAACGCCTATCCTGGGGGAATTTTTAATTTTACATTTTACATTTTTAATTGCGGAATCGGGGCGTGCTTCTATCCACAACCCGGTTTTTAGAGAAGCGGGAGTGTCATTGAATTTTTTATCTATTTTGAAAAACTTGGTTACGCGCGCCGGCCCTTTGATTCCCTCCACGCCCCTGATCAGCACGCCGCCCGGCTTCCCTTCCTGGCCGCTGATCACGTTGAGCAGCCAATGCATCCCGTAGGTGAAATACACGTACCAGCGGCCGCCAGATTTATACATCGGCGCGTTCCGCGTCGTCCGCCCGAACCGCGCGTGCGACGCGAGATCCTTTTCGCCGCCATACGCCTCCGTTTCGGTAATCATCCGGCAGACCTTCTTCCCGCCGATCCTCCGGCATAAAAATTTACCAAGAAGTTCCTTGGCAACTACCACCGGCGACCGCTCAAAAAAATTTTTACCGACCATCATGCCGTAAGATTGCCACGTCACTCCGCTGCCAGCAATACCAAAAAATAAAAAAGGAGCGGTCAGGAATTTCTTTGAGGGAAAATCGCGGAGCCGATTCGGCTTGGTGCCTTGCGAATCGGTGAGCGCTTAGCGGTGCGATTTTCTCGCTGGAAGAAAATCGACACCCGGCTCCCGAGAAGATGTTCCTGACCGCTCCAAACTAGCTCCGCTTCATGTGGGAGAAGGCATAGTCAAGCGAGGCGCCCACTTTCTTGCCCGGATTGAAAATGTTGAGCGGGTCAAATATTTTTTTCACGTCTTCAAAAAGTTTGTATACTTCGGGGCCGAACATCTTCGTCAGATACGGGCTACGGATCAGGCCGTCGTTGTGCTCAGCGGTGATGGAGCCCTTGTACTTCAGCACCAGGTTGATCACCTCATCCATGCACGCTGGAATTTTTTTGCGGTCTTCTTCGTTGGCAAGCACCATCAGCGGAATAATATGGAAGTTCCCGTTACCGACATGACCGGCAATGGTGTCCACGAGATTGTATTTTTTGGTGATCGCGTTCAGTTTGGGCAAAAACTCCGGCAGATATTCCGGCTTCACAATCACGTCATCGATGAAGGGGGCGGTCTGCTTTCCGGCAACTTTATGACGAAGCAAATTGAAACTTTCGCGGCGGATCAGCCAATATTTCTTCGCCTCCTGCTCGGTCGCGGCGATTTTCGTTTTTACCCGGAATCCCTTCAGCGCGGCGTTCAGTTCTTTCAATTTCCGGTCCACTTCCTCCTGGGTGTCCTCCTCAAATTCTATAAGGCAGATCAGCTTGGGCATGCCGTAGGTGAGAATCGTCCAGACCTCCGGAAGAAAACTCAACCCGAGCGAAAACAGATTCTTCGCGCCCATCTGTTTCAGAAAACCGGGGAAAAATTTGAGTGCGAGCTTCAGAGTAGCGTCGTCAAACGATTCAAAGCTGTCCGGCGCGAATGGCAGGACGGCATTCACGAAATCCCCAAGCATGCGGAGATCTTTCATGAATACGACAAGCATTCCGGAGTATTGCTTCCGCGGCACCAGTTTGAATGTCACCTCGGTAACCAGTCCCAGCGTGCCCTGCGATCCGACCAGTAATTTTGTAAGATCAAACGTTTCTCCGTCCCAGATGTCCCAGAGATTGTACCCGCTGGAATTTTTGGAAACCTGCGGGCGCGCTTCTTTAATCAACGCTTCATTATCGGTCACCAGGTCGTATATTTTCCGGTACAATTCGCCTTCGAAATTTTCCTGACGTTTCTTTTTATTAAGCTCGGTTTTGCTCAGCTTTTTAATGATGTACTCGTTGCCGTCCGCCAGCACCATTTTCAGTTCCTGGACGTAGTCATGAGTCTTGCCGTAGACAAGCGATTTTTCCCCGCCCGAATCGTTGGCCACCATGCCGCCGATGGCACAGATCTCCCGCGAGGCGGGATACGAGGGCATCAGCTGGCCGGTCTTCAGCGTTTCTTTTTCAAAATCCCGGTAGTATACGCCGGGCTGGGTCACCGCGTATCCCTGGCCCACTTCTTTGACGCGGTTGAAATATTTATCAAACTCCAGCACTAGCGACTCGGTGAGCGGCCCTCCCGTCATGTCGGTGCCGCCGGACCGGGCGGTCAGCGAAAGGCCTGGATTCTTTTTTTTATTTGCCACGGCAAACTTCACCAGGTTTTTCAGATCATCTTCATCTTTTGGGAAGATCACCGCCTGCGGCGCAATTTCAAAAAGACTCGCGTCCCGGCTGAATTTCCGGAGCGTCGTATTGTCTTCGGCAATATCGCCATGAAGGAATTTCCGGATTTCTTCCAGCATCACTTGGTATAGCCTCCTTTGGATTCTCCTTTGTTAAGATATTCGACGATGTTGAGTACCGCCTTCACCGCGTCGCCCGCGGAAATATTGTTCTGCTTATACAGCACGTCGCTCGCGTCGCCCGCCGCCCAGATTCCCGGCTGGGAGGATTGCTGGGTTTTGTGATCCACGATAATTTCGCCGATCCCGTTCAGCTTCACCAGATCTTTCACAAAGCCGGTATTGGGAACGGCGCCGATTTCCACAAAGACTCCGTCCAGCGCCAATACTTTTTTATCCCCGCGTTTCCGGTCTTCATATTCCAGCCCGGTCACGAACGCCTTTCCCGTGATGGTCGTTGTTTTCGCATTCAGAAGTATTTCCACCTTCCTGTCCTTTTTTATTTTTTCCTGCGTGACCGGATCGCCTTTGAGCGCATCGCCGTATTCAATCAGATAAATTTTTCCGGCATACGGCATGAGATCCAGCACCGCCTCCAGTCCGGCGTTGCCGCCGCCTACCACTGCCACCGTTTTCCCTCCGAAGAGCGGCGCATCACAGGTGGAGCAATACGCTACGCCTTTGCCGTCAAATTCTTTTTCCCCGGGAATATTCAATTTTTTGCGGGAACTGCCGGTCGCGACCAGCACCGTTCTGGTTTCCAGGCGCGCTCCCTCCCTGGTCAGTACGGAAAATCCATCCCTGATTTTCTCCACCCGCTCCACCAGATCCGGCTGGTGGATTTCAAGGCCTTCCTGGGCACGGAGATGCTCCTCCAGATTTTTTGCGAGTTCAAGACCGGAAATAGATTTGGTCCCGATCCAGTTCTGGACGTCGGCGGAAACAATGGACTGGCCGCCGAACTCGCCGGCCACCAGGGCGGTGTTCATTTTTTTTCTTGCCGCATAAACGCCGGCAGCGACCCCCGCGGGACCGCCGCCAATAATTACCACGTCAAACATTTTAATAATGTTACTTCATCCCCAGCGCTTTGCGAAGTTCGTTTTCGTTAAACCCGACCAGGATCTTGCCGTCCACGTCGATGACGGGCACGCCAAGCTGGTGGGATTTATTGACCATCTCTTCACGCGCTTTCTGATCTTCGGCTACGTTCGCTTCCTCATACTGGACGTTGTTTTTTTTGAAAAACTCCTTGGCCATCTTGCAATACACGCAGGTCGGAGTTGAATAAATTTTTACGCTCATGTTGATTGTTTAGCTATTAATATCGTCTTCTTCCTCTATCCCCACTATACCCCAAAGCGAGAGGAGGGTGATAATGACGCCTATGACGACCTGATTCCACAACGCCGGCGTAATCCGCCAGTAGCCGAGAATCCATGGCGAAGCTATGATCCAGATACCCAACGAAAACATTGCCCAATTCAGCCACTTTGTCATTACTTCTATTATACTCGCCGGTTATTAAATAAAAAATCCCCTCTTTTCAGAGGGGATTACTGCCAAAACCCCGGTCCCACGCGCATGGAGCCGTGTCCGATCAGGGGCACGGCCACGAGATGCTTGACTATGGTGGAAAGCATCAGATGGGCGAAGCAGAAAAAGTAGAGGTTTTTGGAACGCGCCAGAAAGAAATAGGCGCTTCCGCCGGCAAACACGAAGGTCGCGGGCATCAGTACCGGATTCGGAAGATGGACCAGCGCGAACAGCGTCGCCACGATACCGGCACCCAGATGGTGGCGGCCCGGAAAGATTTTGCCGATCCGGTTGGTGAAGTAGCCGTGCAGGAGTCCTTCCTGAAACGGGATGCCCAGCATGTAGCCAAGCGACACGCCGGAAATTTTTTTCTGGATTTCCGGATCATTCCAGAAATGGGGGTGGATGAAATGACCGATGACCGCTACGCCCGCGAGCGCTATGGAAAGCCAGAGCAGGGCGCGCGGCAATTGTCTCACGTCGGAAACGCTCACGCATAATCCGATATCGGCGAATGAATCTTCCCGCCACCGCCAGCTGGTCAGGATTGCCAGACCGGTAAAAAGCGCACCGGCCAGCGTCAGCCACCGGCTGTACAGCGAAGTCCAGATCAGGATCATCATCGCCGCGAACACAATCAGCAGCTCAATCAGCAGATTTTTCTGATGAATGTTTTTGATGAGCATCACTTCCCTCCGCGAAAGAACAGCACCCAGGTGAAGTCCACCAGAAAGTGCAGAGTAGCCGACGACTGGAGATTGCGCTTGTAGGCAACGATGCCGTAAAAAGATCCGGCTATGCCCGCCAAGAAGACGTACCACCAGTTGGGATACGAGTAATCGCCGGCTTTGTTATCGATATGCGACAACCCGAAAATCAGCGACGCCAGAATGATTCCCGCCACCGGGCGGAACCAGCCGATCAGCACGCGCTGGATCACGCCGCGGAAGATCAGTTCTTCACAGAGCGCCGGCGCGAACCAGATAAAAAGCGACAGAAGCGCCTTCCCGGGAGACTTGATCAGTCCCAGATGGATGAATCCAACTTTAATCGCGAGCGGAATGATCAACGCCGCCAAGATAAGGTACGCGCCGAATATCCAGGCGAGGTCTTTCTTCGCAAACTTCCAGCTGAGATTGAAAGGAGCCCGCCGCCAGCCGGTGTACACGATCAACACGAACACCATGCCGGTAAACGCGGTGAGCGCATAGCCAAGCGCGCCACCGCCCCAGGATTGGAACATGTAGTTCAGGCCGAAGTCGTTGGGGATCCAGAGCCAGCAGATCAGGATGAAATCTCCCAGAAGTGCCACGGCGCGCCCTTCCGGATTTGAAGGAAACGCGAAGACGATTATGGTGGCTCCCATAAAATACACGAACGCCATCCACTGGCCGGTCCCGAAGCGCCGCTGTTCAGTTGCCAGCATCACATTGTACAAAATGATCAGCCCGCTCAAAAGAAACAGCCGGGCATCTCCGGAAGACACGCTTGCCTGAATCGCCTCCCGGCGGTTTTTCTTCACCAGAAGCACGATGAGCAGAAGAAAAAAGACCACGCCCATCCATGCAAACAGATCCATATTTTCTCCTTTTTTCTTATGTGAATGAACGAGCACACAGTACAACAAAAAAGCCGCACTTACAAGTGCGGCTACTTTACAAGGATCTGTCCGCTGATGATCCAGGGCTTGCCGTCGCGCCAAATCTCCGCGCGCCAGAAACCAGGTTTAGTTGTTGGATAATCCAACGCGAACACATTCGTGTCTACCGGGTAGGTCCACATAAGCGCGTTATCGTGAAACAATCGCACCTCGGTATTCTTAGCAGAATGATGGGAAACCCATAGCCGGACGGGTTTCGCGACTGTGTCGCCGGTAAAGAATCTTTGGCCGTCATGCGTGGCGAGAAACTGGAACCCGGTCGGATCGCCAAGATAATCAAATGCGATGTACGTCCGGCCGGTTTTGACCGCCTCAATGATCGTGTCCTGATTGAGTGGCTGGTCTTCGGGAATCCAGACGTGCGTGGAAACCAGTCCCAGCATGAATGGATATGGATCCAGCTGTTGCCCGAACAAGCGGACGTTCTGATGCGTGTCCGGGCCGGCAAAGATCGGGATCGGCCGCTTTTCACGCTCGGCCAGTTCCTGCCAGCGCGCCAGATTCTCCGGCAGCACTCTGGTAAGCGACTCATACGTGCTCGAAGGCCAGAATAATACATTCCCCAAAAGCGTGCCGAATGTTTCGAGTTTGTGACGCCAGGGCGCGTGAACATTGAATGCGTTGGCGTGGAAGTTCACCAGCTCCAGCGCATCCCAATGCTCGTCCCACTCGCGGAACTCCTCTATGTGTCCGTAGGCATGAAACTTTTGTGATCCATCAATGGGCGCTTCAAAATGCGCTCCCTGGTGATGCCAGGAATGCTCGCTCCCATAGATAAGGACCACGCCGCCGATCTTGTGCGGGTACTTTCCCGCCTCCAGAGCGGAAATATGATCGGTCAGCATTACCCAGCGGATGCCGTTCGCTTTGGCCGCCGCCGCCACTTCTTCGAGCGGCACGCGGGAATCATGCGAAAGGTACGAATGCGTATGGATCTCGCCGCGGTAGTCCACCATACCGTGAACTATCGTAGTTATTGCCGGTTGCAACGGTGCATTCTCTTGCTGCGCGGCAATGTGCTTCTGGCTCAGCTTCGTGCTGGCAAGAAGCATCATTACGAAACATGCGCTGACGATGGCGAGCTTTACGAACACTCCTGCGATTCTCTGGCAGATCGTTTTCTTCTGGAAGAAGCAACCGATCTTTGAGAGAAGGTCGACAAATTCGACAAGAGTGAGTATCCACACCATCAGCCAAACCCCCGCCCAGCTGCCGGCCAAAGCAAATACGCTTACGAAGCCGAGCCCGAACGCCACAGGAAGAAAAGACTTGCACCAGTCGCGCCACTTCAAATATTCCACCTGACACCCCATTCTCAAAGAACGTTCGAACTGTACAACAAAAAAATCAAATTAACAACCTTTCGAGAATGCTAAACGAGGACAGTTTTGCTTATTCGGAACTCCGCAAGATATAAAACGAGCCCTCCTTCCCGCAGCCAGGATTGTAGCCCGACGTCCTGGCGAGGAGAAGAAGGGCGAGTGGAAGTTGTCTGTTTCCGAAAAGTAAACTGTCCGAGTCAATGTCGGGGCGCTGGGAATCCTTCTCTTCCGTCGCTCCGCGGCGCTTCGCGCATGCTCCGCTCCTCCTACAAAGCCGGGGTTTTTCTAAAAGCAAAGCAGTTTGCTTTTGGAAAATACCCTTCGATCCCCAGCAAGAAAAACAAAAAATCGCCGACGAACGGCGGTTTTTTGTTTTGTCGGGGCGCTGGGAATCGAACCCAGCCTTCACGCACCCGAAGCGTGTGTACTGCCGATATACTACGCCCCGCGACGGCTTGAGAAACTACTTAACAAAGTATTTCTTTTTCAGCTCCGCGTCAATCCGGGACTGGACGTCCTGCGCCGACTCCTTCGCTTTTGAAGAAAGCGCGGCAAGTTCTTTTTCAGAATGTTTGTTCAGTTCCTGCATCCGCGCAACCAAATATTCTTTTGTATTCCGCTTCGGATCGTCCAGCACTTCCTCCAGCAGCACTGCGAGAATCGCCCCCACCTTCGGGCCGGGCTCGATCTTCAACTCTTTCATAATGTTGCCGCCGTTCACCTTGAGCATTTTCGGACCAATCGGATCCTGCTTCACTTTTTCCACCATCGCCTGAAGATACCGCAAACGGTACGGCTGGGCTTTCGCCACGCCGGAGCCGATCCGGTCGGCCTCGCGGAGCTTCATGAGCGGATCCATATTTTCCACCCCCACCCGCGCGACGAGTCGCCGCACGCCTTTCAGCGTTACGATTTCCGGATCGTAGACAAACATGTGCTCGCGCACAAGGAGCGCGACTCTCTCCGTCATCTCTTTCGGAAAATGCAGACGGTCCATAATCTCCAATGTCATCTTCTCCCCCGCGTGCTGGTGCTGATAAAACGTCCAGTCCCCGCGCTTCCCTTTGTGAATCTTTCCGCCGCGCAGGTCGTTCTTCCACACACGCGTGCGCGACTTCCCGACATCGTGGAAAAGCGCCGCGATGCGGAGCTCCAGCGGAAAATGATTCTTCACCGCGTATTCCAGCGACCGCACGTTATGTTCGAACACAGTGTAAATATGGTGAAGATTCTGCTCCATGCCGACGCCCTCTTCCAGTTCGGGAATAATAATTCTCAAAAGCCCGCACTCCTGAAGCATCCGGACGCCGTCCGGCGCGTTATCGGTCATCAGTACTTTGGTGAATTCGTCGCGGATCCTTTCTTTGGCGATGAATTCGATCAGGCCGTGCTCCTGTTTCAGGGCTTCCCAGGTTTTTTTCTCGATCGTAAATCCCAACTGGGCGGAAAAACGGACCGCGCGCATCAGCCGAAGCGCGTCTTCCTGAAAACGTTTTACCGGATCGCCCACCGCCCGGATGATTTTCATTTTCAAATCGTCCTGGCCTCCAAAAGGGTCGATAATTGAACCTGCTACCCCTTTCGCCACACTCAAAGCAAGGGCATTGACGGTAAAATCGCGCCGAGACAGGTCATCCTCCACGGTTTTCGCGAACTTCACCACGTCCGGATGACGCTTGTCGGTATACGAACCCTCCAGACGGTATGTCGTGATTTCGACGATGGCCAGCGCCGGGTCTTCACTTCCGGTTTTTACTCCTACCGTCCCGAAATTATTTTCATAAACACTCTCCGGAAAAATTTTCTGGATTTCTTTCGGGGTCGCATTCGTCGTTAAATCCCAGTCTTTCGGCTGGCGATTCAGCAATATATCCCGCACGCAGCCTCCCACAAGGAACGCTTCAAAGCCGGCCTTGGAAAGCTGTTGGGCGATTTTCTTTACTTCTTGAGGAATAATCACGATTACCGTTTGGCGGCAAGCGCTTCTTCTATCGCCGCCTGAAACTGCGCGAAGGGAACTGCGCCGGTGAGCGGTGTGCCGTTCACAAACGTCGCCGGCGTGCCGCGGACTCCCGCCGCCACGCCATCGTCATAATCTTTTTTCACTTCCTGCGCGTATGTGCCAGAACCAAGGCAGGAACTGAATTTCACCGGATCGATGCCCGTCCGCCCCGCAAGCGACGCAAGAAACGCCGCGGTCAGATTGCCGCTGTTCTCCTTCCCGTCGGCGATCTCGGCCCGGTAAAGATTGTCATGATACGCCCAGAATTTCCCCTGCTCGGCGGCGCATTGCGAGGCTTCCGCCGCCCGTTCGGATTCATCGCCGAGAAAAGGAAAATCGCGGAACACCATTTTCACCTTCCCCGTTTTGATGTATTGATCGCGGATCAAAGGCTCCACATCGGTAAAGAATTTGCCGCAAAACGGACACTGATAATCGCCGAATTCCACGATGGTCACGGGCGCATCCGGATTGCCGAGAATCACGTCGTCGCTGTCGATCAGGCTGCCGGAGCCGGCGCTGCCCGCAATCTGCGCCGCGGTATTCGCCGGAGGCAAGGCCTTGGCACCGGTGTTGTAGATAAGGGCTCCCGCGATTAAAAGTGCGGCGACGACAATCGCGCCCGGTAAAAAAACATCCCGATCATTTCTTTGACTATCTTCCATCCTTTTCTTATAGTATAGAGGCATTATGACTCTCACTGTCAAGCTAAAACAGGCGGCTTTGTTGATCGGCGACGTGCTCGCACTCTATGCCTCCCTCCTCATCACCCTGTTTCTCCGGTATCACCACGTTTCCCGGGAAGTCTGGGACATCCATTTTTGGCCGTTCTCCATTATTTTTCTCATCTGGCTGATCGCCTACTACATCGGCGGGCTTTACGATCTCCGCGCCCTCAAAAACGACATTTATTTCGCCCGCAATTTTCTTTCGCTCATCGTCATCAACGCCTTTATCGCCATCTCGCTCTTCTATTTTATACCGGCATTCGGCATCTCTCCCCGCGCCAATCTTTTCGCCTTCATCGCCATCTACGGCCTTTCCGCCTATCTCTGGCGGACTCTTTTCAATAACCTTTTAAGCGCCGGATCCCCGCCCAACAAAATCCTGATGATCGGTTATAACGCCACCGTGGAGGAAGTCGTGCGGCATATCCAGCAGAATCCTCAGCTCGGCTATGAGGTGAATTTCTGGATGAAGGAGGGACTGCAGGATAAGGAGCTGGATCATCTTTCCCAGATTATCGTGGACAACAAAATCAACGTCATCATTATTCCGGCGCACGTGAAAAAAAGCTCCAAAGCCGCCCGCCTGATCTATAAAAATCTTGTGCTGGGAATTGAAGTGATGGACCTCGCCACGCTGTACGAAAAAATATTCCAAAAACTCCCCTTGGCCGAGCTGGAAGAGGTCTGGTTCCTGGAAAACATCGCAAAGAGCCACACAGTCTACGAATTCTTCAAAAAGCCTATTGAAATTTTCCTGGCACTCATCGCGGGCGTGCTGCTGCTGCCCCTTGCGGCCGTGATCGCCTTTCTGATCGCCCTCACGTCCCGCGGTCCCGTTATTTACACGCAAATCCGGAGCGGGGAAGGTGAGAAGAAATTCAAGATCTTCAAATTCCGCACCATGTACGCGAATGCCGAAAAAAACGGCCCGCAATGGTCGGCGGGAAAGCATGATGCCCGGGTCACGCCGATCGGCAGGCTTCTCCGCCGCACGCACCTCGACGAGTTGCCCCAGCTGATGAACCTCATCGCCGGAGAGCTTTCTTTCGTCGGACCGCGGCCGGAACGCCCGGAATTCGTCCAGCAACTTAAAAAAGACGTGCCCTATTTTGAACTGCGTCTTCTGATCCGTCCCGGCATCACGGGCTGGGCGCAGATCAATTACAAATACGGCGCCTCCGTGGAGGATTCCTACGAAAAACTCCAGTATGACATGTACTATCTCAAAAACCGTTCACTCGCGCTCGACTTTCTTATCCTTCTCCGCACGGTGAAATATCTTTTTGCAAGCCATCGTTAAATTTACAATTTTAAATTTTTAATGAATTTTAAATGCTTAAATTTAAAAAAATTAGGAAATTTAGTCATTGATTTAAAATTTATAATTTAAAATTAAAAATTCTTAATGAAAATCACGGAATGGCTTTTCAATAACAAAAGCACGCATCAGACCATCGCCAAAAATACTGTCTGGCTGGCGTTCGGACAGATCGCCGGCCGTCTGTTCCGCGCCGGAATCGTCATTTACGCCGCCCGCGTCCTCGGCGCGGCCAGCTGGGGCGCTTTCTCCTATGCGATCGGCATCGCCGCGTTTCTTACTATTTTTTCCGACATCGGCATCAACGCCCTCATTACCAAGGAAGCAACCCGGAATCCGGAGCTGAAAGACCAGTATGTCGCCACCGCTTTTTTCACCAAGCTCGGACTTCTGGCGGTCTTCATCCTCGGCACCATTGTGATTTTCCCTTATCTTACCAACATCCCCGAAGCGTCTTCCCTGATGCCGATCGTGATCCTGGTCTTCGCCTTTGACACCCTCCGCGATCTCGGTTCGGCGGTCAGCCGCGCGCTGGAACGGATGGAAATCGAAGCGCTGATCAACGTATTTACCAATCTCGCGATTACGGCACTCGGATTCGCCTTCCTGATGTTCGCCCATACCAGCAAAGCGCTGGCCCTTTCCTACGCGGTGGGAAGCGGTCTGGGTTTTGCCGCGATCATGATCACGTTGAGCGATCACTTCCGGAATATCTTCACTCATTTCCGCGCGGCGCTGATCAAGCCGATTCTCGCCACCGCCTGGCCGTTCGGGTTGATGGGACTGATGGGAACGATCATGCTGAACACCGATATTCTCATTGTCGGCTGGATGCGCTCGGCCACGGAAGTCGGGTATTATGCCGCCGCCCAAAAACCCGTTCTTTTGCTGTATATTTTCCCGACCCTCCTCGCGTCAAGCATTTTTCCCGTTATCGCCCGCCTCGCGAAAACCGAACCGGAAAAGATTAAGGCGATCCTGGAACGCTACATCGCGCTGGTTATCTGCGCCGCCATTCCCGTTTCGCTCATCGGCGTTCTTTTCGCGAAACAAATCATCCTGCTGTTATTCGGCGCGGAGTATCTCCCCGCAGTGCTTACGTTACAGATTCTTATGCCTACGATCCTGATCGTGTTCCCATCCGCGATCATCGGCAATGCCATCTTCGCCTACGACCACCATAAATCATTCCTCACCTTCGTCATCGTTTCAGCACTTTGCAATCTGGGATTTGATTTCCTGCTCATTCCCCGCTGGGGCATTGAAGGTTCGGCAGTCGGGACATTTCTCACCCAGCTGGTTACCAATTTTCTCATCTGGAGGAAATTAAAAAGCATCAACGGCATCCGCGTTTGGCCCCGGATCAAGCAGTACCTGCGTCTTGGATAAAAAAATCCCCCGAGTCCGGGGGATTTTTTCTAGCGCTATTTGGCTTTCAACTTATTCTGGAGATCCTGGAGCTGTTTCAGGAGATTGTTCAGCTGACTTTGCGCGGAGGTATTGCTCGCGGGAGCCGGTGTCGTTGCCGGAGCATTTGAATTTGAAGAAGGAGCGGTTGAACCGAAAATTTCTTTCAGTTTCGCGCGGGTCATCGGACCGACGGTGCCGACCTGGGGCAATCCGTACTTCTTCTGGAAATCCATTACCGCTTTTTTCGTAAGCGCGCCGAAATATCCGGTACTCTGCACCCCGAGAAGCTGCTGAAGTCGCTTGATGTCGCTGTTACTGGCACCCGGAGTTAAATTAGCATTAAACACCGGAGAGACCATCTGGGCGGCCGGTGCTGGTTGGGCAACAACCGTTGCAGGAACCACCGTAGTCAGAGCCTGAGCCGGTAAGGTCGCTGCGGGGGTATTGCTCGCGGGGGCCGGAGTTGATGCGGGAGCGCTGCTACCCCCCGAAGAAGAACCGGACGAGGTATCGGGAGCGGGTGCCGGAGGATTAACATCCACCGGAGCGCCGCCGCCTGCCGGCGGTTGCGAATTGGAATTAATGCAGGTTCCGCCCGTAGGAGTAACAGTAATAGTCTGATCTGCGCCCGCGTTCAAAGAAACGTTCAAGACAGATGACGAATCACTGCAGGTGAAGTTAGCGACAGCCGCACCGGTCGTGTAGGTAAATGTCTGCTTGTCCGGAGAAGTAATATCGATCAGGGAACCGGCGGAAAGCACGGCCAGTATCTGGGTATTGGTAACGGTAAGCGTCTGCACCTTGCCGGCCGCGACGGTAAAGTTAAGTTGATTGCCACCAACCGTAATGTTCAAGGTAGATCCGGCGGTAAGCTGAACATCGTCAAAGGCCGCATACGCTAACGGCGTCAGCCACAAGATACCTATGAGTACCCCTAAAAATCGTTTCATTGTAATTGTTAACCAGCGGTTAGTTTTGCGGGCAGGAGACAACCTTGGCGCTCAGCACGACGCTTGCGTCAATCGCTGAAGCTCCGCGGGTCGCCATAATCGCGATGCAGCCGGTACCGTCAGTGGACTTCAAGATTATTGAGGAACCGACACTGGCTCCGCCGGCGATATAGACTGTCGAAGAAGCAGTTCCGGCGCCAATGGCGACTCCTGTCTTGTAGCCGGCGCTTGCAGCTGCGTTATTGATAACGACCGGCCAGCTGGAAGTACCAACGCCGAAGTTACCGCTGTTGGCATCGGACACCAGGTTGGTGGTACCGATAGCGGCACCTCCTTTTAGCGTGGAAGTAGCTGTAGTGGAAGTAGCGGTGAGGAAGGATGTGTATACGAAATTACCGAACAGACCCGTACCTTCGGCGGCCAGACCGCCGCGTCCCAATGTTCCGGACGGGGTGCTTGTGCCAAGTCCCAACTGGCTGTTTAACAACCAGGACGGATTCGTGGACGTGGAAGTGAAATAGTTTGCCGAGACAAACCCTTCAAAGAGACCGGCGCCTTTGGTGGATAAGGAAACTCCAGGGGTATCCGTAGCAATTCCGACGCTTGAAGTAGTAATGAACGTAGACGCGTACGCGACAAACACGACCGCTGAAACTGACAGAACAACCGCCACTGCAGACGTTACTATCGGCCTTACCTTTCGGGAGACAGAACCTTTCATGTGTTTAAATGAATTGTTTTTATAAATAAGCGACACGCTTAGTGTACCACTTCCAGAATATTACGATTTCAGCGCCTGTGGATAACTACCACTCTTTAATCGCCTTTTCCCATCTTTCCAGTGTTCCGCAATCATACCACCGTCCATATTCCACTTTGTAACCGGCCAACTTTCCCGCCGCGGCAAGTTTCGGAAAGATATCTTTTTCGATCATTAAAAATTTCTTTTCCCAATCGGCATAGTTCAGGACTTCCGGCTCCAGCACGTACAATCCCGAACTGATAAAATTGCCGGACGGATGCTCCGGTTTTTCCAAAAATTCCGCAATCCGGTTTCCTGCCAGCACCGGAACGCCGTAATCGGAAGGGTTCGGTACGCGCACTAGTGCGATCGTGGCCAGAGGTTTATCCGGATTTTCTTTATGGAATCTGATCAGGTCACCCAGATGAAAATCCTTCAGCTCATCCCCGTTTGAAAGGATGAATGGTTCACGTAATTCATTTCGGAACCGCTTTAGCCCGCCGAACGTGCCGAGTGGCTCCGACTCGGTTTCGATTTTCAATTTTTTAGGCAGCGTATCCACGTATCTCTTACGCCACCACTCGTAGTCCTCCCGATGGTCTTTATGAATAAGAAGAATCGGCTCATCCACTCCGTGGCGCGCGAACAATTCCAAAAGATGGTTGACGATCGGTTTTCGTTTTACGGGAAGCAGGGGCTTCGGGATTTCCAGCGTGACCGGCCGCAACCGGGTGCCGAACCCGCCCGCCAGGACTACCGCTTTCATTATTTTTGTATCTGCGCGGCTAAATTATTCAGAATATTCTGGTACGCCTCCGGAGTGATGTCCATTGCCAGCGCCTCCTGTTTGAGACTAAGCAGCATGGCATACACATTCTCCGCGTCATGTTTCTGCCCAATCTGGGCAAATCCGTTGCCGATCTTGCTCAAACTTTGCACATACGCCCAGAGCGCTCCGTTCGGCACGTTTGGTACCGGCACGGTTTTCCTGATCACGTCCAGCTCCTGCAACGCTTTCACGATCACGTCGTTCCGGTTGGCAATTGCCCCGACAATCGCAAGATTCACCTCCGCGTCGGCATCCTTTGGCTCCAAATCCGCGGCTTTCTGAAGCAGCTCGAGGGCTTTGTTGGCGTCTCCGCCAATCAGATAATTATCGGCCAGGAGAAAAAGAATCTGCTGTTTCTTCGGACTTAAATCAAGCGCTGTCTGGATTTCCGTTCTCGCTTTGGAAATAAAGGCCGGGTTAAGATTACGCAGACTCTCATAAAAACTTCCCATCATCAGGTGAAGACGGATATCGCTCGGGTGGGAATCCAGATAGGCCGACATCTGCTCAATCGTGTATTGCAGGAACGGAATCTTAATGCTATTGGGAATATTTTGCTGGTTTACCAGCAGGGAAGCCGTCCGGGTGAGCTGTTCCAGCGTTTCTGAATTCGCAAACGTGTCATAGGAAAGGGCGCCCTTGAACGCGGTGAGCGTGTTCCCGACCGGATCCACATTGCCCGTCGTCGCCTCCAGTGCGCTGATGATTCCTTGGGCTTGGGCCATTGGCCGGATATTCGCCATATAGGCAACTCCGAAGGTAACGACTAGTCCGGCTACCAAGGCAATATGGGAAGCCGGCAACCGGCCGGCGGTTTCCTTGGAATGTTCAGCGGTTCGCGGCCGGGAATGCGCGACAAGGGCGCTCACGTAGGCAAGAAAGGCGAAGAAAAGATAGTAGGTGTTGAAATTATCGAACACGAAAAAGTTTTGGATGAAGTAGGCCACCGGCATTACGATCAGAACCAACGCCTCTTTCTTGCCGATGGCGCCGGATTTCATAAGTTTCCTGATTCCCCAAAACAGCGTGATGAAGAGGGAACAGTACGCGGCCAGACCGAACACGCCGCCGTCAATCAGCCACTCAAAGACGATATTGTGAGGCCGGTCAAACCAGGGCTCCTGATCAAAGAGGCGCGGATCATAATACTGGGAAAACGCCTGTAGGAAATTTTCCTGTCCCCAGCCCAACACCGGCCGCGCCAGAAACGCGTGCCAGGCGATCTGCCATATCTGGAAACGCGACTTGATGGTGTGTTCCTGAAAATTAAGCGAGGTCAGGCGGGAAAGCACCGTGCTATTCTGGACGACGCTGGTGTTTTTCAGAAGCCAGACTCCCAGCGGAACCACGATCGCCAGAATCAGCACCGCAATCGCCAGCTTTTTGAATAATTTCTCCTTTCCATCGGCGTTGCGGTAAAAGATCAGATAAAGGATCGCGAACAGCGGGATCGCCACGAGAAAACCGAACGTCGCGCCGCGGCTGGCGGTGAAAAACATTACGAACAATTCAAAGGCGATCACCGCGCCGTAATAGTATTTCTGCCAGCGTTTTTCCGCGCTGAAGAAAAGCACCATCGCGATGGCGATGACCAGCGTCAGATAGGCCGCGAGATAGGTCGGATTGCCGATCGTGCCGTCAATACGCACGCCGCCGCCCTGGATCGCCTTCTCCACTCCCATCACCTGCAAAATTCCGTAACCGCCCACGAGGATTCCCGCGATTACCACTAGATTGAAAAACTGATTCCAGTCTTTTTTGCCGCGGAAGACATTGGTAAGCACAAAAAAGTAGGCGCAAAGATGGAGGATCATCATGAATCCTTCCATCCGCTCGAGACGCGACCAGAAGCTCAACGCGGGATTCACGCCCAAAAAGTCGGCCAGCCCGGTGATAAAGGTAAACGCGAGGACCGCCCAGGCAATCGGGGTCATCCGGGGGCGGTACTCTTTATCCAGCACCGCGAGCGCCAACCAGAGCGCCAGGGCCAGCTCCACCAGAATCCGGAAGGCGAAATTGCGTCCGGTGATGTACGGGAAATACATCGAATACGCGATCCAGAGGGAAAGGAAGGGAATAACGAAGACAAGCGCCTTGATGGCCCAGACGTAATATTTTTTAAGCGATTGGCTGGTCATAATTTATTTTTTTCAGTTCCATTTTTTTCTTCAGTTCGATGGCGTCGATATGCCGGCTGACATCGTCGTAGCTCAATCCCTGGTCGGCGAGCAATTTTCCGTTGAAATCCCAGGCGGATTTCAGGAGATTGTAGACTTCCTCCATCCCCTTTTCCTTGGCAAACATCATGAATGCCGAAAGATCCTTCGGGAAGCAGTATCCGCCGAATCCGCGGTAGCCGCCGTGCGCGACATCAAGATGGGAATCGCCGATGCGGTAGTCGGCGGACATGCCTTTGCGGATGTTTTCATAATCAGCTCCCAGTTTTTGTGCGGCCATCGCCAGCGCGTTCGCCCAGTTCACTTTCTGGGCAAAATAGACATTGCCTCCATATTTAATAAATTCGGCTTCGGTCGCGGTAATCCGGGTCTGCTGATAGGTGCCGACACCCCAGGGCGACATAAACGGCGCCCTCGGCAGGAGTGAGAGCACGAGATGCGCGACGTCCATGCTGGCTTCGGTAAAGCCGACGATCTGCCGGTCCGGGCGGAGCATATCCTGCCAGGCCGTCCGTTCGCTCAAAAATTCCGGATTGAAGAGAAATTTATGCTGGGGATATTTTTTCTGGAGCGATTCAGTGGTTCCCGGCGGCACGGTCGATTTGATGACGACTACCTTTCCTTCTTTTATTTTGGAGACCGCGTCGGCAACAATGGAAACGTCGCACGATCCGTCCTTCGGATTACGCGGCGTGGGGACTACCACGAAAATTACCTCGGCCTGGTTGATATCGCCGATGACTTTTTTCGGATCAATGTCGTAGGTAAAAAGATCAACGCCGGCCTTATATCCCTGATATTCTTCGAACCACTGTTTGACCTGCGCGCCAACCCAGCCAACGCCGAGCACGCCGATTTTAGGGTGATACATGTTTCCTTATAGTATCCGATGCGGATGCAAAATAAAAGCCCCGCGTCAAAGTTTTGACACGGGGCTGAATTAACTAGGCCTTAGCGAATGAGCGGAGCGCATCGACCATCATCCTGATCGCGATGCCTTTCTCTTTCGGCGCCGGGTAGAGCTCCTCCTGAAGCTTCCGCAGCAATGCGGCGTCACTGCCCACCAACGCGTTGTGCATGGCGGAGGAAAGCGCGGAAGGGTCGTAAAGGATATTTTCGGCGACACCCTGCTCGCAGCAAAGTTCCCATTCCCGGCTGCCCGTCAGTTCCTCGAGGCGTCCAAGCGCGGTTTCGCTGAAAAACTCGATCACCGGCTTCCGCTGACAGACCGCTTCGATGCCAATCGTCGAGGCGGACTCCACCACCACGTCGCAGCCGGCGATCAGTTCTGATCCCGACATCCGTTCCTGCGGAACAATCAGCACGGGCGTTTTGCTGTATCGGGCAAGGCCGTCATAGATATGCGGATCCTTGCGGTAATACTCATCTCCCGGATGAACCGAGAGCACCACCACGCAGTCATCGGGATACTTATACATCATATTCGCCGCGGAGATCGTCCCGCCGAAATGCTGGATGTTTACAACCGGAAGTTTTCCTCCCGGACAAAGGATGACTCTCTGACGATCCATGATTTCAAGCCGGCGGCGGACCTCTTCGCGCGGCAATTTCGGCGTGAAGAAATCTTCCCACATCGGATTGCCCGAAACGACAATCCGGGCGTTCGGGAAAATTTCCCGCGCGGCCGCTGCTTCCTTCCCGTTGATCACGAAGATGAAGCTCGCGTTATTGCCGAGGTGCGCGAACCACGGACGCTTGATTGCGCCGAACGTATCGGCATAAAAACCAAACGGCACACCCATCGCGGCCGCCGCTTCCGCCGCCACAATCTCTTCTTTGGCCAGTCCCGGAGTGGACGACATGCCGCACAGCACGGCGTCGGACGACTTCACCTTTTCGGCAAAATCGCTCATGGGAACGCCGATCGGAAATCCGCCGCCAATCGGGGCCTCATAGTCGGCCTTCGCCTCGAAGAGCGCGGAGGTCAGCTTCACAAACGCATCCGACGGAGCCTTGTCCCGCGCGACTAGCAATACCCGCATAAGTCCTCTCTTTCAATGAACGGCTACATAATACCAAAAAATTCTTGCTTGTCAATTCGGCGCTCGGCCGCCTCCTCCTCCTTCTCCTCGACAGGACGTCGGCCTGCCTGCGGGAAGGAGAAGCCGGCCTTTTGTGGGTGTATAATAAAGGGATGAAAAAGATCCTGATCGCCGTTGACGCGCCGGGGCCGGCGGAGTTTATCGCGCCGGTAATTCCCCTGCTGAAAAAATTTGCCAAGATCAAGATCGCTGTCGTGAAAGAATCGCCGGCCAGAGTGCTGGCGGAGTTTAAGCCGGAGCGCTGTGATGACGTCACGGCCGCGGATAAAATCTACCGCGAATTCCAGCCGGAAATGCTTCTCCTCGCGATGAGCTCGCTCGTCACCGGGCCGTATGTCGCCAGCCGCTTCACCGATCTTGCCGCCGAAGAAAGTCGGCCAATCATCTGCTTCCAGGACCTGTGGGCCAACCACCGCTGGCCGATGAATTTTAAAATGATGCCGAAGTGGAATACCCTGCTCACGCTTGATGAGCTCGCGAAAACGCTGATTCTCCAGGATAATTTCCCGGGGCGCGTCCATATCACCGGCAATCCGGCGTTTGATAAATTCCGCGATGAGAATGTCTCGGCCGAGCGGGCAAAACTAAGAAAGAAATTCGGTGTCGGGCCGGAGGATTTCATTATTGTATACTGCGGCGCCGGCACGCCCGGCGGCTGGCGGGAGGATGAAATCACGTTCCAATTTCTGGCGAAAGCGCTGACCGAATTTCAGAATGAAAATCCGGAAAGCCGGCTCATTGCCCGGCCGCACCCGCGCGATGAGGAACCCGGTCGTTATCAGAGATTGGCGCCACACCTGAATTACCTGGACACTTCTTCGGTGGCCTTTTCCGACGAGCTTCTGCCGATCGCGGACGTTGTCGTCGGCATGTACGCCACTAATCTTATTCACGCCTGCTACCTCCGCATTCCTGGCATCAGTATTTTACTGCCCGATGCCGGGCGGAAACGCCTCGCGGAAAATCTTTTGTTACCGGATTTCCCGCCGAACCAGATGGGTGCCACAATCGGCATCTACAAAGAAAAAACCGATGATATAAATAAAGAACTGCGTAAAATAATGAATAAAGATGCATCGCTTTCGGCGATGAAGGCCGCGCAGGGGAGATTTTTCGCGTTTGATAAAAAATCGGCCACCCAGAGGGTAGCCGACGTGATACGGCAGGAACTATGATATCGCCTGCCAGTTGATAGGATCGTGTTTCTTCAGCGGCGCGGTGGTTACGAACCCGAGCAGATGGGAATATTCTTCCGAAGGCAGTCCGCCGGCCAGACCCTGCGGACGCATCGCGCTGATCATGTAGGGCTGGAGAGCGGTTCCCGCCGGAATGTCGCAGGCCGCCATCAGCGCCTTGCGGAACAGCGGCCGGAAAACCTCTTCGCCGGGCTGAAGGATTTTTCCTCTGTTCCCGAGGGCCAGCTTGAGATCGGGGTGCCGGAGCCACTTCTCCCATTCCTCTTTGTCGTTCTGGACCTTCCGCACCGCGGACACGAATTCTTTCAATTCGTCCGGCGTGGAAGATACCTTGTGGTCAGGACCCCACACCGTCCGGCTGACGCTGAAGTGCTTCTCCACCATCCGCGCGCCGAGCGCCACCGCCATGACTGACGGTTCGTAGCCGACCGAATTTTCGGAGAATCCCACCGGCACGCCGGGAAATTCCTCCCGGTAGAGGTCCATCACCTCCAGATTCGCTTCATGCAGTTCGCCTGGATATTTCGACAGGCAGTGCATGAGCGCCACGCGGGGATTTTTCTCGCGAAGAAAATTCAGGCCCTTTTTCACTTCACCAAAGGTGCTCATGCCCGAAGACATGATAACCGGAAGCTTCGTGCGCCGGAGATAATCCATCATCACGAAGTCCAGAATATCTCCGGAGCCGATCTTCCAGATCGGGACCGGGACTGCCGTAAGTTTTTCGGCGGCGGCCCGGCTCATCGGCGTGGAGAAAAAGATGATGCCGATGGATTCACAGTACTCCTTGAGCGGAATCCAGAATTGGTCCACCGGCGTCGCCCGTTCGTTGCGGGCGATCCAGGCATGCCGGCCCTTCTTCCAGTTCGGGAAGTGGGGCGAGTCCACGTGGATGTCGAGAATCTCGTCGTCCACCACGTGCGTCTGGAATTTGATCGCGTCGGCACCTGCCGATTTCGCGATCCGCGCCAGATCCTTGGCATTTTCGAGATACTCACTGACCGGCTGTTCCGCCTCCGTCTGGATGAAATTCTTGCCGGCCTCGGCGATCACAAACACTCCATTCTGGATTTTTTCCCACACCTCGTCAGGGGTAAAAACAGGCATAGCTCCTCCTTCAATGTTCTACCCAGAAAATACTGAATTTATTGAGCTTTGTCAAAGTGCCTTCAGGAAAAAATAATCGCCGCCATGCCCGCAAGGGACACGGCAATGCCGGTCAATTTCTGCCAGGTGATCCGTTCTTTGAAAAACAGCGCGCCCCAGAGCAGTCCGAACAGTACGCCAGCGCGTTTGATGGCGATCGTATAGGAAACGTAGCCCGCGAGCAATGCCGAGCTGTGCAGGACATTCGTCACCGCGAAAAAGAATCCCATCGCGATCAGTATTCCCAGACTGGAAATAGTTTTTCCGCGCGGGACAAAACTCAATGAATGCCGGCGGACGAAAAGATACGCCAGACATGCCAGCGCCGTAATGGCAAGCGACACCGCCTGCCCCAAAAACCGGTCGGAATGCTGGGCGGCGATCTTGTCGAAATTCGCCGTGATGGAATACATGAACGCCACCACGATGCCGAGCCGGTTGCCCAGCGAGAAATTGGGAACTGCCGTGGTGTGCCCGTGACCCGAAGCGGTAAACCAGAGGCCGAATACCGTGAATGCCACGCCGGCAACGCCCAGCGCCGAAGGCATTTCTCCCAGAAAAAGATAGGAGGTGACCAGCAAAAATACCGGCGTGAGAAGAATCATTGAATACACTGAAGAGAACTCTCCGACTTCATATGCGTTGAGAATAATTGGCAGCGCCACCGCGTTCAGGACGCCGCTGATGATCACCGCGACCCAGAAAAGCTGGTCGGTCTTCGGCACGCCGGTAATCCCTGCCGACACAGCGAGCAGAATCAGCGCCGCGGCGACAGTCACAAGAAAGGTGATGGTGACTTTGGAGTAGCCACTGAACATCACCGCCCACTTCTGGAAACTTTGCACGAGCGAATTCGCGAATGCCGAACCCAGCGCGAAAAGAAGCCAGATGATCATTTAGCTTTCAACGTTTTCTTTACCAGCCCGGCCAGAAATTCCTCCGTAATCGCCATCGCTTCAAAGGTCGCGCCGCCCAAATGAGGAAGGATAATGAGGTTCCGGTGGGTGTTCGCGTACGCCGCCAGGTCGCTGGTTGTGAGATGCGCGCCGGACTCGTCCTCATCGCGCAGCACATCCACCGCCGCCCCCGCGATCCATTTTTCTTTGAGCGCTTTTTCCAGGGCGCCTTTTTCAATCAGCTCCGCGCGCGCGGTATTAATAAGATACGCGGTCGGTTTCATCATTTTGAGATGACGCTCTGTCACCAGGTTTTCAGTCTTCTCCGTAAGCAGCACCTGAAGCGAAAGCATGTCCGCCTGTTTGAAAAGTTCGTCCATCGAAACCGGCGCGGCGCCGGACTGCTTCATCGTCTTCGCGTCCACGAACGGATCATGCGCGATCACCCGCATCCCCAACACCCCCGCGTAATTCGCCAAAATTTTTCCCAACCGTCCGAACCCGAGAATGCCGAGGGTCTGGCCGGCGAGCTGATGCCCGCGCCACTGCTCGCGGTTCCAGTTTCCGGCCTTCACATCGTCGAACGCCCAGGGAAGGTTTCGCGCCAATGCGAGCATCAGCGCCAGTCCTTCCTCGGCGGTGGAGGTGATATTTTTCAAAAATGAAGTCTGCCCGCGAAGCGAAATCAGTTTGATCTTCCGTGCTTGCAACTCGTCAAGATCGATATGATTCAATCCGGTCGTGGATGTCGCCACGATTTTCAATTTCGGCATCCGGTGAATCAGGTTTTTGTCCACCCTGGAAAGCCGGGTGACCAGGATATCGATTTCCGCCAGCGGCCCCTTTCCCCGATGCACCCGCCCGAGTGTTGTATACAACGCCACCGCCTTCTCCGAATAATCCCGGGAATCCAGGATGAGCGTATTATGATTCATGCTGAAGAGTAGCGAGCGCTTTTTCCGCGGTCTCCCAGTCGGCGGGAGTATCGATATCCGCGACGTACTTCCAGTCTATTACGTGCGGAATTACTTTTTCCCCGTAGAAATTTGATCCTTCCGGCAGGAACAAAAGACCGGTTTTGAAACAATAGATCGAACCGACGCTCCAGTAGGTCTTCGGAAGATCCTGCCGGCGCGCGACGCGTTTGTATACAGGATCACCGGTCGCGAGCCGCAGGAAACCGTCAGCGCCGATTACCATGGATTTATACGGACTGAAGTGGTCGGGGACGCTGGCCACGCTGATCACCGAATCGGCCTGATGCCGGATCAGCAAATCGACGGCCTCTTTGATATGAAACGCCTGCCGCAGCGGCGCCGTGGGCTGGAGCAGCATAATGTAATCCGGATAGTATCCTTCGTGTTCTTTCAGCCAGGTAACCGCGTGCTGCAGCACCGGCAGGTGCTGGCTGCCGTCCTGGGCGAGTTCCGCCGGGCGCATAAATGGCACCTCACATCCGTACTGCTTCGCGACGTCAGCGATCTTCAGGTCGTCAGTGGTGAGAATTAAACGATCCAGGGCGCCGGATTTTTTGGCGGCTTCTATTGTATAAGCGATCAGCGGCTTGCCCAGAAGCGGCCTGACATTTTTGCCGGGAATTCCCTTGGACCCGCCACGGGCAGTGATAATGCCAAGAACCTTAGGCGTCATAAAACTTTTTCTGGGGCTTGAGATTCGCCTTGCTCAAAATTTCCACGATTTTTTTGCTCGTGTTCGGTTTGAAATAAAGATCGGACTTCGGATAACGGCCGTGCGCAAGCTGGCGCTCCACCGCTTTTTTGATCTCGGCCACCGCGTATCCGGCATCCATAACGTTCTGCCCGCGCAAACGGTTGGCCTGCCGCGTCCCCACATTCACCACCGGAGTTCCCAGATAGGAACACTCCTTGATACCGGCGGAAGAATTGCCGATCAGGGCGCTGGCACTCCGGAGCAGGGCAATGCAGTCTTCCGGAAGAAGGTCGGTAACGAAGCGGAGTTTTTCATTGTGAATCTTTCCATGCTCGCGGTAGAGGCGGATCGCCTTCGCCACGTCGTTCGTGCCGGCGTCGCTGTTCGGCCAGAACACCACGGTCGGCATATTCATCGCGTCCACGGCCTGCAGGGTAAGCTCCATGTTGCGCCGGTTGTTTTTTTCCGTGGTCACCGGATGCTGCATCACCACGAGAAACGGTTTCTTTACGTCAATTTTGGCGCCCATGCCGGTTTTGTTTACCTGATGGCCGTTCAGTTTCGGATCCACATTGGCGGCAAATTCAACATCGAGCGAGCCGACGTTAAACACGTTGCGCGGATTCTCCCCCATCTGAATCACCCGCCGGCGCGACGCGTCATTGGTCACGAAGTGGAAATGGGAAAGCTTGGTGATCGCGTGGCGCACGCTTTCGTCGATCGTACCGGTCACGTCGCCGCCTTCGATGTGCGCGATCGGTTTATTCAGATACGCCGCCACCATCGCCGCCGCAAGCTGTTCGAAACGGTCGCCGCGGATCATCACGATGTCGGGATTCAGTTTGTAGAGAGAGTTGGCGAACTCCAGTGCGGTCAGCCCGGCCGTCTTCGCCATGGCAATATGGCTGCCGCCATCCACCACGTTGAATAACGTTTCATTAATCGTGAATCCGGCCTTCTGGATCGCGGGAAGAAAATGTTCGCCGTATTTGTCCAACAACACCGAACCGCCCACTACCAGCTGGAGTTCAGTCTTTTTGTTATCGCGGAGCAAATCCAAAAGGCGCCGCTGGCGGGCATAATGCACGCGGCTCATAATCGGAAAACACACCTTCCGCTTCACGGATTGCTTCCTCATGAAATGTGCTTATAGAGTAGAACAATTACCCCAACTGGTCAACCAGAAATTTTCCGATCCGCGCGCCCGATTTTCCATCCAATTTTCCGCATTGTTCGGCCAGCATCCGGTCGCGCGCCGTTTTATTGCGGTCAGGGTTGTCCAGAAATTCCCGCATGGAGCGGATCAATTCTTCAGCGCTTTGCGCCGAGACAATCGCGCCGCTTTCAATCATTGCCTTGGGATGGGTAAGCTCGCGGAACCGCCGGACACTGTTGATATATGGCTTTTTCTCAAACCCGTCGAAGTGGATCACCGATGTCGGCTTCCCAAAAATGGCTCCATCAACCGCAATCGAAGCGCCGCCGGCGACAATCGCGTTGCTGTAGCGCAGACAGTCGCCGAGCCAGTCCATATCCTCTCCGGTCAGCTCCTGATCGCGGACAATTCCCGGATGAAACGGGCGGCCGGGGCAGTCGATATAACAATGTTCATCCGGCACGAAACCGCCGAGCGGCACTTCGTCGTTCGGCGTAAACCGGATAAGCAGCTGGGCAGCGGGAAGCGCCTCCGACTGGATCGCGGTTTTCAATATTTCCATCACCTGCCAATCAGTGTCGGAAAAACGTTTGCCCAGCGGCGAAAATAAAATGAGTTTTTTGGCGGGATCGAGTCCGATCTTTTTGAAAAACGCTTCGCGGGTCAGGCCGCCGGAACGCGCAACAAAAAACCGGTCGTACTGCGGCATTCCGCTTACAAAAAGCGACGCGAGGGGAATGGCGCCATACCGGATCGCCTCCTGTTTCATGATTTCATTCTGGACGATGACGCGGTCCGGCCGCAGGCGCGGCATGCCTTTGGTGGTGAAGTTGTCCCAGGAACGGACCATGCCGGCAGTTCTGATGCCGCGCGCCCGCGCTTCAGCAAGAAGATGGACATCCCCGTCATTAAACAGGTCGGACGCGAATACCAGATCCGGGCGATATTGCGCAAAATTTTTTTCAAAAAAACGCTTATTGATCGTGAGATAGTCAAGCCGGCGGACCAGCTGTTTGAAAAACGGGATCCGGCCGGCCACATTCCGCAGCACCCAGGAAACCGCAAAACGGAAACGCCGGGGCTTCCGGTTAAACTGCTCGCGCTGATGAAGCGCCAGGGTTTCTGTATCGGCAAGCGAACTTCCCAGAAACCGGAACGCCGCGTCCTGGCGTGAGCCGGACGGCAACGCCACTCCTTCGATAATTACGTTCGGCGCGCCGATTTCTTTTCTGAAAAAATCGGCTTTGTAATCGGGAACGAGCGCCACCACCCGGATGTCGGGCTGCTGTTTCAAAACCGCCAAGGCGTCCGTGGCCAGAAGATTCCGCAAAATAAACGGATTGAACGCGGTAATGAATATCGTGCGCATTTGTCTTAAACGTAAAGCAATCGCCTCAAATGCTCAACCCGCCGGGTAATGCTCGGGCTAACGCTTGTGAATAATAAAAGAATTTCCGTGCCAGAAATACTTATGGAATTCTGATACTTTTAACTCCGGATGCCTGGCAAGCCACTCGCCAAAGGCCCGCTGTTCGCCTTTTTGGGGATTGCCTTTGAAGAAAAACCAGTCATCGAACACGATTATCGTGCCATCCACCAAAAGATCATACACAAAATCCAGACAGGGAACCGTGGATTCGTACAAATCTCCATCAATCCACACGACTGCCGCCTTCTTAAGATTATGTTTCTTTTTTAGATCCTGGGTGAGCGTGTCCTTAAACCATCCCGGCACAATGGTAACGTCTTCCGGTTTTATATTTGACCGGGAAAGATTCTGGGTGAACCGTTCCAGAGAAAATGAGTATTCTCCTTTTTCAAACTGCCGGAATTCTTTATCCACCCCCTTCGGCTCCGGCAGACCCTCAAAAGAATCGAATGCGAAAAACCGCATATCTTTTAAACTGCCGCGCATTTTTTTCTCGTGCGCTATTTTGTAGGACTCAGTAAATGTGGCTCCTTTAAATACTCCGAATTCCAGATAATCTCCCTCCACTTCGCAGGTTTTTGCAAAGTTGAAGATTTTATTTAAAAAATCGGTTCTCTCCTGGCTTTTTTTATTCGGTAAAAATCTGTTCAAAATGTAACCAAGCATGCTGTTATCTTCCCAGAAGTTATGCCCGACTGCAAGTATTTATTGAAGGAACACGTTGTCAAAATAAGCAAGCGTACCCGCCGATCCTCCCGTGCTGGTATCGAAATGAATCCCATCTATGCCACTCATAGATCCATGGAGGGCCGGTGAGCTTACGAACGCTCCACCATCCAAACTGGCTCGGCATTGATTGGTGCCCGCATCAAATCCGATATTGATAAGATGGAAGTCTCCCAGGCTGAAGGAGCCGATATCTTGAACAGAGCCGGCCTTATTAAGTTTTGCGATGTCATCCGTATCAAAATCGACAGAGCATCTCAAGGTGGCCCCTTCCGCCAGCTGTATTATAAAAGTTTTACCGTTGTTATTTTTCCGCACTCGAACGGTTGCGATGCCGGAAGATTTTAATGCAAATTGTCTTCCAATTGTGAATCCGCCATTGGGATCATTGGCAGCAACCGCCTTTGTTCCCCCAAAAACTACAGCATCCTGAACCGTAAAGAAATTTCCTTGAAAAATATCAATCCAGGGGGTTGCCCAACCCGTACCACCATTGTCGCCAACAAGGGTTCCGTTGGAATATTCCTCAAAATCATCCTTAACCGTAAATGCTTGTCCATTTTCGCAATCAACAATTTGGGTATTGAGAGCTCCGGAAGAGTCGATGGTTAACTTATGACAACCGAAGCCATTGGTATCTCTAAATACCGCCCCATTCAAACTATTGACATCATTTATTTTCAGAGAATTGAGCGCGAGCGATGTCCTGCCGGCTGCCGGATCAAGATTGGTCGCACCGCCATCCCACTGCCGGCGTTCCGCGAAGGCGGTGTCCCATTGAGCGGCTTTCGCGCCAAGATCAAGGCCATTGATAAGACCGCTGAAATTCAAATTGCCGGTGATGCCCACGTTGCCAATAACGTCCAGCTTGTCGGTTGGGCTGACAGTCCCGATACCTACCGAATCTGTGCTCGTCGTCAGGCGCACCACTGCACCGTCATCTACCCAACCGAATGGATTGGTTGGCGGCGCCATTTGCGCGGAAGCCGGAACAAATATAATCGACCCGATTAATGCCACAGAAAAAAGTCCCATAAACCAAATTTGTTTTTTCATATTTTAAACGTACCACAAAGAACTTTTTCCTGATTGAAAAAGTGGATAACTATTTTAGAAAAATTTTATCTACTTAGACAAATTAATGCGGTAAAAGTTGGTTTCCATCTGCTGGAATCCCAACGCCTGATACAGCTTGTTGGCATCAGTCCGTTTTGGGTTAGTGCGCAAGCTGATATGGCGCGCCTTCCGCGCTTTGGCGATTTCAATTCCCCGCTCCATCAAAAGCCGGCCGACGCCCCATTTATGGTAACGCTCGTCCACGATCAGATCCTCGGCCCAGCAAATCAATCCGCTGGGAATCTGGACAAAATACACGCTTAATATACCAATCACCGGCTGACCGCTCTCCGGCGTTGCCGCCAGGAAATAAAAATCCGGCCGGGCCAGCATCTCGCGGAAATACTCCGGCGAAACCGGTGCCGGCGGAGTGACGCCCAGACTCATTGCCGCCATCAACGCGTTGACGTCGCGGAGCGCTTCGACGGTCGGATTCGTTAATTGCGTGATTGTAATCATATTGTTTCCAGAATATCCACGCTTCTTTTATATGACAACCCGTCGGTAAATACAACATAGTCATCCACGACCTTCCGGCGCGCTTCCTGGTCCCGATCAGGGTGAGTCAGGTATTCATTGATCAGTTCCGGCAAGTCGTTATCGGTTTTCGCAATCCGGACCGCGCCGGATTTGGAAATCGGTTCGTAATGATTGAACTCATACGCCAGCGCAAAACTATCGAGATATCCGATGTTGATCACCGGCTTGTCAAAAATGCACGCCTCAATAGTAATGGTCGACGCGTAATTAATATTCACATCCGTATATTGGAGGGAATGCTTGAGGTTGAGAAGATCCCCGCGGCTCATCTCAACTTTTCCATCATACTGCGCGCCGGCTTTCTCAATGCAGAGATTGGGCGCCCCGGAAAATTCCCGGTAGTTCTCGGGCAGGTCCAGCGGGTGGATCCTGATAAAAATATTCACGCCGGGAATCCGGCCCGCGGCGCGGAGCGCCAGCAGATCGCGGATATATTTTTTCTGAAACGGATACGCTCTGGTAACCGTGGTATGGAAGATGGTTTTTTTGTTTGGATCCAGTCCTTTGGAGCGCAAAAATTCCTCGCGGGAAATCGGTTTCGGCTCTTTTTCAAAATAAGGATCAAAACGCGGGGTGCCGGACACGAATACCCGCTCCGGCGGATAATGATGAATGGCTTCCGCTTCGCGCTTCATCGCATCGTTCCAGCAGATAAGATAATCTGTCTTCCGGATGTGCTTGGCATTCATCGTAAGATTATCCCAGGTAAAATTCACCGCCACACTCGGGATCCCCGCCCGCTTCGCCCAGATGATCATTTCCGCTTCCCAGGAATCGAATCCGGGCGTGGCGGTAAGAATCAGTGCGGGATTATATTCCTTCACCAGTTCAAGAAAACGCCCGGAATCCGGCAATTTCCTGCTCTCCCAGCCTGTGAAAAAATCCGCAGTCAGCCATTTTTTGAAGGGAAGTCCCAGCAGGCGCGCAAGCCGCCGCTTCCAGTTATTTTTGTAATTGGGCCGTTTGTAAAAATGCCGGACCGAGGCGAGATAATCAAATTCGTTTACCAAAGAGATACGGAGGAATTTGAAACGATCCCACAGCTTTGGATGCTCCAGCGGCTTTTTTATGTAGGTCACGCCGGGCGACTGAAAATAACCGCCTGCCTTCGCGGCGGCCTCATCCAGCATCGACGTCAGCACCACCACCCGATAACGCGACGCCAGGTATTCAATATAGTGCGTGCGCAGAAGATCGGAGGTGAAGATGTAGTGGGGGATGCACAGAAAAACAGTTTTATGTGCGGCCATACTTTTGGAGAATTTTTTTAAGGTCCCCCACATTCTTCACTTCCGCCATGTCATTAATATCAAAACGCGTTTTATATTGTTTTTCGAGCTCCTGTATCAGGGCTAGGCCGTTAAACGAATCCCAGCTCGGCGTATTTTCCGGGCTGGTCGCGTCATTGATGGCAGACGGATCGACATTAAAAACTTTTCCTAATATTTGTTCGAGGGTCATAGGGTTATTTAGTGGGATTCATTTCCACATCCATCGTGGAAACGTCGCCTGTTTCCATATTCATTTCTTTAGCCCGCAGCACTCTCCGCATAATCTTGCCGCTTCTGGTCTTGGGGAGTTTTGCAACAAAATCGATTTCGCGCGGCACTTCATGCACCGAAAGATGCTGCTGCACGTATTTCATAATATCGTGCTTCAATGAATCGGCGGCGAGAACGCCCGGCTTCAGAATGATGAATGCTTTAATAATGTTTCCGTAGATATCGTGCGGTTTTCCGATTACACCAGCTTCCGCGACTGCCGGATGGGAAACTAGGGCGCTTTCAATTTCAAACGGACTGATCCGTTCGCCGGCACTTTTGATCATGTCGTCTTCTCTCCCCTGAAACCAGAAATAACCATCCTTATCCTGATAGGCCATATCCCCGGAAATGTACCATTCTTTTTCAAAATAGGACTCGAATTTTTTCTGATTATTCCAGACTGTTTTCATAAGCCCCGGCCACGGGATCTTCACGGCCAGACGCCCGATCTGACCCTGAGGCAACTCCTTCGCTTCGTGATCGATGATCGCGGCGGTAATTCCCGGCAATGATCTTCCCATCGATCCCTTTTTAATCGGAAGACACCGGTAATTATTGATGAGCTGATGGCCGTTTTCGGTCATATACCAGGAGTCGTGGATGGGGATTTCCAGATGCTCCATCGTCCAATCGATAAGACTGGGATTGAGCGGCTCTCCGGCGCTGACTATGTGACGCAAATGTTTTAGATTCTCGCGGCCGATAGGAGCATTATAATAACGCAGAAGCCGGAAGGCGGTAGGCGTGCTGTACCAGACGCTGATATTCATCTTAGCCATAAACTTCACCCATTCAACGGGATGGAAGGCTCCTTCGTAAAGATGGGCAGCGACACCGAGCAGTAATGGTGCAAAAAAATTATAGACCATGCCAGTGACCCATCCGGGATCGCCCGAGTTCCAATATGCGTCGTCCGGATGGAGATCGAGGACGTATTGCGCGGTAACGAAGTGCCCGATCATTGCCCGTTGTGCCAGCAGAATTCCTTTTGGCTTGGCGGTCGAGCCGGAAGTGTAGTGAATGATAAAAGGAGTTTCCAGATCGCCGAATTTGATCACCGAAGCATCGGCCGGACCCTTCAAAAGTTCCTGAACGGGTAAATTGCGTAAGGACGGGCTGCTCAACTCTGCTGTTCCGTCCGTGACAACATTATGCAAGGTAGGAATATTTTTGAAATCGAGATTTTTCAGCAGCCTCGTATTTACGTAAATCCATTCGGCGCCGCAGTCGCCAAGCCGGTCGGTAATGGCATCAGCGCCGAAGGCTTCGAACAAAGGCACGACGACAGCGCCGCACTTGATCGCAGCAAGCAACACCACCGCATAATCAACGGACTTGGAGGCATAGATACCGAAACGGTCACCCGGCTTGAGTCCCCTGGCCTGCAAAGCTCCGGCCATTATATTGGTACGCTCGGCAAGCGTTCGGAACGTGATCCGCTCGACCGCGCCGTCAGCTTTTTGGGCGATCACCGCAGGACGATCTCCCCGTCCCTGGGAAACCTGATAGTCCGTTATTTCGTAGGCGTAGTTAACTTTGCCGGAAGTATGAAAAGAAAAATTTTTGTGCCATTTTTCCCAGGAAAAATTGCGGCATTCTTTTTCATAATTGGTAAAATTCGGCTCCGGCTGCCTGATAGTCATACCCTCAATAATAGTCGATTTTTAGCTTAAAATCAATTAAAAAATCCACCCCCGAAAGGGTGGATTAGGTGATGTACTTACGACTTCCGGATATCGGACTCAATCGCCTTCATCAGAGAATAGAGCGTCGCGTTGACCGGCACGGAAATGGCATGCTTCTCGGCCATTCTCACCACCGCGCCAACGAAACTTTCAAACTCCAGCTTCTTCTTGCGCTTGCGGATATCGTTGAGCGTCGAGCTGATGTACTCGCCGAACGATTTGGCGGAGCCCAGCACTTCCGCCGTATCCGCCCCGGAAAGACTGACGCCTTCCGCGCGGCCGACTGTCACCACTTCGGCAATCAGACGGTTCAGCATTTCCGCCGACTCCGTGCATTCGTGCATCCGATTAAAGGGAAGATTGCAGATGGCGGCCGGAATGTTCACGATGCAGTTCCAGAGGAACTTTTTCCAAAGCCGCGTGCGGATGTCGCGCGGCCGGAAATTCGGAATCCCCGCGTCATCGAACATGTGGTGCAAGGCGTGTGTCCGCTCCGACTCCTGGCCGTCCCATTCGCCGAAGTAGATCTCGCCTTTGTTCTTGTGCTGAACAATGCCCGCTTCGTCGATGGAAACACCGACGATGGTGAATCCGGGCAGCACCCTCTCAGGGCCGATCACCGCAGCGATCCGCTCGCAATTGTCGATGCCGTTCTGGAGGGTAAGGATCGCGGTCCGGTCACCGAGCACCGGAAGCATTTGTTCGGCGGCTTCGTCGGTGTCGTACGATTTGACCGTGAACAGGACGCAATCGGCGGGCTTTAGCCCATCCATCCGGTCCTTTACGTTCACGTCGCGCACCGCAAAATCGGAATTGACGCTCTTCACCACGATGCCGTGATCCTTCAGGTGACGGAAATTCCGTCCGCGGGTAATGAATGTGACGTCATGTCCCGCGCGGGCAATCAGGCCGCCATAAAACGATCCGATGGCGCCCGCTCCCATTACATGCACCCTCATCAATCTCTCCTTTCCAAAATAATCAAAGTACACTTGCCAGGACACGATACTGGATAATTACTGAAAAATCAAGTCAGCAAAAATAAAAACGGCCCGATTGAAATCGGGCCGAATGATTAGTGAGCGTCTCCTTCGCGGAAACCTTCCGACTGCTTGATCCGCTCCGCGGCTTCGGGAGAATAGGTCTTCTCCAGCTCCTGATAGTAGGGAGCGTTGCTGAGCTTGTGGTGGCTCTGGGTGGGATGGCCGTCCTTCTGGCGCTCCAGTTCCCACTGCCCGTGCTCGGCAACCCGCACCAGCGCCTGCATACCGTCCCACATCGCATGGGTAGCCGCGTGGTAGGCGAACAAAGTGATGAAGATGTAGCGGTAGCCCATCTGCGCCAGCTCTTTGAACGTCATCGGATTTTCCTGCTTGTGCCACTGGAACGAAGAAGAATAATTGAAAGCGAGCGGCAGATCCGGATGCGTGCCGCGCACCGCGCCGGCAAACTCTTCGGCTTTCTGCCGGTCGGGAGTGCCGAATTCGCACCAGATGAGATCGGCGCCCGCGTCGGCATACGCAATGCCGCGCTCCTTCGCCTTTTCCATACTGCCGCCGACCGCCCCAAGGGAATCGGTTCTCGCGATGACGATGAAATTCCTGTCATTCTCATCGCGGACATCCAGCGCGGCGCGCAGTTTTCCCAGCGACTCCGCCAGCGGCAGGACTCTCCGGCCCGCCATATGGCCGCAGCGTTTCGGACCCTTCTGATCCTCGATGTGCACGCCGGCCACGCCGGTCTTCATGTACTCTTCCATCGTACGCTGCATATGGATGGCGTCGCCGTAACCGTCATCCGCGTCGGCGATCACCGGCGCCGCATTCATGTTGTGCGCCTTGGCCGCCAGCTTCAGGGCATCCACCACCCGGTGGGCGGTGTAGACCATTTCAAAACGCTGGATGATGCCGATGTCGGTCACGCCCCACTGGGCGCTCGCGGTGGAATACCCGCTCAGGTATACCGCCTGATGACCGACCCGCTGGGCGATCTGTGCCCCGACCGCGTCGTAGACTCCCGGCGCGAACACATAGGGATCGCGCGCCAACTTTTCGCGGAACAGCCTGCTTGCCTGCTTCATGTGCGTTTCTCCTCAACACGTGAAAAGTTCTGACGGTAATGTACCACAAAAAATCAGCCCCGGCAACTCAAAATGGCCGGTCCTGATCGCCGCCGGCCTTCATCGTGTACCAGTCTTTGAGCGGCGCCGGCAGCGAACTTTTCACCGCGAAATTCAAATGGGTGCGCTTGAAACTCACCGGGTTGAACAGTATCGGTATTTCCCGATAGGCCGGGTCGTCGCCGTGTACAAAACCCGCGGCGCGGAGGCCGGCATTGTGGAAATCGCCGCTGGAAAAATAATCGATAAAATCAATGTTCTGCCCGCGGCAATATTCCACCAGCGCGCCGAGCATATACGCCTCGGCGTCCTTTTCCGCGATGAAATCAATGATCCGCGCGGCGCGGACACCGGTCGGCTGTTCTTTTTTAACATCCTCAAAACGAAGCACGGCGAATGCCTTCACGGCATTTCCCTGCTTCGCCACAAACATCGGATACTTCACCAGCGGATTATTCGCAAAACGCCAATTGAGATAGTCAGCGCTGCGATTCACGGTAATCGGATAGCGGCCCCGGACTGATGTCCAAAAAACATCCATTTCCTTCCCGAAATGGTGCACCGGTTCAAACGTATAATTCCCCCGAACTGGCGCTGAAGCGGCGGACGCGGGAAGGTCGTAGAGATTGTTTTTCGGATTAATCACGTACAAAAAACGCGAAAGGTTTTCGCCCTCCCAGCCGGCTTTCATGAAAAGGGGCCAGGCGGTGTCATTAATGGTGTGATCGATGGAAAGTTCGTTGAGCTTCGCCGCCCGGTCCAAAAGAAGATAGCCATAGCCGAGTGCGCGGAGATTTTTTTTCACGATCAGGTTGCACAGCTGGGTGGCCATCACATCCTTCCCGTAATAATTAAAGGGAGTCATGAACAATCCGAACGTCCCAAGCAGATCGCCCCGCTCCGACCAGAGACCGAGCGTTGAATATTCTTCCTTATTCCCGTTCGTAAAGCCATCGAACTGCCAGTCGTAATAGGTTTTGTCGGCAAAGATGTGCTCCGGCTTGTATTCGGCGGCGTTGAAAACGCGCAATTGTTCCCACTCGGACTTTTTAACCGGTCTTATTTCCATCCCACACATAACAAAGAGTGCGCTCCGCGCAATCTTTGCGATACATCATATTTCGACTGTTTTATCATTGGCTCTTTGTTATGTGTGGGATCCATGATTCAACAATATTCGCAATGGTTTCCAGGGAATTAAAATTTTCCGGCGTGAGCGCTTCCATGCGCGGCACAATCCCGAGACTGCTCTCGATAAATCCGATCAGCTTGATCATGGTAAAGGAATCCAGAACGCCCCTCTCAATCAGATTGACGGAAGAGTCCTCGATCTTCTGTTGGGTTTCTTTTTCCAGAAACGCTTTAATGTTTTCTTGTATATTCATCTTTTAATTTCGGCCGGTCTACCTTTCCCGTGCTGGTGCGCGGCAGAATGTCCCGGATCTCGATGATGTGGGGAATCATATAATGCGGCAGGAGCTTTGCCAAATCGGTCTTGATTGTTTCCGGCGTCATGCCTTTTTCTTTCAGACTGACAAACGCGGCGATTTCAACGCCGCCCGTTTCCGGCGCCTCCACCGCGATTACCCCCGCTTCTTTTATAGAGGAAAGCGAATAGAGCGCGGCCTCGATATCGCCAAGCTCGATGCGGTTTCCCATCACCTTCACCTGAAAATCTTTCCGGCCGATGAATTCGTAATTGCCGTCGGGAAGCCGGCGGACCAGATCGCCGGTCTTGTACACCATACCCGCCTTGCCCGGACGCGGATCCGGCACGAACGCTTCCGCGGTTTTTTCCGGATTATTCCAGTAGCCCTTGCCAACTCCGGCACCGGCGACATACAGTTCTCCGTCAACGTCGAACACCTCCGCGCCACGCTGGGCTTTTCCGATCGGCACCAGCCTGGAAAGATCAGCGGGCGGCGCCGGAACGCGGTAGAACGTGCACTGGACGGTCGTCTCGGTCGGTCCATACATATTTATAAATTCTTTTTCCGGATAGGTCTTCATCCACTCCGCCAGAAACTTTGCCGGGAATCCTTCACCGTTGAAAAATATTTTCTTCACGCTCGCCATCCGTTCCGGCTTCACCAACCCGGCGTTGGAAAGATATACCATTACCGACGGAACGGAGTCCCAGATGGTAAGCCGGTGGTCTTCGATGAATTTCATGAGCTGGCCGGGAAAAAGCGAAAGCGATTCAGGCACGAGGTAGAGTGTCGCGGCGGATTTGAACGCGCAGTAGAGATCAAAGGTGGAAAGATCGAAATGGAGCGGCGGGTGCTGGGACATCCGGTCTTCATGGGTGATGTTGAATTCGTCCACCGCCCATTCGGTCGCGTTAATAACGTTCGCGTGCGTAATCATCACTCCCTTCGGCGTTCCGGTGGAGCCGGAGGTATAAAGAATGTAGGCAAGATCACCGGAAGAATTTTTGTAATCGAGCGGGGCGGAAGAAAATTCCCGGACAAATTCCCGGTCGTCATCCAGATTTAAAATTGTCCCGGCAGCGGCGACGGTAGGAAGCGTTTTATTATTGCAGATCACGATTGCCGGCCTGGCGTCGTCGATGATCTGCTTCGCCCGCGCCGCGGGCGCCTGCGGATTGAGCGGCACATAGACCGCGTCGGCTTTCAGGATGCCGGCGAGGGCAATCAGCGAGTCGATCGATTTAAAAAGACAGAAGGCCACCCGGTCGCCGCGTGTTACGCCCAGTTTCTGCAATGCCCGCGCCATCTGATTGCTCCTTTCGTCAAAATCCTGGTAGGAAATAAGTTCGCCACCGAAAACCGCCGCCGGTTTCTCCGGAAACTTTTTCGCCGATTCGGAAATATAATCCTGAAGCAGGTTGATCATTGTGTTACCGCGATCGCGACCGCGTAATCATGGGTATGCGAAAGGGAAACCAGCACCCGGGGCGCCCGGCGGATATTGCGGATTCTGGCGACCGGACGGCCGTCCTTGCGGTTTGAAATTTCAAAATTGCCGGCCTGATACACACTTGCATTGAGCGCTTTGGCAATCGCCTCTTTGGCGGCAAAGCGGGCGGCAAAATGCGGATAGGGGTCTTTTTTGGAAAGACAATAGGCGATTTCTTTGGCGGTGAAAATGCGGCCGTAAAAAGACCGGTTCCGCTGGAATGGCAGCTTCCGGAAACGGCCGACGCTTTCTATATCTACTCCGATATTCTTCATGTTAGGCGATGCTGTCCCGCAGAAATCCGGCAATACGCTGACCGGCGTGGCCATCCAGTTCGCCGCACTGCTCGCGGACGAGGCGCGCCCGGCCTTCCTCGTCCAGCTCCGGGTGTTCCAGATAGCGCCGGATCTGGCTGATCAATTCTTCCTCCGACCGGGGATAGGCAATCCCGCCGCTGTTCACCGCATTCCGGTAATGCGTCATCTGGTAAAAATGCGTCGGTGATTTCGAGAGAAGCTGGCGCTCCTTTACTTCAAAATCAATGTTGATCACCGGCTTGTGGAATACCGCCGCGTCGATACTCATACTGGAAGCGTAGCAGATAAAGAGATCGGCGTTGGCGAGCGTGTCGGTCAGTCCCCGGATATCGTCAAAACTCATGTCCCAATCCACGCCGCGGGTGGAGGAAAAGCGGATGCCGGGACGGTCGTATACAAGATAGGAGCGTTTCCGCAATTCCGATTCGTCCAGAAAATCATTGGGTTGAAAGCGCACGAGAAGCTGGGCGTTCGGAATCCGCCCCGCGGAAATCGCCGCGTGCAGAAGATCAACGATATCCCAGTCGGAATTGCTGTAGGTTTTTCCCATCGGCGCGTAGACGATTATCTTTTTTGCCGGATCAAGTCCTTTTTTCGCGCAAAAATCCTTCCGGCTCATCGGCGGGTAATTCACATGCCAGTCATATTGAGGAATGCCGGCCACGAAAATATCCCCGGCCTTCATGTCGGCATGCCGGATCGCCTCTTCCTTCACCAGATCATTGAAGACGATCAGCTTGCCGGGGAGAAGCCGCATGATGCCGCGGGCGGTAAGCTTGTCCCACGAATTGATGAATCCGACCGCGGGCACGCCGCGCCGCTTTGCTTCGCGCAAAAGATCGGTTTCAGTGTCATCGAAAAGATGCGCCAGAAACACCGCGTCCGGGGAATATTTATCGAAAAATTCACCGAACAGGCCGCTTCCCCCGAAGTGGAAATCAAGCCGGCGGACGATCTGGCGGACGGACCGGCGGGCCAGCATGCGGTTCAGAAGCCAGTTCGCAGCGTATCCGAGGTAATTTCCGGTTTCCTCCAGAAGCATGCGGCGGCGGAGATCAACTGTGGCGGTCCGCAGTAAAAGGAATTTCAGATTGCTGAAAAAAGTTTCGCTCCGGCCCGGCGCGCGTTCCGGCGCTACTTCATACACGACATTCCGGCCGGAAAATTCCTTCCGGTAATATTCGGCCCGCTCCGGCGTCCGTACGAACAGCACCAGGCGCAGCTCCGGATCGGCGGCCAGCGTTTTGTAAATGTCGGTGCGGAGAATGTTCTTGGCCTCCACTCCCTGAAACAGGGTAATAAAAATAGTACGCATGTTATTTTACTTTATCGTAGCGGTCGGGTGTGCCGATGTCGTGCACGTAGTCGTTTACCTGAACCGGATAGCCGTAGTACGGTTCGGAGCGCTTCAGAATATCCGGCAAAAGCTGGTGATCGATCTCGTAATACCGGCCTTCCGGAATGGAGTCGAGTATTTTTTTATTGAATACGTAGATTCCCTGCATATCATAGAAATCACCCGCCGGCAGCTGCGCGTGCGGTTTCTGGTAGATAGCCTGAAACCGCATTGCGCCATCCAGCGCGGCCAGGTCGGAATCAAACGAATGTTCGGTCTTCGCGACGACATGAACTCCGAGGCAGGGCTGTTTGCTCCGGTAATATTCGATCAGCTTCCGGTAATCGACTTTGTTGAACACATCGCCGTAGACGAGAAGGAAGTCTTCCCCGAGTTGGTGTTCGAATTGTTTCAGCCCTCCGGCGGTGCCCAAGAGAACCGGTTCGTGGGAATAGGTTATCTTCACGCCAAATGCGGAACCGTCGCCGAAATACCCGGTGATCGATTCGGGGAGATAATGGAGATTGATGAAAATTTCCCGGATTCCGTGGCGTTTCAGATGCTCGATCTGATGCCACAACAAGGGCCGGTCGCCGATGGGAGCCATCGCTTTCGGCACGGTGTTGGTCAGGGGGCGCAGCCGCGTCCCCAATCCGGCGCATAAGATAACTGCCTGCATGTGATACAAAGAATACAATAAAAAAGCTCCGATGTCTATCGGAGCCATTTTTCAAAATCGGTCAGGAACTGGCTGATTACTTCGTCGGTTTTGAAGTGCTGGACCATCCTGGAAAATTCGGGGAAAAACTTATACGGCACGGTCACAATGTGGACGCCGGCAAGCATGGCGTCACGCATATCCCAGATCGTCCGGATTGAGCCGGCGATGATCTCGCAGCCGAACTTTTCCCGGTCAAACAATGCCCGGGTCCGGCCGGCCACGGAAACAGGATCGAAATCCTCTTCTCTGGCGGCGCCGCTTGCAAGGAGTTCCCGCGACTTCTGGAGCTGCGCACTGAGAAGCTCCTCGTCGCCTGGCTTTGCCTTGTTCGCCAGCGGGAAGCTGATCTTCTCCTGGATGACTTTCGGGTTTGCGTCGCGGATCCGGCCCCAGAAAAGACTGGCGTACTTCGCGCCGGCTTTCGCCGCCCACGCCGCCTGCGACACCGACATGCAGGCCGTGCAGTTCACGCTGATGCCGGACTCCGCAAAAGAACGGATGAGCGCAAGTTCGTTCCACCCAACCTGAATCTTGATGCTCAACGGATAGTCGAAGGTTTTTTTGAAATGGCGAACCTGTTCTCTGATCTGATCCGGCTCTTTCGCGAATACCTCAACGCTGAGATGGGGATACTTTCCCTGGATCCTGGAGTATTCCCGTTCGTAGTATTCCTGAAGCACGGCTACGATCTTGCCGATATGCTCCTCGAATTTGCCTTTCGGTTCTTTCGCGAGAAGCGACGGGTTGGTCGTCACGCCATCCACCCAGCCGGTTTCCAGCGCCTCCCTGATCTCGTCAAGGTTCGCGGTATCCACAAAGATTTTCACGGAATCTCCTTATCAAAATATCTTCCCATAGAATACATATAAAAAAGCGGCCCGTAAAGGCCGCTTCATTGGTGAATTACGAACAGGCGTTCAGGCCTTCGTAATATTCCCTGATCTTCTCCTTCAGTCCGAAGGTGATGAGGTGGCAGAGCAGGACATGAAAGGATTCCACCTGGGGTGTGTCCGACGCCGGGACGATAAGGCACACGTCGCAGATATCCTTAAACGCGCCGCCCTGATGCTTTTCGCCGACCAAGCCGATTGTCCGCCCGCCGTTATTCCTGGCATAGGTCAGCGCGCGCACCAGATTCTGGGAATAGACACCGGCTTTGTCCTGGCCGACGCCGCCGTTCACGCTGATCGCGATCACCACACCTCCCGGCTCCCAAAACGTCGCCAGCTGGGCATCGTAAACCCGGTCCCACTTCCAGTCATTCGTCAGGGCGCTGACCAGCGGGATATTGTCCACCAGTGCCGTGGCTTTGAGTCCCGCTTCGCCGGGATTCGCCACCACCGTCTTCACCAGATCGGCCGCGAGATGCGACGCCGTGGAAGCGGAGCCGCCATTGCCGACGATAAACACTGGCGACCGCTTCTGCCAGGCGGTGAAAAGAATTTCCATCGCCGCGGCGATTTCGTCCGCCCGGCTTTCCAGCATCGTGGCGATCAGCGAAGAATAGCCGAGAAAACTCTTGGCATAGGCGCGAAATTGCTCATGCATCGGAACTCCTCCAATTCAATGAACTAAGGAACGCCTGTACCTTAATAAAAAAACTGCCGGCGGTCAACCTAGATTTTTTTGCCGCGGTCTTCCGGTTTGATACGCCGGTAGTTATAGATATCGGAAGAGGCGATCTCTTTCCGGTGCTTCGGGAATTCCCGGTAATGATCCCAGACCGCGGAGAAAATTTTCCCGGTAAGGCCGGCGGAATCTTCAGAAACCAAAAACAGCACGAGGTCCGCGGCTTTTTGCGGGGAAACGCCTCCCTCCTTTTTTTGTTTCAGCGCCTGCTCATATTCTTTTCCCGCGGCCGCTCCCGCGCTGATGACTTCATCCAGCAACTGCGTGTTGACCGCGCCGGGCGCGATGGCGTTGACCGCGATGTTCCATTCTTTCAGCTCTTCGGCAACGGTTTCGGTAAGACGGGCGATCCCTCCCTTTGAGGACACGTATGCGGAAAAATTCGGGCGGGCTCCGTCGCCGCCGCCGACAAAATTAATGATCTTCCCGCCCCGCTCTTTCATAAGCGGCGCCATCGCCCGGATCGCGAGAAAGGTTCCGGTGAGATTGACGTCCAGCGTCTTCCGCCATTCGGCCGGATCAATGTCGGTGATTCTGCCGACAGGGCCGAGCACCGCCGCGGCGTTCACCAAGATATCCAGCTGTCCCCAGTCTTTTTTAATTCTTCCAGCCAGCGCCGCCACTGACCGTTCGTCCGCCACATCAACCGCAACCGTACCGCCGCTTCGGGAAGCAGTAAGAACCTCGGCGCCCTGCGCCGCCAATGCCGCAGCGATTGCACTACCGATCCCGCCGTTGCCGCCGATCACCAGCGCTTTTTTTCCGGAAAGCGTCATCGGGAAATAATTTTTTTCTTTTTCAGATCGCTGAATGTCTTGTGAAGATACTTCTTCGCTTCGGGATACTGCCGCACCCAGGCCACATATTCGCGGACGTTGTCCGCGAATGTATATTCCGGTTTCCAGCCGAGCGCTTTCAACTTGGATACGTCCATCACCGAATGGCGCGGCGCTCCGACGCGATACTCGCCGGTAACTGGCCGGAACGGCACGCCGACTTCGCGGCAGACGGCTTTCGCGAGATCAATCACGCGCGTCGGCGTCCCACTCCCGATATTGAAGGCCTGGCCGTCCGCGCGCCGGTCTTCCAGCAAAATCAGGTGCGCGGCGGTCACGTCCTTCACATTCACGAAATCACGCGATTGCAGACCGTCCTCGTGAATACTGATCGGCTCGCCCGCGAGCGCCTGCACGGAAAAAGAACGGAGCGCGCCTGAGTAAAAATGCCGGAAAGACTGGCGCGGGCCGTGCGCGATCGAATAGCGTACGGCCACCGTCGGAATGCTGAGCAACGTTCCGAGATTGAACCCGGCTTTTTCCAGCGCCCATTTGGAAACTCCGTAGGGAATAGTTGGATTCAATTGGTCATCCTCTTCCTGCGGCAAAGGTTTGATGACTTCCCCGCCGGCCGGGCAGCGCATTTCCCATTGCCGCTGTTTGAGCTGGGTAAGCGGCCGCGGCGCCGGATAGACGATGCCGTGTTTTGGGCAGCGATATTTCCCCTCGCCATATACCGCCTGGGAGGAGGTAAGAATAATTTTTTTCACCGGCAGCTTCTGCTCGGCGATCAATTCGTAGATAAGCGCGGTACTTTTCGTGTTGGAATCGTAGTAGGTGCTGAAATCGAGATGATAATCCATGTACCCGGCGAGATGAAACACATATTCCACACCTTTCAGCGCTTTCGCCATATCCTTTTTATTTCGGACATCGCCTTTCTGGAATTCCGCGCGCGGATTGAACCAGGCGGGAAGTTTTCCGTTATGTGTCGGCGGAGCGAGATTATCGAGTGCCCGCACCGCGTACCCGGCCTCAAGCAGGCCGTCCACCAGATGCGACCCGATAAATCCGGCGCCGCCGGTCACCAGCGCCAGACTCTTTTTATTTCCGGCCATAAATTGTTTCCACGATTTTCAATACTTCATACGCGTCCCGGACACCAGGCAGATTCTTCTCTCCCGACGTGAAAGCCTGGAGCTGCCGCGCGAATGATGTTTCTTTTTTTTCGTCCTTAAATATCATTATCTGCTCCGACGGCGGATTCGCAAAATCGGGATCGCGCTTCCCGATCGTTAACCGCTCCGGCCCGCGGTACCGCTGATCCAGCCCGTCAATCACCAGGTAGCCGTCGGTTCCGTAAATTTCAAAACAATGCGTCCAGTTCCAGTTCGTCCAGCTGACATGAATCGAGGCGACGTTTCCTTTCGCCGTGCGAAGCAAGGCGAATCCGTTGTCTTCGACGCCTCCTTTCCAGAACATATTTTCTGCATACCCTTCCACCTTCGGGAAGTCGCCGAGAAACCAGCGGGCGAGATCGATCATGTGCACTCCCTGGTCGATCAGCTCGCCGCCGCCGCTCATTTCTTTTTTAAAACGCCACTCCTTTTCATATCCCGGCTTGCCGCCGAACCCGTAGCGCGCCCGGACGAAAAGCAGATCGCCGATAGCACCCGCATCCGCCAGCTTTTTCGCTTCCATAAACGCGGCGTGGAAGCGGTGATTGAAGCCGATCATGTAGCGGCGTCCGGATTGTTTTTCGGCGGCGCTGATGCGCTCCATTTCTTCGGAGCTGATGGCGCCGGGCTTTTCCGAAAGTACATGCTTGCCGGCCGCGAGTGCTGCGACCGCCATCTCCGCGAGAAATGTGTGGGGGACGGCGAGAATGACCGCCTCTACTTCTTTATCCGCGCACGCCTCCCGCCAATCCGCCACCGCGCGGCATCCGGGAACATCGGCGGCGCGCTGCTCCGCTTTTTTACGGTCAACATCGGCAATGACCCGCAAAGAATTTCCGGTTTCCCTGATCGCCGGAATCCACGAGGCGCTGATTCCTCCGGCGCCGATAAGTGCCAACTTCATTGCTTTATAGTATGTAAAAAACCCGCTGATTTCAATCAGCGGGTCAGTTTGATCCATGTGAGCAAGTCCTGTGTCGGCTCCCAGTCGAACCAGTTCCTGGCGCGGGTGATATCCGCAAGCGTATCCGGAGGTTCTTCATAACGCGACGCCACGGATTCGGTTTCGCCTCCCACCGCCGCGGCGATCTCCGCGACGCTGTAATTTTTTCCGGCGCCGATGTTGATCACCTCGCCGCGGCCAACGTGCGCTTCCTGATATGCCCGGAAGTTCGCCCGCGCGACATCCAGTACATACACGAAGTCGCGCCGCTGGCGGCCGTCGCCGACGATCGTCAGCTTCTGGCCGTTTTTTTTCTGGAAGAGAAAACGTTCCGCCACGCCGGGAAAGGGAGCCCGCCCTTCCACGGCCGCGCGCGATCCATAGACATTGAAGTAACGCAGACAGACCGTTTCCAGCCGGCCCAGCTCGGCAAAAATCCGGCAGAGCACCTCGCCGCCGTATTTGGTGGCGGCGTAGGGATTGAGGAATTGCGGCGGAAAAATTTCCTTATGCGGCAGGGTCGGATTCTTTCCATACACCGAAGCCGATCCCGAGTAGATCACCCGACGCACGCCGGCGGCGAGCGCCGCAAGCAGGACGTTCTGGGTTCCGGCAACGTTGATCTGGAACGCGGAATCAAGATTGGCAATGCAGGCATCGATTCTGGCGTACGCGGCGCAATGAAACACCGCCTCCGCTCCCGCGAACGCCGATTTCAAACTATCCGGATCGCGGACATCCGCCTGCCGCATTTCCACCCGAGGATTCCCTCGGAACACTTCAAGGTACGGGTTCGACTCGGCCAATACGCTGTCTACCAGCACCACGTCGGCCGGCGAAGCAATCAGCAGATACTGGCCGATGTTACTGCCGATAAATCCGGCTCCTCCGGTTACCACCAGTTTTTTCATCTAGCACCTCCACCGGCGCCTGATAAATATTCCACTGGAAAGATGGGCAAAGATACCGGCCACGGTGGCGAGATCCTTGATCTCGCCATTCCGCACCATTTCCAGCACGCGCATCTGTCCCGCGCAATACGTCTGCACTCCCTGCACCTCGTCGCCCGCCAGTTTCTTTTTGGAAGGGCGGCAGTCAAAGGCCAGGAAAAGATGGCAGGGATTGTTCACGCGGTCGGAGAGCGGGAAAAAGTACTTGCCCACCGGCGCGATCCAGCCGGGCTCGAACCCGGTCTCCTCGATCATCTCGCGGCAGGCCGCCTTCATCCAGGTCTCGCCTTTTTCGCGGCCGCCGGCCACCGACTCCAGTGTCAGTCCGGCCACCGGTTTGCACTGCCTGGTCAGAAGAAATGGATTCCCTGCGCCGGCCAGGCGGGCCGAAACCGACACGTATCCGTCGCTGGTGAGGCGCAGGAAGTTTTTGATCTCCCTGCCGTTGTCGAACTTCACGTCCACCACGTCAGCGGTTACCCATTTGTCGCGGTGTTTCACTTCCCGGACCGAAATTTCCCGGGTGGTCGCAATTTTCACAAATCCTCCTTCAATGTTCTAACGGCAAATTACAATAAAAAAACCCCGACGGCAAGTCGGGGTTAGGATATGGGTTCGGCCGGATTCCAGCGGTTGCCGATGTTCTGCTTGAGCCGTTCGGCGACATAATCCCTGGGATTGACGGTCCGCCACGCCCACTCGCGCAATTCCAGCACGCGCTCGGCGGAAACGGCCGTATTCTTCATGACCGGCCGGTGCCAGTTCATCAGATCCGGATCGAAGTCCCGGGAAAGATGTCCGCCGGCGACGGCGATGTCATAGAGCGCGCTTCCGGGAAACGGGATCGGGATGAAGAAGGAGCAATATTTCGCTCCCGCATCCACCACCCGCTTCGCGTAGTCCACACTCTGCATGATTTCCGCTTCCGTCTCGTCCGGAAAACCGATCATCATGTTCACGGGACAGGTGATGCCGATCTTGGCCGCGATGCCCACCATTTCAACGATGTCCATCGTCGGCAGATGAAGCTTGCCCGTCGCATACCGGTCCAGCACCCGCTGGGAACCGGATTCCACAGGGAACGTGATCTGGTCAAATCCGGACGCGCGCAGAAGTTCCAAGTAGTCGCGGTCGGTTTCCAGCTTTCCGCTGTGTTTATTGCGGACAAGAAAATGAACAAGGTTCACGCCGTTGACGTCGGCGATCTTCAGACCGGCGCTGAGCAGGCGGCCGAAGATATCCTTCACCCGCGACTTCTTGGCGAGAAGGCTGTCGTCTTCGAAATAGACCTTTTGCACGCCGAGATCCTTGAGGATCTGGATCTCGCGCATCACCCGGTCCACCGACTTAAGCCGGAGATTGCCGATATCTTCCTTGAACTCCCGCTCTTTGGAAATGTGGCAGTAGAGGCACTTGAACGGACAGCCGCGCGAGGTCATGATCGCCGCGTACATCAGACTTTTGTCGAGCACGGTGTCACCGTGCGGCGACGCGATGCGCGCGTACTTTTCCAGCGGCAGTTTGTGCCACGCCGGCACCGGCAGTTCGTCCAGATCCATGCTGGTATCTTCGGGAAGGACCGGATTCCGCGCGAGAATTCCGTCCCGCCAGAAAAGCATGCCACTCACTCCGCCGATGTCCTGCCCGCGGCTCCACAGCCGGAGCAGTTTCACGATGATCTTTTCCCCTTCAGTGGTGCAGATCGCGTCCACCAGTCCGGTCCGGAAAAACCGTTCCGGAATATTGCGGGCGTTCACGCCGCCCGCGATTACCAGAATGTCCGGACTGACCTCTTTCGCCGCCTGCGCCACTTCCAGCGCCATCCGCGTCTGCGGCGTAAAGTTGGAATGGATGGCCACCACGTTATACCCGCGCTTCGCGATCAGCTCCCGGATCATTCCGGACGTCATCCCGATGCGGGTCAGTCCGTTGGGTTGGCGCACCGCTTTGTAAAAGGTGTCTTCCAGTGTTTCCGCGGGGGAACCCACCGAAGCGTCCACCACATCATTGGCGATGCCTGCCCGATCCAGCGCCGCCGCGAGATACAGCGGGCCGAGCGAACCGTCCGGCCTTGCCGCCTCCGTCGGATTGAGCTGATTGGGCGGATACATAATAAGAACGTTGGGAGTCCGCATATCACCTCCGTGTATTTCTCAATGTGCGGAATTACTGTACAAGAAAAAAAGAAAACTGGCAATTACATGCCAGTTTTGGGGGAAAAATCCGGATCAATCGCCACACTGCCCTGATAGTCGATGGCAAAATGGACGCGCCTCAGTCCGCGCGCGGCCAGCGCGAACGCCATGCGCGCCCGGTCCGTCGGATCGGGACAATAGAACATGAGGTAGCCGCCGCCACCCGCGCCGATCAGCTTGCCGCCGAGCGCGCCGCACTCCTTCGCGGTTTCGCAGGCGGCGTCAAAATCCGCCGTACTGATTTTGGAAGACATCTTCTGCTTAATCCGCCAGTGGGCGTCAAGCAGGCGCCCGAACTGATCAAGGTCGCCTTCTTCAAACGCCCGGAGCACCGAACGGCCGATTTCCTTCGTCCGGTGTTTCAGCTCAAGCACCGCCGCCGCATCCTGCTCTTTGAGAATGTCTTTGCTCGCGCCGGGGCGCTTGATGCCGGTGTAGAAAAACAGGGTGTTGCTCAAAAAGCGCTCCGTGGTTTCGCGCGCGATCGCGGGCTTCCGCACTGCGACCCCGCCGTCACGTCCGATCTCGAGCACGGTAAATCCGCCGAACGCCGCCAGATACGGATCCTGTTTGCCTTCGTGTCCGCGGATGCGCTCGGTAATTTCAAACGATTTTTCCGCGAGAAACTCCGGCGTCTTCCGCTCCCCTTTAAGGGCGAAAAGAGTATTCAACAGGCCCAGTGCGTAACTTCCGGAGGAACCAAGCCCGGTGCCGGCCGGCGAGTCGGCGTTAAAGGTCACGCTCACCGCCCGGTCGATTCCGGCGATGCGCAGCGCCTCGCGGCCGATTTCGTGGTGAAGGGAATTCACCGAATCCACGACTTCGCAGTCCGTGTAATGGAACTGGATGCGGTCGTCCAGCGCCAGCCGCTTGGCGAAAATGTGGACGTAGGACTGAATGGCCACGCCGAAGATGAATCCGCCGAACTTTTCGTAATACGAAGGGAGGTCGGTCGAGCCGCCTCCCAGAGGAATCCGGAACGGCGTTCTCGAAATGATCACAACACTCTCTCTTTCTCAATGTAAAAAAACTATCCCAATAGTAGCCGAACTATTTCTTCTTGGCAATAAAATAAAATCCGGCGGTGATCGTTTCCGCGGACCCGTACCGAGCAAACACGTAATCAAGCAGCTTGAGCGGCGAAGTAATAATCACCATCAGAATCCAGATCAGGTCTTTCAGGATTTTAATGTTGAAGGAAAGTGCCAGCGCCACCCACTCCTGCATCACCGACAGAAAGGCGCAGGTCGGGCCGACGTCCGGTTTCAGCTCCAGAATTTCAAACGCGGAGAATAATTCCCGGAGACCGTCGGCCGTCCACCGGTAATAGTCTTTGGGCGAAGGGTGGTACGGAGTGATGAAGTTGGTGGAAAGATAGAGATGGCCGCCGGGCTTCAGCACGCGGCGCATTTCTTCCGCCACCCGCACGGGATCCTTCATATGCTCGAGCACCCAGGCAAACACAATCCCGTCCACCGAATTATCGGCGAAGGGCAGGTCATGGGCGTCCGCCAGAATATCCACGTAGTGCCACGGATGGATGTCGACATTCACGATGTCCGGATGAATCCGCCGGTTGCCCGATCCGACTTCCACCACCAGCCCTCCCTTGGGAGCGTAATGAAAAATCGATTTGGGCGGTTTCCCCAGGAAGAGCGCGGGTGCGACGAAATAAAAAATAAATGAATACAGCCAGGGAATTTTTTTGAGGGCGGTTTTCAGCCGGTTAATGAAACCGGTGTGGAGATCGCCCCGCATTTCCTCGAATCCGGAATCGGAAATAAAGAGGGGCTTGCCGTCCACCAGCCGTTCCGGATTTTTTTTAAAACGGACCGCGTCAAGTCTGTTCATTTTTTAATTCTGTAAATTTCCACGGACGGATTTTTGTACACTAATTCTAGGTTCGGATTGTTCCCGAAGTCAACCTGGCTGAATGAACGCTCCAGCGGGCCCACGTAGACATAGTCAGCCGCAAGATCACTCCAGCGGACATCGGTCTGGCGGTAGCGCGCGAGGAGCTCCTGGATTTTTTCTTCGGGAATCGTGGTGATGCCCAGTTTGTAGTAATAGTAGAGCTGATAGAGATGGAGCCGGTCATCCGCCAGATTGCTCGTCGCGTAGACTTTGTCGCAATCCTGGCTGCAGGGCAGCCCCTTCCCGCCTCGCAATCGCAATTCCAAAATTTTTTCCGAAACGCCGAATATCTTATTGGTTTCCAGATAGCGTTTTTCTATTTCAAAATTGGATAACGGCGACAGGCCTCCGATCGGCATCGTCGGCCGCGCGGAACTGAAGGCCATTTCATATACGCCGGTGATGAATGAAGGCGAGACAACCCGGGGCTCTTTCAGATTGGCGTCCATCCACTGCCAGCTTGCCAGCAGATTTTCCGGCAAACGGTATTCGGAAAGAATCTGCGGGGATGGATGGATAAACCCGGCGGCGTTTACCAGTTTTTTACCGACCAGAAGCGCGATCATGAGGATCAGTCCGGCAGTAATGAATTTTTTAAGCGCCGGTTTTTTCGCGGCGGCCATTCCCGCAAGTTCGTACACCAGATCGAACGCCGCCACAAACAGCGGCATATCGATGACGCGCGGCCAGTGATCCGAATGGGGAACAAAGCCCAGCACCACCTGAACGTTCCAGACCACCACTGCCGCCGCAAGCAACGACCAGTAGAATACCGCCTTGGATTTCTTTTCCTGAACCCGCCAGAACACGAAATAAATGAGCACCGCGGCGGCGAGATATAAAAGATAATACGGCCAGGCCGCCCAGCGGAACTGCGACCCCACCTCCAGGCCAAGCCGGTTGATATAGTCTTTGTATCCGAGCTGGCCGTTGAGCTTCACCTGGCCGAGGAAGTAGGGAATGCTCACGAGCAACACTGTCCCCATCAGCAGGATGAAATTTTTTATCAACGGACGGTTGCCGCGGAAAAACGCCAGGGCGCCCACAAACATGAAACCGCCGACTGTCACCCAGTAACTCCAGATGTGGAAATACGTGTAGAAAAGCAGGCCGGAAACAAGGCCGGCAATAATCGCCGTTGAAGGTTTCGGACGCTTCCAGAATATCAGCACCGTCGCGATTGCCGGCAGATACACCAGGCTGGTCAGAAGCGGATAATCCACCCGGGCAAAAAACAAAAGTGGCAGAAACGTTTTCACCCCGGGGTAGAAATTATTGAGGACAATCGCGGCAAACCGGTCGGGACTGAAGAACGCCTGCGAAAGCACGAGCGCCATCGGCGTCAGCGTCCCGACAAACGCCAGGAACAGCGACCAGAGGCGGTTCCGGTCAAATATCAGCCACCCGATCCAGAAAAACAGCAGAAAGATCCCCGCGGAAAAAACCGCGAGCGCGGCCAGATACGCCGGCGTAATCTGATGAAATAAAAAGACAAAGAGAGAAAGAAGGAGTGGCGGAATTGGCGGATAGATATTGGCAAGCGTGTGATCGAAAAACAGATCGGCCGGCGGAAAATGGCCGTCATAAATTTCCCGGGAAAACTGGAAATACGCATCGCCGCCATCATCCAGAGTATTAAATTGCGACAATACAAATGTCCGGCCCGAACCGTCGACTGCGCGCTTGATAAGAAGCTGGGGGGCGAGATAAAGGCTGCCCACCAGCAGGGCGGAGCACGCCACGATGATCCAAAAATACCGGGAACGGCTCATTGTCTGATAATTTCTTTAATCTGATAGGGACGGAGATCGCGGGAGTCGTAATAATTTCTCCATAAAAGTTCGGCGATGATTCCCAGCAAAGGGAACAGGGAAATCAGAATCAGGAAAATCCCGATCAGCACCGGCAGGATCATATTCAACCACACTGCGAGCGCCAGAGAAGCCGCCGCCAGGGCCGCCACTCCCAATCCCAGTGCGCTGAAAAAAAGCATCGGCCGGGTGCGCGGCGCCAGAACCCGCACCATCAGCAAATCAGCGATCGCTTTGACGCCGGCGAGAAGATGATGTTTGGAAAGTCCCGATTTCCGTTCGTGGTGGGTTACTTCCACTTCGGTAATCCGGGCGCCGCGGAGAAACAGCTGGGCCGCCAGAAATACATGCTGAACTCCGGCAAGGTGTATCCCGTCCAGCCAGGATTTCCGGTAGACCTTCAGGGCGCAGGCATGGTCGTGCAGGTTCAATCCGCTGATTTTTCTTGTCAGCCAGTTGGCCATCCGCGAATGGAAACGCCGGCCGAAACTGTCGTGCCGGTCCCGGCGCCATCCGGCCACCACGTCATATCCCTCGCGCGCTTTCGCCATCATCGCGGGAATGTCGCGCGGATCGTTCTGGAGATCGCCGTCCATAATCACCACCCACTCTCCCTTGGCCGCCTTGATGCCGGCATCGAGTGCCAGTGTCTGACCGAAATTCTTCGGCAGGACGACAATGGTAACCGGGTGAAGCGTCTTCAAAATTTCCAGCGTGGCGTCGGTGGAACCGTTATCCACGACAATAATTTCGTACGGCTCCCCCATCGCGTCCAGGGTTTCCTTATTCAGGCGGTGCAATTCCTTCACATTGCCCTCTTCGTTATAGGTGGGAAAAATTACAGAAATCATTTTCTTATTTTACTATGGTATCCAGAAAATCGACATGCCGCTTATACGACATACCATCTTTCACCGGCATGAAGACGCTGCTCAATGCCGCCCGCTTATCGGCGTCGATTGCCGGATTTTTCAGGTACATGGCGATATAATCGAGACATTCAGCTTCGGTATAGGCCATGCGGACCGCCCCCGAACGGACAATCGGCTGGTAATGTTCGTAGGTGTAGTGCTTCAGGGTCGGCTGATCCGGCCAGGCAATGTTAATAACCGGCCTGTCCAGAACGACCCCGTCGATGGAAAGAGTTGAGGTGTAATTCACGTTTACATCCGAGTACAGAAAAGACGCCTTGAGATTAAGAAGGTCGGCTTCCGGATTCTTCGGCGCGAATTCCTCCACATGCAGATCCGGCTCCTGCAGAAATTCCCGATATCGTTCGATTGAATCTTTGTAGTGCAGGCGGACGAAAAGATTCACATACTCGATGCGCTTTTCCTTTCGTGCCCGCAGCAGCAGGCGGAGCACTTCATCGTGATGAGGATAGACGCCGTGCGAGGTGGTGCTGAAAAAAATCGTCTTGTATTTCGGATTCAATCCTTTGCTCTTCAAAAATGCGTCGCGGGAAATAAAGTCGGGATACTTCCGGAAATAAGGATCAAGGCGCATCATACCGGACACGAAAATCCGCTCCGCGGGATGCTGGTACAACCGCACCAATTCATCCTGAATAATGCCGTTCCAGACGATGAAATAATCCGGCCGGCGGAACACCTTGGTCTTGGTGGTCAGATTGTCCCAACTGGCATCAATTGCCGCCGTCGGTATCCCCGCTTTTCGGCCGAACGCGATCGCTTCGGCATCGAGGTTGCTGATGCCGGGCGTCGCGGTGAGGATCGCCGCGGGCTGGTACTCCTCAGCGTAGCGCCGGAATGCCGCGTATGATGCGCGGGGCAACAGAAGACGTTCAAGAAAAAAAATAGCGTCCACTGAAGTAAGGGGGCCGGCCCAGGCGGCAAGTTTCATGATAATTTTTCGGGGAAGCGTGGTGGCGGCTTTTTCCTTTTTAAACCGCTGGACGCGCAGCCTATCGAATTGTCTCACCAGAAGCGCCCTCACCCGCTTGGCCATATCCCAAAAACGCGCGTTTTGCACGCGCCAGGGAATATAGATGATTCGCGGCGACTTCAGGAATCCTTTGTCGGATTCAAGAAGCTCGCTTCGCACAAAGGCGACGACGCGATACCGATCGCTGAGATACTTCGCGTAATCGCCCCGCAGAAGATCCAGCGCATAAATTTCCTTGGATAAAAATAAAAATACGGTTTTCATTATGGACGTTCCAAAATCGGAAATTTCTTCAGACGCTCCTCTTTATGCGCAAGAAATTCAGCAATCATGCCACTCTTGAACCGTTCCTGCATCCGCAAGATGGATTCCGGCGTAAGGTCTTTTGACCGGCAGAGTTTTCCCGGCACGGAGCGGTCCTGCGCTTCCGGCGCGATCCGGCCCTGATCGTAGAGGATCAGGCAGCGCCTGAGAAGCTCTGCCCCCGCCATCACCGTCTTGCAGTTAATATCGTAGACAGTATCCGATTTCTTCATTTCCGGACGGACCTGGCCGAGCACGGCCCCCGCATCCACTTTCAGGATCGCCAGATGCACGGTCACGCCGACGCATTCCGGCTCCCCGTTCACCAGCGGCCAGAAATTAGTGCCCGCGCCGCGGTAGTAAGGAGAAAGCCCGAGATGCATATTGATAATCCTGTTTTCAAAGGCCGTGAGCAGGGGGTCTTTAATAATGCTTGAACCGAATAAGAGAATGTACTTCGGCTTACGGGCAGTCACCCATTCATACACCTGTTGATCATTGGCGCCACCCCAGGGAACTTCAAGGATATCTTCTTTCGCGATTCCATAATCCTTATACGCACCAAAATACGCCGATTCGGCTTCGGCCCGGTTTTTGTCATGCGCTTCAACTACGGCATTGGCGCCTGAATTCGGATCCTGAAACAGCGGTTTTTTCTTTTCCGTTACCACGCCCGCCACGCGGAAGGTTTCCCCAAGCTTCGTCACCACATACCGATGGCGCGGGGCGTTGCCGGTAAATATAAGAACGGGTATTTTTTCCATGATGATCATTATTTTTCCCGGAGTACGTAGACAACATTATAGCCGACCAGTTCCTTCGCGTTCTTTATATGCCTGAAAAGCGGCCAGCCGAGCAGGAGAAGTTTTTCCACCCAGGTCGCGCTCCGGAAAAATGCCGCGTCCCGACGGAGAAAGTAATCCTTCCCGGCCAGGTCGAAATATTTAAGAAATGACTTTTCAAATACTCCTTTCGGAAACGCGCTGATGTGATTGTTTTTCGATTTATAGCGCGGAAGATCCCCGTGGCGGAAGAATGTCCAACGGTGCTTGAAGGAAAAGATATTGGGCATGGAAACAAAAAAGAGGCCGCCCGGCTTTAGCACCCGCCTCACTTCGCGGAGAAGATTGTGGGGATTTTCCAGGTGCGGGAGAAGGCACCAGGCCGCCGCCGCGTCGAATGAAGCGTCCGGCCAGGGCAGTGGCTGGAGACTCAGATCGGCTGTTTTGAAATCATGAATTGCCTCTCTGCCGGCCGGTTGCCGGAAATCACCGATATCGGTGGCGGAAATACGGCCGAAACCCGCCGTTTTCAGCTGTTCCGCAAAGACGCCCCCCGCGGTGGCGAGATCCAGAACAGCCAGCCCCGACCGGTCGCCCGGATAGTAGTGCTCCACAAGGTCAATCGCGAACCGGGACTTCACCAGCCGGCCGGCCGAATAATCGGCCATCGCCTGATCGTACCGATCCGACTTCATCTCCTCTTTCGTAAGATATTTCATTTCTTCATCTTAAGAAGGCAGCGGGCCAGCTCCAGGTCAAATACATCATTGATATCATGGGCGCTTGGCGAATCAACCGCAAAGCCCACCCGCTTTCCCGGCTCCATCTTTTTTTCTTTCATAAAAGACTCGCGGCTAAACCAATAAATGCCCCCGAAGGCGTAACGCTTCGGATCGGACTGCCGCGTCGGATGGCTGTAGTGTTCCGCCGGATTATCATATTCCAGATATCCTTCGGATGTGACGTGCCGGACATGGTAGGGATGGAATATTCTCGGCACCTCCACCGTAGAAATGCCGGAGTCGGCTCCTTTTTCGCGCATAAGATCGAACACGGCGCGGATATGTTCAGGTTTTACAAAGGCGGAGGTAGGCTGGACTACTAATATATAGTCCGGGAGAAATGCCTCTTTCTCCTCAAGCCAGCGGACGGCATGATCGATGACCGGGGCGGTGGGCGTGGTATCCTGCGCCAGTTCAGCCGGACGGAGAAAGGGTGTTTCGGCGCCGTGCTTTCTCGCGGCTTCGGCAATGTCGGAATTGTCCGTGCTGACAAATATCCGGTCCACCAGGCCGCTTTTCCGGATCGCTTCGATGGAATAGGCGATCAGAGGCCGGCCCTCAAGATCGATAATGTTTTTCCTTGGAATAGACTTGGAATTGCCCCGTGCGGGCACGATCGCTACGTTGTGAAGCTTGCGGGACAGCATAAAGTTACTACCATGCTATCGCGGATTGGAAGGATAGGCAATCTGATTAAGATAATCGCGCAGATGGTTCGTATCGTAACGCGGAATCATAAACGGATCGTCTTCCACCCTGGCCGCCCGCGGTTCAATGGTTACCCCGTAATGGAACCCGGCGGCCTTCAGCAAGGGGAACATCTCGGGACGATAATGGCCGTGCGGATAGGAAAACACCTCCACAGGCCGGCCGACTATCCCGGCCAAATTTTTCTGCGAAAGCTCAAATTCCCGGCGCAAGGCGGCTTCGTCCAGGCCGCGAAGCGAATGGTGGGAGTGGGAGTGGCTGCCAATGGCCATTCCCCGGTCGGCCAGTTCCCGGATCTGTTCCCGGGTCAGAAAAAGCTGTGCCGCAATCTCTTTTTCATTTTGAAAATGACCGCGGAACGTGTCCGCGAGAAATTCCTCCCGGACACTGTTCGGTAAAAGCGCTATTACTTCCTTAAAATTCGCGGTCAGCGTCGTTTCGTACACCCGGGTCACGCTCATTTTCCGGTCGCGGGAAATCGGATACTTCCCGGCAAGGTCGGGGTGCCGGTCTTTTAAAAATTGTTCCAAAAGGCTCACGAGCTTCTCCGAAGGAATATTGGAAAGGAGAAAGTGGATTTTATGGGTCGCCGGCAGGACGCCCTCCAGCGTGGAACTTACCGGGAAAAACGTGGCGGTGGCGCGGTGGCGCATGAGCGCCGGCAGGGCGTACTGATAGTTATCCGCCAAACCGTCATCAAACGTAAGGGCGGAAAATACTCCCGCACGTTTCCCGCGCGCCGCTTCCAAAACTTCCGGAACCGAAACGATCCGCGAATGCTCCGACAAAAACCGCACCTGCCGTTCGAACTCGGCCACCGGGCAGGGATGAATTCCGGAATGGTCCGGACGCGGATCCTCCACGTAATGATAATTTACGACCAAATAACTGCCTAGGCTTTCCATATTTTTTTCATCTCCGCAACCACTAATTCGCTGATATACGCCTGGGTTCGCCCGGTCGCTTCCCGCGTGGCGCCTCCGAGATGCGGGACAATGAGAAGATTCTGATGCTGCCTGGCGTACCGCACCAGAGGATTGTTTTTCAGATGACTACCATCCGGCATCTCGCCCGCAAGCGTGTCCACCGCGGCGCCGGCAATCCATTTTTGCCGGAGTGCTTTGAGAAGCGCCCGCTCGTCGGTAATTTCACCCCGGGCCGTATTGATGAATACCGCCTCCGGCTTCATGAGCCGGAAATGTTGCTCCTGAATAAGCCGGTAGGTGCGGTCATTATATATAGTATGCAGGGAAACAATATCCGCCGTCCGCAGAAGCTGGCCAACGCTGACTTTACGCGCCCCGAATTTCTTCATCACGGCGGCGGAAACATATGGATCGCAGGCGGTTACCGACATGCCGAATGCCCGACTGTAACCGGCGACCATTTTCCCCAAACGGCCAAAACCGATCAGGCCGATCGTTTTGCCGGCCAGCTCGCGTCCGCCGTATTTTTTCCTTTCCCACTCTCCCTTCTGAATCGACGAAAAGGCCCAAGGAATATTCCGGAGCAGGGCCAGCAATAACGCCATTGTTTCTTCGGCGGTGGATGGGGTATTCCGCAATACGGGAGAGTCCGCTTTGATATTCACCACAGCAATGCCCCGGCGGCGGCATTCGTCGAGGTCGAGATACCGCAGCTGGGTGGTCCGGCTGCCGATTACTTTCAGTTTCTTTGCCTTTTTCAAAAGCGCCGCATTGAATTTTATATCCAGCGCGGTGACCACCACACCGGCAGCCGGCAGGTGTTTCAAAAAATTCTTCCGGGAAGAAAAGTCCACGACCCTCCCCGCGGCGGATAGGATTTTTTTCGCATGCGCGTCGAATCCTTCTTCGGCAATAAGAATTGTAGGCATCTGGTTATGAGATTAACAAAGGTTGCCCGAACGCGCCAGTTATTTTATAATAAAGGCGATGTTGAGCACCAAAACCATTCTTGTGACCGGCTGCGCGGGATTTATCGGATCGAATTTCGTTAAAAAATTCAGGCAGGATGTCCCGGCTATTACCGTAGTTGGAATCGACAATTTTTCCACGGGAAGAAGGGACGCGCTCGATAAAGGAATAGTTTTTTATGAAGGCTCGCTGCTGGACGCGCCGCTGCTGGAAAAAATATTTTCCTCACATGCGCCGGAATACGTGTTTCACTTCGCCGCCGTTCCCCGGGTATCCTATTCGGTGGAACATCCGCGCGACACCACCGAAAACAATATCACCGGCACCGTGGCGCTGCTGGAAGCCGCGAAAAATCACGGCGTGAAACGCGTAATCTATTCCGCCTCGTCTTCCGTCTATGGAGGAGCGGCGAAGCTGCCGACCAAGGAGTCAGAAAATGCGCCTGACCCGAAATCTCCCTACGGCCTGCAGAAATATGTCGGCGAAGTGTTTTGCAAAATATTCAGCGATCTTTATGGAATGGATACGGTTTCGCTCCGTTATTTCAATGTGTTCGGGCCGGGACAATATGGCGACTCGCCATATGCGAGCGTTATTTCCGGCTGGCTGGACGGTCTTTTCTTTCCAAACGCCGGCCGGAAACCTTTTCTGGAAGGCGACGGCGAACAATCCCGGGATTTTTGCTACATCGACAACGTGATCCAGGCGAACCTTTTGGCGATGCGGCATCCGCAACCGCTGAAAGGCCAGAGTTTTAATATCGCGTATGGCGGAAGAACCAGCGTCAACGAAGTGCGCCGGATGATTGAAGCGATGACCGGCAAAAGCCTGTCCCTTGAAGGGCGGCCGCCCCGGCCGGGCGACGTCAAACATTCTTATGCCGACATTTCCCGCGCCCGCGAAACACTCGGATACGATCCCCAAGTAAATTTCGAAGAAGGCCTGCGGCGCACCGTCGCCTGGTATCAGTCCCGAACGTCGTAAATTTTTTTATACGATCGCGCCGCCTTTTCCCAGGACATCCCGTGCGCGAACACGACCGATTCCTTCGCAAAAGAAGCCTTTATTTTTTGGTCACGTAAAAGAATCCTCATCATCTCCGCCGCCGCGTTCGCGTCGCGCGCCGGCACAAGAAAACCGTTTTTCCCGTCATTGATCGCGTCTTCGGCGCCCGTGTCGCGCGTGCCGATCACCGGCAATCCGTTGGCCGCCGCCTCCAGAAAGACGAGGCCGAACCCTTCCAAATCCTTTCCGATATCCTGCGAAAGCAGCATAAAAAGCTCGGCATGCTGATACAGCGCGGCCAAAAAGTCCTGGGGAATATGCTCCAGAAAAATAATTCTGTTTTCCAATTTTAAATTCGAAATTTTAATTTTTAAATTTTGGTGTTCCGGCCCGCCGCCGACAATCACGTATTTCAAATCGGGAAATTCCCCGGCGATTGCGGCAAATGCTTCTATTGAGTAATCAAATCCTTTCCGCTTCTTGAGCGATCCGACGCTCAATACAAACGGCTTCAGAGGATCGAGCTCCTTTTCATATCCGGATACAATGTTCCGGAAACGGCTGACATCCACACCATGGTGGATCACTTCTATCGGCAGGCCGGGAATCACGGCAAGAATTTCCCGTTTCGTGTTATTGCTTACCGCCACCACCCGATCCGCCCGACGGTAGGCCCACGCCATCAGCATTTTTTGGAACGGCCGGTGGAGCGGTTGAACCGCGCCGGTACCGATCGCGGTAATAATCAGCTTTTTCTTCAAGCCGATCGAGGCGAGCGCCGCCACGACACCGTAAGGCCAGCCGTCCAGCGCATGGATGACATCGCACTGCTTCATTATTCTCCGGATCGCTGGCAGGGCGAGCAATAATTTCAATTTGTTCGGAAAGATAAGATTCTCCGAAGTCAGGATGTCAAATTCCACCCCGGGAATTACCCGCTCCACCGCCCGGGAGAAATCGTTGAAAAACCGGCCGGCGCCGGTATTAGTCCGGGTGTCGTGGTTAAGATAACAGATGCGCATTACTTAAACCTACCTCAACTAATCGTTGTCTGTCATCTTGGAGGGTCCTGCTACCGCGGCCTTCTTTTTCAAGACGTAGACAATTTTCGGCCCCCACCGCTGATCGAGTTTTTCTTTCAGGAAAGGATGCCGGCCGGCAATCCCATAAAGAACTTTACGGATCGCCCCCTTCATGCCTTCGAAAATTCTCGGATTGATAAAATATTCCGTGCCGATGCAATCGAAATACCGCAGAACGGTTTTTGTAAAGATCGCGGGTGTCAGAATGGCAATGTGATTATTGCGCTCGTGGTAACCGGGCAGATCGCCGTGCATGCGAAAATAATTCCGGTGAGAAGGCGAGGTGATATTAATCGCCGAATAGATAAGCAGGCCATTTGGTTTGAGAACCCGGTGCGCTTCCCGGATAAAATTGTGCGGATTCTCCAGGTGCGGCACCACACACCAGGCGGTGATCAGGTTAAAAAAATTATCGGTCCACGGCAATTTTTCATAGCTCAAATCCGCGGTCTTAAATTCCTTCGCAATTTTTTTCGCTTCCGGCTGAAGATAGTCATCAATGTCCACGCCGTACAAGTTATGGAACCCCGCCTCTTTCAGATCAAAAAAGAATTTTCCGCTCGCGGTTCCACAGTCCAACACGTTCAATTCCGCCGGCGCAAGATTCTCCCGCGCCATCCATTTCTTCACCACGTCAATACTAAACCCGTGCCTCACGGCCGGACCCACAAACTCCCTGTTGCGCGCTTTTACTGACTGACTGTCTTTAATTTCTTCCGGCCGGAAATAATCCATTTAGGTATTTAAAATGTAAAAATTTTTAAACAATTCCACCACCAACACCGGGCCGGTACCCCCAGGAGTCGGCGTGTAAAAACCGAGAGCGTCCAGCCCGGAACTTTGGGTGTCGAGGTCGCCGGAGATTTTCCCGTTGACCATATCGAACCCGAAATCGATCACCCCAGCCCCCGGCTTCAGCATTCCCGGCTTCAGCAAGCCGGCTTTACCGGCGCCGGCAATCACAAGGTCGCAATCCTTAATTCTCGAAAAATCGGTTTTGGTGTGAAAAATGATCACCTCCCGGCATTGATTATAAAGCCATTTCGCAACCGGATCGCCGACCAGCAATCCGCGGCCGACCACGCCGACAACTTTCTCTTTAATGTCCACTTTCGCTTCGGCCAGCACATCCTTCACCACTTCCACCGCCAGCGCAGAAACCGGCGACTCCGCCGTCAGCGCGTCCACATCCTTTTTCGGGAAAATGGCCGCGAGAATTTTCCCGCGGTTGAACTTTTCCGGCAAAGGCAGCTGAACCAGAATGCCGCCAATTTCTTTATCGACGCCCAGATGCGTGATCTCGGCAATCAATTCGGCCTGGGAAATATCCGCCGACAGGGTAATCAGCCGGAACTCCACGCCAAGCTCTTCGGCGATTTTCCTTTTCTGCTTGAGAAAGCTCTCGGAGGCAGCGCTTTCGCCGACAAACACCGCGGCCAGCGCCTTGGTGGGCTTGGGCAGTTTCTTCAATTGCTCAATTATTTTCCGGGCAATAGATTTTCCATCGATAACAATCATGAAAAATTTTAAAGTTTAAATTTGAAATTTAAAATAAATGATTAAATTCTTAATAAGGCAGGGGAAATTTTTTGGCCAGCGCCGTAACTTCCTTCCGGACAAATTCCTTTTTCACAAGCGCCCGCTGGATCAATCCGGCGATTGTTTTCATCTGCGGTTCTTTCATCCCGCGGGTGGTGACCGCCGGAACGCCGATGCGGATGCCGGAAGGCTTGAAAGGGCTCTGATCGCCCGGGATGGTGTTGCGGTTCGCAGTGATCCCGTTTTTCTCGAGCAGCTGCTCCGCGGTCATACCGTCCAGATTGACGCTCCGCATGTCGGCCAGCATTAAATGATTGTCGGTTCCGCCGGTGACAAGCGTGAAGCCCAGGCGGACCAGTTCGGCCGCGAGCACCTTGGCATTTTTCAAAATCTGCTGCTGATATTTTTTAAAACCCGGCAGAGCCGCTTCAAAAAACATCAGCGCTTTGGCCGCGGTGAGATTATTATGCGGGCCTCCCTGCATGCCCGGAAATACCGCTTTATCGATCGCCTCCGCCAGGTTTATTTTTGAGAAGATTGCGGCGCCGCGCGGTCCGCGCAGTGTTTTATGAGTCGTCATCATCACCGCGTCGCTGTGGAGAAACGGGGATACGTGCACGCCGGCCAGCACCAGCCCGGCAATATGGGAGATGTCGGCGACATGATACGCACCGACGGAGTGGGCGATTTCGCCGAAGCGGCGGAAATTAATTTCCCGGGGATAGGCAGTGAGGCCGGAAACGATCACTTTTGGCCTGTGTTCTTTCGCAAGTTTTTCGATTTCGCCGTAATCCAGAAGTCCCGTCCGCTCATCAACGCCGTAATGAATTACCTTATACGCCTTACCGGAAAAATTCACTTTGTGTCCGTGGGTGAGATGGCCGCCGGAAGAAAGCTTCAAGCCCATCAGCGTATCGCCGAAATTCATGAGGGCCGCGTAGATGGCAATATTCGCCGGCGATCCGGAATAGGGCTGGACGTTCACCGCCCACTCCTCCGGTTTCAGATCGAACGCTTCCAGGCCGCGTTTCTTCGCGAGATTTTCAATTTGATCATAGTATTCATTGCCCGGGTAATATCGCCTGCCCGGATACCCCTCGGAATACTTATTGGTAAGCGGCGAGCCGATCACGGAAAGCATGTCTTGGGAAACATAATTCTCCGACGCGATCAGGTCGATGGTTTCTTTTTGCCGCTTGGTCTCCTCTTGTATTAAACGCCCGAGAATTTTATCTTTCATTTTTTATGCGGTTTGGTTACACTGATTTTAACGCACCATGCGCTATTTTACCACTGAAGAATTAAAGGAGAACAACCGTGACGAGGTGGCGCGCGTCCTCAAGGATTGCGTGGGAAAAAACGTCCGCTACAACCTCGCGTTTGAACTTATTGAAGACTACGCGAAACGCGCCCCGGCGCCGCAGGAGGTAACAATTCTGGACCTCGGAGTGGCGAGCGGGTATTTTTTAAAACAACTGCACAAGAAGGGGTACCGGAATCTTTTTGCCCATGACATCGATGAATACCTGCCGCCGGAAACAAAAAAATTATTCCGGGAGTTCAAAACCGCGGAACTGAACACGGAGAAGCTTCCCTGGCCGGATAATTCCTTTGATTTTGTCACCGCCTGGTGCGTCCTGCCGCACCTGGAAAATCCCTTCCATGCCGCCCGCGAGGCGCACCGCGTATTAAAACCAGGCGGCATCTTTCTTTTCAGCGCGCCCCATCTGACCTCCCGGGGCAGTATCGATTTTTTTCTGAAATACGGATATTTCGCAGGATACCGGGAAACCAACAATCACATCGCGATGCTGCCGCCCAGCATTGTTAAAAAAACGCTGTCCAAATATTTTACCGTGCTCGACCTGCAATATCTGGTGGTGCCGAAAATTTTCGCCGGCCTCAAGGGCCGCATCCGGGAAGCATTATATGGATTTTCAAAACGTTTTCCCAGGTTTCGAACGTACCTGGGAAAACGCTGGGGTTATAACCTAATTTATATCCTGCAAAAACCGCAGTAATTCGGAAGCAAGCCGCTGGCTGGAGTTTCCGTCAGTTTTATAACAAATCTGCTCAAGCGTTTTCTCCCGCTGCTCATTGTTCCGCGTCGGATCATTGGCGTATGCCCCAATCGATTCAATCAGATCGTCTTCATTGGACGCCACGTGGCAACCGCCCCCGCGCGTCAGTGGCTGAAGATGTTCGAGGTCTAAAAATTTCCGGATCCCGCCAAAACCGATCAGGATCACCGGTTTTTTAAAAAGCAGGGCGTCCACCGCGATGGTCGACGGGCCCGGCAACACCACGTCGCTGTGGGCAAGCGAGTTGATAAGATGCCGGTCGGCTTCGGAGTTCAGCTCTCCTTTTCCAAAAAGTTTTGCCGGCCGGTCAAACGCCATATTGGCAGGCGGGACAAAATTCCCCAGATCAACTTCGCCGATCAGCGGAAAACGTACCAGCACCTGAAATATTCGCGGGTCCAGCCGGCGCAGTAGTTCCAAAATCCGGCGGTTGTATTCCTCATGACGCCCGGAAAACTGCTTATGGAGAAACATATCCGCGACGGCAACAAAAAGAATGGTTTTTTTGCCTGGATCAAGGCCGGCGCTCCGGAAAAATTCCGCGCGGGAATCGGTCCGGGTATTCAGGTATTTGTCATAGTGGGGAATTCCCACCACCACGACATCCCGCGCTGGAATGTGGTTATAGACCCGGCACTCTTCTTTGATCACCTCATTCCACACCGCGATCCGATCCGGCACCTCCCGGATAACTCCGCGGGTGGTCAGGTTGTCCCAGGAACGGACCATTCCGATCACCGGAATCCCGTTCTTTTTCGCCTCCCGAATCAGATCAATGTCGCTGTCGCCGCTGCTCCGGTCGGTAATATCCGTCGAAAATACCAGCGCCGGTTTATAGCGTTCGAAATAAATCCGGAATCTGTCGGACGGCAGGGTGTTCCGGTCCAGCCAGCGCACGAACAGGATTGCCGGCTTCCAACCCGCGCAGACGCCGGTCACGACCCGGCTGCCATAGTAACTGAATGCGGAAAGAACATTGCGGAAATTAGTGCGCATTTTCAAAAACATCCGGCTGGTATTGGTATTGATCAGAAGCCGCGACAGGGCGCCGATCAGAATTTTCCGCCGGCTCAACGGCGCCACCGGTACGCCTTCAATAATCACTTTTGCCGAGGAAAAATTCTTTTCCAGATATTCCCTTTCCTTTTCCGGAGCGAGGATCACGACGCGCACGTTATCCGGACGCGTGACCATGTTCAGGAAATCCGTGTCCAGAAGATTGCGGACAACAAAGTTGGTAAAGGCCGTTATGAAAACGGTTTTCTGTTCCTGATTCATTTTTTGAATGCCAATGGCAGAAGCGCTTCCGCCATTTCCAGATCTTCCGCCGAATCAAGATCGAACGCGCTCAACCCGCTGATGATCAGGGGAAGGCACCGGTCGCCGATCGGTATATTTTTTTCCCGGATTACTTTCGGTGTAAAGACCCATAAATTTCCGATCGCGTACCGCTTCGGCTTGGACTGGCGCGTGATATATTTGGCCCTCGCCTCCGGATCAACGAACTGAAGATAGCCATTTTCGTTGATCAGACGGAGATTGATCGGATGGAAATCGTTCGGCACTTCCACTACGCTGGTAACCGAATCGGCCTCGGAATGCGCCTTGATTAACTCCAGCGCCGCGTCAATTTCGGCTGTTTTAATGAAAGGCGACGTAGCCTGGACCAGTATGATGTAATCAGGGATATACGATTCATGCGCTTCCAGCCATTCCAGCGTCTGACGGAGCACGGGCATGGTCGGAGTGCTGTCAGTGGCGAGCGCTGCCGGTCTCACATATGGAACTTCCGCGCCGAATTGTTTCGCCACGTCGGCAATTTCCCGGTCATCAGTGTTCACGATCAGCCGCGAAATGTGCCGGCTTTTTTTGACCGCTTCGATCGCGTAGGCGATGAGCGGTTTCCCGCCCAGCGGGACAATATTCTTTCCCGGTATCGATTTGGATCCTCCTCTGGCCGGAATGATCGCAAGGGTCCGCGGGGTTTCTGACATAACCATAAAATAACAGCAACAATGGGTTTTGGCAATTTCCGGTAATAAAAACCCCTCGAAAAGAGGGGTTAGTACTTAGCTTCTGCGCCACTTGATCCTGGGATTGATGATGTCCGGATCGATCTTCTGCTTCGCCTCAACGACTTTGAGCAGCATCGAATTTACGAGGTCTTCGGAAAGGTTGATCGGTTTGAGACCGAGATTGAGAAGGTTCCGGTTGACCGCCTCGTAGTAGTGCTCTTCCTTTTCCACCCGGGGGTTCGGAATGTTGGCGATGTTCACGTCGAGGTTGAGTTTCTCGCCGGCCTCCTTGACCTTGCGCGCGAGCTCAAGAATCGTGAATGTTTCCGTGAACTGATTGAACACGCGGAACTCTCCGGGCTTCGCGGGATTGGTGACCGCGAGCTCCACGCACCTGATGGTATCGCGGATATTGAGGAACCCGCGGGTCTGGCCGCCCTTCCCGTACACCGTGAGAGGAATGCCGGCCGCGGCCTGCACGCAAAACCGGTTCAGCGCGGTGCCGAAGACCTCGTCATAATGGAAGCTGGTGAGAAGGTCGGGATGCAGTTCGGTACAGTCCGTCTCGATTCCATACACCACGCCCTGGTTCAGGTCGGTGGCCCGGATGTCCCAGAAGCGGCAGGCCGCTTCGATATTGGTGCTGTCGGCCACCTTGCTCGCGTGGTAGAACGAAGCCGGACGCTTCGGATAGAGCATGCGATCGGCGCGTCCTTTGTGAACCACGTCGATCCAGCCTTCTTCGATGGCGATGTTCGGCGTGCCGTACTCGCCCATCGTTCCAAGTTTGACCAGATGCGAATCGGGCATGTAACGCTTCATCGCGAAGAGCACGTTCATCGTTCCGATGATGTTGTTCTTCATGGTGTCGCACGCCTTCCGGGGACTGGCCATCGAATACGGCGCGGAGGGCTGCTCGGCATAGTGGATGATCGCCTCCGGCCGGAACTGCTCGAAGATCTCGAACAGAAACCGGTCATTTTCAGCGATGTCGCAGATCCGGTATTCGATGCCCTTGCCCGTAACTTTTTTCCAGGTCTTGATGCGCACCTGCAGCGTCGGCACCGCCCAGAGCGGCGTGGAGCTGTACTCCGCCTCCCACCGCCGCTTGATCATGTTGTCCACGATCATCACGTCGTGTCCGGCATTCGAAAAATGCATCGCCGTCGGCCAGCCGAGGTATCCGTCGCCACCCAGCACAAGAACCTTCATGTCGCCTCCTTGGTTGTTCTGTAAAAATTACTACCCATATAGTCGCAAAAAATGGCACGTTAGTCAACGCCAATAAAAAATCCCGGACACCTCCGGGATTTTAACTTTTCCTTAACAGACGATCATTCAACGGGATATACGCGATGACCTGGAAAACTTTTTCCGAGGAGTGCCCGTCGCCGAGCCGGTAGCCGCATCCGTCAAGCGTTCCGGAATCAAGCGAAAGCGCTTCGTCAATTGTTTCGCTGATCGAAGAAAGGGAAGTGTTGGCATCAAGCACATTGTCTTCCCGATCCCTCCCGCGCTGGCGGTTTCCGATGTTGACGGCCGGCACATGAAGATACGGCGCCTCCACTAAGGCGCACGAAGAATTCCCGATGATGAGGCGCGCCTCCTTGAGCAGGCCGAGAAAGTCCTGGTTGTCGATGTTCTTCCGCACCAGAAAAGTCTCGGGGTCTTTTCTCTGCCACGACTCGATGACGTTGATGATGCCTTCATAGCCGGGATCGGAACAGGGGTAGACCATCAGCGCCTTCCAACCCTCTACACGCGCGCGGGCAGCCACCGCTGCCATCATATTATGCGCAGCCTGCCAGTTGGCTTCGGGCGTTTCCAGCGTGTCGGGATGGAGCAGGCCGATGATATAGCGCTGCTCTTTGCCGAAGCCAAACTTCTCCCGGGCAACCGCCGGAGGGGTGTACATTCCCGCCACAATCCGGTCGATGTACAGAGAGCCGACTTCGTGAATCCGCCAGGCCGGTTCGCCGATCGCCTTCAGCCGTCCGGCCGCCACCGTGGTTTCCGGAAAATGGAGATGGGCGAGTTTCGAAATGGCGTTCCGAAGCACGTCATCCACGTTGCCGGAAATCTCACCGCCCTGGGTATGCGTCACCGGAATATTGAAATGCGCGGCCGCCATCGCCATCGCCAGATGTTCGCCGCGGTCGGCATGCACCATCAGGAGATCGGGCTTGAGCCGCCCCAGAATTTCACCCGCTTTATACAGGCAGGTGCCGAGATTTTCCGTCCGGATCCGTTGCGAATCGCCCCGGCCGGCGCCCATTTCGATGAGCTCGATCCGGGCCTCCGGGAAAAAACTTTTTGCCTCGTTCGCCGTCGAACCGAACTCTGCCGACGCATGCATGTCCCCGAGGACCATCTGCAGCTCCAAATCCTTGTCGGCTTGGATGCGCCGCATGAGCGGCAGGTAGGCGCCAAAGCCGCCCCGCTTGCCGGAAAACACGCATATTGTCCTTCTTGCCATAGTACCCTCTCAATGTTCTGGCTAAACTCTACAAAGGGATTGCGTGCCGGTCAAGCCGGTGGAAGACCGCGCTACTTGAGACGCGGCATGATTGTTTTCACGCTGAACCAAAATCTCTTAAGAATATTTATCAAAAATTCTTTATCGTATTCATTGAATACAAATAAACTTCTGATTTTTATCCTGAATTGTTCGTATTTCCTGACTAGCCGGGAATACAGGAACCAGCTCCGCACGATGCAGCCAAAAATGTAGTCGAACGCGATGCCGGGCAGCTGAAAGAGCGGCATAAACATTACCGCCGAAACCGGGTCGATCAGAAAATCGAGAATCACTCGCGCACTGAGCGCTTTGTATTCCCGCAAATTGGTCAGGATCGCGCGCGTTACTTTCCAGGTGGCGTATACGGGCATGGCGAGCACCAGTATCCTGAATAGAAATATCGCCGGAGCGTAATTCGGGAAAAGAAAAGTAATGATTACCGGCACGAAAATAAATCCGCCGATGGCAAACAAGACTCCCAGCCAGAACATGTATTTCATTGAGCGCTTGAATAAGAACGCCAGTTCCTCCAGGTGGCCGATCCGTACAAAGAAAAGCTGGGCGATCCCGTCAATCGGCACGAGGTTCTGCAAAGTTGCCACCAGATTTACCGCCAGACTGTAAAACGCGACCGCTTCGGTATTGATAAACAGCTTGATGAACCAGGGCGTGGTATTGGATGAAACATTCACCAGGGCGTAATTCAAAAACATCCATTTCCCGTGTGTTTTCACAAAATCAACCATCATAATCCGATTATAAGCCCTGATCCTTCCCAGTGTTTTCAAATAGGGGATAAGGGAAAGCACAAGCACCAGGATGAACACTTCAATCGCCATGCCCATCATATGCGCGATCGCGACATGCAAAATATCCAGCGTGGAAAAACGCACAAAAAACAAAATGAAGATCAGCTTGGCGAATTCGCGGATCGCAGGAGCTGCCCAGTAGGAAAACCGGACGATGGATTTTAAAAAAATACTGGCCAGGGATTCCAGCCCGGACAGGAAAAAGTAAGGGCTGATGATTTTGATCAGCAATCCAATGTCCTTGCCGTACCAGTGGGCGATGATATTCGCGCCGAAAAACACCGCGAGACTGATCAGCGCGGTAAGCGGCAGGCGCCATGCGGCCATTTCCCAGAATATTCTTTTGGCCTTTTCCGGCTCTTTGTTATTGAAATGATGCCGCATCTCCGTGGCGATCGGACCGTCCAGATTATTAATGTCCAAACTGTCCAAAAGAGAAACGAATGCCAGTACGAGCTGGAAGGTGCCGAACTGGAAAATGCTTAACAGGCGAATCGTAAAAAAGGAACTCACATATCCGATCAGGGATGCCGACATGTCGAAAAACCGGCGCATGCCTTCGCCTTTAAAAAAATAGTATCCCAGCGGTTTTTTTCTCAATGCCTCGTCGTTCATTGTAAAAGCGCGGCGGACAGCTTTTCCATTAACCCGGACAGGCTGTGTTTTTCCTGAATAAGGATACGCATGGTGCGGCCGATTGCCTCCCGCTCGGAAGGAGCCAGGGCAACAAATTCCCGGATTTTTGCCGCCAGATCATCATAGTCCTTTTCACTGAACATCAGCAATGAACGCAGCTCCGGAGGAAATATGTCCCGGAACGCCCCGTTACTCACGAGTACGGGAATTCCGCAGGCCATTGCCTCAAGGGTGCTCTTATCAAAACTGCCGGTGTCCGTGAGATTGATGAAGAGATCGTGCTGATGATACATACCTGGCGTATCCTGGTTTGGAACCGAGTCGCGGAGCTCTATTCTGCCGCGCGCGTCCGACTCTGCTGCAAGACTCCTGATCCGCGCATAATAATCCGCCTCCACCGGCTTGCCCGCCGTGGGGCTGCCGACAATAGTCAAAGATGCGTTGCCGATTGAAGGTAGCGCGGCCGCGAATGCCTGGAGCAACCCGTCGACATGTTTTACCGGAGCGATTCTTCCTAAGAATAAAATTTTAAAATGGCTGCCGTCCGCCTGCCGTTTGTCGTCCGGCCGGAAGCGGTCCGTGTCAATTCCCTGCTGCAATACTCTAAGCTTGCGGCTTGCAAACGGATAGGCCTGCCGCACCGATGTGACAATCGCTTCGGGGAAAAGCGCGGCGACCCGGAGCTTCCAGGTGCCAAGGTAATGGGCATACCACAACACCAGCCGCTTATGCCAAAGCCTCCAAAGCCATCCGGCGAGAATGACGTATTCGGGATTCATGTGGACAAAGACCGTGTCATAGTTTTTCCGAAGTCCCCATACATACCGGTAAAAATTCCAAAGGTATTTGATCCGGCTTTTCCCGCGCTCTTTGCCAAGCGAGTATATGGAAACATTTTCTGGAAGATCGGTTTTCCCCTGATACAGACAGATCACTGAAATGTGGTCGAAATGCGCCGCCAGTCCCCTGATCCACTGGTGGTAGACGCCAAGCACATCGTCGCGCAGATCGACTTTCTGGGTAATCATCAAAAGTTTTTTGGCGCGCGGAAACCGCAGGGACGCGGCATAGTCCCGGAGATATTCCTCCCGGCATTCCGGCAACGCTGCCAGAAATTCCCGCTGACGGTGTAATGTTGCCTGCCGCACCCCGGGATTGCTGATCAGGCGGTCGACGGCTTCGATAAGCGCCATGACACTGCCGACGGGAATCACCTCGCCGAGGGCGACGCCGACATCGGTCATGATCACCGGCACATTGGCGGCGGCGGCTTCCACGGCGACACGTCCATATCCTTCATAATTTGAGGTCAATAAAAAAATATCGGCGGACTGGTAATAAGCGGCAAGATTGTTTGTCTGCGGCTCAAGCAGGACGTGCTGATCCAGTTTTAAATGGGCGATGCGGGCTTTAAGATTGTCGCGTTCCGGACCGTCGCCGACGATCACCAGAACGGCATGGGGATGTTTTTGAATAATGACCGGCATCATTTCAACCGCCATCCCAATATTTTTTTCTCTGGTCAGACGCGAAGCCATAAGCATCACGGGGTGCTTTCCGGGAAACATTTTTGCGTTCGGTGCCGCAGTCGCCGCGCGATCGGTAAAAATCGGCAAAACAGTAATCCGCTTCTCATCGACAAGATGGCGCCCGATCAAAGAAGTCCGTATCCGATCGGACACTACGCGCACGCCGTCCGCCTTCGGAAGAATCCGCCGGGCAATCGCGAGCCGGATTTTATTTTTCCAGGATTCCGCCACAAAAAACGGACTGAAAAGATCCGTGTGCACCTGTAACTGCAAGGGGTAGCCGAACCTGCGCGAAAGCCGGTATGCCGCGAGGCCATTTTCAAAAGGATCCTGGGCGGTAATCGTCCATTCCCCGCCGGAAACAAACAGCTGCCTGGCAATGACGTCCGCGCGCCAGAGGGCGCCCACGCCCGTCCACGCAATGGCCGGATGCGCAGTAACTTTTTCAGAAACGACAACACTGGCTGCAGAATGATCTCGCGTGGGAATAATGATGTGGAGCTCATCAAAAAACGCCCCATATTCCGCCATTCTTCGCCGCGCCTCCGAATGTTCTTTCAAAATGGCGGCGTCAGTTGAGATCATTAATACTTTCATTTTTCTAAAATGAAAAAGTAATGATAATGATTGAATGCCGGCCGGACTTCTTTCAGGATATTGAATTGTTTCTTAATTTCGGCACGCACCCGGGAAAGCCGGTAATTTCGCGCGTCAATTTCCCAGTAATGTTGGCCGGAAACCTTGATCCCGCCGAATTTCAGGGGAATTCTTACAAAGAAATCCAGGAATAATCTCTTGAATAAGGTGCGGACTCCCGGAAATTTAAACGCAAATTCGAATCCGGTCGATTTATACGGGAGCGACAGAACCACATGCCGCCTGGCCACGCGCTTCAGTTGCGCGAGCGCTTTCGGGAAATCCTCGAACGGCAGATGCTCGAGCACCTCAAACGCCGTTACCACGTCAAAGCTGTTGTCGGCAAGCGGCAGCGAACGGACGTCAGCCACCACGTCCGGATTCAGACTCGCGTCAAAGTCACAGGCAGTAACCTGATAGCCGAATTTCTTCATGTAATCAGAAAAGGTGCCGTTACCCTTGCCGATTTCCAAAATAGTTTTCGGGTCCAGGGAGCCGACGAGGTCGGTTTGATAGAAATAGGAAATAAAACGATTGAGATCGTCGTACTTTTTGCGGAAATAATGCTGCGTATCAACCTGTGGCTTCATTGATTAAGTTTACTAAATTATCGACGGTTCGTTGTATGGAGAATTCTTGAGCCTTAGAATGAGCCGCGTGTCCGATATCGCGCCGGAACCCGAAATCGTCTCTGATTTTCTTTATGGCGGACAATATCTGATCTTTATTATTCGGCTCAACCAATATTCCTTCCTTGCCGTCTTCAATTAGTTCCGGGATGCTTCCTATTTTTGTGGCAATTACAGGAACATGGGCATTCATCGCTTCAACAATTGCAAATGAGAAACTTTCAAAACTCGTATTGAGGATAAAAATGCCCGCATTATGTAAATAGTTGCTCAGCATCTTCTCTCTGCCAATCTCGCCCACCAGCGTAACTCTGTTCTCCAGCTTATATTCTCTAATAATCTCCTCTAATCTTGTTCGATCGGGACCTTCGCCGACAATAAAAAGTTTGGACTCAACCATTTCCGGATCGGCCATAAGTTTTATTAGGTAATCAAAGCCTTTCCAGGGAACCAGCCGACCGACTGACAGTAATACATTATTATTGCGCACCGCCATCACTCCCCCTCTCAATTCAATGCCGTTATATATCGTCTTCACCTTCTCTGGCTGGGCGACCCATCCTCCCACCAATTTCTGAAAATACCTGCTTGGCGTGATCACTAAGTCCGCCCGGCCCACTACCAGGCGCTGAATCCGCCGGAGCAATTCGGTTTTCCATCCATAGCGTCGGTGCTGGAACTCATCAATCGAATCCGATACGCCAAAACGCTGGGTCGCCTGCTCCCAGGCATAGTCGCCGGCGACGCGGATAAAAAACTTCCTACCGCGCAATTTCGCCGCCAGCATCGCGGGCAATCCCACGCTCACCGGGTCCTGTGCGTAGACAGCGTCAAAATTGTTCAGCATGCTCCAGCACCGCCGGAAATACGCGAAATGCCTGATGATGGTCGGTTTTTTCCTGAACGGCGTAAATGCCAGAACGCCCACAGACAATCCGCGTTTCGGCAGCTCTTTTTCCAGCAGGACGGTATAGGTGGCGGGGCCGCCGATATCCGGCGGATAGATGCCGGTGGCAATCAAGATGCGCGGCGCCCGATCCGGGGCATGCATCATCGAAAAGATATTTTTCATTCTGGAGGCGATACCGTCCCAAGAATAGTTTCCGCGGGCCAGCGTGCGGCCATTGGCGGCGATCCGGCGCGCCGCGTCCGGATTATCCAAAAGATAGGTAATTTTTTCAGCGAGATCTTTGGGATTATCTATTTCACAAAAAAGACCGGTCTCTCCGTCTTTAAGAAAATCGGGGATACCGCCCGCCCGGGTGCCGATAACCGGCAGCCCCGCCGCCATCGCTTCCAGAAAAGAATTTCCCAATCCTTCCGACCGCGACGGCCTGACAAACACATCAGCGCCTGACAAATAATCGGGGATTCGCTCCGGCTCAACATGGCCGAGAAATTCCATATTTTCCGCGACCCCAAGCTCCGCTGCCAGATTTTTCAACGATTGTTCATCAGGCCCGCTCCCGACGACTTGCATTGAGAATCGCGCGCCGCGAGTCTTTTTCAATTCCGCTGCCGCGCGGATTACAATATCAATTCCGTTTTTGTGAACCAATCGCGACGTGGTAATGATTACCGGTTTTTTGCCGGCATTTTTTGGTTTTTGATTTTCAGTTTTAAATTTACCGAAGTCCACTCCGTTGGGAACCATATCAATGGGGCATGACGCTCCGTGACGCCGGGCAAAGTCGCCAAGATAGTTGCTGATCACCTGGATGCGATCCGCTTTTGTAAAAATCAACTTCCACAAAGGATAGAAAATTCCAACCCGGTGAAGGATGTGCTCCTCCGAATCACCCTCCTGAAGGGTAAGCAGCATCGGCACATCAGGGTGGCGCAATTTAAAAAGAAGCGCTGCAATTCCGGCATAGGAAGCCATCATCGCCCACGTGGCTGCGAAAGGCCGCTGTCGGTGTTCACGCTCCGCCGCGCGCCATGCCCGGATCACGTAGACGATCTTTTCCAAAAAACGGCCGTAGTAGTTTCCTCCGCTCCGCCCCTTTCCCACCCGGATTACTTCGGCGTTGCCGGACATTTCCCGCTCCGGCCATGTGGCATCAAAACGGGAGGTAAAGAGCACAAATTGGGCATCGGGAATCCGTCGGGAAATTTCTTCAATCGCAATTTCCGCTCCACCGACAAACGGCCGGTACGCGAGCGTAAACACGCCGATGACTTCTTTTGACATTGCCGTTATCTTATCGTACTGTGTACTCAATGGCAACCCGGAAAATTGTCTATCTGGTAACCAAAGATGACGTGGGCGGCGCGCAAAAGTATGTTCAGGATCTCTGTGAAAATCTCGACAAAAGCCGGTTTGAAGCAAAAATAGTCACCGGCGGGAAAAAGGGGATCCGTTTTCTTTCCAACGCCTTTCTTCCCTACGCGCTTTTTATGAATGACTGGCTGGCGCTCACCGAGCTGGTGTTGTTTTTCCGCAAAGAAAAACCGGATATCGTTCATCTGAACAGCTCCAAAGCCGGCGTGGTGGGCGCCATCGCAGCGAAAATTGCCGGGGTTCCCCATGTGGTGTTTACCGCTCACGGCTGGGTATTCAATCCCGACAGCCAGCTCGGTGCAGCCCGCAGAACATTCTATATAGCGCTCCATAAGCTGGCGGCGAAATTCCAGGACCGGATCATCAACGTGTCTGAATATGACCGCCGTCTCGCGCTTACCCACCGGATCGCGCCTGCCCACAAATTGGCGACTGTATATAACGGCATCGACCGGGAAAAAGCAAAATTCCTGGATAAAAAAACGGCGCGAAGCGCCTTATCCCAAATGACCGGCCGCCGCATTCCCCTTACCGGCACCTGGATCGGATCCATCGGCCGGCTTGTAAAAGAAAAAAGTTACGGTGATTTTATTGAGGCCGCCACCATGGTCAGCGACCCCTCCGCTCAATTTTTTATCATCGGAAGCGGAACGCTTAAAAAAGATCTGGAAATAAGGATCAGGGAGGCAGGGCTGGCGGAGCGGTTTTTCATCATAGAAAATGTTTCTCCGGCCGCGGCCTATATCCAGGCGTTTGACGTGTTCGCGTTGTCGTCTATCAAAGAAGGCATGCCCTACACCCTTATTGAAGCCATGGCCGCCGGACTTCCGATTGTTGTCACCCGCGTGGGCGGCATGCCGGAAATTATTGACGCGCTTGATGAGGCGAAACGCGGCCTGGCTATGCCGCCCCGGTCTCCGGAAGAACTGGCCCGGGCAATTAATTATTTTCTGGAAAACAAGAAGGAGGCGGTCCGCTACGGCAGGAACGCACAACAGTATCAAAAGTCCCGGTTGGCGCTTTCCTCGATGGTCGCCCAGACGGAGGCGGCGTACCAGCTTACTGAAGCTTCTTAATTTCGTCCTGAATCAATGCTTGTTGAGTCCCGGTAATTTCGGGGTTTTGCAGGACAAGCTCAAAATAAGTGATCGCATCTGCCTTGTCTCCCACCGATCTGTAGTATGAGGCGAGCTCCAGGGCTAAATTGGGGTTATTTTTTATATGATCCAACCCGGAAAGCAGTACCTTGGGAATTTCCGCAGATTTTTCAGGATAAAAATCCCGGTAAAAATCCGCCAGGCCAAGATACGTAAATTCTTCATATGAATCCAGTTGAACTGCTTTGACAAAATTCAGCTCTGCGCTCTTATTATCCCGCAGAAAACTCGCATACAAGTCTCCCAGATCGTAATAGATTGTCGGATTATTCGGCGCGAGGTGTTTCGTATATTCCAAAACATCCCGAGCTCCCGCATAATTTTCGACGGACTTTTTGATGATCGCAAGGCCAATCCAGGCATCGATATTATTTCGGTCATCCCCGATCAGTTTTAATTCCGCGGCAAAACGATCCTTTTGCTGTTGAAGATAGGCCACGGGATACTTACCGGCTACTTTTTCGGCGCCAAGATAGGAAAGTGTCTGACCCTGATATCCTGTACGGGCTGGATTCGTTGAGGGGGTTTTTGGAAAAAGATCATCGGCTTTTTCATTCGCCGGAGATGTCTGAGCAACGCTTGGAGTTTCTTTATGCAAAAAACGAACGCCCGCAAATGTTGCGGCCCCCGCGAGCAACACTGCCCCGAAAACAATAAGGATACCTCTCTTCATAATCCTCATTAATACCAAAAAACCAAAACCCCCGCAAGAGCGGGGGTTTTTGGCATCTGCAATAAATCTCAAGTTTATTGCAAGGTGATCGTTTCCTGCAATCCAGCATCGCTGTTGGAGAGACCAGGAACGAGGAAACCGTTGTACCAGGTGAAGTCCACAATGCTCTGGGTCGTCGAAGTCGGGTTGCCGCTCCAGATGAAGTCATTGTCATCCCAGCCATCGGCATTCGCAGCAGTGGTCGCGAAGATGTACCGGCCGTTCACAAAGTCATCACCTTGTGCCGTCGGATCATAGCTCGCGCCAACACCGTTTCCGTTGCCGGCTGAACCTAACTGACCTGCATCGAAAGTAGCATCGCCGTCCATCTTGGTTGTGACGTTCGGAGAGCTGGAAGCACCTGTGATGTCACCGACGAGGGCGAAGTATAACGTCTGACCGGCGCTGACGCGCACCGTGTCCTTGGTAGAACCACCTGTGCTATCGGTCGGGTTGAAGTATACCGTCACCAGAGTCGGGTTAGTCGTGCTGCCACCTGGGTGCAACGCACGGCCGGATCCTCCATTGTTCACGGTCGCATTCGCGAGACCACCCTGGTTCAAGAGACCGGAGTTGTCGAAGGCGTTGCAAGCCGCGTTGCTGAAGGCCGCATCGGAGTAGCAATACACACGGAAGTTCGTAACTTGGAAGTTGCAAGTGTGTCCCGCAACACCGCTGTTATCGCAACCCTGTGTCGTGCTCGTAGAGACTTCGAAAGCGTACTTGTACAAGCTGACGCCGTTCGTTCCCGCCGGGGCGCTTACGCTGAAGCGATAAAGCGTCTGGCCGGAAGTGTTGGCGAACTTGCCGCTCGTTGAAATCTTGGTGATCGTCGGATTGGCACGTGTGATTCTCACGCCGTTCGAGGCAGTGTTGCTGCCACCGGAAGCGATCGTGGAACCAGACGACATACCGACACCTACCGCACCGCGGTTGCTGTTGTCAGTGCTGCTCTGGGAATCATAGTTCACAAGAACCAGATGACCAGGCTTGGCCGGCTGACCAACACCAATCGGAGCGATATCTCCCTTGATGGTCAAGAGAATCTGGCTGTCCTTCGGAACAGTGACACCACTCAAGCTGACCGTGGCGAAATCACCGCTGAAGACCGCGCTACCAACCTGCTGGGAACCCACCCAAAGAGTAACCTGGCTGAGATCCTGCGGGGTGTTGGAAGCGTTGCCATAGGCATATGCAGCATTGCCGGAAGTGGTAGCGAGCGTGAGGCCGATGGTATCCACCCGGATGTCTTCATAGGTAGAGGTCAGAGAGAAGACCGCAAGAGTGTTGCCGGTCGTTCCCGACTGAGCCCACCGCAAAGACGGGCTGGAGGAATCCAAAGCCAAGCTCAATGTACCAGCTGTGCGGGCAGTGATGGTGCGGCCGTTATCCGCCGTTCCACCAGGAGTAACTGTGGTACCGGAAGTAATACCGGTCGCCACTACGTTCGTGGTGGAAGGAGTCGCAAGGCCCCAACCATATGTCTGTCCAGACAACGCCTGAGCCGTCAGGTTGCAATACAATCCCAATGTCTTCACCGTTCCTTTCGGAATGATCAAGCTTGAGTCAAACGTGAAGGCAACCGCGTCGGCACTCGCAACCGAGTTGCCCGGGTTCACGATATTGGAACCGCTGTTCAACGCAGTCGTGCCATCTTTCAATTGGCAGTTGGTCATATCGTCTGCGGTATTCGCAGTGCCGATCGCCACGCGCAATTGCATCTGGGTAAGACGAATGTCTTCGCCGGAGTTCGAGGCATCGAGTACGTAGTTCGTGAAGAGGTAGTTATTCGTACCTGCTACAACGTTCTGAGCAGCCGCAGCTGAACCCGTTCCAGGCGCAACGGTTACCGACAACGCGGCCGCTTTCACGGTCATCGTGTTCATAGTAATCGTACCGCCAGTCGGCGTAATGGACTGGGAAGAAACCAAGCCCTTGACAGTGGTCCACTGGGAGCTCGGGGTGGTAGAAGCCGAAACCGTATCGTTATTCGCGAAATCGGTGCCCAGTTTACCTTTCAAGGTGTAAACGTGGCGGCCAACTTTCAAAGTAACGGTATCGGTGAATTTAATGGCGTTCTTGCCGCCCGCTGCACCATCAACCGGACCGGCGACTACATTGCCGTTCTCGTCGTACAAGCTGACATTGGTAATGTCGTTCGAATCAATCGCACGGCTACCAGTGCTCGGCTTCACGAGAGAAAGATCAAAGTTCATCGCGGCAACCGTGACATCTTCACCCTTCACATCAGCCAAGAAACCGCCCAACACCTGGTTGGAAAGGTTGATAGCAATGTTCTGGGCAGCAACCGTTACGGCTTTTTCAACAGTCAGCGTACCAGCGCCAATGGTGACTTGGAAGCCATCAAAGTTCGGCTGGGAGCTCTGAAGAGTGCCGTTATGGTTGGTGGAAGAATCACCGGAATCAGTTGCGGTCGGAGCAAGCGTATAACCGTAAGTCAAACCAACGACCTGGATATCGTTGTAGCGATAGAGGTCAAAGCTGACGGTACGATTCGTGCCGCTCACGACATCTCCCTTGATAGAAGCTTCCTTGGAAAGACCCTTTTGAATGGTCAAAGGCGGGTTGAAGACGGCGGTATAGTACTTACCATCAGAGCTGACGGTAGTATCATACGCGGTTCCATCAACATATACCTTTACATTCGCAAGGTCAGTCGCGCTCGCAGAGCCGGACTGATACCAGCGGAAGGACTTCAGAGAAACATCTTCATTGGAACCAGCGGTCAACTTGAGGGAAGAGAACGTGTACCCAGTGGTACCGATCTGTTCAGTCAAAGAAGTACCCGGATCCAAAGGACCACGAGTGATCGTGACGTTTCCAATAGAAAGCGTGTCGTTTACGGTCATCACGTTTCCGGTCAGAGGGAAACTGGCACCTACATGGGCGGCTCCCGCATCGACGCCGATCAAGCTCAAGCTGACAAGCTGTCCAGCCTGGTTGGTCTGGCTCGCCGGGGAATCACCGGCCAATGTAATGATCCGGGACTGGCCTGCCTTAACTACGAACGGATTCGAAAGTTTCAGGGTGTGGTCAGAACCGAAGGTCTTGGAATCGCCGAGGCGGATTCCATTCTCATCCAAAGCTACAACGCCGCTGAATGCAGCATCGGCGCCCTGGCCAGTTCTCTGAACGGTCAAGCTATTTACCGTAACATCGCCATCAGCAGAGGCCGAGAACACCAATTTGGTGAACGGGCGGCTCGCAAATGACTTGCCGAAAAGACCAGCAGCTGGCTGATCAGCGGCCAAATTAACAGAAAGTCCGCTTCCAGACGGTACTGGAGTCGGGCTTGGGGTCGGGACCGGAGCAGGAGTAGTGCCAGCGACAAGCACGGCATACTTCGCTCGTGATTTCGGACCAAAATAACCGACAGCCGGGGAAAGGCCATTGGCAGCTTGCCACTTGGCTACCGCAGCAGCGGTCCTTGAACCGAAATACATAGATTCATTGCCTCTTGATCCCGCGCCGCTGGCAGATACCATCGAGTTGCCACCATCATTCAAGTACTGCTGCAGGCACATAACGTCATTGCCAGTTACACCCACGGTGAGGTCGCGGGTAAACGTGCAATGAACGGCAGAGCCGGAGCCACCTGTCTGATTAGCAAGCTGTGATTGTAACGCAGCGATTTGGGATAACAAGGCATTGATCTGGGTTTGCAAATCCGTAACGGATTGCGCGTTGGCAACCGGTACGAACATCGCAAAGCTAGAAAGCCATACAGCGGTAGTTGCGGTAAGCAATACCGATGTAATTTTATTTGTTATGTTCATTGATTAATTTTTGTAATTACTGAATTCTTTTTTAATTTCTCGTCCAAAATCGTTCTCCATCTTTCTGCCACGTAAAGTGCTGCAGAAATCGACCTTGATAGAAAACCTATCTCAATAGCTTATTCTGGTAATGACTCTGCTCGGATATTTTTTTATTTGTGAGGAATAAAAAAAGTCTCCCAAATGTGGGAGGCTGCAAAGCAATGTCGCAATCGACAAGAGATCAACATTGCTAATGACTAAGCCTCACACAAAGCCACTACATAGAGTATAACGACCGTATGGGCTATTTATTACGGCAATTATATGCGGCAAACACTATCCCTTAAGGGCGTAGTAGCTTCCAGGTCCCCCATTGCCGATTCGTTCAATAAGGCCCTGTAAGCAGAGCTTTTGAAGATCGTAGCGCATGGTTCTTTCGCTCACTTCAGGAAATGCGGCAATAATGTCTTTAAGCTGGGCTTGCCGGTTTTCGGATTGCCGTATTTTATCTAAAATTGCCGATTGCCGAATTGTGGATGCCATTCCATTTCCGTTTCCATCTATTGCTACCATTGGCGCAGAATTGCCGTTTTCTTTTTTTGCAAGATCGTCACTTATGATAGTAGGGACCTTAGAAAAAATCGGCGCAACATCGGAAGTGTTTTGAGATTCAGATTCTATTCCGGTGATTTGTTCAAGTGACTCCTTTACTGACCGCAACTCGCCAATTATTATCTTGGCATTCACTGGTTCGATTTCATACATTAACTTTCCAAGACTGATCAAAGACTCCAAAACAACGATTGATTTTAAAGCGTCCTCGAAATTTTGCATGCCTACATTTTCCAAAAGCTGAAAGGCATATTTTTCGAGACGTTGCCGAAGTTCCACCCGCCGAATGTAGGGGGCAATGCGGGTCAGTGCATAGCTAATTTCCTGCGTTTTCTGATTCACAAACATTAGAAATTAATCTAGAATAAAAATGTATGGAAGTCAAAGTTGCTGTATTGCCGGTTGCCGGATTAGGAACAAGAGTAATGCCGCTTACCCTGCACCAACCAAAAGCAATGATTGGCATTGTGGACAGGCCAATGATCCATTATGTCATTGATGAGATAGCTGCCGCGGGCATCCGGCGGATAATAATTGTTGCCGGACCGCAACAGCACGAGTTCAAAAGATACGTAGAGCATCTTGAGAAAAGCTGGGATAAAAAATACAAAATTCAATTTCAGTTTGCCGTTCAAAAAAACCAATGGGGCAATGGCGATGCCATCTATGCGGCAAGGCATCTTCTGAAAAATGAGCCGTTTCTGGTTTGTTTTTCGGATGACCTGCTTGTCGATGCTGTCCCGCCAATGCAGACCCTGGTCAAGCTTTTTCATAAAACCCAGTCACCGATTGTTACGCTGGAACGCGTGCCGAAATCGCGTGTCTCCTCTTATGGCGTGGTAAAGGCCACAAAGCATGGGGTGTCGGAGCATGCCTATCGCATCAGCGACGTCGTAGAAAAGCCCAAAATAAGCGAAGCGCCTTCTAATCTGACTATTATTGGAAGGTACGTGCTGACTCCGGAAATACTCGCCCACATTGGAAATCTTTACCCTTATCGAGGCCGTGAGATCGGCCTCGCCGATGCGCTCAAAAATTACGCTCGTGCCGGAAACGAGCTCTGCGGCTGGCTTTTTCAGGGAACACGCTTTGATGCAGGATCCAAGCTGGGAATATTAAAGGCACAGGCTTATTTCGGAACGCATCATAAGGAGTTTGGGGCTGAATTTGTCCGCTATCTCAAAAACCTGCGGAGCTAAACTCCCCAACGGGAAAACACGAATACCAGGAGCGTGAGCGTCGTAAGAAGCGTGCCATGAATTAATACTGTTCTTTTGGTGAGCTTGTGTTCCTGATGATAGTAGGCGATATCGGCAAGGAGTATCCAAGAAAGAGCGGCTAAGCCGGATTGGCTGAGAAAGCCGATAGGTAATAATGAGATAGCCCAGGCGATTTGAAGTCCGAGAAAGCTGACTAACCAGCGGGCGGCCCTATGGACAATGACCTGCTTCATAAGAATTACAAAGCCTATAAAAATCCCGAAAAGTCGCAGGAACTCGCTTGTGCCGGGATAGTAAAAAAACATGATAAAAAGCGGGTAGGACAACAAGAGCACCAGCACTCTCTGCCAGCTTTCCCGGTCAACAAGCGCCAGATCCTTTATGCCCAGAATCAGATAGAACAGAACGGCAAAATAGAGCATCGGAACGATTCCTGAAGAAAATGTCTGCACGGTCATAATTACCTCCGCTAAAAGAAGAATAAAGGGCCCGCCCAGCTCAAACGTGCGGAAAAAAGGAATTGCATATAAAAACCCGGCGCATATTCCAAAAAACAGTATCGGGAAAAAACCGAGGCGCCCGGACGAGAGCGTTCCCAACAGGAACGCGAACACCAGGGTTTTAACTGCTAACCGTAATTTGGGATTCTGAAAAACCAATTTTAACTTTGTCTCCATTGTTCAGTTCTCCGCCGATAATTTTATCGGCTAATTTGTCCAGGATTGCTTTTTGAATGAGGCGCTTGATCGGCCGCGCGCCATACTCCGGATCGAAACCGTTATCAACAATGTACTTTTTCGCGGCGGGATCGATAGTAATTTTAATATCGCGCTCTTTGAGCTTCTCCTTCACCAATTCTAATTGCAAATCCACGATCTTTTCAATTTCCTTCTTGTGAAGCGGGTTAAAAATGATGATTTCATCGAGACGGTTCAGAAATTCCGGCTTGAATGTCCGGCGAAGCGAATCCATGATCTTATCCTTATAATTCCCCTCCTGGGCCTGTGCCTCTCCGTCGAAAAGCGAGGCAAAGCCGATGTTGGAGATCTGCTTGAAGAAGTGACTCCCCGCATTTGAGGTCAAAAGGATAATTGAATTTTTAAAGTTAATCACCTTCCCTTTGCCGTCGGTAAGGCGGCCGTTATCCAATATCTGGAGCAAGATATTAAACACTTCCGGATGAGCTTTTTCTATTTCATCAAACAAAATCAAACTGTAGGGACGATGGCGAACCATCTCCGTAAGCTGGCCCCCTTCTTCAAATCCCACATATCCCGGAGGCGATCCGATCAGGCGGGCGACGGAGTGCTTTTCCATGTATTCGGACATATCAATGCGGACCAGCGCTTTCTCGTCATTAAACATAAACTCCGCAAGCGCCCGGGCCAGCGCAGTCTTTCCCACGCCGGTTGGCCCTAAAAATATGAAGGATCCGAGCGGCCGGTGTTCATCGGCCAATCCGGCGCGCGCCCGCCGGAGCGCGTTCGCAACTGAGCCGATCGCCTCTTCCTGGCCGACTACCCGGCTCTGCAGAGCCTCTTCAATTCTTGTCAGTTTTTTCGCTTCCGACTCCAGCATCCGGTTCACCGGAATTCCCGTCCAGCGCGAAACCACCGTCGCGATATCTTCCGCGTCAACTGCTTCCTTAATAAAACCATGGTCCTTGGCCTGCTTCTTTTCAAGATTTTTATAATCTTTTTCCGCTTGCGGCAGACTGCCGTACAAAATTTCCGCCACCCGCTCCAGATCGCCCTCCCGCTCCGCCACTTCGGCGTCACGACGCAAATCCTCTATTTTTTTCCGAAGATTGTGAAGATTTTCAAAGGCGATTTTTTCCGCATGCCACGTCGCGGACAATTCGTCATTGCGCGCTTTTAATTTCTCAATCTGGCCGCCTACTTCCTTAATCCTGGCTTTATTTTTGGTGACGCCCTCTTTTTGCAATGCGGAGCGTTCAATTTCCAATCGGGTCATTTCCCGGCGAAGTTTTTCTATTTCAGCGGGCAGACTTTCTGTTTCCAGCCGCCGGGCCGCCGCCGCTTCATCAATCAAATCCACTGCCTTATCAGGCAAAAAGCGGTCGGTAATATAACGGGCGGAAAGATTCACCGCTTCGGTAATTGCCTCGTCGCTGATACGCAGTCCGTGATGAGTCTCGTATTTTTCCTTCAGGCCGCGCAAAATCGCGATCGTGTCCTCAACGGTCGGCTCTTCAACCATAATCGGCTGAAAGCGGCGTTCCAGCGCCGGATCCTTTTCAATATGCCGCTGGTATTCCCTGATTGTTGTGGCGCCGACCGCATGCAATTCTCCGCGCGCCAATGGGGGTTTCAGCAAATTAGAGGCATCCACCGCTCCCTCCGCGGCGCCGGCTCCTACAATCATATGTATTTCGTCGATAAATAAGATCAATCTGCCGGCCGCGTTCTGTATCTCCCGGACAAATGCCTTCAGTCGGTCTTCAAATTCGCCGCGGAATTTCGTTCCCGCGATCAGCGATCCAAGATCAAGCATGATTATTTCCTTACCCTTCAGGGTCTCCGGGACATCTCCGGAAATAATCCGCTGGGCCAGTCCTTCCACGATTGCGGTCTTTCCGACGCCGGGCTCTCCGATCAATACGGGATTATTTTTGGTGCGGCGGCTCAACACCTGAATCAGGCGGCGCAATTCTTCGTCCCTGCCGATTACCGGATCAAGCTTCCCTTCGCGCGCCCGATCAGTAAGATTGATGGCGTATTTTTCCAGAACCTGAAATTTGCTTTCCGGGGTCTCGTCAGTAACGCGCGTGGATCCGCGGAGCTGGGCCAGCGCCCGAAACGCAACATCTCTCCGCAATCCCGCCTTCTCCAGAAGTTTCTGGGCGGCGGAAGAGGAATCCAGGACACTGAGCAACAGGTGCTCGCAGGAAATATATTCATCCTTCTGCTGAAGGGCAATTTTTCCCGCGCGATCCAGCACCTGCATCAGCTCAGGCGAAAGATAAAGCTGGCCGACGCTGGAAGCCCCGAAAATTTTCGGCATTTTTTTAAGTTCACCTTCCACTTCCCCATGAAGCGTGTCGATATTGACTCCGGCTTTTACGAGCATCGGACGGACCAGCGTCTGCTCGTCTTCAATGAGCGTGTACAAAAGATGGAGGACTTTGAACTCTCCGTGATTCCACTGACCGGCAAGCTCCTGCGCCTGCTGGAGCGCTTCCTGGGCGCGGATGGTAAAACGATTAAATGATGGCATGGTGGTTTATATTAATTTCCGCAGAATTTTATCATTATATTTTTCTTTCAGCAAGAGTGACCGACACTGTCATCTCTTTTCCTGCGTGCAAAAGAGTAATTGACACGGTATCGCCGACAGAAAAGCTCTGCAATAACTCCGCCGGCGTGTGATCGGCATCCACTGTCCGGCCGTTGATCGCGATAATAATGTCCCCGGCCTGGATGCCGGCATTCGCGGCCGGAGATTGTGGAATAACTGCCGGACCACCCGCGCCGCCGCGCACAATCACGCCTTTATCGGTGGGAAGTTTGTCCCGTTTCGCAATATCGGAAGAATTCAGGACGTAGCGGATGCCGAGAAATGGCGTCTGGATTTTTCCGGTAGCCTTTACGGAATTAATGTCGCGTTTGGCAAGATTGATCGGCAGGGCAAATCCGATATTTTGCGCGCCCTCGGCGGTAGCGGTGTTGATACCGATCACCTCTCCCCGCAAATTCAGAAGCGGCCCGCCGGAATTGCCGAGATTGATAGCCGCATCGGTCTGAATAATCCCCTTCAGTTCTTCCTCAAAACCGCTCTGTTCCCCTGCGGTAATTTTCCTGGAAAGTCCGGAGATAATTCCCACTGATACGGTGTTTCGGAATTCCCCGAGCGCATTGCCGATGGCAATTGCAGTCTGTCCAAGCTTGATCGAGTCGGAATCGCCCAAAGTGATCACCGGCAACCCGCCGGCGGGGGCTTCAATTTTTACTACTGCGAGATCCTGGACGGAATCGCGGGCGACTACCTTGGCGGAATATTTTTTCCCGTCATTGGTAAACACCGTGTAAGAAGCGTTGGTGTCCTGCACCACGTGTTTGTTGGTTAAAATCAGTCCGTCGCCGGAAATAATGAATCCGCTGCCGCCGCCCACTTCCTGAAGTTTAGTGCCTTTCTGGCACGGCTGGGAAAATTGGACATTCCCGAAAAATTGCTGGAATTCCGGCGGAAGATCACCGAACGGATTAACAGGGCAGTTTTCTATAATAGGAACGTTTTTGCTGATGACGATAGACACTACTGACGGCGAGGCCTGCTGGACCGCGTCAATAATATGCTGTTCGTAATCGACCGGCGCCCGGTATTCCGGCGCAGGCGAGGTTTGCACATTTGGCGTGCTCGAGCCAACTCCGAAAAGATTATGAAGAAAATCCTGGAAAAAACTTGCATGCGCGGAAGGACTCGCAAACACCAGGAGCGCCGCTACGACGACTACGGCACCCCCGCCAAGCCATAGAGTGCGGTGTTGTTTCATATTCTTTATTTTAATACGTTTCTGATGATTTTGACCACATAATTTATATCTGTCTTCCGGATCCCGCGGCCAACGCTGAAGCGAAGGCTGCCGCCAGCCCGACTCTTGGAAAATCCGAGCGCCTCCAAAACGTATGATGTTTTGGAAACACGGGTGGAACAGGCCGCCCCCGGGGACGCCGCAATGCCGGCAAGATCCAATTTGATCTGAAGATCATGAGCCGTCTGTCCGGGGAAATAAATATTCAGATTATTCGGCAGGCGGTTTTCCCAGGATCCGTTTAGTTTCAGCGAAGGCACGGCGTCGTGCAAAGCATCCCAAAAATAATTGCGGATCGCGGCCACCCGCATCCCCTCCGATGCGCGCTGCGCTGCGGCTATTTCCACCGCCCTTGCGAATCCCGCCAGGTACGGCACGTTTTCAGTTCCGGAACGCCGCCCCGCTTCCTGACCGGAGCCGGTAATGATCGGGCTGAGGCCTACGCCCTTTCGCACATACAAAGCGCCGACGCCTTTGGGTCCGTAGATTTTATGGGCGGAGATAGTAAGAAGGTCAACGCCAAGATGTTTCGGCACGCACTCCAGATATTGAAACGACTGCACCGCGTCGCTGTGAAATAACGGATAGGGCGAACCGGGCGCGCGACGCGAAGCCAAGAGCCTGGCAATTTCCTGGACAGGCTGAATGGTGCCAATTTCATTATTGGCATGCATCACCGAAACAAGGATGGTCCATTCATTCAGCGCAGAAGCAACTTTTTGAGGATCAACGATTCCTTCTTCCCCCACCGGAACATATACCACCTCCGCCAATCCTTCTCGCTCCAGATCGCGGCACGTCTCCAATACTGATTCATGCTCGATGGCGGTAGTAATAATTCTCGGCATGCCTCCTGCATTGTTATATGCCTTCACCGCTCCCCTGATTGCCAGATTGTTGGCTTCCGTGGCGGACCCGGTAAAAATAATCTCCCGGTAATCAGCGCCGAGCGCGGCGGCTACCGCCCGCCGGGCGGCAAATACCGCGGCGGACGCTTCCTGGCCGAACCGGTGCAGAGCGCTTGGATTGCCGTATACCGCTCCGAAATAAGGAGCCATCGCCCGCTCCACCCGCCGGTCTACCGGAGTCGAGGCCGCATAATCAAGATAGATTCGTTTAGGCATTTTAGTCTCACCTACTATAATAGTAGACAAAGTTTCCGTAAAGTTGTACTTTATTAGCAACATGAGTGCATCTTCGGAACTGTTATTTTTTAATAGCTCGCTGGGAATACAATTAAACGCCGAACAGGTCAGCCGGGAAATTGTGAACTTTATGAACGAAAAGCCCGACTATGAATATAAAGTCACGCTGGGCACCGATTCCGAAAAAGATCCGGACAATCATGCCGACTTTGTGACCGCCATCGTGGTGCATCGGGTGGGCAACGGGGGCCGCTACTTCTGGCGCCGGATTGACGGATCAGAAAAATACCACACCCTCCGCAACCGGATTACCCAGGAAGTGCTTATTTCCCTGGACATCGCCAAATATTTTCTCGAAGTGATGAAACATGTCGGCGCGCCGAAATTCGATTTTGAAATTCATGTGGACGTCGGCGAAAACGGGGCCACGCGAATGCTTATCCAGGAACTGGTCGGCATGATCCGGGCCAACAATTTTGAAGTCCGCACCAAGCCGGACAGTTATGCCGCCTCCAAAGTGGCGGACCGGCACGTGTAACGACATATCGCATCCGATGGACAAACTTGTAATTGATATCGAAACAAAAAATACGTTCGCCGAAGTCGGCGGACAAAGCAATATCCACAAGCTGGACGCTTCCTTTGTAGGCGTCTACTCCTATAACAAAGATCGGTATTTCTCGTTTTACGAACACCAGTTTGCCGAACTGGGGGCGCTTTTTCAGACGGCCGGCCTGATTATCGGCTTCAGCATCAACCGGTTTGATATTCCGGTCATGGAAAAATATTTCAAATTCAATCTGAAGGCGATTCCCTGCCTGGATCTGCTTGAAGAAATTGAACTTGGCCTCGGCCAGCGCATCAGCCTGGATATTCTCGCGAAAACCAATCTTGGCATCGGCAAAACCCATCACGGATTGGATGCGATCAAATTCTACCGCGAGGGCAATCTGGAAGAACTGAAAAACTACTGCTTGCACGACGTGAAAATCACCAAAGATCTTTATGATCTCGCGAAAAAGCAGGGGCATTTGCTGGTTCCCCGCAAATATTCCGATGAAATCGTAAAGGTTTCTTTTGACTGGAAAGAACAGATCCTGCCCGCGACATTATTTTAAAAAAACGCCTCCGGTTTGCCGGAGGCGTTGGGCTAGTCCTTATCCTTGTCGCCCTTGTTCTTTCCCTTTCCCTTGCCGTGATCGTCGTTGTCGTCGCCGCTGTGTCCGTGGCCGTTGCTGTTGCCCGGCGGATCGTTCTGACCCGGCGGATTGGTCACGGTGGTGTTGATCACCGTGTAATCATTGCGATGGCTGCGATGGCAGCCGCTGAACACCAGCACGCAAAGAAGCGCGAGAGCGAATCCGAAACGCCGCATGTATCACCTCACAAAAATCTAAAGGCAGTCTAGATTATATTTCAGAGAAAATCAAGCGCCGGAGTTCGGAAAATCGATCCTTAAAAACCTGCTCACGCGTCGCTTCCATGTTCAGGCGGATCAGATTTTCCGTGTTGGAAGCGCGGACGTTGAACCACCAATCCGGAAATTCCATGGAGAGTCCGTCCAGCTCCTGTATCCGTGACGCCTGGCTCGCATAGGCCAGATGCAATTGTTTCAATTTCTTTTCTTTATCGGCAACTTCAAAATTTACCTCGCCGGATATCCAATGCGGCGGAAGCTGCCGGATCCATTCGGAAAGAGGCATGGGAAGGGCGCTGACGGCATTTGCGAATTGGATTGCCGCAAAAATTCCCGAATCAAAATAAAAAAAGTTTTTAAAATAGTAATGGCCGGACTGCTCCGCCGCAAATTCCATCCCTCCTGCCCGCATTGCTTGTTTCACGAAATGGTGCCCGACGCGGACATCCACCGCGGCTCTCCCCTGCTGCAAAAGTTGGCTTCTGACGAAAGGGCCGATGTTTACCGGTAAAAGGACATCCCCGCGGAAACAATTGGCCAGAAAAAGAATCGCCGCCGCGGGCTCCAAAGAATTTCCTTTTTCATCGACAAAAAAAACCCGGTCGCCATCGGCGTCAAAAATGACTCCGGCATCCGCATGGACGCGAATGACGGTCCGGCGGAGCTCCTCTTGGGCTCCTTCCGCCAGGGGATTAGGGCCGTGCGCGGGGAAATTCCCATCCGGACGGTCATGTAGCATCTGGACGGTAAGATGTGGAATACCGGCGAATAATTCTTTGAGTACCAGGCCCGCGGTGCCATTTGAACAGTCGCAGACCAGCGAAATTGGCCGCGAGGGATGAAGGTTCTTTTTCAGGAAATCCGCGTACAGTCGTATGTAGTTCATAGAGAAGCGACCAGCTCCGCAACCGCGGTGCCGCTCATGGTTTCAGTCTTTGCCCCGACTATTTTGAAGCCGTTGTACTCTTTGGGATTGTGCGAGGCCGTCACCATGATTCCTCCGGCCGCCGCCCGTTCGTGCGCCAAAAAATAAAACATCGGAGTAGTTGCCAGATCAATTTTTTCCACAGTGATAGCGGGATTGGTCGCAAGACCTTCTATTACCGCGGCATAGAGCATCGGGGAGCTTAGCCGCGCATCGTGCGCGACCAGCACCGTGCCCCGCCTCCAATACCGCGCCAACGCTTTGCCGATAATCCGCGCGGAATCCTCATCAAGCTCTTCGGGATACCGCCCGCGGATGTCGTATGCTTTAAAAATAGCGGTATTCATATCAGATAACTTGGGCGAGAAATTCACTCCAGCTTGCGACGCAGGTCTGCGCCGGGGACGAACCTTTGAAATTACCGAATTGGTCCAGTAAAAATTTTCTCGGCACGCTTGTTATGTGCTCCAGCACGCTCGCCTGATCGTCAAAATACACCGTCACGCCAAGCGCGCGGGCTTGGATATTTTTCTCCTGGGCAGTTTCAACAAAAAAAACGTTCTCTTCATTAAAGTATGACGCCCAGAGGCCGTGCTTTTTCAGAATTGCCTTGGGAATGTCGGCATCTTTCCGCCGGGAAATAAGATAGAAGGGGATGCCTTTGGTTTTCAGGGCGGCAAGCCCGTTTTTCGCGCCATCAATAATACCGGCGCGAAGCGCGGTTGCGGGATTTTGATACAAAAGAAATTTTAATGTATCCAGGTCTTCCGGAGAAACGATCTCGCCTATGCGGTCAGCCGCGGTATCTTCAGGGGTGAGCTGGTAGCCGAGTTTCTTGGCGAAGGCGATCTTGGATCGGGTATTGTCGATAATCACGCCATCCATGTCCAAACCCACTATTAACAAGTTATCCACATTTTTAGCTTTCGCAACCATCTACTTCATATTACTTTTAAAATAGCTCGTCACACAATAGAATCGCGCAGGTTACTCACCGTTTGCGAGAGGAGAGGCCTATGAAGTGCGCGGTGAGTGAGGGTTGCTTTGAGCAGAGGTCAAAACGGATCCAAAAGTATCTTTGCACGGACATCCGCTACAATAAGAAAATTCTCAAGCGGCCGTTTTTCTTTGAATTCACCGGAACGCCATCGGCGGGAAAAACAACCACCATCACCGAACTCGACAAATTCTTGAGGAAGATGGATTTCCGGGTATACCGGCCTCCGGAAGGCGCCGAGGTGATCAGGCACATTACCCGGGACACGCCCCTCTTCAATATCCGGACGGGAAATTACTCGGTTGACCTGCTCATGGACCTTTCTCAGGGCCACCAATATGATATCGTCCTCCTTGATCGCGGTCCTTATGACGCGTATTGCTGGATGATTCATTGGCGCGAGAAGGGATTGCTGACTCCACACGACCAGCGTCTCTATCAGCGTTACTATCTTTCCAGGCTCTGGACGCAATACATAGACGTTGCCTACTTCATGGTATGCAGCGCCGAAGCGGCGATCCAGCGGGAATTGAAGAACGCTCCGACACGAAAACTTGGTTCGACCACCAATCCGGAATCAATTCAGATTCTGGAAACCCGGTACCGACAAGCCTTCCGCCAGTTGCGGCAAAAACACCCGCAATTACGATTCTTTGACACCACCCGATTTGATGAACGCAGCATGGTCGACGAAATCGCCAACCAACTGCTCGTCATTATGGAGAAAAAAGCCGCCAACCGCTAAGGCGGTATTTTTTTATATATTTGGGTATAATGAGGAGTATACAAACAGGCATGGCAAAAAAAGATAAGCAGAAACAAAGCTTTCTTATAAATCCGGAAACAAAAAACAGCATTGTCGCTATTTTTTTAATTGGCATTGCGGCAATCCTGATCCTTGCGGCCTTTGAAAAAGCGGGTCCGGTCGGAATTTTTATTCATAGCATTCTCAATAATCTTTTTGGCTGGGGATATTATCTTCTTCCCACCATCGCGCTTCTTATCGCGGCGTTTTTTCTTTTTTCCCGCCAACGCGTCCTGATCGGAACGAGTATGATCGGCGCGCTTATGTTTATCGTGTTTGGCCTTGGCCTTATCGACATCGCCCTGTCGGGACACGGCGGAATAGTCGGAAAAGTTATTGGGTTTCTGCAGGTACCATTCGGCTACACTGCTTCGATGGTACTTACTTTTATTCTCTTATTGGTATCTCTTCTCATAACGTTTAATGCTTCGATCAAATTCAGGAAAGTGGAGAAGAATGAAAAAGAAACAGGGCAGCGCGCGTCCGATGAAGATTTGGACAAAGCGGTGATTGCCGCGTCGGAAGAAAAAGCCGCACCAATTCACCTTAAAAAGGATAGGGACAGCGAAGTTCAGAAAAAAGAAATCATTGAAGAATCGCCCGACTTTACGGCAGCGCTTCCCGCGGCAAGTAAAAAATCATTTAAAGTAAAAGCACCGGCGAATTACGTGGCGCCGCCCTCTGATCTTTTGAAATCCTCCGTGGAAAAGCCTACTTCCGGCGATCTTCGCGCAAACGCCAACATTATCAAACGCACCCTGGAAAGTTTCGGCATCCCGGTGGAAATGGGAGAAATCAATATCGGGCCGAAGGTCACGCGCTATACCCTGAAACCGGCCGAAGGGGTGAAGCTGAGCAAGATCCTCGCGCTCAATTCCGATCTGGCGCTGGCCTTGGCCGCACATCCAATCAGGATCGAAGCGCCAATTCCTGGAAAATCCCTGGTGGGTATCGAGGTGCCGAATAAATCAGCGGCGATTGTTCGCCTTGGCAGCCTGATCGCCTATCCGGAATTCCGCGAATCAGGACCCCTGGCATTTGTACTGGGACGGGGCGTAAGCGGAGAACCGATTATGGGTGATATTGAGAAAATGCCCCACTTGCTGGTAGCAGGAGCGACGGGAAGCGGTAAAAGCGTGGCAATTCATGGATTGATTGTTTCGCTGCTTTACAAAAACTCTCCGGACACCTTACGGCTGGCGATGATCGACCCGAAACGCGTGGAGCTTTCGATATATAACAACGTTCCCCATCTCATTGCTCCGGTGATCACGGATGGGAAAAAATCGATCGGGCTTTTCCGTTGGGCGATTAAAGAAATGGAACGGCGCTATGAGGTCCTCCTTGGCGCGGGGGCCCGCGATATCCGTTCATATAACCAGCGCAGCAAAGAAGCACTTCCCTATCTTGTAATTATCGTGGATGAAATGGCGGATTTAATGGCCGCGTACGGCAAAGAAATCGAAGGTTCCATTGTCCGGCTTGCCCAAATGGCTCGCGCAACCGGAATTCATCTTGTTCTCGCGACGCAGCGTCCGTCGGTGGAAGTAATCACCGGCCTGATCAAGGCAAATATTACCGCCCGGATGGCGCTCCAAGTGGCCAGCCAGATTGATTCCCGAACAATCCTGGATGCCGCAGGAGCGGAGAAACTTCTTGGCGGCGGAGATATGCTTTTTATATCGTCAGAATTTTCCAAACCGAAACGCATTCAAGGCGCGTACATTTCGGAGGATGAAATCAGTAAGGTCTCTTCTTTTATCAGCGACAATAATGAGAGCGCTGGCTGGGCAAGCGGCGCCACCAGCGAAAACATTCCTCTCCCGATGAAATCAGATGATGGAAAAACGAGTTCAGATTTTCTTGACGAACTCAGCGGCGACGGGGAAATCGATGATGAGATGTTTGAAGAGGCAGTGAAGGTGGTGACGGAAGCTCAAAAAGCATCTGCTTCTTTGCTTCAGCGCCGCCTTAAAGTCGGGTATGCACGAGCCGCCCGGCTTCTCGATCTCATGGAAGAAAAAGGGTTGATCGGTCCTGGCGAAGGAGCTAAGCCGCGCGAAGTCTTCCTAAATCAAAGTAGTAGTGATACAATTGAGGGCGTATAACGCCCCAATGAATCCCGATCAAAAATCTCTTAAAGAACTTTTACTGGAACGCTTGGAAGGGAAAAATTTAAACGTTGAGAAAATTTTCCAGGCCACGGAAATCCCGAAGCATTATTTAGAATCAATGATGCGCGGGGATTGGAAAAAACTTCCCGCTGCTCCTTATACGCGGGGGTATTTTAAAAAACTGGCCGGCCTTCTGGATTGGAGCGACGGAGAGATGTGGCTTCTGTATCAAAACGAGGTAGACACTTTGAAAGTCTCCGGCGCAACTGACAGGCTGCCGGAAAATCGCTTTGCCATTAAAAGGAAGGCGCGCGCCTGGACTTGGCCGGTGATCGCAGTCGTGCTGCTCCTTGGCTATGCGGGCTTCAATCTTGATCGCCTTCTCGGAAAGCCGCAATTGAATGTAACGAGTCCTTTAAGCGCATCGCTTGTTACTTCCCTTTCTAACTTCACGATTCAGGGAGAAACTAATGCCCAGGACAAGCTTTTTATCAATAACGAGGAGGTATTCGTTGACAAAAAAGGTGACTTCGAAAAGAATTATAATCTGCAGCCCGGGCTAAACACGTTTGAAATAACCGCGAAACGTTTCCTGGGACGGGAAACAAAAGTCGTCAAACAAATAATTTATCAATCCCCAAATGACCAATCTCAAAAAGGAAAATAAAGAACAGACAGCAGGAGAAAAATCGAAAGATATCGACAGCTTGCTCGAAGCTCTTCAGAGCAAATTCGGCGATGGCGCCATTATGAGGCTCGGCGAAGCTCAGAAAGTCGACGTCGCCACCGTACCAACAGGATCATTCTCATTGGATATTGCTCTTGGCGTAGGAGGACTTCCAAAGGGAAGGATTATCGAGGTATACGGTCCCGAATCTTCCGGAAAAACCACGCTTGCCCTCAACGTTGTTGCGCAAGCACAGAAAAAGGGTGGCAAGGCGGCTTTTATTGATGCGGAACACGCAATGGATCCAGAGTACGCCGCCCGCCTGGGGGTAAAAACAAAAGAACTGCTTATTTCCCAGCCGGATAATGGCGAGGAAGCTCTGAATATTTTGGAAAGTCTGGTACGCTCAGGAATTATAGACGTGGTGGTAGTCGATTCGGTTGCAGCGCTTACTCCAAGGGCCGAAATCGAAGGAGAAATGGGCGCATTTCACGTGGGCGCCCAGGCGCGTATGATGTCCCAGGCACTTCGAAAAATTACTTCGCTCGCCGCAAAAAGCGGAACTATGATTATTTTCATCAATCAGCTTCGCGAGAAAATAGGTATTATGTTTGGAAATCCGGAAACAACTCCTGGCGGACGGGCATTAAAGTTTTATTCTTCTGTCCGTCTTGATATCCGGAGAATTGGGCAATTGAAAAAGGGGGAAGAAATTATCGGTAACCGGGTAAAAGCAAAGGTGGTCAAAAATAAAGTGGCGCCTCCATTCCGGGAAGCTGAGTTTGATATCTTATATGGAGAAGGGATCTCTTATGAAGCCGACGTCGTTGGCGCAGCTCTCAAACACGGGGTTATCACCAAATCCGGCGCATCCTATAGTTTTGGCAATGAAAAACTCGGTGTGGGAATTGAAAATGTTAAAGCAAAAGTAAAGGAAGATAAAAAACTTTTGCAGGAATTGGAAAAAGGAGTGCAGGCCGCGCTGAAAACCGTTGCCGTCTAACCGCTAAATAAGCATCTTCACAAGCTCGGCAATTTTGTCGGGATCGTGACGTAAAAAACCACGCGCGCGGATAAGATCCGTTTTGATGAGCGTGGTTTTTTGGCTGTATTCTAAATCGGGCTCAACGAATTCCGCCCCTTCCCGGATGTAGGCTCGAAAACGCATCGGGTTGGGTCTTGTCTTATTAACCACTGCATAATCTAAAACATCTTTCCCTAAATATTGCTCCAGAGACCGCACAAAGTCAGACGCGCGAAATCCCGCGGTCTCACCGAATTTTGTCATAAGATTTACAAAATAAAGTTTTTTTGCCTTGGTTTTTTTAATCGCCTCCCTCACCCCTTTAACTAAAAGGTTGGGAATAATGCTGGTATACAGATCACCGGGACCAATAATTACTGCATCCGCCTCAAGAATGGCTCTCCGCGCCGCAGGATTAATCGCGGCCTTTGGCTTGAGCCATACTTTCTGTATACCCAGGCGACCATCGTGCTTGGGGGCATCTATGTTTGTTTCTCCTTCGATTATTTTTCCATTATCCAGCCTTGCAATAAGGGATACTTTTTGAAGAGTTACCGGCAATACCCGGCCCTGAATAGAAAGGATTTTCCCGGCCTCCTCTATCGCCTGCTCAAAATTCCCGGTGATTCTTTCAAGTGCCGTGATCATCAAATTTCCAAAACTGTGACCGGAAAGACCGCGACCCTTTGAGAATCGATAACCGAAAAGCTCAGAAAGTGTTTTATTATTGGTAGCAGAGAGGGCGATAAGCGCTCTTCGAATATCGCCGGGGGGAAGAATGCCGAATTCTTCACGTAAAATTCCCGCCGAACCGCCATCATCCGCCATGGTCACAATGGCAGTAAGATTTTTGAAATATTTCTTTAGTCCGGTAAGAGCGGTAAACACTCCTGTGCCGCCGCCAATTACCACAATTTTTTTATCGCGGGGATTTTTGGACATTTCGCCTTCACTATATCCCAACGGCGATAAACCGCAACCGATTTTATCCATCAAAATTTAAAGGATCGGTCTGATTAAGTTGAAAAGCAATGCCATAATTCCGTCATACCAGTGGGCCGGATGCTGCCATAAGGAAAAGGGCGTTGCTGTCTTTTTCCAATCTTCCAAAATTATCTTAAGATCCCCTACCATATCTTTCCGTTGAAACACCACGCTTGCTTCCAGGTTAAAATCAAAACTCTGCGCGTCGATATTATTGGAACCGACCAGCCCCTCCCGGTCGTCAATCAGTAATACTTTTGCATGATTCATCTTGGGAAGAAAATAAAATGAAATGAATTTTGAATAACGGGTGGCAAATACACGATGGGCTTCGTTAAAAATCCAGATGTCGGTTTTCGAAGGAATAATCACTTCGATTTTCACACCACGCTCCGCCGCACCGCGAAGTGACTTCAAAAGCCACGTATGCGGAATGAAATAAGGGGTCACAATAATAATATTCTGTTGAGCCTCTGCGCATTTCCTCTTATAATATTCCCGCAATAAGGACTTGCCGTGGATTGGCCAGTGGTCAATAAACCATGATTTTGCGCGGTAAAGCGCCGCACGCGACCTGAAAGCCTTGGCCGATTTTCGCAATGCTAAAATCTCCGGATCACGCCCGCCGGACAATTCATATACCCGGCTGAAGGAGCGGAGCGCGCTCTTCGCAAGAAGTCCCGTAAGGCGCACATGGAGATCAAGCCATTTCGCATATTCCCCCCGGATGTTTACTCCTCCCAAAAACGCAATCTGTTCGTCGACTACAAGCACCTTCCGATGCGAATGGTAAAACCACCGGGTAAAAAGCAGGACTTCGGCCCCAGTCGATTCAAAGGCTTCTTTGTTTACCGACCCATACCAAAAGTGCCCCACCCGATCGATAATAATTTTTACCTTCACCCCCTCCCGCGCCCTCTCTTTCAATGCCTCAAAAAAATGATGCGTAATCGGATCGTCGGTAAGAATAAAGCTTTCAATATATATGGATTTTTTGGCATTGCGAACCGCCTCGAACATCGCCTGCCAGGCGCGCTCCGAGGTCCGATAAAATGCGTATTTCATCCGATTACCCCCTGACCCGAATTTTTTTTACAAATAACTTGCGCAGAATATACTCTCCCCCAAGCACGATGGCCGCAAGAATAAGAAATACCCAGTAAAGCCGGTGGAGCACCACCTTAATTCCGATAGCGCTAATAATAAATCCGAAAAATTTTCCCAGAAGCGTGACGACGAGAAGCCAGCTGATTCCGGCAAATACGTGAATGCGGAAAAATTTTTTGAAATCCATTTTCTGCCATCCGGCAAGAAGGGGCGTAAGCCTGTTTACGTAATAAAGAAATTTTGAGGTAAATGCCAGCCGCGCGTATCGGTTTTCAAAATTTTCTTCCAACCACCCTTGGTATCCGGAAAGCTTCCTCTGCACCCATTCTCCCAGTTTTGTATCCTTGGAATACCGTCCGAGAAAATACCAAACGACATCTCCAGACAATACCCCGGCAAAGGTCACCACAATAATAATCCACCATGCTAAAAATCCCTCCAACGCGAATATTGCCGCAGTTAAGAAAAACACTTCTCCTTCGATAAACATGCCGAAGAACAATACGAGATAAGCGAGCGCCGGACTTGTCGTTACAAATGACTGAAGGAAATCCATAGCTTATAGAATAACAAAAAACCTCGAGCCTGAAAAACTCGAGGTTTATCTAGATAAGCGCCGGGAAGCGGCCGGTATTCCCACTGCCTCCTTTACGCTTGCCTTCGTAGATCATCACGATCCAATCCATTTTCCCCTTCACGTCGTATTTAACCCGCCAAAGGCCGATGCATTTCGGCACCACATCATTGCCATTAAAACAATATATTGTAATATATTCCGCGCTTCCACCTTCAAATCGCATCTTGAGTGCGGCAACCAGCTCGCCACTTTTGAACTCTCTGTCGCAGAAGTCACATCGGCGCTTCAATTCCTTATATTTTGGGGGTCCCATTACCACCTCTAAAAAGTACTGGGCTGATTATAGCACGGGCCGCAAAAATAAATCAATGATATAATTTGACTTAATAGTCAAATTATTTTACTAAGTTTGTTTAACGTTAAACACTTTACTCGATTTAAGAGTAAAGTTTACAAATTGTTTCACGTTAAACAAATCAAATATTTTCATAATGTCGGATTGTGTAATTGTTTAACGTTAAACAAACCGCAACAAGATCGATCCTCCATCCAATTTTTTCATCAATTAAATTTTCATTGAAACCAGCAAAAAGTTGCGCAGTTCTCTGAATCTTTTTTAATTTTGAATAAGTTAAATTATCTTCAGGATTTAATTCGGCAATTGCCGGATTATTTTGCCGCATTGTTTTTACTTCTACAAAAACTAAAGTTCCTAATGGATCCTTTGCAATAATATCTATCTCTCCCCACTTTTTCCGATAATTTCTCTCAATAATTCTGTATTTTTTATTCATTAAATACTTTGAGGCAATTTCTTCCCCGACTGATCCCGTTTTTGATTTGTAATTCATGTAATTTGTTTAACGTTAAACACTTTACTCGATTTAAGAGTAAAGTTTACAAATTGTTTCACGTTAAACAAATTCATTATGTTTGAACAGAAAAACAATTTCAATGTTTAACGTGAAACAAATTTATATAGCTTATAGAAAATGTTTGCCGGCAAACATTTTTATATCCGTTATCTGTTAAACAAAACCTTGTTTAACATATTTTTGAAGTGTTAAACAAAAAACAATGTTTAACACTGATTTATGCGTTTTGTCAAATTACCTCTATTAATAACTTAATTAAAAGGCCCGGCTTTCGCCAAGGGCTATTACACTTCACTGAACTGCTAGTGTGCTTAAAGCACTTTAGCTTTGAACTTCTAATATCAATGGTGCGCGCTGAGGGATTTGGCTACAAGTCCGGCCGCCGCAGCGGCCGGCTCGCAGCCCGCCCCTCGCTCATTCGCCTGCTGGCGAATTTCGCTGCGGGCTTCAAATCCCTATGGGCATTTAATGCTTTCCAGTAGCTAAGAATGGTGCGCGCTGAGGGATTTGAACCCCCGACCGTTCGCGTGTAAAGCGACTGCTCTGCCGCTGAGCTAAGCGCGCATAAGGGCTTAGAACCCTGTGCACCCACCAGGGATCGAACCTGGGACCATCTCCTTAAGAGGGAGCTGCTCTACCAACTGAGCTATGGGTGCGTTGATAACCTACTATACTAAGTATTGTAGTTTTTGAAAAGAGGATGCGCAAGAAAAAACTCCTTTTTAAAGGAGTTTTTTAATTTCATCGACTTTATTTGCTGCCTCCCACGGGAGCGCTATGTCGGTTCTGCCGAAATGGCCGTAGGCGGCCGTTTTTAGATATATAGGTTGAAGCAGGTTCAGATCCCGGATAATAGCCGCCGGCCGAAAATCAAAAACGCGGTTCATAATTTCTGTAATTTGGTTGTCAGAAATTACTCCTGTGCCGAATGTATCCACATTGAAAGCAAGCGGACGGCTCATTCCAATCGCGTACGCTACCTTAACTTCCGCCTTGCTGCAAAGGCCGGAAGCCACCAGATTTTTTGCCGCCCAGCGCATAGCATATGCCGCAGAGCGGTCGACTTTGCTGGGATCTTTCCCCGAAAAGGCGCCGCCGCCATGCTTCGCAAGGCCTCCATACGTATCCGCGATAATCTTTCGTCCGGTTAATCCGGTATCGCCGGCAGGTCCGCCGATCACAAACCGGCCAGTCGGGTTTACAAAAATATCCGTTTTGGCATCCAAGAGATTTTTGGGAACTATTGGCATGATTACCTGATTAATCAACGCGGCGCGTAATGTTTCTGTGGAGGTTTCCGCAGCATGCTGCGAAGAAATTAGAATATTTCGTACTCGTCTCGGCTGACTGTCCTGATATTCAATGGTGACCTGAGTTTTTCCGTCGGGACTAAGAAAGGGGAGTGCTCCGTTTTTTCTTACTTCCGCAAGGCGCCGCGAAAGCGCGTGGGCGAGCGCAATCGGCAGCGGCATGAAAGTTTTTGTTTCATTGCTGGCATATCCATACATCATTCCCTGATCGCCCGCGCCCTGCTCAAGTGGATCGGATCGATCGACGCCCATCGCAATATCCGGCGATTGCCGGTTAAGCATCGTCGTTATTTTTACCGTGCGATAATCCAGCCCCTTCTTTTCGCTATCGTAACCAATGTTTTTTATAACTTCGCGGGCAACTTTTTCCGCATCTACTTTTCCCTTCGAAGTTATCTCGCCGCCGATGACAAGATTGCTGCCGCAGGCAAACGTTTCGCATGCCACGCGTGATTGAGCGTCCTGCGTAAGATATGCGTCCAAAATCGCATCACTAATCTGATCGCAGATTTTATCTGGATGGCCTTCGGTAACCGACTCTGAGGCCAGGTAATCTATGCGGGACATAGGTCCAGTATAAAAAAATCTAAAAAACTTTCCAATGTTGTGCCCCCGGTAGGAATCGAACCTACATCTCCTGGTTCGAAGCCAGGTATTCTATCCATTGTACTACAGGGGCTTTTGTTCCTGGATTTTATCACACACCGCGGATAGTTGACAAATTTTTTCTGGTTGGTATAATGTGGGCAGCTCAATTAAAGGATAAGGTTGCTTGCGAATGTAAGTAGCGAGCATGGTTGGTTTTCACGGATCCCATTTTTTGGAGGCACCATGGACAGCGCGTGTGGCGATCAGGGAAAGGAAGCCGATGGGGCTTCGAAGGCACACGAGTCGTATCGGAAGGCTCTCGGGGACACTCCGTTGTCGGCTGAAGAGCTGAAGAAGATGGGGAAGAACAGCTACTGGGTGACCGAGGCTGCCTGCGCCTGGCTCAAGAACGACGGCGAGGGGCACTGCTTCTGGTGGGCCCAGAAGGAGCACACCCTCTTCTCGGAGAAGGTCCGCGACATCGTCATCCGCCGCTTCCAGAACCTCAACCGTCAGCTCACGCTGGCCGAGGCGAAGGACGTGGTGGAGTTCGTGCGGAAGAAGCAGCTCCAGGAACTCGAGGAGGCGCGCACCCGCGCGAAGAACGTGGCGGAGCAGGCGGAGGCCCGGAAGAAGTTCATGGATCTGCGCGAGGAGAGCGATCTCCCCACGGCGGTTCTGGACGATCAGGGCCGCGTCACCTGCGATCCCCAGCTCGGATGCGGCGACCCGTTCAAGGCCATCTCGCTGAATGTCGTCATCGACGGCGAGGCGGTCCGGGTCGGCAACTTCTGGCTGGTGAACAACGGCGGCGGCAACATCGACCGCACGGCGTTCTGCCGGGATTGCGGCGAGCAGTATCGCCGCAACCTGCCGCACAACGCGGACAAAGCGCTCAGCCGTTCGTACACGTACGAAGAGGCGGGTCGCGCGTCCGAGGAGAAGACGGCCGGTGCCAAGCGGGAGATCGAACGCCAGAAGCGCCTGGGCCAGGTGGCTCAGGCGGCTGGCAACGTCCCGGACAAGCACAGCCGGCCGCTCTTCCGGGCTCCGAGCGTCAGCCAGGGGATGGAAGATGAGGCCCGCGCGCTCGAGCGTTCCCGCCGCGACAAGCGGGGAGTTCAGGGCAGCCGGCGTCATCGCTAAACCAGCGGCACATTACCCGTGGTGGAGCTCCAGCAGAAATGCTGGGGCTCCACCTGGGCTTTTTTCTAAGAGAGTTTATTTCTGCAATTTCCGATTTCAGAAATAAGTTCTTTTACAAGGAGAAGATGCATGAAGGACGCGGAGCAGCTGACGGAGTATTTGCGCCAGGCGGCGGCACTGCCGGACGGCAAGCCTTATCTTATGTATTTCGAAGAGCAGCGAAAAAACATCGGAAAATCCTACGCCCTCGCGAATAAAATCCGGGAACTCTCGAAAGCGGGAATTGCCGCACTCAAAGAAGACCGGTTTTCCGCTGCGGTTCCTGAATGCAGAGAACAGATCGCAGCGGCGTGGAAGGAATTGCGCGGATTGCAGCTTCCGATCTCGTTTGGGGACAACCAGGACCGCGACACCGGCCAGGAAATGGTGGAGTTTCTTGCGCTGTGCGAATTTTATCCCATGATCCGCGAACCCGAACTCTGGGAAGCTTCCCTGAAGGGTTTTCAGATGCCATCGGCTGCCGAACTCGGAGTGCAGCCCCAGACCTGGCTCGCGGGACTCGGCGACTCGGTGGGGGAATTGGGCAAGATGATTGACGAGTCTCTCTGTACGAAAGACCTTGGACTCGAAGATCGCCTTGCCATTCGCGAACGTTTTCTGACGATCGGCAAGGGCGTGTATGCCTTTTTGGATCGTTACGAAACCTGCTATGGCATGGTGATCGACAATTCCCACCGTCCCGGCTATGCGGAAACATTCCGCGGCCTTCTGGGGCGTGTTCGCGGCGCCATCAAGCACCATGAAGAAGCGGTCATTCGTATCTATGACGAACTCTCGCTTCGACGATAAAACAAAGCCCCGACTATTTAGTCGGGGCTTTTCATTACTTGGCAAAAGGATTTTTGGCGCCGCGGACTTCAAAATGAAGATGGCATCCGGTCGGGCCGTGGGTTTTTCCGGTATTTCCAATGTATGCGATTAAATCGCCCTGCGAAACGTAGTCACCCACCGAAACTGTGTTCTTTTCAGTGTGAGCGTAGCGCGTGGTCACGCCATTCGGATGTTCAATATCCACGTAGTGCCCATAGCCCTCATTGTATCCATAGTCCATGGAAGCAGTTACTAAGCCTTCGGCAGCAGCGTAAATCGGAGTGCCGCAGGTGTTGGCGATATCCACTGCATTGTAATGATGCAGCTGGCCCCAGTTGAGACCGGTCGTCGGCATAATGAAATATCCCGGATAGCTCGGCAGATTCTCAACCGCCTCGGTCGCCAAACTTTTCTTCGGCTTCGCGCCTGGAATTACCAGAGCCGAGCCCACTTCCAGATCTCCCTTATCCGAAACTTTTTTGTTGTATTGTAAAATCTTCTCTTTTGGAACCCCGTAAAGCTCCGCAATTGAGTCGAGGGTTTCGCCTTCCTCGACGGTATGGGCCACCCCGGAAACCGGCAGAATCACCAGCTCCTGCCCCGCATGGATGTGGCTTCCAATACTGTTATTCGCCCAAAAAATGGTGTTTACCGAGATGCCGAAGCTCGCCGCAATTTTAGTAAGCGTATCGCCTTTTTGCACCTTATACGTAAGAAAACCGTTGCGATTTGGCAATACTGTGCTGAGGGGATTTGAGGAATTCAACACCGAATCCCCTCCGATAACCACGAATCCGGCGGTGGCGTCTTCCTGATTTGAAACATCAAAGTCTCCGTTAAAAACATTGTCCGCATCAACTGAATCCGATTCCGGCACGAACGCCGCAGAAGCATCTGCCACTAAAACCGGGATCGGCGGATCGTTGTTTGCTTGCACCGGACGATGCAAAAACAGTACATTAAGGACGGCGCTCGCAAGCACCAAAGCAACCGGGGCCGCGATAGTAAGCGGGATCCTTTTCAGTAAGGATCGCAGTTTGGTCATAAGGCCAATAATGACACAAAATCCAAAGAATCTCAATGATAAGCAATATGAGGCGGTATATCATTCCGATGGCCCTATTTTGATTGCCGCAGGCGCCGGTTCGGGGAAAACTAAAACCCTCACCGCCCGTCTGGCCAGGCTTATCCAGCAGGGAATCACGCCAGAACATATTGTCGCAATTACCTTCACCAACAAAGCCGCGAAAGAAATGGCCGATCGGGTTTCCGCAAATCCAGCCCCGTTTATCGGCACGTTCCATTCTTTCTGCGCCCGTATCCTTAAAAAAGAAGCCCGACACGCGCACCGCACCCAGCACTACACTATTTTCGATGCCGACGATTCGATGAGTTTATTGAAAAAAGTCATGAAAGCGCTCGATATCTCAAAAGACCGCTACAGCCCGGTCGCGCTTCATTCGAAAATTTCACAGATTAAAAACGAATTTCTTGATCCGGCCGAATTCGATAAAACCACGGCGCTCGTGTTTCAACGATATGAGGATGAGCTGCGGAAAAACAATGCGTTTGATTTTGACGACCTCATTGAAAAAACAGTCCGGATATTTCAAAAAAATCCCGACATCCTGAAGCAGTACCAGGATCAATTTACGCACATTCTCGTGGATGAATATCAGGATATCAACGCCGCCCAATATCAGCTGATCCGGCTCCTTGCGGGGAAGCAGCAAAATTTGAGCGTGGTCGGGGATGATCAACAGGCGATTTACAGTTTCCGCGGCGCGGATTTCCGAAATTTCCTGAATTTCCAGCGCGACTGGCCGAATGCGAAGATCGTAAAACTTGAACAAAATTACCGGTCCAGCGCCAACATCATCAATGCCGCCTCGAGACTGATTGCGCACAACGCACTTCAAACGGCCAAAACTCTCTGGACGGAAAATCCTTCCGGTTCGTTGATCAGAGTAATTAAAACCACCGATCCCGAACAGGAGGCAGCGGTAATTGCGGGGCGACTTTACGAATATAAACCTCACTCCGCCGCGATATTATACCGGACCAATGCTCAATCGCGGGCAATTGAGCAGGCGCTGATTGCCGCCGATATTCCTTATAAAATTTTTGGAGGGCTGAAATTTTACGAACGGAAAGAGATCAAGGACGTTGTCGCGGGACTGCGCCTCGCCAACAATCCCCTTGATTCAGTGAGCGCGGAGCGCCTTGCCAAGAATTTCGATAAGAAAACTGCCGGAATTTTGCTGCAGGAATTGCCGAGGCGCGGGAAAGATATGAGCATTCTTGAATTGATCAACTCTTTCCTGCTCCAGGCGCGTTATTTCGAATATCTTGAAAAGAATTATAAAAACCATCTGGAACGGATTGAGAATATAAATGAATTAATCCGGTTCGCGGCAGATTTTTCCAGTCTGGATGAATTTCTGGAACGCGTTTCGCTGTTGCAATCGGCCGACCAGCCGGCCAATAACCATCCGCGCGCCCAGCAGGCGACCGTCAATCTGATGAGTGTACACCTCGCAAAAGGACTCGAGTTTGATATGGTGTTCGTCATCGGCTGTGCCGACGGCCTTCTGCCTCACCAGATGTCATACGGATCACGCGATGAAATCGAAGAAGAACGCCGCCTGATGTATGTGGCGATGACCCGTGCACGACAGGATCTTTTTCTGACATTTTCAGGCACCCCCTCGCGTTTTCTTTACGAAATTCCTCCCGAACTGACCGAGTTTGCGGACCTGGACGCCGGGCGCGGAGAACTGCCGGACGAAGACGACCAATATATTGACTACAATTAGCGAACCGAGAGCAGCGTCTGTTCTTTTTTGTTCAACGCCTTCAATTCTGCCACTGTCTCCTTGAGAAATGTATTGTAATTCTTGAGAAGATAGTTATTGGCCTTCAGATATGCCGACGCGATTTCTGCATACACATGGCCGGCATCGCGCTCGGTCATCTGAATCTCATCAAGATACTGGGCCAGTTGTTTCTGCGCTTCTTTGCCCTTTCCCCTTTCCACCAACTGCATAATTTTTTGGATGTCCATGGTGTTATGAATGATAGACGATGTCCGCCAAAACCGTACGCAACAATACTATTTTTTGCTTGTAATATTTTGGCTTATCCTTCAGAAGATCGTCTACCTCCTGCTGAATAACACCGCTTACAAATTTTTTAATCATGCCCCGGTCCTGGGATCCCATTTTTTTCTTGTCTAAATAAAATCCAACTTCTTCACGGAGCGCGTCCAAAGGGCGGTTGCCCAATTCAAAATCTTTGAGAACTTTCTGAAGATTCTCAATCGCCAATTGATTGATTTTTTCATCAATTTGCGCCTGAAATGCCTCCAGGGGCAGGTTTTGGAGCGCTTCAATATTGAATTTTTCCTTTTCTGACTGGATTTTTTCCAAATATTGCTGGGCCCGGTCCAGTTCTTCTGTTGTCTTTTTTTTGGTAACCCTTTCGCTGATGCCGATTGCATCCCCCATTTTATTCACTACGCGCTTTCTCATTTCCTCAAACACGCCCTTGGCCGGCTCGAATTGTTCAAAAAATTTTGTTTTAAGATCGGCAAACACCGCCTCGGTTGCCGCCTTCATCGTCGGATAATGTTCCAGAAGTTTTTCCCGATCTTCAAGTTCTTTGAGCCGGATTTCCATTTTTTTAAACTGCTCCGCGCGCGCCTCCTTGCCCGCTTCCCGGACAGCGCGCCGCAACCCTCTGCTTTCCACTCGGAAAACTTCCTGAACCAATTCCCAATTCTTGAGATTCAAAAACCAGAAGGTTCCCGTTGCGGATTCGGCTATTTCCTTGTTTTTTTCCAGATTTTTTCTTTCCGCCGCCGCTTCCTGCTTCGCTTTTTCAAGGTTCTGTTCGCCGCCCCAGGCATTGATTTCCGCTTCGAGACTTTCTTTTTCCTTTATAAGCAGCTGATAATTTTGAAGGTCCTCCATCCGATTTTTTAATTCCTCGGGATTATGGAGCGCTTCTTCGTCAAGGAACCTCTCCAACGGCGCGAGGTCTCCTTTGCCCAGCTTCACATCGAATGCCGGCTCCAGTTCTTTTTTGTATAAATGTGTCAGTTCTTTTTTAAGAAATTCCCGCCCTTCAAATGCCTGATAATATTCTTTTAATTCTTCTTTGCTTAATTCCTTTTCGCCGGCTTCTTCATGTTGCGCAACAAAGTCTAAAAAATCCTTATTGTTAAGCGCTTCATTGAATACGCCCTCTCCGGAAACGACTTCCAATTTCTCTTCGCCGGACTCTTTCTTAGGCTCCGGTTTTGTAACTTCGTCCTTTAATTCGTAGCTGTATTCTTCTTTTGGCATTTGTTCAAACTTCGCCATTGCTGATATTGTACTACTGTAATACCCCTTATTCCAGCTATGCCCCGCTATCTTGGACAACATTTTTTGACCAATGCGTCGGTAATTACCGTCATTGTTGACGCGCTCCAATTAAAAAACGGCGATACGATCGTAGAAGTAGGCCCCGGAGAGGGGGCGCTGACCATTCCACTTGCGAAAACGTGCGCCGAAATCGGCTGCAAAATCATTGCGATTGAGAAAGATCCCCGCCTCGCAGGAATAATCAGGAATCGGCTTACCGCTCGTCGTCCTGATGTTGAAATTGTAGAAGGCGATGCCCTTAAAGTTATTCCATCTATTCCCGCTCCATACAAAATTGCCGGGAATATTCCTTACTACATTACGGGGAAACTCCTCCGGACAATTGGAGAAATGAACCAAAAGCCGGAATTAACGGTACTCATGATCCAAAAGGAGGTGGCGGAGAGGGTGATAGGCCATCCTCCTAAAATGAATCTGCTTGCCGCCGCCACCCAGATATGGTCAAAACCGGGAATTTTGGCGTACTTAAAGCCAAAAGACTTCAGTCCGCCGCCGAAAGTTGATTCGGCAGTGATCGCCCTGGCCTTGGAGCTAAAAATCAAGGAAAAATCAGGTGTTTTGGCATATTACCAGCTTATAAAAGCCATTTTTAAGCAACCAAGAAAAACAGTTTTAAACAACTTATCCACAGGGCTTGGAATCTCTAAGCCGGGGGCAGTTGAAATTTTAAAAAAATGTGGCCTAACGGGGGAGGAAAGACCCCAAAATTTGCCTTTGGAAATCCTCATAAAGTTATCAACTCTCTGTCCTCTTGGTAAGTAGCAGCATTCGTTTATAATAATAATGTAAGCAAATTGGGCTCAGCGCGAAATTTTTTGTTTTTGCATTTTTTGTAAAACATGCTCTCTCTTTTTAAAAAAATTGCGGCTTCCGCACTTATTATCGGGTCGTTTATTTTTGCTGTTTTAATTTTTGCCGAGAAAAATCCACATCATGACCCCTCTGGTACCGGCAATCCTCAGACATTTCAGGCGGCATCAGAAACTCTTCCCGATCTTTCCCCGGCAAACGCAAAAAATCTCACTCAAGAAGCCGCTCAGAATATCAACGAGGAAATTTCTTCCTATAGCGTTGATGAATTAAAAGACCCTCTGAATCAGGAGAAGGTTGCAGGAAAATATCTTGCGGAAGCGGCGCAAAATTTTGACTACAATCAACTGAAGCCGCATATCGATATCCAGCAACTACATGTCGTCCCGACATCTGACCGAAGATTTGTATCCATTTACCTGAAAGGATTCGATGATGCGATCAGCACGAATTTCCAAAATTTAAAAACGGTCCCGGATGACCTTGAAGGAAATCTCGAGCTTCTGCGCCAGGCTTATGATCAATCCATCAAATCGCTGTACGCGATGCCTATTCCCAGCATGTTCGTGACGCTTCATCAAAAAACTCTCGCAATTCTTGGCGGAGAAAAATCCGTGGCGGATATTATTCTTCAAAACTACCAAAGCGATCCGATCCGCGCACTGCTGGCGTTCCAGGCAATTACCGGACTTAACGCAGAGCTAAAAACGGTCCAAAAGGACATTACTGATCTCGCCAACAAAAATTCATGAAGGCAAAAATTATCGTTACCATCATCGCGCTTGCCCTGATTTTCAATCCGGTGACGCCGGCGCTTCAGACAATCTTCCAGCCGGTTCCGACTGCGCACGCGATTCTTGGCTTGGGAGATATCGTCCTGGATCCAAGTCTTCTCTTTCAAACTATCTGGGATAATGTCATCAAACCGGCCCTTATCACCACGCTCAAAAAGGAGATTTTGGACCGGGTAGTGGACGAAATCATTGCCTACATTCAAGGCGGGGGCAAGCCAAAATTCATTACCGACTGGAATGGATTTTTGGCGGAAGCAGGGCAAAATGCGGTAGGAGATTTCGCCCAGGGTCTTGGCGCAGGATTCCTTTGTTCGCCATTCGGCCTGCAAATCCGGCTGGGGCTTTTGCCTGTCCCGCGGTTTTCCCAGCAGGCAACCTGCACGCTCAAACAGATTGTCGGCAATATCCAGAATTTTTATAATGATTTCCGCAACGGCGGCTGGATTGCCTACGGAGAAGGATGGCAACCGCAAAACAATTATTTCGGGGCGCTCTTGATGACCAACCTGGAAGCGGAGCGGCGTCGCGGCATCGCGGAAAGCGCTTCGTTCACCGAGAGCATTGCCTACGGAGGATTTACAGGAACGCGGGATAAGAACGGCAACATAATCACGCCGGGATCCACGAACCGCGATCTGACTTCAAAGGCGCTTGGAGCCCAGATTGATTTTGTTCTGCTTGCTGAAGATTATGCCAGCGCCATTGCCGCGGCGCTGATTAATCAGGTTATCGTCAAAGGCCTCGCCGCGGCGCAACCGTCGGGAACAAGCCAGTCCCAGGTCAACTCCGATCTTTCCGCATATAATAATTCTCTTGTTTCCCAGGCATTCGCAAGCGATAAAGATGCGGTGCTTGGCAAAATCAACACCACTCTCTCGCCCCGTCTGCAGGCGCAGTCACTCATTAATGATACGATTGCCAATCTTATGAAATACAAAGGCGATTTGACAAAAATTTCGAGCAATCTCACCGCCACCGGAAAAACTACCTGTGGGACGATCAATGTCAGTAATGTCCAAAGTCAGATCGCGGGCGAACAAACTTGGGCTGACGGAGAGATTGCCGCGCTTACTGATGCCAGCACTACCAACGCGACTGTAACCAACGCTTTGCAACCTTATGTCACAGAAATTAACCGCTTGCCCGCGACCCGCGCCAGCCTCAACCGCCTTCAGGAAATCCAGAGTGCGGTTACGCCGCTGCTGGACGATACCGCTGCCAACGATTTCCTTGCGTCAATTCAGCAGGAAGCCAACGATGATAATCAGCGGATTACCGACAAAACAAACCTCTTCAACCAGGACCTTCAGCAATGCCAGCAATAACCCCTAAGTTTAAAAAGGTTTTACTTTTCCTGATTGCCGGAATTTTGATTGCGGCGCCGCTTGTGTCGTTAGCGCAGACCGCTCCTACCACCGCAAGCGTGGCGGCGACTGCGGATAAAAATCCAGATACGTGCGGAACATTTGACCTGGTCTGCAAGGGCATCGGCCTTTTCAATGCGGGAGTTTTGATGATCGGCCAATGGATAGCCTACGCGGCCGCTTTTCTTATTTCCCTTGCCGTGGATATTATCCAGGTCATTATTGACGCCGGCCGGCAGATTATTTCCAGCGAATTTGTCCAAACCGGTTTCCGGGTGACGCTGGATATCGCCAACCTTGGATTCGTGCTTGCGATTATCATTATTGCGTTTACCACCATTCTCCGGTTGAGCGGTTATAATACGAAGCAATTGCTGCGGAATCTGATTATTGCGGCGGTCCTCGTCAATTTCAGCTTTCTGATTGCCGGCGCAGTAATAGATGCTTCAAACGTATTCGGCAACTTCTTCCTGGGCGCCTCGAGTCCGAATGGCGATATTATAAAATTCGGCGACAACCTCGCCAACTCCTTAAGCATCCAGAGGATTCTCGACGTAAAGCCCGCGCCCGGTAACGAAAAAGCTGGTGCCCTGCTGAAGTTCGGCGGGAATTTCCTTGCCGCATTTGCCTCTCTCGCCGCCACAGTGATTTTCGGCATCGTACTGGTAATTACTTTTTTCGCGATCGCGGTGATGCTCCTCATACGATATGTCTGGATCTCGTTTTTACTGATTGTGATGCCGCTTGCTTGGCTTTCGTTTACTATTCCCACATTTTCCGGCCAGTTCAGTAATTGGTGGAAAAAATTCATTCACTGGAATATTTTTTATCCTATTGTCACGCTCTTTCTCTATCTCGGCGTGGAGAGCTCCCAGAAAATGGGGGCATTTATCCAAAACAGTACGCTTAACGACGCGGCCGGGCCGCTGGCTGCCGGCGCGAATCTTTCTTCCCTTGCTCCTTCCACTATTGCCGTTTTTATCCAGATTTTCCTTCAGGTGGCGCTGATGTTCGGCGGCCTTTATGCGGCGAATCAGCTCGGCGTAACGGGCGCGACAAAAGCCCTTGAGCTTGCTACCGGAGCGAAAGACAGAATTCTCGGCGGCGCGAAACGAGCGGGCCGCGCTGTGGGCGGGGTTACCGCCGGACCTGCCATTGCGGCCGGGGGTGCCGGACTGGCGTCATTGGGAGCGCGCGTGCTTAATGCTCCTTTAATTAACCGGATTCCGGGAGCCAAAGGCGCCGCTGCCAATCTTTCCAGCGTGGCGACGGCAAGCAAAGTTGCGGCCGCGAATCAGAAACTGGATATCACTAAAAAACAAAAGGAAGAGCTTGGAAAAGATACGAATGAAGCTCTGTTGATTAAGTTTAATGCGTATCAGGCCGATCCCGGAAAGCGGGCGGCGCTTGCCAATGAAGTTGCGAAGCGCGGGCTTGTAGACAAAGTAGACCAGGAGCGGCTCGACTCTTATTTCGAAGATGCGAAACGTCTTGGCGTTACAAAAGATATCGAAGAAAATGTCCCTCATCTTGCCTACAAAGTAGCTGATTACGATAAGACTTTTGAAGAAGCCCAGAAACGGAATCCCGCGGTCACAAAAGCGTCTCTCCCTCCAAACTCAAGTCAGTTTAAAGAATTCGCCACCCAGCTTGCCATGGAAAAATTCCGTCCGGCAAAGACTGAAACGTTGGGCGCGGAAGCAATACAACAAACCGCGAAATTCTTCCGCAAAGAACATCTGGAACGCCTCGCGAAAGAAGGGGATGTGCCGCAATTATTCGCCGCCGCAAAAGCCGCCCGGGAGCTTTCTAAGACTGAGCCGGAACACCCGTTGGTGAAATTCTCTATTGAAAACCCCGCGATGCAGCAGGTAAACCTGCCGGAACACAAAAAGATTATCGAGGAACTCCAGACAGCAGATGCGCGCCGCAAAGAAGAGGCGTCCAAAAGCAAACCCTTTGAAACAAATGTAAAGAAAGAACCGGGCAAGCCTTCGGCTCCGGGATTATAATCACATGCCTGAACTCGCACCAAAACCAATTACTAATTTCAAAGAGCTGCCCGATCCGCTGAAGGGTTGGCTGGCTTCCTCGCAGCTGACATTTTTGATTTCCGACCTGAATCGCCGGCTTGGATTCCGGGAGGAAGAAGAAATGCGGGTAATCCCCACGCTTATTTTGCGGCTGGCAATTTCCAGCGTCGAACCGGAAGAATTCGTTTCACAATTAAGCAAACTTCTCGATATCAGCCCCAGTGCCGCCCATGCGCTCGCCCAGGAAATAGAGGAGAAGATGCTCCGCCCGGTGGAAACGGTATTGCGCAGCGAGCTTGGTATCGATATCAAATTGATTCATTTTGGCAAGGAAATCGCGCCGGAAAAGGAATTTGTTCCACAAATGCTGATACCTTCACCGGAAGTGGCTCACCCGACGTCGGAGCAAAGTGCTAATCCCGTGCAAGTTCCGGCTTCCGGTCCGATGCCAATGCCACCCACGCCCTCCTCCGTCTCCGCAGCGCCCCGGCAAGTTGTTACTCCGCCACCTTCGGCTCCGGTAACATCCCCGGTATACACGCCATCTGCTCCAAGTCAGCCGGCACCGCAACCAAAGCCGGCAACTCCTCCGACGATGACAAAACCCCCGATGCCTAAAGTTGAACCGCTTGCGCTGAGCAAAACCGAACCGCTCCAGGAACGGAAAGCCCCCACTCCGCCGTCCATCCCGGTTAAAGTAAAAGTGGAGCCCTCGAAAGTTCCGAGCTTCCTGAAAGATTCTGATTTTAAATAATGCCCCAATTCCAAGTTCCCCAGTTTATCGAGACGGAAAGTAAAATCGTCGGACCGCTTACGCTCAAACAATTCCTTTACATCGGCGGCGCCGGCCTGATCAGCTTTCTTCTCTTTTTTGTATTGAAATTTTTTGTCTGGGTAATCCTCACGTTGCTGGTGGGTGGTCTCGCCGCCGCGTTCGCATTTTTCAGATATAACGGCAGGCCTCTGCCGGTAATTCTGAAAAGTGCGCTTCTCTACTACTGGAATCCGAAGCTCTATCTTTGGCAGAGGGAAGAGGCAACGCCGTCGGTCCCCAATATCCAGATTCCCGCCATCAGAGAAAATCCTACTTCGAAATTAAAGAGCAGCTGGCTCGGACTTATCACGAAAAAACCGCCGGTAAAACCGGGTCAGTAATATATAATAGTAAGAGCAACAATTATGGCGAAAAAAGAATCACAGGCAACGCAAAAGTTCGTGGACGTGGAGTCCGTCCGGGAAGGAACGGTGGTGTTGAAAAACGGATCCCTGAGAAAAATCATCATGGTGTCCGGAGTGAATTTTGATTTGAAGTCGGAGGAAGAACAGGGGCTGATCACCTATGCCTATCAGAATTTCCTTAACAGTCTGGATTTTTCAGTCCAGATCTTCATCCATTCCCGCCGGTTGAATATTGAAGCGTATATCAAAAAACTGGAGACGCGGGAAAAAGAAGAGCAAAACGAACTTTTGAAAAGCCAAATTGTCGGCTATCGGGAATTCATCGCTTCGTTCGTAAGCCAGAATCCGATCATGGCAAAAACGTTTTTCATCATCGTCCCCTTCGATGCGCCGCAGATTCCAGGCGCCGCCAGCGGACTCTTTGGCATGTTCGGGAAAAAGAAAGGCGATGCCGCGGCTGCCGCGGACAAAGAAAAAGATTTTCAGCACCATCTTAGCCAGCTTGCCCAGCGGGCGGACCGGGTGCTTTCCGGACTGACGGCCATCGGCCTTCAGGCGATGCCGCTGGAAAGCGAGGCGATCATCGAACTTTTCTACAATCTCTACAATCCGGAATCAGTGGAAAAGAAAACGCTGGAAATCGCCAAAGAAAGCGGCATGGGGAAAACGGTCACTGACATTATCGCGCCGCCGGCGCTTGAGGCGGAATCCAACTATCTCAAACTTGGCAACAAACTCGCGAAGACGATTTTCCTTTTTACCTACCCCCGCTATCTCGCGACCGGCTGGTTCTCTCCGATCATCAACCTTCCGGATCTGCTCGACATCGCAATCTTCATTCATCCGGTAGACACCGCGCTGGCCCTTAAAAATCTCCGCAAAAAAGCCGGCGAGATCCAGGCGGAAATCGGGGAGCAGGAGCGGAAGGGGATGGTGCGTAATCCGATGCTCGAAACCGCCAATCAGGACATTGAGGCATTGCGCGACTCCCTCCAGCAGGGACAGGAGCATCTTTTCAACGTGGGCGTATACATGACCATCTACGCCGACACGCTGGAGAATCTTAATAAACTGGAAGCGCAGATCAACAGCGTGCTGGAAGCCAAGTTAATTTACGCAAAATCCGCCGTCTTCCAGCAGGTGGAAGGCCTTAATTCAACCCTGCCCATCGGCACGGACCACCTCCTTATCCATACTCCGCTGAATTCCGGACCGGTATCGTCCTTTTTCCCGTTTGTTTCGGCGAATCTTACTTCTGACGACGGAATTCTTTACGGTATCAACCGCGGCAATAATACTCTCGTGATTTTCGACCGCTTTTCACTGGAAAACGCCAATTTGGTAATCTTCGCGAAGTCCGGCGCCGGAAAATCCTACGCGACCAAGCTTGAAGCCCTGCGCCTCATGATGACCGGCAGCGATGTCATTATTATTGATCCGGAAAACGAGTATCAGCAGCTTGCCAATACCGTGGGCGGGAGTTTCTTCAAAATTTCCCTTACCTCTGAAAGCCACATCAATCCGTTTGATATTCCGGTCGTGCCGAAAGATGAAAACCCTGCCGACGTGCTGAAGTCGCATGTCGTCAACCTTACCGGCCTCATGAAACTGATGCTCGGCAAAATGACCGCCGAGGAAGAATCACTTCTCGATCGCGCGATTTCGGAAACATATGCCGCGTTTGATATCGTTGCCGGAAAAGATTTTTCGCATGCCCAGGCGCCGCTTCTCGAGAATCTGCAGACTGTGCTTCAAAATATGGAAGGGGGCCGCGATCTTGCCGAACGCCTCTACCGGTTTACCCAGGGAAGCTACGCCGGATTTGCCAACCGCGCGACCAACATTGATATCAAGAACCGGATGATTGTTTTTTCCATCCGCGATCTCGAAGACGAACTCCGCCCGATCGCGATGTATATTATTTTGAACTTTATCTGGAATTTGGTGCGCGCCGAACTGAAGCGTCGCGTCATGATTATCGACGAAGCCTGGTGGATGATGAAGTATCCGGACGGCGCCTCGTTCCTCTTTGGCCTGGTTAAGCGCGCCCGCAAATATTTCCTGGGCATTTCCACCATTACCCAGGACGTTGAGGACTTCCTGAACTCTCCTTATGGCCGCCCGATCATCACCAACTCCTCCCTTCAGCTCCTTTTGAAGCAGTCGCCGGCGATGATTGATTCGGTCGCGAAAACATTCAATCTCACCGAAGCGGAGAAGTCGCTTCTGCTTGAGTCCGGCGTCGGTCAGGGCCTATTTTTCGCAGGACCGAATCATGTGGCGATCCAGATCATCGCTTCATATACTGAAGATCAGGTAATTACCACGAAACCTGAACAGATTCTTAAGCAGCAGCAATAACGTATACTTATATATAAGAAGCTATGGAGGAGCTCCAACCAAAAATATCCTTAGTTGAGATTATCTTCATTGTTCCGCTTTGTATCATCGGGGATCTTTTGGACATCATTCCTGGCGTAAACGATGTGGTAGGCGTGATATTCACCGCCTTCCTTCAGGGGTATCTTTGGTTTAAGGGAGTGAAGGGGTTATACGCACTTGTCGGCAATCTTCTCAGCTTCATCCCTGGCGTAAGCGCGGTTCCGCTTCATACGCTGAGCTTTGCAGTCACCGCTTGGATTGATCATCATCCGGAGGGCGCCGCGGCGGCTGCGGTGCAAAAAATTCCCAAGATTAAAACTCCCAAAGGAGCCCTAGCGCAAAGCGCCGGCAAATAACCATGACTAATTTTGCAAAAATTTTTGCCCCTTTGCTTGCCATAACCGCATTTGCAGCTCTGTTCAGCAACCTGGCCGGCGCCCAAAATTTACCGGAGTTTATGCTCACCTGGAAGGCGGGCGATTACGCGCCGGCTGATTACCGGGGCAAGGTCTTGCCGAGCGACGGCTCCCGGATTGATGTTGCGTTTGAATTAATTGACGGCGGCCGTTTCGCCAGTCTTGGCGCGACCACTATCAACTGGAGGGTCAATGGCGATCCCTACAAAACAGGTTTGGGTGTAAAAATTATCTCTTTCGCCGCCGACGCGACAAAAGGCGATCAGGTAGTAACAGTTTCCTTCACGTACCGCGGCGTAGCGCTGGAAAAAACAGTTACGATCCCGGTTGTAAAGCCGGAAGTAGTCGTAACGGGCGGAGTGCCGATCTTTCGTGCCTTGCCGTATTTCTTTAATTTCACTTCTTTGGACCAGGCAAAATTTTCCTGGACCGTCAACGGCGCCGAAACTGAAGCCAGCGACAAAAATCCTGATGTAGCGGCACTCGGCAATCTGGCAAGCGGCGTCACCGTTAACCTGGAGGCTACCGTTCAAAATCTTCTTAAACCTCTGGAAATCGCCAAGGGTTCCCTCAATTTCACTACCCCCTAACATGAAAAAACTCCTTATTATTTCGGCGGTGTGCTATGCGATCTTTGCCGCGCTGCCGGCATTTGCCCAGATCAGCCTGCCTGTTTCTTCAGCTCCCACGATACAGCAAGCCGCAAACAACGCCCTGAATCAATGCCCTAAAAACGCGCCGGGGTGCACGAAGCTTATTGTTCCGCTTCCGGGTATTCTTGGACCCGTGACGACCGTCACCGGTCCGGCGCAGTACATACTTGCCGTGTTCCAATTCGCGATCACCGTCGGCGGACTGCTCGCAATGGCAGTGATTATTTATGCGGCAATCGAGCGGATGTTCCTCGCGGTCGGGAACCCCGCACGCGTCGCGGATGCCGACAATAAAATTTACAACGCGCTCTGGGGGCTGGTGCTCCTTTTTGCCGCGTTTGTCATTCTCAATACGATTAATCCCAATCTGGTTAATTTAAAAAATCCTTCGCTTCAGCAGGTTTCCGGCTCGGGATCGCTTGCTGACCAGCTCGCGGGAGTGAATGCCGCAAATTTAGCGATCGGTCAGGCCGTTGATACCCTTGGCCAAGCCAACAATGACTTGCAGAACGCTCAAAAATCAGGCGACCCTGTGGCTATCGCGAACGCCCAAGTAGAACAAGCAGAAGCGCAGGTTCTTGTAGATCAAGCCCAGATTCAAACAATCCAGCAGAGAATCGCTTATGACAGCAATCTTTGCCAAAATTATGACCAGCTGCTCGCGCAGAAAGATCCGAATATTGTACAATCGGGCGCCACCCGCTCCAAATCATCCGTCTGTAACGATTGGAATACCGATAAGCAGCAATTAACAACCGTGCAGGCGAGATTACAAAGCGATCAGCAGGCGCTTGATGCGGCGCGGGAAAATTTGAGCCATCTTACCGCCTAATATGAGCAAACTTGCGAAAATAATTCTTATTACCGGAATCGTCACCGCAGTTGGCGCGCTCGCCTATTTCGGCTGGTACTATCTTTTTGGCGCAAAAAGCGCATCGATAACCCCCACAACTACTCCAGCCGTGAACGCAGTGCCCAAACCTCTCACGAGCGACCGGGTTTTTGATTATTGGCTCAATACCACCAATAATTCTTTGTATTACGTCGCGGAAGACGGAAGTATCAACCAGCTGGACGCTTCAGGAAATTCTGCCGCGCTCGGATCGCAGACCATCGGCCAACTGAGCGAAGTCCGCCCTTCTCCGGACGGGTCTAAAATCCTCGTCGGTTTCGGATTCCCGCAAAGCCCGACGTTCGCGGTATATACCATGAGCACCAAATCCTGGTTATCTCTTCCGGGCGGAGTAGTATCCGCCGCATGGGATCCCGCATCCAGCAACCGGCTTCTCTATCTTAAAGACAGCGGCAGCGCCAGCCAGCTTGCCTACTTCACTCTTAGCGACCAGAAGACAAAAATAGTCGGGTCATTCGCCCAGAAAGACCTTTCGCTGGAATGGATTATTCCAAGTGTTGTGTATTTTGAACAGCGCCCGGCAAACAGCGCGGCCGGATCTTTGTGGTCATATAATCTGACGTCGGGAGCGGTAAAAGTGTTGGTCCGGGAAGAGGCGGGGTTGGATCTGCGCTGGGGAAACGGCGGGAAAAACGCCGTGAAATGGTCCGCCGGCGGCTTGCGCGTAATCGATCAAAACAACAAAACACTTTCGGGCATCCCACTGCTCACCCTTGCCTCCAAGTGCGCCTTTGATTCCTTGCGCATCTACTGTGCCGCTCCAGCGAATCAGGCGTCAGTGGGCGCGGATACCCTGCCCGATAATTATTTGAAAAAAACACTGTATACCAACGACGATATTTATATCGTATCCCTTCTGGGGTTGGGTACCCGGACTGAACTGCTGACGATAAAAAATTTCGACGCGCTTGCTAGCGGCGTTGCCATCAAAGCGGAGAGGCCGAAAATTTTCGGTGGAAAATTCTATTTTATCAACGAATTTGACCGCCGCCTCTACTCGCTCGACCTCTAAACCAAAGCCCCTGCTAGAGCAGGGGCTTTACTATCACGTGGCGATCGCGACCCTCGCCTAAACTCTCGCTTTTCACATCGGGACGGGTGGAAAGCTCCATGTGCACCAACCGGCGCTCATAGGCATTCATTGCCGGAAGCTTCACTTCCGACTTGGTCAGCTGGACCTTCCGGGCGGCGGCCTTCGCGAGCTCCACGATAATGTTTTCCCGCTCTTTCCGGTAGTTATTCACGTCCACAAATACCGTTTCCTCAATGCCGTGTTTTTTGGAAAGCAGATTGATCAACCGCTCCAGATCGGAGACTACATAAGGGAGGTGTTTTTTGAACCAGTCGCCCTCATTGGCGAAAATGATTATTTTCCTGTTTTCCGGGTCAAAATCAACGCTCGGCTCGTTCAAGCCGGTCATTTCAACTAACTTTTTGACTTGCTCCTTGAATTGATCGTTCATGGTTCAGTTTTTTATTGATGATAAGCTGTTGAATTATCGAAAAAGCGGAAGTGGTCAGCCAGTAAATTCCGATTGCCGAGGGAAGATTGCTCAAGATAAGAATCGTCATCACCGGTCCGACAAAGGCCATGCTTCGGCCGATAGTGGCGCTCGGTGAGTTCGCATCGGTTTTTGGCAGTGATAAACGGCTCTGGATGTACTGCAGCAATGCCGCCAAAACTACAATCAATATACTCTTTGCGCTTAAATCAAGCAAGCCTAAGAAGGTGTGGTTAAGCTGGGCGGGAGGGGATACGAAAGAATAAAGGTTGCCGAACGCATCCGGGGTGATGCCCTTCAAAAAGACGCGGTACAGCACGATCAGAATGGGAAGCTGAATAATCAATAGCAGCAATCCAGAAAACGGATTGACCTGGTGCTGCTTGTAAAGCTCCATGATTGCCTGCGCTTGTTTTTCTTTGTTTTCTTTGTGGTTATGCTGAATCTTCTGAATCATCGGCTGGAGGCGCTGCATGATCGTCTGATTTTTAAAGCTGCGGTAGAAAAGCGGGTACAGCAAAAGCCGGATGATCACAGTAAGAAGAATAATCGCCAGACCCAGATCCTGGAAGGCGATGTACTTATAAAGAACGACCAGCGTGTTAAAAAGCGGCTGATAGAGGACGAGATTAAAAAAACTGCTCATAAAAGTATTTGGTGTAATGCGCGTATAAAGGATTCTTTCGACAAAGAAACCGCCGAAGGCAACACAGTTATCCAGTAATCGCCCGCGGGAATATTACTATAGTACTCTCTTATTGCGTTGTACACCAACCGGCGCACCCGGTTCCGCTCCGACGCTTTCTTGGCGGCTTTTGCGCTTACGGTTACCCCAAAACGGGAAAAATCTTCCGCGCTCCGGAAGATTTTCACCAAAAAGTAGCTGGTTTTAACAATGCGACCCCGTCTGCCGACAAATTCCTGAATCGGAAGCTTATATTTCTTCGCGAGCATTACACCGTAAGTCGGTGCCGGCCCTTCCGGCGCCGGTTTTTGATCGTCCGGCGGCCTCCGTGGGTGCGACTCCGCTTCAGAAATCCGTGGGTACGCGCCCGCTTGCGCTTTCGTGGCTGGTACGTTTTAGACATAACTCCATTACCTTACTACAAAACGCGGAACAAAGTCAATTTTTGGAGAATTTTGTTGTGGAAAAAAACTTATCCACATATAATTAACATATTGTTCTGCGTTATTGCTTTCATAGTTGCAAAAATAATTTTAAAATTACTTCGTGGACTTAAAAGAACTCTGGCAAAGCGCCTTATCAGAAATAGAACTGCAGATTTCCCGGCCGAATTTTGCTACCTGGCTTAAGAACAGCCATCTCATTGATAAAAAAGAAGGGGCGGCGCTGATTGCGTTGCCAAATAATTTCGCAAAAGAGTGGGTGGAGAATAAATATTACAAAATTATTCTTGGCGCGCTCCGGAACATCGACGACACCACTAAAAAACTTGATTTTATTGTCCACGCAAATCCGGAACTTGCCCCGAAGATACTGGAGAAAACGAAAAAGCCCATGATGCCGGACCAGCCGATGTTTTCTGAATTAAAAATAGATCCGGAAACCAATCTCAACCCCCGTTATTCGCTTACCTCGTTCGTAGTCGGCTCTTCTAATGAAATGGCCTACGCCGCGGCACAGGCGATCATCAAAGAAATAGGAAAAAAATATAATCCGCTATTTATTCATGGCGGTGTCGGCGTGGGAAAAACCCATCTTATCCAATCGATCGGCAATGAAATTAAAAATCTGTACCAAAATAAAGTGAAGGTAAAATATGTTCCTTCAGAAAAATTTACTAATGAGGTAATTTGGGCAATGCGCAACAAACGGATGGAAACGATCAAGGAAAAATACCGCCTAATCGATGTGCTGATCATTGACGACATCCAGTTCATCGGTGGTAAGACGCGCACCGAGGAGGAATTCTTCCACACATTTAATACGCTCTACGAAAATAACAAACAGATTATTATTTCTTCCGACCGACCACCAAAATTCATTCCCACGCTGGAGGAACGTCTTCGTTCCCGATTTGAGGGCGGGATGATTTGCGACATCGGTTATCCGGATTATGAGCTCCGGGTGGCGGTATTACGCTCAAAATTGGCCGAAAAGAAAGTCACCCTCTCTCCTGAAGTTGTTGATTTGGTGGCGAATAAGGTGAAAAAGAACCTCCGGGAGCTGGAAGGGGTTTTAAACCGGATTATTTTCCATCAGCAGACAAAAAATCAGGAAATTACCGCCGCGTTGGCTGATGAAATTATCGGCGAAAGCGCCCAGGAACCGATGCAGCAAAAAACAACACCGGCGCAACTTATTAAAACCGTTGTGGATTTTTATGAAGTTTCTTCCAATGATCTTATCGGACGCTGCCGGAAAAAAGAACTGGTGGAACCGCGGCAAGTCGCGATGTATCTCCTCCGTGACATGATGGATATGTCGTTTCCTTATATTGGGGAGAAGTTGGGGAAAAGAGATCATACTACCGCTATGTACGCCTATGAAAAAATCTCACAAGAAGTGAATAAAAACCCTATATTGAACAATAAGATTATGCTTATTAAAGAAAAGTTAACAAAGGCCTAACAGTTTTCCACATGTAGTATGATGAAAATAATGAGTAAAGAAGAGTCTTCCGGGAGTTATCAACAAATCCACAGATACTATAACTGCTACTAGTTCTATATATTATGAAGATAATAATACTAAGAAGTAACTTAAAAGATGGACTGTCAGCGGTGGAAAAATCCGTTTCAGAAAGTGGTAATTTGCCGATTTTAAAAAACGTTCTTTTCACCACCTTTAACAACAAGGTAAAAATTTGTGCGACGAATTTGGATTTGGCAGTTACCAAATTTACTTCGGCGAAAATAATCGAAGAAGGCGGAATTACAATTCCTTTTAATACGTTTTACAGTCTAGTTCATAACAGCGCCAACGAACGGATTATGATCGAAACCGAGAAAAACAATCTGGTGTTCAAAACTGATAATTACAGCGCTAAAATCCAGGGAGTTGATCAGGAAGATTTTCCGATTATTCCGAAAATCGGCAGTGAAGAACATTTTATCCAGGTGGATGGTGGTATTTTCAAAGAGGCGGTGTATAAAGTGCTGAATGCCGCTCATATTTCAGAGATTCGTCCGGAAATCAGCGGAGTGCTGATGGATTTTCAGATGACGATGATGAAATTTGTTGCAACCGACGCCTTCCGGCTTGCTCATAAAACAGTCAACAACAACCAATTTACCAGTAATTTCCCTTATGGATTCAAAGCGATTATTCCTCTGCGCACGATAAGCGAAGTGGTGAGGATTTTTTCGGAACAAGAACCGGTTAAAATCTACGTGGATGCGAACCAGATTCTTTTTAAAAATGAGGATACCGAACTGATTTCGCGTCTTATTGACGGCGAATATCCTGATTATGAGCAGATTATTCCTAAAAATACTGACACGGAAATTACCGCGAATAAGGACCAGCTGATAAATGCGGTAAAACTGGCGAGTAACTTTTCCGGGCAGACCAATGATATCAAAATAAAAATTGACTCCGGGAAAAAGGTAATGGAAGTGTATTCCGCAAGCCAGTATCTCGGTGAAAATAATTATTTGATTCCCATCAAACTCAAAGGTGAGGATTTCGAGGAAGTTGCCTTCAACTGGCATTATTTTCTCGACGGATTAAAAGTAGTGGATCATGAACAGGTGGTCTTCTGTGTAAATAAAAACAATAAACCGGCAATGATGAAACATCCTGAAGATGGATCACATTTTTATCTTTTAATGCCGATTAAAACCGCGTAATTACCGGTAAAGAATTATCTGCTTTTCCGAAGTGTTGCCGGAGCTGTCTGTGGCTACAAATCTGAGAATATTTTGAAGATCAGGATTAGATATCTGAAACATTCTATCGTACGTATAATTACTGCCGAGGTTTGAAAGCTGATCCAGGAGCGTGTTGTTGAAATACACTTCTATTTTTTTAATTGAGATGGTGGAAATAACGGAAGCGTGCAGCGATAAAGGACCGCGGATAAAATCCCCGTTAACCGGCGAAGAAACGGTTACATTCACGCCGGCATTGCCGCTTTGGGTTTGCGCGTTGGATGGAAGGGGCTTGTTATAAAGAACGTCAAAATTAGGAATATTATTTTTCGCCCAGGTAATCACCGGCTCTTCCCAGTTTTCAAACTGTGAATCATCTTCAGGATGGGCCGGCGCCGGGCCAAGCGGATCGTCTTTATCAACATAATAAAGAATATCGTGCACCTGCGGATAGGTTTGCGATCCGGAAGTATAATTGACGATATATTCCCCTTTTAGCATCGGTTTATCGACAAAAATTTCATCGGGTCTAGTAAACGGCTCCGAAGGCTGATTCTGAAGAGCTTGGGACATAAACGAACTCCAGATCGGCACGGCGGCAAGAATACTACTGCCATGCTTCTGCATCGCGGTGTTGTCATTATTGCCAGCCCACACCCCGACGACAAGCGATCGGGTATAACCCATCGCCCAGGCGTCATGATAATCGTTCGTGGTGCCAGTTTTAAGCGCGACATCCTGACCAGGGAAAACAGTAAGATTTAAGCTGTTCTGAAAAAGGGGTGCCCGAAGATCCGCATCGGAAAGAATCGCGTTAATCAGCCGGGGATATTGCGAATCAATTACCTGCTCCGGCTGATCGGCGTATTCTTCCAGCGTCTGGCCGTGGTTGTCACTTACTTTTAAAATAAATGATTGGTCGTGCTGCACTCCTTCCTGCGCAAGCACGGAATACGCATTCACCATATCAACAAGTTTTACTTCTCCGCCTCCCAGCACCAGCGAAAGGCCGTACCGGCTTCGCTCGGTGAGCGTGGTGATGCCGAAATTTTTAACAAGTTTCAATACATTATCGATACCCGCGAGATACAACGTTTTGATGGCGGGAATATTTACCGATTGGGCGAGGGCTTTTTGAAGCGTAATCGGACCGCGGAATTTATCGTCGAAGTTATGGGGATGAAAACAGCTACTCACCGATCCCGGCGTGGTGGCAGAATCATCCTTCGAGAAATCAACCGTAAGCGGGCAGTCCGGGTTGTTGTAAGCAAATTCAGTGGGAGTATCAAATACCACCGTGTCGGGCGTGAATCCCTTTTGAAATGCCGCCATATACACGAACGGCTTAAGCGAGGAACCCGGTTGACGCAAGCCCTGCGTGGCAACGTTGAAATTACCTTCAAATTTGCAGCTGTCACCAACTTTGCAATTCGCCGGCTCGGCAGTCCCGAAATAATCCTTTGACCCCACCAGCGCCAGAATTTGGCCGGTATTCGCGTCCTGGGCGACCAGGGCGGCATTGTGGCCGTCATAAAGATCGGTATTCCTTGCGGCGCCATCGGTCACTGATTTTTCGGCAATCTGTTGAAGGTTCCAGTCCAGCGTCGTAACTACTTTTAATCCGGCGGTGCGGACATAGTCTTCCCCGTATTTGCTGTTCAGATAATCCTGCACCATCAATACGAAATGCGGCGCTTTGATGCCGGTGTAATTCGGGGCGAACACAAGCGGGAAGGCCTGGGCATCCTTTTCCTGTTTCTGATCTATATAACCGAGTTCATACATGCGTTGCAGGATAAGGTTCTTGCGGGCCAGCAGATCCTTGGTGTGGGCGCCGAAGGGGGAGTAATAACTGGGAGCGCGCGGCAAGCTGACCAGCAGCGCCGATTCGGCGAGGGTAAGGTCTTTGGCGTCTTTTCCGAAAAATGTCTGGGCGGCCGCCTCAATGCCGTACGCATTCGATCCGTAAGGAATCTGATTGAGATACAGGTTTAAAATTTCATCCTTGCTGAATTGGCGCTCCAACTTGATAGAGAGCGCTAACTCCTTAATTTTCCGGGAAAGAGTCCGGTTATCCGTCAGAAAGGCATTTTTAGCCAGCTGCTGGGTGATCGTGGAGCCTCCCTGGGAAATTTGTCCGTGCAGGATATTCACAAAAAGCGCCCGAAGGATTCCCTTCCAGTCTACCGCGCCGTGATTATAAAAATTCTCATCTTCAATCGCGACGGTAGCATGCTTCACGTTGTCCGGAATTTCGGAAAAAGGAATCACCGTGCGTTTTTCTTCGCCATGGATTTCATACAGCAGCACCTGGCCGGTCCGGTCGTAAATTTTCGTTGATTCAAACACCTGCCGGTTTGTCAGAAAGTCGCCGCTCGGCAGATCTTTAATAAGCAGGAAAAGGTACAGCGCGGATAAAAAAAATAACGCGGCCACTCCCCAGACGATATATTTTAACTTCAAATGCGCTCTTATTTTGGCAGGCAACATTTCCATATTATACAACTAAAAACCTCCAGCTTCAATGGAGGTTTTTAGTTGTAACAAGAAGATTAATAGCTCTCTTCCCCCTCCTCAAGCTCTTCCTCGGCGAGCTCTTCAAGGCTTTCGGTATCGTCGCCCTCTTCTTCGTCGAGGTTTCCGCTTTCAAGCCCGTCATCGTCTGCCGAAGTCATTTCGTCGGCGTTGGAGGGTTTCTTCTTTGCGTTTTTTATTTCGAGTTCTAGCATTGTTCAAAACGTAGTTGCGACCTTTTTAAAAATTGTGGTTAGGCAATAGAGAGGATTATATCGAGGAAGATTTCCGTGTCAAGAGTTTCTGCTGGTTTGCGGCGGCAATCGCGATTGCGAGCGCATCGCTTGCGTCGTCATAACCGGAAAGCTCTGTTGTTTTTAATATCGCCATTACCATTTTAGCAACTCCTTTTTTGTCCGCAAGCCCATATCCCGCGATCTGGCTTTTTACTTCATTTGGACTGAATTCGGCGAACGGGATCTGGTGTTCAAGAAGAATGGAAAGCAGTGCGCCGCGCGCCTGGGCCACCGCCAAGGCGGTTTTTTGGTTTTTCGCGAAGAAAAGCCGCTCAATGGCGGCATATTCCGGACGCGTTTCTTTGAGAAGGCTGCGGAATTGCGAGGTGATGTTGGCGATTTTCCCGGGCAGGTCCTTTTCCTTCGCTTCCAGCGTCCCATAATGAATAAGCCGCAGGTGCGGTTGTGTATCAATTAATCCAAACCCCACCCGTGAGGTCCCCGGATCAATTCCAAGAATCTTCATTGTTCGTTGGTGACGACGCGCTGGACGTCGGGATGCTCTTCGATGGCGGTAATCAGCTCTTGAAGCTGCTTTTTTCCGTTTTCAGAAATGGGTTGGGGGAATTTTATCTGCCAGCCGCCGTTGGTTTTTTCAAATGACCACTGCACGCTTCCCTGATTGGCCATTTTCGCCCCGTGTTCATCCAAAAGATGGCGGACTTCCGAAATGGTCCGGTTGGTATTATCAGTGATTCCTTCGATCAGCATGCCGACCCCTTCGGGCCCATATGCCTCAATCAGCACCTCCTCGAGTGCCTTTGCTTCCGAGGCCTTATTAACCGCGCGTTCAATATTTTCCAGCGGAACCTTGGCCTCCTTCGCCCGCTCGATCGCCGCCCGGAGCCTCGGATTGTTGTCCGGATTCGGATTTTGTTTTGCGGCAACCGCTACCAGCGCCAGCATTTTCGTGTAGACCGCGCTTTTCTTTGCGTCCTGGGCTCCTTTCCTGTCTTTAATCTGGCTGTATTTGTTGTGCCCGCTCATGCCCATATTATAGATAAATAAAAAACCCCGGACAAGCATTGCGCTTGCGCGGGGTTTCAAAAGACTATTGTCGCAGCCATTGGCTCCAGACCCGGAGGCCGCCGCTTCCCTGGTCAAAGTCCTCATCCCTGATGACCCAGACCTCGGGATTGCTGGGCCCGAGAAGCTCATTCGGGCCGCCGGAGTAGCCATACCCGTATCCATAGCAGTTGTCGAGCGACCCCTGCTTCCGGAAGGTCGTCGTCCCCACGAATTCGGATCCGTTCCAGGCTTTCACCAGAAACATCGAAGTCCTAAACACGGGAACCGAGGCGCTCTGGCTCGGGCGGATCCGACAGATCGTCTCGCCGTCTTCCGTCTGCCACCGGAGTGCCGTTCCGTTCTGCTCGACCGTGAGATCGTAGCTGGTCTGATTCACAATCGAGAGATTGTTGTGGTGCGAAAGCATAGCGCACCCCGTCGTCGCGAAGACCAGAAAGGTGAGCAGGGCCAGAATACAGGCGATGGCCAGGACGTCCCGGATTCCGAACTCCCGGATGCCCTGGGATTCGCAGGGGCCGTTCGTGTTCGCCATGGAAAAATTCCTTAAAATAAATGTTCAGCGGGCAAAGGTACGGTAAAAATATAACATAATATTTACGATTTTGTCAAGTAACGCTGATTTTGCTTGATTTAAAGGCGTTCTTGGGATACCTTAAGAATAGATTTTCCAAAACATGGTTCAGCAAACCAAAACGAGTCTAGAAGAGCAGTTGCTTAAAATTCGGCGGGAGGCCGAAGAAAAAGACGCTCAAAAAAGAGCACAGGCAGCCGGGTTCAGTTATGTGAATTTGGCGACCGCCCCCGTTCAGGTGGATGCTCTGAAAATAGTAAAAGAAGAAGAGGCGCGCCGCGTATTGGTAGCGCCTTTTCAATTAAAAGAGCGGGATGTCGCACTGGCGGTGGCCAATCCGTCCTCGGGAGGAGTGAAGGATTTGCTGAAGCGTCTGGAGGAGCAGGGATGGAAGGTGAAAATATTCGTGGTGTCGGAGGGTTCGCTCGCGCACGTCTGGAGCTTTTACAAATATGTAGCCGGGGTAAGCGAGGAGATCACCGGAAAGGTTTCCGTGGAACAGGGGCGGATTGAAGAGCTTTTTAAAAAACTTACCGATCTTGAAAAGATCAAAACCGAAATCCTCAACTACGATTTTAAAAAATTCCCCACCGGGCAGATTCTGGAGGTGGTGCTCGCGGGTGCCCTGAACAACCGGGCGTCGGATATCCATTTTGAAACGGAAGAAAAAGGCGTGCGGCTCCGCTATCGAATCGACGGGCTGCTGCACGACGTGGTTCCGAATCTTCCCCACGACATATATAAATTCATCCTTTCCCGCATCAAACTTCTTTCCAATTTGAAATTGAACGTGCAGAACATTCCGCAGGACGGCCGGTTTACCATCAGCATGGACGACAAATCGATCGAGCTCCGCGTCTCTACCATCCCTTCCGAATACGGCGAAACCATCGTTATGCGTATCCTTGATCCGGCGGCAATCCGGATTACTTTGCCACAGCTCGGGCTCCGCAAAGACGACCTCGTGATTATTCAGGAGGAATTGAATCAGCCAAACGGCATGGCCATCAATACCGGTCCGACGGGTTCAGGTAAAACCACCACGCTCTACGCATTTTTGTTGAGCAAGCTTACCTCGGAGATCAAAATCATTACCATTGAAGATCCGATTGAATATCACCTCCAGGGCATCGAACAGACCCAGGTGGACCCGGAGGCCGGATATGATTTCGCGAGCGGCCTCCGTTCGATTATGCGGCAGGATCCCGATGTGATTCTCGTCGGCGAGGTGCGCGACAAAGAAACCGCCGACATCGCGCTCCAGGCGGCGCTTACCGGCCATCTGGTGTTTTCCACGGTGCACGCCAATTCCGCGGCCGGCGCCATTCCCCGCTTTCTCGATCTTGGCGTGAAGCCGGTGAGTATCGGTCCGGCAATGAATCTGATTATTGCCCAGCGTCTGGTACGCAAACTCTGCGAGCACTGCAAAGTTCCCGCGAAGCCGTCCAAGGAGCAGGAAGCCAAAGCCAGAAAATTTTTGAATGGACTCCCGAAGCGGGTGGATCGCAAAGACTACGAAGCCATCACGATGTTCCAGCCGAAAGGATGTACCCAGTGCGCCGGAATCGGGTATAAAGGTCGGATCGCGGTGTTTGAATTATTGAGGGTCGATGACGGATTGGAGCAGTTAATTACCTCGAATGTCAGTGAGAGCGGGATCGCCAAATATGCTGAGAAGCAGGGAATGGTGAAAATGCAGGAGGATGGAATTCTTAAAATCCTCACCGGCATTACCACCGTAGAAGAGGTCGAGGGCGTGACGGGTCCTTTACAATGGTAAATACAAAACCGCCTTTCGGCGGCTTTGAGAGTTCAGTACATTGATCAGTGGGCAAATCCCGAATAAATTCGGGAAGTGTTGAAAGACTTTTCCAAATAAATTTGAAAAAGGTTAGAATTTCTCCGAGGAGTAGTCCAGCCGAAGCCAGACTATCCGAAGTGTCTAAGAGGAATTCCCGCCCACTGATCAATGTACTTAACGACGACACTCTAGCATAAAGAATATTTTTTGTCAAATATATGGATAATAAAGAGAAATTACCGCTTGAAGACCAGACAATTGACTCGTTGCTCCGCCCCTCCAGCTGGGCCGATTATGTTGGCCAGGAGAAAATAAAGACGAACCTGAAAATTATCCTCGAAGCGGCCACAATCCGTCAAGAGCCCTGCGATCACCTTCTTTTTTACGGTCAGGCGGGTTTGGGGAAGACCACACTGGCTCATCTGGTGGCCAAAGAGCTCGGTTCCAATATCAAAATCACTTCCGGGCCGGCACTGGAGAAGATGGGCGACCTCGCGGCGGTGCTCACCAACCTGGAAAAGGGAGATGTGCTGTTTATTGATGAGGCCCACCGGCTCAACAAAACGATCGAGGAGGTATTGTATCCTGCGATGGAGGCGCGCAAGCTTCACTTAATGGTAGGCAAGGGTCCGGCGGCCAGGATGCTCACGCTCGACCTCCCGCCCTTTACTCTGGTGGCCGCCACTACCCGCGCCAATCTGCTTTCCGGTCCGCTCCGTTCGCGTTTCGGGGCATCCTTCAAGCTTGATTACTATGAAAATCCGGATATCGAGGAAATTGTGAAGCGTTCCGCCAAACTGCTGAAATTACACGTCACGGCCGGCGCCGTCAAAGTCATTGCCGCCGCTTCCCGCTTTACGCCGCGCGTCGCAAACCGCATTCTTAAGCGCGTCCGTGATTATGCTGAAGTGAACGCCGCGAAAGAGATCAATGAAACGATTGCCGTCAAAACGCTGGAAATGCTGGAGATCGATACGCTCGGCTTGGAGCCGCATGACCGGCGGTTACTGGAAACTATAATCAAAAAATTCCACGGCGGGCCGGTCGGTGCGGCAACGCTCGCGGCGGCGCTCAATGATGACCGCGGCAACATCGAGGATATTTACGAACCATACCTTATGAGCATCGGCCTGCTCCAGCGAACCCCTTCCGGCCGCGTCGCCACGGAAGCCGCCTACGAACATCTGGGAATTGCGGAGCCGGGATCAAAAATTTTGTAAGCGCGAAAGCGCTTTCATCTGGTTCGCTCGGCCGGTATGAAAATAAATTTTCACCCCGGCCTTGCTGCCAGCTTTAAAAATAAAAACCCCGCGCGAACGCGGGGTTTTGTTCAGAGGCGGTTTTCCGGATGGTTTTCGGCGGTAACCGGCGCGCGGACCATGTGGCACTCCACGCACTTGGCCGTTCTCCCGCACAGCTCGCATCGCCCCATGGCGCGATGCGCGTGGGCAAACGTGCACTTGCCGACAACCCTCTCCCGATGGCACTTCGGACATACTTTCATCGGGCCTCTCCTTATTGAACTCGCTTCTCCAAAAGGAACGTTCGGCTATAGTATCAGCCGATTGTTTTTTAGTCAATTGCTCCGTATATTGAGAACAACATGAAATTTTCCACATACCGCGCGGCGGAAACGAAGCGGCTGGCGGCGAAGCTCGCGAAAGAAATCCTGGAATCCGGCCTGCACCGGAAGCATGCCCGCGTGGTGGCGCTGGTCGGCGACCTCGGCGCCGGGAAGACCACCTTCACGCAGGGCTTCGCAAAAGCGCTCGGCATCAGGCACCGGATGGTCAGCCCGACCTTCCTCATTTTCCGGAGCTACGACATTGCCCCGAAAAATAATTTTAAATGGTTGTATCACATGGACGCATACCGCATTGACGATCCGAAAGAATTGAAACCACTCGGATTCAAAGAGGCGATTGCCGATCCCGCTAATATTTTCCTTATTGAATGGGCGGATAAAATACGCTCAGCGTTGCCAAAAGATACGCGCTGGGTAGAATTGAGGCATGGCCGAAAAGAAACCGAGCGTGTTATTGCTTATCGACGCCCACGCGCTCATCCATAGATTTTTCCACGCGCTTCCTCCATTTAAGGCTCCAGACGGGAGTCCGACTAACGCGCTTTACGGCATCGCCGGCATTCTTCTGAAAATTTTCAAAGAACGGGATCCGGAATACATCGCGGCGGCGTTTGACCGTCCGGAGAAAACCTTCCGCGAGGAAAAATTCGAACAGTACAAAGCCCACCGCCCGCCGGCGGCGCAAGAGCTGATTTCCCAGATCATCACCTCGCGGGACGTCTTCGGCTGGTTCGGCATCAAGACGTTCGAACTTCCCAGCTTTGAAGCGGACGACATTATCGGTACGCTGGCCGAGAAATTCAAAAAAGAAAAAAATCTTCAGGTGGTCATTCTTTCCGGCGACAATGACGTCCTTCAATTAGTGGAGGACAACAAGGTCGTCGCGGAAATGCTGAAGACCGGCATTACCGAAACGAAGACGTATGCCTCGAAAGAGGTCATCGAAAAATACGGGCTCGGGCCGGAGCGGCTCGCCGATTATAAAGGATTAGTGGGTGACCAGTCGGACAACATTCCCGGCGTGAAGGGGATCGGCCCGAAGGGAGCCGCCACCCTTCTGGAAGAATTCGGCACGGTGGAGGAAATTTTTGAGAATCTGGCACTGGTCGGTAGCAAAACCCTCGCGAAAAAACTGGAAGGGCAGAAGGAGATCGCGATCCTGTCCAAGCATCTTTCCACCATCCGCCGCGACGCGCCGGTGTCCGTTTCCGCAATTGAAGAACTCAAAGTTCCGCCGCTCAATAAATCTCTCCTCAAAGAAAATTTCCAGAAACTCGGCTTCAAAACGCTTACGGAGAGAATTGACAAAACGGCATAATTAGGTTATTTTATTTCCAGTAGCTTGTCAGTTTCTTTACTCTTTCTCCGCTTACACCGGAGAGAAAGGATTTCCTATGGTTGCCAAAACCGACCAGAAGGCGCGGTTGTTTGATCTGTGGGGCAGTATCGTGGAGTTGGTCCGCGGCGGCAAACGCGACCCTGAGGAGGTCGCCGGCGTCCTCCAGGCCATCAAGGACGGCAAGAAGCTGCAGTTCGGAGGCGAAGCGGCGGAAGCGTTCAGCGGCGGCTGCGACCAGCTTGTCTTGTGGCGAACCTTCCTTCGCGAGATGCTCGGAATTGAGTTGCACACTTCAACTCTTTCCGTCCCGGCGTCGCAGGCGGGTTTCAACTGGCTGATCGTCGTGCCCAACGGTATGACTTCCGACAAGATCATCGTGAAGATGCGAAAGCACATGAAGGTCTGGGTCTGGGACGAGAAGGAGCTCAAGAAAGTTACTTCCGTCCGTGAGCCCGACAAGGCCTACGCCATCTGGGTCCGGGACCGCGTGGAAGCCGATGAGGAGCTCCGCAACAAATCCGCCGACAACCTCAAGTCCGAGGGCGTCAACTGCATTACGCTCCCTGAACGCCTGATGTTGGAGTTCTTCTATTGGTGGAGAACCAAAGAGCACTTGGACGTCAATAACTGGACGCACTGCGCCGGATCGCGGGACTCGGACGGCTACGTCCCGTACGTGAGCTGGGATGCGAGCGGCGGCGGGGTCTGTGTGCATTGGAGCTATGGCGACTATCGGAACTCCGACCTGCGTGGTCGTGTAGCAGTTTCGTAATCCTGAACCCCTTGTATCCTGTACCCCTGCCCCAAGTAGCAATTGCTACTTGGGGCATTTTAATTCGCAAGATTGCTTCGCCAAGCTCGTTCCGGCCAAAGGCCGAGAATCCTCAATTGCGGGGCAATCGGGACAATGACATAGTATAGGGATGGTTTCTGCCGAGAAGAAAATAGAGCTGGCACAGTGGCTGCTGGACCCGGATAAAGAGCAGACCCTGCCGCATGATCTGGCGCTTTTGGAACCGCGCCTGCGTGAGCTTGGGCTGTATAAAATTTACGAGGAAATAGAGCTGCCGCTCGTGGAGATTTTGGATGAGATGCACAAGATCGGCATCAAGGTGGACGCTCCCTACTTGGAGAAGCTGGGCAAGGAAATGGGCAAAGAGCTGGACGTCTTGGTCAAAAAAATCTACAAGCTCGCCGGCGGCGAATTCAATCTCAATTCGCCGAAACAGCTGGGTGAGGTGTTGTTTGACCGAATGAAGATCGACGCGGGGGGAATTAAAACCACGCGCACCGGCCAGCGCTCCACCGACGCTGAGACGCTGGAGCTTATCAAGGACCGGCATCCGATCGTGGAATCAATCCTGCATTACCGGGAAATTTTTAAAATTACATCCACCTACGTGGAGCCGCTCCGCGAACTCGCGGACAAGCACGGCCGGGTGCATACCACCTTCGTCCAGACGGGCACCGCCACCGGCCGGCTGAGTTCGCAGAATCCCAACATGCAGAACATTCCGATCGTCGGAGAATGGGGAAAGGAGATTCGCCGGGCGTTCATCGCCGAGAAAAAATTCAGCATCGCCACGTTTGACTATTCGCAGATCGAGCTCCGGGTGCTCGCGACGGTAAGCGGAGATCCGACCATGATCGAAGCCTTCAACAATGATCTGGATATTCACCAGCTGACCGCGTCGCAGGTCTATCAGGTGCCGCTGGAAAAGGTGACTAAAGAGATGCGCGCCGCGGCCAAGACGCTCAATTTCGGGGTGAGCTACGGCATGGGGCCGCAGGCGTTTGCGAAACAGAGCGGGCTTTCAGTCGCCGACGCGAAGAAATTCATTGACGGGTATTTCGCCAATTTCGCCGCGGTGAAAAAGTGGCAGCAGGAGACGATCGCCAAAGCACGCGTGAACGGGTATGTCGAAAACGCCAGCGGCCGCCGGCGCTGGCTGCCGAATATCAACTGGCCGGGTCGCCGCTACGCCGCTGAAGCCGAACGGATCGCCATCAACATGCCGATCCAGGGCCTGGCCGCCGACATCATCAAGATCGCGATGATCCGGGTGGCCGATTTGATAGACAGGAAGAAATGGGGCGATCGGGCCCGGTTATTGCTGTCCATTCACGATGAATTGTTGCTGGAGCTGTCAGATGATATCCTAGAGAAAGCGATGCCGCTGATTCAGAAGGAGATGGAGGGGGCGTACCGGCTTGCCGTTCCCCTCAAAGTAAACAGCGCGAGCGGCAGAAACTGGGGAGAGGCCTAAGAAATAATGGGAATATTTAAAAAATTGTTTGGCAAAAAAGAAAACGCCATGGGATTCGATGTCCAGGAAGTGGCGACGTTCGTGCACCAGTTCCGGGCGCCGCTCACCGCGGTGAAGTGGGTATTTGAATCCATGCAGGGAGAAAAAGCCGGCGCACACGATCAGGAGCTGGTGAAAACCGGATTGCAGACGACCGAGCATATGTCGCAGATGGTGGACGACGTCCTGAACCTCGCCAGACTCGAAGCGGGCGGATTCGACTACCAGTTTGAGAAAGTGAACCTGGTAACGTACCTCGAAATCACCCTCAACGCCTCGCTTGCCATCGCCAAGGCGTATAATGTCGAACTGTTATTCGACCATCCCGAGGAGATAGAGATTGACGTGAACGTGGACCCGATGAAACTCGGTCTGATCGTCACGAATTTAATTGATAACGCGATCAAATATAACCGGCCGGGCGGCAGCGTGACGGTCAAAGTGGAAAAACTGGAAGGAAAAGACGAGGCGCAATTGAGCATCAAAGATACCGGCATTGGCATCCCGCCGGAGGCTCTTGGAAAGCTTTTCAAGAAGTTTTTCCGCGCGGACAACGCCAAAGAATCAGGCAAAAAAGGAACCGGCTTCGGTTTGTACATCGTAAAAGAGATCGTGGAAAAGATGGGCGGGAAAATCTGGGTGGAGTCCAAGCTTGGCGTCGGCACGACTTTCTACTTTACGCTGCCCACAGTAAAATAGGGCCATGCCCGAACTGCCCGAAGTAGAAACCGTAGTCAGAGATCTGAATAAAAAAGTGGTCGGCCGGCGTATTGTTAAGGTCTGGTTCGATAATCAAAAACTGATTAAAGACCCGCTGGATCAGAGCCGTCACAAAATCGCGCACTCGCACGTTAACGTATTCGCCAAAACGCTTACGGGAGAGAAAATCGCCGAGGCCCGGCGGCGCGGCAAGAATATTCTTATCTATCTGACGCATGACAAACTGCTTTTGATCCACCAGAAGATGACCGGGCACATGCTGGTCGGGAAATGGAAGGTGAAAGGAACACGGGTCATTCCGATCGAGCCGGAACCCGTCGTTGACGATCCTTATAACCGCTTTATTCACCTGATTTTATATCTCGATAACGGGAAGATGCTCGCGCTTTCCGATCTCCGTAAATTCGCCAAGGCGATTTTAGGAAGCGTGGAGCAGATTGAAAATCTTCCGGAGCTCACTGATCTCGGCCCTGACGCGCTCGATCCGAAGCTGACCTATGTGCTATTTGCCGGGCGTATCCGGTCTCACGCCAGGAAGATCAAACAGGTGCTGCTTGATCAGGAAGTGGTGGCCGGCATCGGCAATATTTACTCCGATGATATTTTGTGGACGGCGCGCGTGAATCCGTTCGTGCCGGCGAAGAACCTTTCCGAAAAAGAAATGCGTGCGATATATGCCGCTATGAAGAAAATTTTGAAAATCGCTGTAAAGATGCGCGGCACCTCCACCAGCGATTTTCGGGATACCGGAGGCAAGATGGGGTATTACACCAATTATCGCAAGGTCTACCAGCGCGAAGGCGACCCCTGTCCCCGCAGGGACGGCGGGGTCATCACGCGCAAAAAGATCGGCGGCCGCTCCGCGCATTTCTGCCCGAAGTGCCAGGTGTTAAAATAAAGACGTGATCATCTATCTCCACGGCCCCGATTCCTACGCGCGGCAGGAAAAATTGAAATGGTATGTCGGCAAGTTTAAGGAAAAATATTCCGGAATGACGGTGGAGCATTTCGATTGCGGCGACGCGGCGGCGCGCAATGCGCTGAAATCCTTCGCGACCTCGCAGTCGCTTTTTGAAACGGCCAAGCTGGGAATACTGGAAAACGTCGGGGAGGCGGATCCGAAGGACCTGCACCCGATTTTCAAACTGTCTTCCGCGTCCAAGACGCTCACGCTGGTCATCTCCGTCGAGAAGCCGCTTTCCAAGAATTTCAAAGTTCCTGTTGACGGAGAAAATAAAGAAATTGAATTTCCCGAGCCGTCGGCTTCCGAGTGCGCGAGACTGGCGCGGAGCGAGGCAGAGAAGCGCGGCGTGAAGTTATCGGAGGCGGTGCTGGACGCACTTATCAAAACCTATCTTGGCGACACCTGGGGATTAATAACGGAGCTGGACCGGATTGCCCTGGGCGCTTCACCGGAGCCGTTCGCGGGGGAGCAAAACTTTTTTTCATTGACCAATGTACTTCAGAGCGACGGGCCGGCTTCCTATAAGCTGCCGGCGCTCGAACGCCTCCTTCAGGATAATGACGCGGCGGCGGTATTTAATTTTCTTGCCAGCCGGGCAAATCCGGAATCGAAAACAAAAATGGCCGACTGGGATGTGGCCATTAAGTCCGGGAAGGCTGAATACGAAGAAGCGTTATTTGGCCTGGCTCTTGGCGAAGACCGCGTGTAAGCGGGACTTCAGCCGGGAGGCGGTATTTTTCTTGATCACGCCGCCTTTGGCGGACTTGTCCAGCGTCTGGAACGCAGTTGCCAGCGTTTCGGCAGACGGAGATTTCCGGAACGACTTCAAGGCCTCTTTGAGGGTTTTCTTCTGGCTCTGATTGCGTTCGCGGCGGGTAATATTCTGCCGGAGCGCTTTTTTAGCTGAGGCCGTGATTGGCATATTGAGTAAAAGAGTAACTGAAGGTTGCGATTTTAGCAAGTGCCGGAGGTTAGGGTCATTTGAAAACGAAAAAGGTATAGCCGATATAATTTATTAGCACCGACACGGGGATGGAAACTAATTTTGCCAGATTTTCCCAGGATTCGGGGGTGAAGTGTCCGGGCGGCCCGAACGCCGTCATCGCATAGAGGATGGCAGTATTCGCCACAACCCCGATGACGCTTACGCTTAAGAATTTAAAATAGGCGGGAAAGCTGACCGGAGTCCCTTTGCTGCCGAAGGCCCAGGTGTTGTTCCAGAAGTAGGAGCTGGACATGGCGACAAAGAATGAAAGAACGTTAAAGACCAGAATCGGCCAGCCGGTAGCTACCCGGAAGATAACGCCAAGAAAATTTAGCACACCAAAATCAACAAGGAGGTTCATCACGCCCGTCGCGGCGTATTTTGCGAAGCGGAATATTCCCGGCATTACCTTGGCGATGAGGGTCGCCGCAAACAAGCCCAGATTAAACGCCGCAAACGATGCCAGCAACACGAGTCCGGCATTTGGAAGCGACAGCGACCAGAAGGCCGGGTGGAGGTTCTGGAGCGTGGGGATCAGCAGGAGTCCGGATATGCCGGCGATGATGGAAATAATCTGATAATCCCGCTTTGTGGCGATGCTCATATCGTTTTTATTCTAGTACGCGGCCGCCCGGCTGACAAAGCTGGTGTGCGGGTTTTACGCCAGATCCGAGTGATGAACGAGCTTGCCGTCGTGAATCGGTTTGTTGTGAGCCGTCGGCACCATGCCGATTTTTTTGTTGAACTGTTCCTGGATTTTCCGGCGGCGCACGGTTTCCGCCATCGTCTTTCTGATGGAGTCGGTAAGGAAGTCGGCGTACATGATAACTTTGCCGTTGATGGAGCGCGCAGCACGTCCGGCCATCTGAATAAGCCCGCGGTAATTGCGGAGAAATCCCTCGCGGTCGGCGTCGAGGATCGCCACCAGGCCGACTTCCGGCAAATCAAGGCCTTCGCGGAGAAGGTTGATGCCGACAATGACGTCGATCTCTCCTCTCCGGAGCGCCGACAAAATTTCCGGGCGCTCCAGCGTTTTGATGTCCGCGTGAAGGTATTTCGCTTTGATGTCATGTTCGAGCAGATATTCGGTAAGATCCTCGGCGGAACGTTTCGTAAGCGTCAACGCGAGCACGCGCTCGTTGGCGGCGATTTTCTTTTTTATTTCCACGAGCAGATCCTTCACCTGATCTTTTGCCGGCTTGATTTGGATGTGCGGATCGAGAATGCCCGTGGGGCGCACCACCTGCTCCACCGTCTGCCGGGATTGTTCCATTTCATACGGCCCCGGCGTGGCGGATACGTGAATTTTCTGCCCGATCCGGGAAAGGAATTCAGTGAATTTCAGCGGCCGGTTGTCGAGCGCCGACGGCAGGCGGAAGCCGTAATTAACCAGCGTCGTCTTGCGCTGCCAGTCGCCGCGCTCCATTCCCTGCAGCTGGGGAATGCTGATGTGCGACTCATCGATGAATAACAGGAACGGCTTCGGGAAGTAATCGAGCAGGGTCATCGGCGGCTCTCCCGGCTCCCGGAAGCCCAGATGGCGGGAATAATTTTCCACGCCGTTCACATATCCCTTTTTGGAAAGCATCTCCAGATCAAACAGCACGCGCTTTTCCAGCCGCTCCGCTTCCTCGAATTTATTCGCGGACTGCAACTGCTCCACGCGTTCGTCGAGCTCGGCGCGGATGTTTTTCAGCGCGAGCTTCATTTTTTCCTTCGGCGTCACCCAGAATTTCGCCGGATATACCCGGAGGGATGGAAGCTCGCTGCCCTCCTTCGTTTTCGGATCAAAGCATTTGATGAATTTTATTTTCCTGTCGGAAAATTCAAGGTGAATAATTTCATCGGTGACCAGATGCAGCTCGAGACCGGTCCGGAGAAGTTCATACTGGCCGAGCGCCGGCTTTCGGCTCACGCGTTCGTATTGCAGATACGAAAGACTGCGCTCGAGATCGCGGGCAACGATTGGCTGGCCGACGTTCAGATCGAGACGGGCGCGCTGGTACTCATTCGGATCGCCGAGCCCGTAAATGCAGGATACCGACGCGATTACCACTGAATCTTTCCGGCTCAACGCGCCCTGGATCGCCGCGTGGCGGAGCTTGTCGATCTCTTCGTTGATACGGGCATCTTTTTGGATATAGGTTTTCGTCTGGGGAATGTAGGCCTCCGGCTGGTAATAGTCGTAGTAAGAAACGAAATAATGGACGGAATTTTTTGGAAAAAACTGCCGGAACTCCTGATACAGCTGGGCGGCGAGCGTTTTGTTGGGAGAAATAATAAGCGTCGGCAGGCCGGTCTTTTCGATCACGGATGCCATGGTGAAGGTCTTGCCGGAACCGGTGACGCCCAAAAGCACCTGGTCTTTATAACCGGCCTCGATTCCCGCGACGAGTTTTTCGATCGCCTGCGGTTGGTCGCCTTTTGGTGAAAAGTTAGAAATTAACCTGAACATAGGTATAATAGAGGATAAGAAATGATCTATCACCTCACTGGCACAATAGTTGGAAAGAGAGAAAACTCTATTATTCTGGAAACCGGCGGAATCGGATTCAAAGTCCTGCTTTCCCCACGAGCCGCCCAAAGTTTACCACCGGGTGCGCAAACAATCAAGCTTTTTTGTTCGCTTCACAGCCGCGAAAACGCGCCATTCGAACTGTTCGGGTTTCTGAGCGAGCCGGAGCTGCATCTTTTTGAAAAACTAAATACGGTAAGCGGCATCGGCCCGAAAACAGCGATGGCGATCCTTGGCGTGGCGCCCATTCACCAGCTCGCGGCGGCGATCAACGAAGGAAAAACCGAATTGCTTACCAAAGCGTCCGGGATCGGCAAGAAAACAGCCGAGCGGCTCGTGATCGACCTCAAGGGGAAGTTGGATGTTGTCGGCGATTCGGCGCAGGTGCTTCAAGGGATGGAATCTGACGTTGAGCTGGAGGAAACGCTGATGAGTCTCGGCTATACCCGCGGACAAGCGAAGGCGGCGATCGCGAACGTCAGTCCCGCCACCGCCGGCTTCAAGGACCGGCTGAGGGAAGCCCTGAAAAAGACCAAGGGTTTATAATAAAGAAGAATGATGGGCAAACTTAAAGGAATCTATCACCTCTGTCTTGCCTGGGTGGCCAGCGTGATACAGGGGTCTCCCTCCCGGAATATATATGTAATCGGCGTGACGGGGACGAAGGGAAAGTCCACTACGGTGGAGTTGATCAGCGCCCTTCTGGAGGCGGCGGGGAAAAAGACCGCGCTCAGCTCCTCCGTGCGGTTCAAGATCGGGTGGGAGACGGAAAAAAACACGACCGGGATGACTATGCCAGGGCGTTTTTTTCTTCAGCGGTTTTTGCGGCGGGCGCTGAAGGCCGGCTGCCAATATGCGCTGATAGAGGTAACCTCGCAGGGGATACTTCAGCACCGGCACCGGTTCATTGACTGGGATGCGGCGATGGTCACCAATCTCCGGCCGGAGCATATCGACGCGCACGGCTCATTTGAGAACTACCGGAATTCCAAGGTGAGTTTTTTCGAATACGTCGCCAAAGTTTCCCGCAAACCGGACAAAATTTTCTTTATCAACGAAGGCGATCAGTCGCATGAGCATTTCGCCGCCGCCGCCAACCAGTCCGGCGAAATCGTCTATTTCAGCCGCGAGCAGTTTATTGAAAAAGAACTGAACCGCGGCAAACACACCATCGGCGACTGGCTGTTCGGCAATTTCAATCTGGAGAATGCCGCGGCGGCGAATGCCGTCGCCCAAAAACTGGGACTGGAGTGGCCGCTGATCCAGAAGACGTTCCGCGCCTTCAAGGGCGTGCCGGGGCGCATGGAGTATCTCCAGCGCGAGCCGTTTGCGGTGGTGATTGATTACGCCCACACGCCCGACAGTCTTGCGAAAATCTACAACACGGTGCTGGAAGGCCAGCGGCCCACGAAGCAAAGAAGGATCGTGTGCGTGCTCGGTGCCGCGGGCGGAGGGCGCGACCGGTGGAAGCGGCCGGTGATGGGGCGGATCGCGAGCGAGCATTGCCGCGAGATCGTGCTCACCAACGAAGATCCGTTCGATGAGGATCCGGCGCAGATCATCGCCGAGATCAAGTCGGGCATTTCCAACGCTCATTTTTCCCACGCGAACGTGCATGAAATCCTGGACCGGCGGGAGGCGCTGAAAAAAGCGCTTTCACTCGCGCGGCGCGACGACGTCGTGGTGATTACCGGCAAGGGCAGCGAGGACTGGATCCGCGTCGCCCGCGGCAAAAAAATTTCCTGGAACGAACGGGAGGTAGTGGAGGAGCTGCTCGGCTAGCCATACAATTTTTTGAGCCGGGTAGTCGCCCGTCCCTCCTTCTCCTCGACAGGACGTCGGGCTACAATCCTGTCTGCGGGAAGGAGGAGTCGGCTCAGATTTCTCGTCTACGGAATTCTTGGAAATCCTCGCGTAAGTTTTTGGTAAAGTGAAGGTGAAAGGTCACCAACAATTTTTGCAAAAATGTATGTTAAAAGACTGGAATCATGATCTGGTGCACCAGCTTTCGGAAACGTCCGACAGCATCTGGCGCATGGAAGAGTACGCGAAAAATTCAACGGGATGCGACCAGTGCACGGCGATGTGGAAGGAAATGAAGATTTCGATGGAGGAGATGTCCAAGAAGCTCGCCGCCGAGATCGGGCATCATTACCGCGAAAACCGCTTTGAATAGCGGTTTTTTTATTTTTGGCATCCCAGTATAATGAAGTGAATGAAGCTGACGTTTTACGGGGCGGCGGGGCAGGTGACAGGATCCAATTTTTTATTGGAAGTGGACGGCCAGAAAATTTTGATCGACTGCGGACTCTATCAGGGCGGGAGTTTCGTGGACCGGCAGAACTTCGAGCCGTTTCCTTACCGCCCGAAGGATATTTCAACGGTGCTGGTGACGCATCCCCACATCGATCACGTCGGCCGCCTTCCGGTGCTTTACAAGGAAGGATTCCGCGGCACGATCTATTCCACGGCACCCTGCCGCGATTCCGCAGAGCTCTTGCTTCTCGATTCGGAGCACATTCTCATTCAGGAGGCGGAGAAATTCAAACAGCCGGTGCTCTATGGCGTGCGGGAGGTGGAGGAGCTGATGACGCGCTGGAAGGGCGTGGATTATCACGCGCCGCTCAAACTCGGGAATCTCACTATTACGTTTTATAATGCGGGCCATATTCTCGGTTCGGCCTTCATTCTTATTGAGGGCGAAGGGAAGCGCGTCGTCTTTTCCGGCGATCTGGGGAATTCGCCCGCGCCGATTATCGGCGCCCGCGAGGAGCTGCCGGAACGCGTGGATTTTTGCGTGATGGAGGCGACCTATGGCGACCGCCTGCACGAGCCGGGCGAGGTGCGCCGGGAAATCCTCGAAGACCTGATCGAAGATACGGTGAAGACGGGCGGCGTGCTGATGATTCCAGCGTTCGCGATGGAACGCACCCAAGAGCTGTTGTTTGAAATCAACGGGCTGGTGACCGAGGGCCGGATTCCCCACGCGCCGGTATTTATCGACAGTCCGCTCGCGATCAAGCTGACCGAGGTATACAAAAAATATTCCAGCTTTTTTGACGCGAGCGCCCAGAAACTCATGAAAAACGGCCATTCGTTCTTCAACTTCCCGGGACTGAAAATGACGCTGACCACCGAAGAGTCAAAGGCGATCAACGACGTGAAGCCGCCGAAAGTGATCATCGCCGGCGCCGGCATGTCCAACGCGGGGCGCATCCTTCATCACGAACACCGCTATCTTCCCGATCCGAAAAGCACCCTGATGATCGTCGGCTACCAGGCAAAAGGATCGCTCGGCCGGCAGCTGCTCGACGGGGCGAAAAAAGTGAGAATGTTCGGCGAAGAAATCGACGTGCGGTGCCGGATCAAATCGGCAAGCAGCTATTCGGCGCACGCCGACCAGGCGCAGTTAATGGAGTGGATTTCTTCCGCCCGGCACGATGTCAAGAAGGTCTTTCTTGTCCACGCGGAGCCGGAAAGCGCCCGGACGTTTGCCCAGAAAACGAGAGACGAGCTGGCGATTGAAATGTTTGTCGCCAAACAAAATGAGTCAGTTGAGCTATAATAGAACAATGGCGGGCAGAAAACATTTGAAATATAAAATCTGCATTTCCGGTGCGGCGGAAACCGGGCACTGCGCGGTGGACGCCCTGGAAAAAGCCGAACAACTTGGGCGGTATATTGCCGAATCGGACATGGTGCTGGTAACCGGCGCGACCACGGGGGTGCCGTATTGGGCGTGCAAAGGAGCCAAAGAGGCGGGCGGAATTGTGATCGGACTTTCGCCGGCGTCTTCGGAGGCGGCGCACATCAAGTCATACCGCCTTCCCACCGACTATATGGACCTGATTATTTACACCGGATTCGATTATTCCGGCCGCAATCTTCTCCTCACCCGCGCGGCGGACGCGGTGATTACGATCTGCGGACGCATGGGAACGCTCAACGAGTTCACCATCGCTTATGAAGACCAGAAGCCGATGGGTGTCCTCACGGAAACCGGCGGCGTCGCCGACGAGGTGCAGGGAATCATCGAAAAGGCGCATCGCGGCCCGGGGAAGGTGGCGTTCGACCCCGATCCCAAGCGGCTGCTGGACAAAGTCGTAGCCCTTATAGAAAAAGATAAAGAAAAGAATCATAATAGTAAGTAATATGGCAAACATAAAAAAGACAGCCAAAAAGAAACCTGTAAAAAAGAAAGCAGCAAAAAAGGCGGCTCCGAAGAAGGCGGTCGTTCTCAAGCAGGCGAAACCGATAGGCGTCGTTACTCACTATTACGGCAACATTGAAGTCGGCATCCTCAAATTTAACAAACCGGTAAAAGTCGGGATTGAGATCGAAATCAAGGGAGCGACCACCGATTTTTCCCAGACCATCACCTCCATGCAGTTTGATCACAAAGAAATTCCCGCCGCCAAAAAAGGGCAGGAAGTCGGCGTGAAAATGAAGGATAAGGTCCGCGAGGGCGACGAGATTTTTGAAGTAAAAACCCCATGACCTTAAGCGCAGTTCTCACCCCCGACAATTTGGAAACTTTCGGCCAGATCGGCCTCGCCACTCTTTTGGGCGCGATGATCGGGATCGAGCGGGAGCTCGCGCGCAAAACCGCCGGCATGCGGACCTTCGCACTCGTGGCAATGGGCGCCTGCCTGTTCACGATCCTGTCGCAGGCGCATCTGGGTGCCTTTGATAAGACAAGCTATGATCCGTCGCGCATCGCTTCGCAGATTGTCGTCGGCATCGGTTTTATCGGCGGCGGCGCCATCATCTTCACCAAATCGCAGGTCAAAGGACTGACCACCGCCGCGGGGCTGTGGGTTTCGGCGGCGATGGGGATGGCGGTCGGCTACCGGTTTTACGCAGTCGCCCTCTTCTCCACGCTCGTCATTATTTTCGTGCTGGTATTTCTCTGGTTCATAGAGCACCGGATCATCAAGCACCTTGGGCGGTTCACCGCTCACAGTGATGACGAAGGGGACAATTAAGCGGGCTGTGCTGGGCGGCGGGTTGCTTGCCGGTACCGTTATCGGTGCCGGTTTGTTTTCGCTTCCCTACGCATTTAAAACATCCGGGCTTCTTCCTGGATTTTTCTTTTTGGGGCTCGCGGCCGGGGTGTACGTCGCCCTCTATTATATGTATGCGGATATTATCCGCGCGACAGAAGGCGAGCGCCGCTTCGTGGGATACGCGCGGATGTATCTCGGGAAATTTGGCAGTGCCTTCGCGGTGTTGAGCTCTGTTGTCCAGGCGGTGCTGGTGCTCACCATCTATCTGATCCTTTCCCAAAGTTTCGCCGATCTTATCACCGGCTACGGCGCCGGATTCCATAAACTCGTGATATTTTGGGCATTGAGTTCGGCGGCGATTTTTCTGGAGGCGCGCCGGATCGCCTGGCTGGAACTCTTGATCGCCGGCGGCATGATCGCGATCATCGCGCTGATCTTTTTTGCCGGTCTGCCCGCGATCCCCGGTGCGGCGGCCGCCAACGCGGCGCCGGTCTGGCCGCTGGCGCTCGTGCCACTCGCCCCGGTGCTCTTTTCGCTTTCGGGGAGGAGCGCGGTGATTGAGGTAGTGAAAGAAAATCCGGAGTACAAACGATCGATCGCGCTGGGAATTATCGTGCCGGCGGCCGTCTACGCGCTGTTTGCGCTCGCGGTGATCGGGATTTCCGGGCATGTGACGCCGGATGCAATCGGCGGATTGGCGGGGCATCTGCCTATAGTGTTGCTGGCGCTGACCGGCGTGCTCGGCATCCTCTCGCTCGCCAGTTCCTATATCGCCATCGGCTATGATGTCTATAAAAGCATGGAAACGGATCTGGCGCTGCCGGTCTGGACCCGGTTTCTCGTGGCGGTGTTCGGCCCGATCGCGCTCTACCTCGCGGGATTGACCAGTTTCCTCAAACTGATCGGCATTGTCGGCGGCGTCTTTCTGGCGCTGGAAGGAATTCTCATGGTGATAATGTGGAGTCGCGCCCTCCGGAAAAAACTTCAGCTACACCACTTCGCGATGATGGCAATGTTTGCGATCGCGCTGGTCTATGAAATAATGAAGGTATAATAAGCATCACGTATGGCGACAAAAAATAATTTCGGAAAACCGTACAAAAGTCCGCCCGCGCCGCTGGGACGGAAGGCCATGCAGGAATTTTCCGCGCATAAGGGGATTGTGGTCTGCAAAACCTGCGGGGCCGCCTACTTCAAAAAACGCTGGGTGCACGGGCTGGAGGAATTAAAAGTGCCAGAAAATAAAGACGAACCGGTGGCGTTCGCGGCCTGCCCCGCCTGCCAGATGATTGCCAATCATCAATATGAAGGGCGTATTACCGTTAAAAATCTTCCCGAAAACCATACCCAGCAGCTGGAAGAAATCGTCCGCGGATTTTCAAAGCGGGCGTTTGAGCGCGATCCGATGCACCGCCTGATCGAGCTGAAACGCGATGGCGCCAACTGGGTGGTAACCACTACCGAAAATGAAATGGCCAATAAAATGGCGCACCATCTCAAAGAGTCACTGCGCGCAAGCAAATCCCGCACCACCTTCGCCGGCGATCCAAGCGATGTCGCGGAGATCGTGATTGATTTTGAAGCGTAGCGTATGCGGCGACTGCTTATCATTTCTTTCTACGCCCTCATTTTTTCTGTGCCGCTGGCTGTCTGCCACGGCTTCGGTGCTTCCCTATTCATCTACGCGAGCGACATCCTGCTCGTCATGTTCTTGGCCGCGTTCTTCGCCCATCTCAAAGGCTGGTTCTGGAGGACGCCGCGGGCGCTGATCGCGTTTCTATTCTTTGCCGGACTTTCCATGTATTTCGCGTGGTCGCCGGGATTGGCGGTGTACAATTTTGTCCGGCTGGTGCTCCTTGCCACGGCGGCCATGGCGACCGCCAAAGTTATTAAAACCGGATTAATCAAAGAGACGGGAATTTTCGCCGCCCTCGGCGCCTCCGCCGCGCTCCAGGCGATCATCGGGTTCTTGCAATTCTGGAAACAGTCCTCGATCGGTCTGGGCTTGCTCGGCGAGCCTCCGCTCGGACAGGCGATCCCCGGCGTGGCTAAGGTTGTCATCAACGGCGGCACGCTTATCCGCGCCTACGGCACGTTTCCCCATCCCAACGTTCTGGCTGGATTCCTTCTCCTCGGGCTTTGCGCGCTGTATTGTCTCTGGCTCCGCCGTCCTTCCGAATATGAATTGTTCTCCGGGTGGAACACGCTTGCCAGTGACGCGGCCATCGGCCTCGGCATATTCACCGTCATCTTCGGCCTGCTTATTTCTTTTTCCCGCACCGGCTGGGCGATCGCGATCCTGGTCACGCTCGCCGCGATCCTCCGGGGAGTTGTCTCCGGCCGCTCTTTCCGCCAGGCCGTCCGCCTTTCCATTTTATTGGTTGCCGCTTTTTACCTTCTATATTCTGCGTTCTTGCCTTACGTTTCCGCGCGCGCCCAGATTTCTTCTTCCGAACCGGCAGTCACGCTGCGGACCGCATATAACCGGATCGGCCTGGATATTATTGAGCATAATCTTCTCGGCGTCGGTATCGGCAACCAGGTCTTGTATGCGGAGCAGTCCGGTGAATACCAGAAATTCGGCCTGACGGAACCATGGCAATTCCAGCCGATCCATAATATTTACATCCTGATCCCTTCTGAAATCGGAGTGCTTGGCGCATTGACCTTTTTGTTCTTTGTTGGACGTTTATTAATTCCAAATTCCAAATTCCAAATTTTAAATTTGGAATCTTTTTCCGCGAAGCTGATGCTCGGCGCGCTGCTGCTGTTCGGCCTGACCGATCATTTTCTCTGGACAGCCGTTTCCGGCCAGCTGATGCTATGGTTGACCATAGGGCTGGCGATGGGGTTAAATAGTGCCAGTACGCGCTCGTAGTTAAACGGATATAACGCATCCCTCCGAAGGATGAGGTCGTGGTTCAATTCCACGCGAGCGCAC
>CAZWVU010000002.1:0-149835 GCA_964637575.1 uncultured Candidatus Saccharibacteria bacterium
GAACTGCATTCGGACAAGTCCGCCGCGGCGGGAATTCTGATCGCCGCGACCGAAGCGCCGATCCGCTCCATTCTGGAGAACAGCGGGCAGGATGCGTCTTCCATAATGAAGCAGTTGGCGGGCAAGTCCGGTTGGGAGGGTTTTGACGCCGGCTCCCAGAAAGTAGTAGACCTGAAAGCCGCCGGCATCGTGGATCCGCTCAAAGTTACCAAGACCGCGTTGCTGAACGCCGTCTCTGTCGCCGCGAACTATCTCACCATCGGCGCCGCGGTAACCGAGATCCCGAAAAAAGAATCTGAACCTCCGGCTCCGCCGATGGGCGGCATGGGTGGCGGATTCTAAAACTTAGAGAGTATTACTTCGCAGATTGAAAACCGCCGTTGAATAAACGGCGGTTTTTGTTTATCCTCAATGAGGTTCATTGAGTTCAGAAACGGGGGATGCATGGAAAAAGATCTGGAGCTGTTGGAGCAGGAGCTGGCCAAGGATTGGCAAAGTTCGCTGAAAAAACAATACGCGCTTACCACGGACGAAGCCGATTACGTGAATGCCTGGCTGGAGACCCGCGGGTTGCCGGCGAATATCAATGTCACCTTCGGCGACGTGGCGCTTCCGGAAATGTATTCGGAGGTGCGGTCGCGGTCCGAGATTGACGATTTCGCGGTGGAACTGGCGGGCATCGAACTGGAAATGCCGGTGATTCTCGCCAACATGGCCTGCGTCGCCGGCGCCAATGCGATCGTCTCCATCGAACGGCACGGCGGACTTGGTATCCCGCCGCAGATGCTTTCGCTGAAAGAGCGGCTGGAAATTCTGGAGCGGGTCGGCCGCGCGCAGTGCGCGCTGATCGACAAGCCCCTCGCCATCGGTCCGAATAAAACGCTCGGCCAGGCAAAGCAGCTGATGCAGAAATTCGGCATCTACGGTCTGGTGGTGGTCGACAACGATTACCGGCCGATCGGCATTCTTTCCACGCGAGACTGGCGGTATGAGAAAGACGATGGCCGGCTGGTTGGTGATCTCATGGGCGGAAAGAGAAAACTTTACAAAGCCCGGCGCAACATTTCATTTGAAGACGCGCGGAAAATTCTGCGGAAGCACCGGATCGAAAAGCTTCCGCTGGTCGGCCGCAACGGCCGCCTCGCGGGGCTGATCACCGCGCACGGGTTGTTCTACAAAAACCACCATCCCAACGCGACGCGCGACGCGAACGGCCGCTTTTTGAAAGTAGGCAGTATCGGCGTCGGCAGGCATTTCACCAAAGAGCGGTTGTACGAAGTGGAAGCCCAGATGCGGAAAGGCATCTGTATGCTCCTGATCGATACAGCGCGCGCGTTTTCGGTTAACGTGAAGGACGCGGTGATCGCGGTCAAGAAGCGTTACCCGAAACTTCCGCTGATGGTCGGCAACGTTTCCACGCCGGAGGGTGCGAAAGCACTCTTCGAGTGGGGAGCCGACATCATCAAGGTCGGACAGGGACCCGGCGACGCCTGCCGAACCCGCGAGATCGGCATCGGTATTCCCCAGCTTTCCGCGGTGGCGAAATGCGCCGCGATCGTGAAGCAGGATGCTCCGGCCGCGATGAGCGCCAACGGCCCGGTCCGGGTCGGCTCAGTCGTCGCCGACGGCGGCATCAAGAACGCCGGCGATGTGTGCAAGGCGCTGATCGCCGGGGCTGACGCGATCATGTCGGGACGGCTCTTTATCGGCACCGAGGAATCCTCGGGCCAGGCCTACTTCAATAAGCAGGGTCTCCGCGTGAAAGACTATATCGGCTCCGCGTCGTTCCACGCCCAACAGGAGCGGCTGAAACAGGAAACGCTTGACCGCGAGCGCCGCCCCGAAGGTATCAAAGAAGAAGTGCCGGTCACGGGAACCGTCCGTGATGTGATGGACGATCTCCGCAATGGCATGCGTTCCGCGATGAGCTACATGGGCGTTACCAGCGTTCAGGAAATGACTCTGAAGGGCAAATTCCAGATTCAAACTTCCGCCGGACTCGTCGAAGGCATCAAGAAAAAGTAACCCAAGCCCCTACTTGACAAATTAGGGGCTTTTTTGTACGCTGCATTTAGTTTTTTCAATAGAAGGAGGAGATACGCATGTTCAGATTTCTGCTGGCAATCTTCGCGGCGACGCTCATCCCGGCGTGCGGCCTGAGCGGCAGCTCCGGTCATGGCGACCACAAGCTGACGTTCATGGATGTCGGCGGCACGCCCTTCAAGACCCCGATGGGGTACACGGTCTGCTTCCAGTGCTGTTTCCAGAACCACGTGGAGAATCCGAAGTGGGATTATTTCCCCTCGGATCCGGACTACCTGACCCGTGATTCCGCGCTGGTGGCGGTGGACGCGGCGGTGGAGAATTTCATCGCCACGCATGCCACGCTCAATCCCGACCTGGTGCGCTCGACGCTCCGCGGCTGGGGATTTGTCATCGTGGACGACTACCTTTTTGGAGTGCACACTCAGACCGGCGATTTCGGGTACCAGGACTGGGCAACCGGGCTGACCGACTACACCAATCACAAGGTGATGTTGGCGGTCTGGGCGCGCGGCACGACGCAGTACTCGGCCGATCCGACGAATCCCGATCCGACGATCGCCGGAGTGCCGATCACCGCGCCGCCCCATACCGTCTACGGCCCGGACTTCTGAGCACCTACCTGTTATCCGTACTGGAGGTACGGAACGACTCCGCTGGTGCCGGCGATGACCTACGAACTGGAGAACGTCTTCCGGATTCCGCACACCGCCGAAAAGGCGGACGTGGTGCGCCTGCCGCACGTTACGGTGGCCGACGCGCCCTAGGAAGCTGACCGAACCCAATCTGAACCCGCTCGACAAGAGCGGGTTTTTTCATTACTATACCGCCAGTACGTTCAGATGAAGGAGGCAGCGAATGGATTTTGGCGAAGTCTGGATCGGCGTGGAGGCGGAATTCAAAAAGCGTCTGATGGCGAATCAGAATTTCCGCGATGCGTTGATCGTCGCGTGCATTCAATCGTGCGGCAAAATCTGGCTGACCGGCGGGTCGGTGTTCCGGCTGCTTGCGAATATCATGTACCGGACCCCTATGCCGGCGGATACAGATTTCGATTTCATTGTGACGATGCTCGAAGAAAAGGTGTGTGTCCCGCCCGGCTGGAGGATTGAGGAAAATCACTACAAAAATCCCAAGCTGATCAGGGACGCGCTGTCGGTGGATCTCATTCCGATCGAAAAGGTACATTCCATCGTCCGCCGCGGAGTAGCGCCGACGATTGAGAATTATCTCACCGGCACACCGCTCAACATCCAGTCCATTGCCTACGACTGCATGCGGCGGGAGATCATCGGCGAGATCGGGATCGGCGCAATCCGGCGGAAGACCGTCGCGTTCAACGATCCCATTCAGGCGGAGATCCAGGCTGCCCGGAAAAATATGACCGCCGTGGCGCTTCTGGAAAAGTACGCTCACGAACTTGGATTCGCGTGCGGATATCCTGCCGGTCCGCTCACCTCTGAAGAGCTGGATATTCCGGATATGGATTCCGACTTTTTATAAATATAAACCCCCGACATTGTGTCGGGGGTATTTTTTATCTCCATCTGGCGGAATAGGCGAGGAGGACGTTTTCAAAACTCTTGCCTTCGGTTGGCTGAAGATCTCCGGGATTCGCGATGACCAGTTTTTTCTCTATCTGGAAGACCATGCCAAAGTCAAAGACCGATCCCTGTGATCCTTTGCGATACCAGATATGCACTTCGTGCGCCTGCCGGATACCCCAGCGGTTGTCCAGGCAGATCTGGAAACCGATCGGGTCGGTCTGATCGGTGTCGCGCGCCGGATAGTAGACGCTGTGACCTTCGGCTTCCAGTTTCGCCACATAGGCCTCAACCTTGGCTTTCACGTCATCGGGCACGCCCCGCACCGGACAGATCAGAAAAATCCGCTTCTTTTCCATACCATTCCTCCTGTGAACTGGCGTTACTATGACAAAAATCAGCCGGTTTTTCAATGATATAGTGAAGGTGTAGGCGGTTGCGCGAGGAAGCAGCCGCCTGCACGCGAAAGAACTTTAACAAAAAAGGTCGTTACAACATTAATAAAAATATGAACAAATTTACACGTTTTCTGACGGCGGCACTGCTGGCAGGCGCCGTCGGCGCCCCGTTGCTGGTGTGGGCACAGCTCTATGATCCGACGACGGGTCTGCTCATTCCCGGCACCGCTCCCGGCCAGGCTATTTCGGCAAACACTACGCCGCAGACAATCCAGCAGCTGGAGCAGTTGATTCAGGTGCTTACCGTGCAGCTCAATACGTTGCGGCAGCTGGTGGCGCAAAGAGTCGCCAGTCAGCCGCCGGGAGTCAGACTGTCGGGAGAATTGACCCAGGGTGACCGGAGCGATGACGTGCGGACGCTTCAGGAATTTCTGGCGACCGATCCGACGATTTATCCGGAAGGATTAGTCACCGGATTTTACGGCCCGCTTACCGCGCAGGCGGTTTCCCGCTTCCAGCAACGCTACGGCACGTTTGAAGAGGGTCAGGTAGGGCCGCAAACGATGGTCAAGATCAACCAGATTCTGCAGGAAGGCGCCGGATCGTCAGGCCAGGTTCCGCCGGGACTGCTCGTGTCACCCGGCATCCGGGCGAAATTCGAACCCGGATTCACTCCGCAGCCGCTTCCCGGACAGACACTTCCGCCGGGGATCTCGAATCAGCCGGGCGTTCCTACGGGAAGCATTTCTCTGCCGATTACTATTTCCGGATTGTCGGCGAGTAATGTGACCAGCTCATCGGCGCAGATCAACTGGATGACGGATCAGACGGCGACGGGCCAGGTCTGGTATTCCACCGGGCCGGTAACCTTCGGCAGCGGCACGCCGACCGTAACCTCGTCCGACATGTCGACCAGCCATTCGATCATACTGAATGGACTGACACCCGGAGTGCTCTACTACTACATCGCGGCGTCCACCAACGCGGCGGGTACGGTAACCTCCGCCCAGCAGACCTTCATGACGCCACAGGCGACTACGACCTCCGGAACGACCGTTCCCATGATTTCCAACGTAGTGGTCAGCGAGGTCAGCAGGACGGCCGCGCGGATTACCTGGACGACGGATGTCGCGGCCGACAGCAAGGTCTGGTTTTCTTCGGCCACGCCCGTTACGGCGAACAGCACGACGTCGAACGCGAGCATGAGCGATCAGGTGACCAATCACAGCGTTCAGATCAACGGGCTGAATCCCGGCACTACGTATTACTACATAGTCACGTCGGGGAATTCGGCAGGTACGGCGAGCGGGAGTCAGCAGGTGTTCTCAACCCCCCAATAGATAAAAAAAACTGCCAGCACACGGGCAGTTTTTGTTTTTCTCCGGCGCGTGTCAGTCTTGCTTTTGTCATTGCGAGCGAACGCAGTGAGCGCGGCAATCTCACCTTGAAACTACTTAAGATCTCCGTTACTCTAACCCCAGAACTTTTGAAGGAGGATCCATGAACGCCCGGAAGGTGACCAAGGCGCTCCATCTCAATCCCGCGCTGAAGATCCGGGATTACTACGGCGGCGTGATGCACGACTATCTGAAGACGGACCGGAGGCGGATCGAATTTCTCCGCCGGAACTTCGTGGAGGTGGCCGACGGCGATGTTGTCTTCGTGATCACCCTGCATCAGGCGAAGAAGCAGAAGCCCGCCCGCGGCCGTGTCCGGAGAGGGCACTACCGGAATATCGACGGCACGAATTTCCGCTGTGACAGCCGCGGCGTGCCGGTGCTCGCGAAGATGCTGAGAAAGTATCTGCTCAGCTGGTATCCGAGCCGCAAGGCCTTCAACGCGGAGATGGAGCGTGTCCGGAAAGCGCTCTCCGGCGAAAAGTAACACCAGCCCCGCTTGAACAAAGCGGGGATTTTATTTATCCTGATCGCAGAACTTTTGGAGAATCAGTATGGCGAATGGATTGATCACGCTGAACTGGTACGGCAGGAAATCCCGTTGGACCAAAGGACTGCGCAATCTTTTTCAAAAGAACCAAAAGCGTGGCAGGAGATTTGTGACAATTCGGCTCGGCCACAAGTGGGCGAAAAAGCTGATGCGCAAGCTGGGCTTTACGGTAAACATTTCCATCGGCGACGATCCCAACAAGACGGAGGTGATCGGCCAGGCATGCGTGGTTTCAGTGTGGCATGGGTTTGTCCGGGATCTTGTGTATGATCCGCATGTGCTGAAGAACAATATCGGTGCGAAGAATTGGGACCAGGCGCTCGATGACATTGCCGAGGCCTATGGGCTCGATAAGGGAGTGGCCGGCAGTATGACACTCACTGTCATCGAACTCAAAACGATCTAGAAACTTTCCCCGCTTGAACAAAGCGGGGATTTTATTTATTCCTGCACGTTTCAATTGTTTTATTCAGAAGTTGAAAAATAAATCCCAACGCAATTAAGCGCAGTCCCCAATCGAACAAATTTGGATTTGTTATATAGGCAACTTTAAAATCAACATTTCCAATTGAAGATTTGAATCCCGTAAGACCAAACGGCAAGCCACCTATAGCAGTCGCAGACATTATAGATCCAAAAAAACCGAGTAATAACCCCCATAAATCAAGACTAAAAAGCAAACTCCGCATCTTCTTCATTTGTAGTGCGGAGGCGGTGAGATTCGAACTCACGGTGCCTTTCGGCACGCCACCTTTCCAAGATGGTGCACTAGACCACTATGCGACGCCTCCGTGGACTCGCCGAGGCCCATCTTGCGATGGGCTGTCGAGCGAAGTCAATTTGAATATTAGTCGGAAAAATACTTTTAGACAAGGTATTTATATTTACTTTGTAATGAGTGAAAGTTAGAGTTGGCTTATGATGCAGGTAATTATCAACGTATTTAGTAGTTTGGTAAGCACGCTTCTGGTTACAGTTTTCGGTATTGGTGGGTCAGTAATCATAATAAAAACTCCCATGACCCATAATCCGCGTAAAAAATGGCGAGTTTTAATGACTATTTCAATCATAGCCGCCCTTATTGTTGGCATAAGCACTACAACTTACATTAATGGACTTGCTCAATATTCTGACACGGGGAGAGCTCTTATGTGGATCTGTGCCATATTTTTTATTTGGAGCTTCATCGCCAATTGGGTAAACAGCTAGCCTAATCTCAAGAACATGAACTATAGAATTGAGCACCGCGTAGAGACCTTGTCTAACAATGCCGTTATGGAAGAAGACAGCTCACCATCTAGCTTCTCCGTTCTTGATATTAAGTTTTCGCATTGGGATTTTAATTTTCATGATGGGTGGCAGCAAAATTACTGGTTGGCTGAAGGAAAAGAAGAGGCAAAAAACGTAGTTGATGCGATTAATCAATTTAGAAAAAAATTAGAAAATATAGTGCCCAAGATTTCCTTAGTCGGACAATGCTACGTCGATTATTTACTTGAGCCGTGGCTAGTACAGAAAGAGGGTAGTGATGTTTTCTTATATCGACATATTAAAAACGTGGAGGGGGGCGGTTTAATGCTATTGGAAAACGAAAAAAAGCCCTGGAAATACTGTTGATGGAAAGCGAAATTCCAGAAGAATTTTATAAATACTGGAACGACGCAGTTAATACTCAAAATTACTCGTCGAAGTTGCTAATAATGTTTTCAGCAATTGAGGCCATGGTAAGGGGTCGAGATAAAAAGACCTTCCCTAAACCAGCGGACTTAACAGAAAAAATTTTAGGAAAAAATCTTTCAGATGAGATTTTTGCCCCAGGTAACGGGCTAAGAAATAGATTAGTGCACGGCGAATACTTTAAAGACGAAGATGCTAATAAAAATTATCGAGACTTGATCCATAAAAAAGTTCTAAGCTATTTTAATCAGAGTGTTTTGAAGGAGGCACCCCTAGAATTGGAGATTGTAAATCCACAACGACATCCTTTTGGCAATAAAGAAGGTGGATTTTTATTTCTAAAAAATGCAGGCACCACTAAAGTTGATTTAAAGATTCTCCTCGCAGTTATTGGAAAGAATGGATTGCGCGACTTCGGTGGATTTATATATGTTTCTGATCCAGCAATAAGGAGCAACTTTTAGATGCTAGGTGATATAGTAGTTAAATGTCCTACACCGCACTTGCTACAAAAGAATCTGTCGCGAAGACTGCCGAAGCTCTTCGGCTCAATGGGATTGAGCCGATCGTCGTGAAGAATGGCGCGGAAGCGCTCGAGAAGATCAAAGCGTTGATCCCGGCCGGAGCGTCGGTGATGAATGGCGCGTCCAAGACGCTGGAAGAGATCGGCTATCTGGAATATCTGAAGTCGGGCCAGCACGGCTGGAATAATTTGCACGCGGCGGTGACCGCCGAATCCGATCCGGTGAAGCGGGCGGCGATCCGGAAGGCGGGTGTGCTTTCCGATTTCTATCTCGGGAGCGTGCACGCGCTTACGGAAGGCGGGGAGTCCATCATTGCGTCCAATTCCGGCAGCCAGCTTCCGCATATCGTCTTTACTTCGCCGAATGTAATCTTCATGGTCAGCACGAAAAAAATCGTCCCGACGCTCGCGGAAGGGATGAAGCGGCTGGAAGAATACGTCACTCCTTTGGAAGATGCGCGCATGATGGAGACGTACAAGTCCCACACCCAGATCTCCAAGATCGTCATTTTCAAAAAAGAGAATACCCGGATGGGCCGGAAGGTGCGGATGATTCTCGTGGAAGAAGGCCTTGGGTTTTGATATATAATAAAAATATATGAATAAAAAAATGGATCCAGTGGTGCATTTCGAGATGGGATATCATGACCGGGAAAGGATGAAGCAGTTCTATTCGGGGGTGTTCGGTTGGGAGATGCAACAGATGGGAAAGGAAATGGGGAATTATGTAGTGGCGCACACTACAAAAACTGACCAGAAAGGGATGGTCCAGACCCCCGGCGCGATCAACGGCGGTTTTTATCAAAAGACAGAGAACCCGCTTTCGCACGCGCCCTCGGTAGTGATTGCGGTGGACGACATCCGCAAGTCAATGAAAGAAGTTGAAGCCGCCGGCGGGAAGATTCTCGGCGCGATGGATCAATCCGGCAAAAATTCCATGGAGCCGCAGGATATTCCGGGCGTGGGATTATGGATCTCCATAATGGATACCGAAGGCAACCGCGTCAGCATGCTGCAGCCGAAAAAAATGTAATAGATATGAACAACACCATTATCATTGCGGAACCGGGGAAGCAGGAGCTCTTCATTGTCCGAGAGCTTGATGCGCCGCGGGCGCTGGTGTTCCGGGCGTATACTGAAAAAGAACTTTACAAACAATGGATCGGGCCACGCGGCTATGAGACGCTCATAGAAAAATTCGAGCCGTGGAGCGGTGGCAGTTGGCGATTTGTCCAGAAGGATGATAAAGGGAACATCTTCGCATTCCACGGCGTTACCCATGAGATGGCGACTCCCGAGCGGATCATCGACACGTTTGAATACGAAGGGCTTCCGGAAAAGGGCCACGTTATCCTTCAGACCGCGAAGTTTGAAGCGTTGCCCGGTAACCGGACAAAAGTTACCGCCCAGGCCGTCTTTCAGTCGGTCGCCGACCGCGACGGCATGATCCAGTCCGGAATGGAGCGCGGCGTCCGGGAGGGTTTCGAGCGGCTCGACGAACTGCTCGCGAAGCTGCAATAACGCGTCAACTAAAAAATCCCCGCCAAGGGGATTTTTTAGCGCCCGCTATTTCCTGATAACGGAACCGGCAGACGTTCCCGGGACCGCTTCGCCCGCCGCGCCATAGCCGCCGGTCGCGCCGCCATAGATCTCCGTCCCCATCATCGGCATGACCCGGTGATAGAAGAAGTTGCCGCCGAACTGGTTTTCAAAAAGGGCTTTGAATTCGCCGACTTTCACGCCCATCGTGAATACGAGGCCGAGCAGGACCGCGCCGAGGATCCAGCGGACGACCAGATACCGGCGTCCCCAGTACATCCGGTGATGCATTCCGCCGCCGCAATCCACATTGCAGGGATTCTTGCAGCAGTCGTTCTGGCAGTTGTTTTGATTGTCCATAGTAGTAAAGGTTATGTGACGACCTTTATGACAGTATAATACAAAAATCAAAATCCCGTCCTGAAGCGTCAAGGGCGGGATTTTTCTATTGCTAGACGGAGGTGGATTTCGTGGTGACGCGGTTCCACTGCTTTTTCAGGTCATCCACCACGGACGACAATTCCTGCCGGCTGATATTCTTCATGCCTTCGTAGCGTTTGGCGACGCTTTCCACGATCTGTTCATAGGCATCCTGGCCGATCTCCTTGAAGTCGTCGATCTGGTCGAGCACCTCATCCTTCATTTTCAGAACCCAGCCTTTCATCCGTTTGCGGTTCTTGGCGCCCCGGTTGTTATACAGAAGATACGCCGCCGTTCCTCCCGCGAGCGCCGCAAGGACTGCGCCCGTCATTATTGTTCCCCGTAAAATTTTCATTATTGTTGCAAGCGTTTTGCGACCTTTTCCCTCTCTCTTCATTATATGCCGCCCGGAGCAACAATTTTCTTAGTACAATAAAAGTGAAAGGTCCAACAACAACTACGCTCATGAAAAATAACGTCAATAAATGCGTCGTGTGCGGGCATGAACATACTTCGGGTTCCACCTGCGCCGTCTGCGGCTGCACCGCCTAACGCCCGGCCGGAAGAAAGGTCACGGAAAATTATATCGAACACACTATGACAAAAAGTCAGATAAATTGCGCGCGGTGCGAGCACCCGCAGCATATGGGAAAAGAATGCTGGTGCGGTTGTGTATAGCGGCCGGCGGCATCTGCCTGGCGCTGATCTGGGCATACACGGCCGCCGCTCATACGATCCTTCCCGCCCGGTTCCAGGAATATCTGGACGCCCATCCGGCCGCGACTACGGAGCAGATCCAGTCCTGGATCGACGAACAGAACGCGCTCCTGCATAGCGTGGTGCCGGCGCAGGCGGCCGCACTGGTTGCCGACGCCGGGCAGGACAGGGGATTTTTCGCGAATGCGCGGGAATTCGTTACGCTCGGGATCAATCATATTTTTACCGGCACCGACCACATTCTCTTTCTGATCGCCACTATTCTCACGTTCGCTTCGCTGAAGGAAATTATGAAACTGACCAGCGCCTTTACCGTCGCCCACAGCCTCACCCTTATTCTTTCCGGAACTCTGCTGATTACGTTAAGTTCCCGGATCGTCGAGCCGCTCATCGCGTTTTCCATTGCCTACGTCGCAATCGTTACCGTCCTGCTCCGCAGAAGCGAAGGACGCGCGAAGCTGGCGACGGTATTTTTTTTCGGCCTGATCCACGGGATGGGATTTGCCGGTGCCCTTAAGGAAGTCAGTATTCCCGCGAACCGCTTCCTTTCCTCGCTGCTTTTTTTCAACGCGGGCATCGAGATCGGCCAGCTGGCGCTGATCAGCGTCTTCGTGCCGGTCCTGCTCCTGCTCCGGAATACGAAATGGCATTACCGGCTGACGCGACTGGCGGCGGCGGCGATTTCCGTCATTGGCATCTTCTGGGGGATCGAGCGGCTGGTTGGATAGCCCCCGGATTTTTGCTACAATACCCGTATGCAGAACAACTTTGAGAAAGCCGCGGAGCCGGAAGCAATCGGCGAAGCCGAGCCGGATCTCGAGTACCGTCTCGATACGTTGTTCGAAAACCTTGCCGATCTGGAAAAATCGGGAAAGCTGGAGCCGGAGGATTTTAAAATGTTTGAAACGACCCGGAAGATGATCGGCTCCATAGAAGACGAAGAAATGCAGAAGCGGGAAAAGGAAATTCTCATCGGGAAAATCCAGAACCGGATCCGTTCTCTTGAGTAGCGCGCCGCGGGTCTGGTACACTGCTTACAGTTTTTTGAATTGAGAAAGGAGTCCCTATGGAAATGGAGACGCTCCGGAGTCTGGAAGATTACTCCGTGAATTTCGTATTCAGAGACCCGGAACAATTCCCCGGATTCATCGAGGCGCGCTACGTGCGCCGCGCGCCGGAATATTTCGCCTGCTATCTTTCGTCGCAGACCGGCTGCGGCCAGGCTTGCCGGATGTGTCATCTCACGGCCAGCGGGCAGAACAAGTTCCGGAATGTTACCGCGACGCAGTATCTCGACCAGGTCAACGCGGTGTTCCGGCACTACGACCTGGATTGTCCGCCGGCCGGGAAGGTTCATTTCAACTTCATGGCGCGCGGCGAAGCGCTCGACAATCCGCTCTTCCTTGCGGACGGGGAGGATCTGCTCTACAAGATGGGCAAGGTGGCGGTGAGCCGCCAGCTGATCCCGCGCTTCCTCATCTCCACGATCCTTCCGAAAAGTTTTTCGGGAAATTCGCTGAGTAAAGTATTTCCGATCGTCCATCCGGAGATTTACTACTCGATCTACAGCATCCACGACGAGTTCCGGAAAAAGTGGCTGCCGCGGGCGATGCCGCTCGACGAGGCGTTCGCGATTCTTCTGGAATACCAGCGGAACACCCGGGAGATGATCAAGTTCCACTGGGCGTTCATCGAAGGCGAGAACGACAGCATCGAGAGAGACATCGCGCCGATGTGCTGGCGGATCCGGGATTCGAAGCTGCGCGTGGACATCGCGATCGTGCGGTATAATCCCTACAGCGAAAAATACGGCCGGGAATCGGATGAAGCGGTCATTGACCGCAATCTCGAGGCGATCCGCGCACTCCTGCCGTTTTCCAACATCAAGAAAATCACCCGCGTCGGTCGCGACGTGAAAGCTTCCTGCGGCATGTTCGTCGAGCCCCACTAGGTGGGGCTTTTTTATTTATCGCGGGGATGCGCTAGAATTGAGGAATGACTATTTTCAAACATTGGCTGCCGCTCGCGGCCGCGGTTACGGTGGTGTCGGGGATGATATACGGAACGGTCCAGCAGAATTACCGGCAGTCGGCCAATGATCCGCAGATCCAGATCGCGGAAGATCTCGCGCTCCAGCTCTCCAGCGGCCAGCAGCAGTTTAATCTGCCGACCGCGAAAGTTGACCTCGCGAAGAGCCTGTCACCGGTCATCATTATCCTGGATGACACGGGGAAGGAACTGTACTCGTCGGGGGTGCTTGATGGCGCGACTCCAGTGCCGCCAAAAGGCGTGTTCGAATTCACGAAAGCGAACGGCGAGGATCGCGTTACCTGGGAGCCGAAACGCGGAGTGAGAGAAGCGTTGGTGGTGGTGTATTTCAATAATGTCACTACGAAACGGACCGGGTATGTGATCGCGGCGAAATCGCTGAAAGAAGTGGAAATCCGCGAGCAAAAACTGGAAATGATGGTCGGCGCCGGCTGGCTGGCCGCGCTGCTCGGATCGTTTCTGCTGCAGTGGTGGCTCCGTCCGAAACCGTCAGTGAATACCAATGTTGCCTAGCAGCGCTATGAAAAAAACCATACTACTTATTGCGGGGTTTATGATCTCGGCGGCGCTCGCGGGAGCCCAGTCTTCCTATGACGCCGGAGTGACCGCGCATCCGGATCTTCAGCCCGCGGGAACCGCATCCGATTACAAGGCGGTGCAGAGCGGAAGCGCCGATCTTCAGGTGCAGGCCGGCGACGTGAACGGCGACGGGGTTTCCGCCGGAGTCCGCGTGCAGACGGGGGGTGTGAACGGGGACGGCGCGTCCCAGCGGGTGCTGCCGACGGTCAACAAAAAAACCATAACCGTCACGACAGACGCCGAAGCCGCGATCAATAACAGCCATTCCAATATCAAAAATTTGAGCGTGGCGGCAGACGGCTGGGGGGCCGGCATTTCGGCGCAGCGCGTCCAGGACTTCGAAAAAAATACGGAGGCCAAGGCGGAGGGCGATGAAAACATCTCTGAAGTTGATATCGCGCCAGATCACGTGGACGTCGGCTACCAGCATTCGGCGAAGCTCTTCGGCATTTTCCCGATGACCATGAATCTCCACGCGGTCGTCGACAAAGATGGCAATCTCAAGATCAACGCGCCCTGGTACCGCTTCCTGACGACGAGCGATTTCGGCGCCTTTTCCGCGGCGGTGCAGGCGGATTTTCAGGCCCAACAGGGCAGTTTGAAGACGTTCAAAGTCCAGGATCTTCTTCAGCGCCAGGCGCAGTACTTCAATTCGCTCACTAATATATTGAAGACGCGGCATGACGCTTCGCAGCAGGCGGCCAGCCCTACAAAGTAAGAGGGATTGACTTTTTGGCCCTGCCCGTGTACGCTTACATCTATTGTAAGTGTTCGTGCGGCCCAAGCGGCCGCTGGAGCGTCGAGTTAGTGCTTACAACGATAAGGTTAGATTCAAATTATAAATGGCTAAAAAATTATATGTAGGCAACTTGGCCTGGGCGACGACCGATGAAAGCTTGAAAAATGCTTTCTCTGCCGCCGGCAAGGTCTCTTCTGCCACTGTGATTACGGACAAAATGTCCGGCCGCTCCCGTGGCTTCGGCTTCGTGGAGATGGAGAACGACGAAGAGGCCACCAAAGCTATTGATATGTTCAATGGCAAGGACCTCGATGGTCGGAAGATCACAGTCAACGAAGCCCGCCCGATGGAGCCCCGCGCTCCCCGTGGCGAGTCTCGTGGAAACTGGTAGTCCAGTGCAAAAATCCGCCTTCGGGCGGATTTTTGTTTGCAAAGGAAGTTTGGCTTCGGCCGCCTGGTTTTCTCGAGACCGTTTCGCCCTCGAACAGAGAACGAGGGCTGCACTTCGCTTTTAGTCTCTCGAAAACCATTCGCCCCACGTCATTGCGATCCCACGCATAGGATCCTATATGTGGGAGAAGCAATCTTATATTTGCCGGCGGATTTTTTGGCTAATTTATTTATTGCTTCATTGAAAATTCAATGAAAATTTAAAATTATTAATTGTAAAATTTCTTGCGGTGGGGTAGGATATTTTTAGTTTTTTAAAACGGAGTCCGGTATGAAGCTTTTTGTCTGGGATCTGGACGACACGCTGATTGACAATGTGCATGACTATGCCCAGCCCCTGCTGGACGCCTGCAGTCTGGTCATCAGAGAGCTCGGGTGCGCGGCGCCGCACGTGACCGCGATCATCGCGCTGGAGCAGGAGATTGACCACGCGCGCGTGAAAGAGATCAATCCGAAAACCGGCAAAGCGTTTGGCTACACGATGGAGCGGTTTCCGGGAAGCATGGTGGAGCTCTACCGGCGGATCTGTGCCAAGTCCAATCTGGAGCCGGTGTCCGGAATTGAGAAACGGTTGTGGGATATCGGCATGCAGGCGTTTGACGAAAGCCGCTATGAGGACAAGGTCAAACCGGGCGCGGTCCAGGTCCTGCGGCGTCTCAAGGACAAGGGACACAGGAATGTGGTTCTTACGAAGGGCGATCCGCGCGTTCAGGAGAAAAAGGTCCTGGCCTTTGAGGCGAGCGCGCTGAAACAGCACGTCAAAAACATCTTTGACGAAGTGAAGATCGTGGAAACCAACAAGGATCCGGAAGTGTTCGGCGAGATTCTTGACCGGCATCATCCCGACTCCGCGTTCGCGATCGGCAATGATTACAAGAAGGATGTTCTGCCGGCACTGCAGGCGCGGCCCGAGTTCCGAGGCGTCTGGATTCCGGTGGAAACCTGGGAGACGATGGGCCACACCGATAAGGTGATGGCCGAAGTGGACAAAGACCGTTGCGAGGTGCTTTCCAAAATCTTCAATTTCACCGAGTCATTCGCGTAAGCCACGCAACACCCCATACTGGACGGGGTGTTTTTTGTTGGATAATATGACAGCAGTTCATTTCATGTGGAGGTGACTTTTGCCAACGTGGGAATTCAAAACGATCCGGAGAATCGGCAATGGGAAGGTGGAGTTCGTGGCGCTGTCTGAAGCGCAACGCGGCCGCATGGATTCATATCAGGAAGCGTTGGAACGCGCGGCTTCATCCAACGTAGCGAATCCGCCGTTTTCCAATTACTTCGTGAAAGAAAGCATCGGCGTGCAGGACAGCCCATGGCCGTTCATGAAAGCCGGCAATATTGAATACGGCTGGTGTCAGGCCATCCACGGCGAAGAGTCGGCGGTGGCGGCATTCCGGACGATCTACGGCCGTCCCCGCACGCCGCATAAAGGTCTGGTGCTTGGTATTATCGCCGGCAACCCGGAACACATCGCGAACCCCTGTGGAAACTGCCGCGACATTATGCTGGAAGATCTCGGCGAAGATTTTGAGATCGTGACCGGCTCGGCGGAAGGCGGTTTGGCGGTGGTTGTGAAGATGAGTAATTATCTTTTCGATCCGCCTATTGCCCGCGACCTCGATTATGGGGATCTCCGGAGTGAATTCGACCACAAACTTCGCCGCGTGGTGAATCACGCCCATCGGTTAGAGAATGACGCCTACGCCCCGGGCACCGTGCATCCCGAGCGGCGGTATTTCGCGATGATCGACACCATCGGAGGCGTGTTCTATGGAGCGCACGACGTGATGTGTGAATACCATCCGATCTACGCGCTCCGCGACGCGGTCCGGCAGGCCAGGCGTGACCGGAGCGCCCGCATCAAGGAAGTGGTGATCGCCGGCCCGAGCGCGGGCGACGGCATTCCGCCGCACGTGATGTACAAGGACCGCCAGCATCTGATGGAGCTGAATCTTCAGGGCGAACTGATGGCGGGGAAAGAACATGATCCGCCCGTGCATCTCCTTACGTATGACGAGAAGCAGTTCCAGCCGCATAACGCGCTTTTCGGAGGCGCGCTCCTCGCGGCCTGGACGACATCGGTGAAGGAGTGGCTGCCATTCCCGTTCAGCCCGCGGAATTTCGGCGACGAATTCATCAAGCACCTCACCGGTTACTACAAGAAAAAAGATCGGGAATAACCAAACCATCCCGTCATTACATGGCGGGATTTTAATTTGTAAGAGATTCGTGTAAGATTCCCGGTAGTTCTTGGAAAGGATACGCTGTGGAACTTGTGATCATGGAAAGCCCATACGCCGGCGAGGTGGAAGAGAACGTGAAGTACGCGCGGGCGTGCCTGCGCGACTGCCTGCTCCGCGGCGAGGCGCCGTTCGCGAGCCATCTGCTCTACACCCAGCCGGGCGTGCTGGACGATGCGATTCCGGAAGAGCGCAAGCATGGTATTGAGGCCGGGCTGGCGTTCCGCGCGGTGGTGAAGAAGTCCGCCATCTATGTGGACCGCGGAATTTCCGGCGGCATGAAACATGGCATTGAGGACGCCAAAAAGTCCGGACGGACGGTTGAGTACCGGTCGCTCTACAAGGTTGTCTGCACGTCGTGCGGAGTGGATGCCGGCTGTTACTACTGCAGTAATTGCTTTATGAAAGACAAATGATCGCAAGCGCGCCCCTGACAATCTCGGGGGCTTTTTAATTTCAGGAAAAAGATAGGCGAGCGGCTTTTCCCGCAGCCAGGATTGTAACCCGACGTCCTGGCGAGGAGAAGAGCCGCGAGCGTGTTTGCTATAATGTTTCTATGACATCGAAGTCGGCGGTGCTGATTATTATTCCGATACTTGCATTTGGCATCGCCGGATATTTTTATGCCGCTTCCATTCAGGCGAGAAACGCGGAACTCGCCGCCCGGGAAGAAACGGCGAAAGCGGCGGCTAAGCTCGCGGCCGAGCAGGCAAATCCTTTTAACGCGCAGAATCCTCTGCAGAATGTGACGACCAATCCGTTTGAAAATAACTCGTTCAATCCGTTCAAATGAAATTAAACTTTTGTAAGATTACTGCGGTGGTGTTTTTTGCGGGTGCCGCGGTGGCGCTCGCGGCGAATCCTTTTAATTTCACCTTCCCGATTTCGGAATTGGGAAATTGCGGATCCGTGGACGCATGTCGCGCGTACTGCGATATCCTGGCCAACGCGCAGGCCTGCGCCGATTTCGCCGCGGCGCACGGACTGGCTCCGAAAGAAAAAGCGAAACAGGCCAGGCAACTGCCGGCGACCGGGCCGGGCGGATGCGATTCAGAAAGTTCCTGCCGGAGCTACTGCGACACCGCGGCCCACGTGCAGGAATGCCTGGATTTCGGCACGAAACACGGCCTGATTTCCAAAGAGGACGGAGTGAAGGCCAAAAAATTTTTAACGCAAACCGGTCCCGGCGGCTGCAAGGGGACGGCTTGCAAGCGCTATTGCGAAGATCCGGCGCACCGCGACGAGTGTCTTCAGTTCGCGAAAGACCGGAAATTAATTTCCCAGAGCCAGGCCCAGCAGCTCGAACGCGGCCAGAATCTCAAGCGGCAGGTGGAAACAGCCGGAGGACCGGGCGGGTGTACCACCGAGGATCAATGCCGGCAGTACTGCTCTGATCCTTCACATGAATACGAGTGCGCCAATTTTGCCGCGCAGTTTGGCAATCTTACCAAAGAAGCAGCGCAGAACATGCTCGAAGAATTGCGTAAGAATAAAAGCGATATCCGCAGTGGTGGAAGCGAAGAAGATCACGCCAAGGTTCTCCAGGAACACTGCGTCGAATACGGCGGCGCCTGGGACGGCGCGCGCTGTATTCCACCCGCGTCAGCGGCAAATGCCGCGACATCCACCGGCGGCTCCGGAAGTTTCCCGTTTAACGGAAGCAGCCGGGAAGAACTTTTGAAACAGGTGCAGGAACACTGCGCCGAGTATGGCGGTACCTGGGACGGGCATCTCTGCCTCCCGCCCGCCTCGGCCGCCGGCGCGCCTTCAAGCCGGATCGGATCCGAATCGCATCTGGGCGACCTGCTGAATATATTCTTCGGTGTGTTTTTCCGCTAACATAAAGATATGGATCTGACGCTTTTGGTATTTCAGCTCGCGGTGCTGATATTTTCCGTGATCATTCACGAGGTTTCGCACGGGCTGGCGGCGCTTTCGCTGGGAGACACGACCGCGCGCGATCTCGGGCGGCTCACTCTCAATCCGTTCAAACATCTGGATCTTTTCGGTTCAATCATTCTTCCCCTCACGCTCTTCATTCTTTCCCACGGCGCCTTTGTCATCGGCTGGGCGAAGCCCGTGCCGTATAATCCCTATCATTTAAAAAATCCCCGGCGGGCGGCGGGTCTCATCGGGCTGGCCGGCCCGTTGAGCAATCTGGCGATCGCCGGCGTGTTTGGCCTGGTTATCCGCGGGTTTTCCGGCGCTTCGCCGGAACTCGGAATGGCCCTTTCCTATATTGTATTCATCAACATCCTGCTGGCGGTGTTCAACCTTGTGCCGCTGCCGCCCCTGGACGGTTCCAATATTTTTTTTGCCCTTCTGCCGCGGAGCTGGTATGGAATCCAGCAGGCATTGTCCCGTTACGGTTTCTGGCTGCTGATCATTTTTATTTTCTTCGGTTTTCAGCTGATTCTTCCCATAGTTGAAACGGTATTCCGCGCCTTTACCGGAATGCCGGTTGCGTTCTAGCGCAAGGGTTTGACTTGCGCCGCGGCTTTTTGCTATAGTGTCTTCTACATATTGTTATGCCGACGATTCGACAGCTTGTCCGCAAAGGACGCAAGAAAATCAATTATAAATCGAAAGCGCCCGCGATGACGCGGTATTTTAATTTTCTGAAGAACCGCCCGATGGAAGTGGCGGCGCCTTTCAAACGCGGCGTCTGCGTGAAGGTTTTCACCACGACCCCGAAGAAGCCGAACTCAGCTTTGCGCAAAGTCGCCCGTGTGCGCCTTACCAACGGCATGGAAATCACTGCGTATATTCCGGGCGAGGGACATAATCTCCAGGAACACTCCATCGTGATGGTGCGGGGCGGCCGCGTGAAAGACCTTCCGGGCGTGCGGTATCATATCGTCCGCGGCGTGCTGGACACGTCCGGTGTCAATGAACGCCATCAGCAGCGGTCAAAATACGGTGCGAAGAAACAGAAAGCGGCGCAATAAACCACAATGAGAAAGAAACAAAACTATAAGAGAGAGAAAAAGCCGGATTTGAAACATGGCAGCGTGGTCATCGGCCGGTTTATTAACTATCTGATGCAGGACGGCAAGAAAGCGACCGCCGAGAAGATCATGTACAACACCTTTGAGAAAATCCAGAAGGATACGAAGGAGGATCCGGTGAAATTATTTGAAAAAGCGATGGAGAACGCCGCCCCGGCGGTGGAAACCGCGACCCGGCGCGTCGGCGGCGCCAACTATCAGGTGCCGGTGGAAGTCCGCCCGGACCGGCGTTTTATTCTCGCCGCCCGCTGGATTATTTCCGCCGCCCGCGCGAAGAAAGGAAAGCCGATGGCCTCCAAACTCGCGGAAGAATTCATCCTGGCCTCCAAGAACGAAGGCGCTGCGATCAAAAAGAAACAGGATATGCACCGCATGGCCGAAGCGAACAGAGCATTTGCCCACTTTTCGTGGTAAACCTATAGGACGTACAAGTCCTATAGGACGTACAAGTCCTATATGCCCCGATTATATCCATTAGACAGAATCCGTGACTTTGGCATTATCGCCCACATTGACGCGGGCAAGACCACTGTGTCCGAACGCGTGCTTTTTTATACCGGCGTATCCCACAAGATTGGCGAAGTACACACCGGTGACACCGTGATGGACTGGATGGAACAGGAACGTGAGCGCGGCATCACCATCACCGCCGCTGCGACGACCGCGTTCTGGATCCCGACCTACGCGCACGGCGACAAGAACAAAGAAATCCGCTTCAACCTGATCGACACTCCCGGCCACATCGACTTTACTGTTGAAGTAAAGCGTTCTCTCCGCGTGCTCGACGGCGCGGTGGTGGTCTTTGACGGCGTATCCGGCGTGGAACCGCAATCCGAAACCAACTGGCGCTACGCCGACGACTACGGCGTGCCGCGCATCTGCTTTATCAATAAAATGGACCGTATGGGCGCCGACTTTGTCGCCGATGTGAAGTCTATCCAGGAGCGGCTCAACCCGCACGCGATTCCGGTGCAGATCCCGATGGGCGCCGAATCCAATTTCGAAGGCGTGATCGATCTGATGCGGATGAAGGCCTACTATTTTGAAGGAGAGAAGGGCGAAAAAATCATTGAAAAAGATATTCCTGAAAAATGGCACGAGGAAGCCAAAAAGTACCGCCACGCGCTGATGGAGAAAATCGTGGAGCAGGACGAAAAAGTGATGAGCGACTACCTGGATGGCAAGGAGCCGGATCTTGCCACTCTGAAGAGTTTGCTTCGCGCCGCCTGCCTGAAAGTGCAGATCATCCCGATTTTTTGCGGTTCCGCGCTCAAGAATAAGGGTGTCCAGCTGGTGCTCGACGGTGTGGTGGACTATCTCCCGTCGCCGCTCGATATCAAACCGACCAAAGCCATTGACGTGAATACGGGCGCCGAGCTCGGCCGCAAAGCGTCCGACGCCGAACCGTTTACCGCGCTCGCGTTCAAGATCGCGACCGATCCGTTCGTCGGTTCGCTCACATTCTTCCGCGTGTATTCCGGTGTACTGAAAAAAGGAAGCTATATTCTGAACTCGTCCAAAGGAAAGACCGAGCGGGTCAGCCGCATCGTGAAGATGCACGCCAACCAGCGCGAGGAAATCGACGAAATTTACGCGGGAGAGATTGGCGCGCTTGTCGGACTGAAGGACACCACCACCGGTGACACGCTTTGCGATCCTGATCATCCGGTAACACTCGAGAAGATCAAGTTTCCGGAACCGGTTATCGGCATCCGCATTGAGCCGAAAACGAAAGCCGACCAGGAAAAAATGGGACTGGCGCTCCGGCGTCTGGCCGACGAAGACCCGACTTTCCGGGTCACCGGTGACTTGGAAACAGGGGAGACGATCATTTCCGGCATGGGCGAACTGCACTTGGATATCATTGTCGACCGCATGAAACGCGAATTCGGCGTGGAGTCCAACGTCGGGCGTCCGCAGGTTGCGTATAAAGAAACAATTCAGGGTGAGGCCGAAGGCGAAGGTAAATACATCAAGCAGTCCGGCGGTAAGGGTCAGTATGGCCACGCCTGGGTGAAGATTGAACCGATGGAACGCGGCAAGGGTTTCGAATTCCTCAACGAGATCAAGGGCGGTTCGGTGCCGAAAGAATTTATTGCTCCGATTGAAAAAGGCGTGAAGGAAGCCATCACGAAGGGCGTCGTCGCCGGATATCCGATGATCGACGTGAGAGTGACGCTCTTTGACGGATCGTTCCATGAAGTGGACTCGTCCGAAGCGGCGTTTAAAATCGCCGGCTCCATGGCATTTAAAGATGCCGCCAACAAGGCGAAGCCGGTCATTCTTGAACCGATCATGAAGATCCAGGTCATTGCTCCAGCCGACTATCTCGGCGATGTAACCGGCGACTTGAGTTCCAAGCGCGGCCGTATTGAAGAGATGAGCGACCGGCTCGGCGGTCTGAAAGTAGTGGACGCGATGGTGCCGCTTTCCGAAATGTTCGGCTACGCGACCAAGCTCCGCTCCATGTCCCAGGGCCGCGGTAACTTCACGATGGAATTCGATCACTACGAGCCGGTGCCACAGAATGTTGCCGCTTTGATCAAAGAAGGGAAAAAATAAAAGCCGCTGGACAAATCCGGCGGTTTTTATTATTGTGAATCCAGTTTTTTTGAAAGGGGATCTGTATGCTGTTCGCGAGAATAATCCTGGCGCTGATCGCGGTGGGCGCGGGCGCTGCGGACTGGCTGCTCTGGGACGCGGTGAAGGATAACTCCGGCAATCCAACTTTGGGAAGGATGTTTATCGTCTGGGCCAGCGCGCTGTTCGCGCTTCCGGCGATCGCCGTATTCCTTCTGTCGTTCCTGAAAGGCACCATAAAAGACGGGAAGATTCTGGTTGGCAAAGACCATTCGATAATTAAATTCGCCACGTTCTGGTGCGACAGAGAAGCAGAAAAAGATGACAGCATCCTGAAGAAGTTGAATGTCTGCGGATTGTTCTGGCTCACGTGGTTCAGTCTCTCGGTCAGCTTCGGGGTCATCGCAATGGCGGCCGGAGCGGTTTTCTGCGGCATCGCTGTTATAAAAAGTATCGCAGGCGATGCGCCGCTTCATTTCCGAAATGGAATACAGCATCCCTGGATCGCGCTCTGCTCAATTATTGTGTGTATCGGAAGTTTTACCGGGGCATTCGTTGCAGGCGTGAAAACTCAAAGCAAGGCGGGAAAATGGTTTTTCTTTGGATTGAGCGGCGCGATCCTTGTCGGATTTGGCGGATTCTGCGCCCCAATGCTGGAATTTACCGAGCAGATGCCTTTTTCGGAAGCGCTGTCGGCGTACTGGGCGGCATTGCAAAAGAACGGATTGATGTACGCCGGGATCATACTCGGATTTATTGTCGGGATCGCGCTGGTGCTCGGAATGATCTTCGGCATGTTTGTCGGGATCAAGTCGCTCCGCACCACGGTCATCGGAAAAATTCTTTCTGAAGGCTGGAAGGCGTTCAAGACGAGAACGTGCCCGGTCGTTTCAGTGATCGGAATTGAGAAAGGGCCCGTAAAGGAGACCGCCAATGGAAACGCTGGCTAGCGGATCTGATACGCGGAAGATCAAGATCCGGCTGGAGAAGCTGCTTTGGCAGATCAGGCGTGCGGAAACCAAGCAGCAAAAAACAAAAAATCGCGCGGAAAAAATTCAGCGGGAAATCGAAGCGGGGACCGTTTTGTTGGTCAATCTGGCCTGCGCCATCAAAACGACCGTCGCGGAGCTGGATGCCGCCGGCTGGAACCGCGCCGCATTTGAAAAGCGCACCGGCTTGAAGCTTCCCAGTTAGCAAAATAAAACACCCCACACTTGGGGTGTTTTCATTCCGCGCTGCTCAAACCAAACCACCACCTCAAAAAATCGCGAAAGAAAGAGCTACCGCCCTGCTCCACGGGGAGCGTTTCGGAGCCGATTCGGCTGGCCTGACGCATGGTTGCGTCAGAGCCGTCAGACGCCTTGCGAATCGGCGAGAACCAGGCGACTTTTGCCGCGGGAGCAAAAGGACGCCGTGCTCCCGAGGAGCTGGGGTGGCAGCTTATCCCTCCACCCCTTGACACTAAAGCTACTTCTTATATACAATCTCTGTATTGTTAATTATTAGAAAAAGTCGCGAATTTTTATTACAAAAATATAAACGTTAGAAGATTATGGCAGAAAAGGAGAAATTTCAGAGGACTAAACCTCACGTAAACGTCGGAACTATCGGTCACGTCGACCACGGGAAAACCACGCTCAGCGCGGCGATTACCCATGTCGCGTCTTTGCTCGGTCGGGGTAAGGAAAAAGCGTACGCAGATATCGCCAAAGGCGGTACCGTCCGCGATGACAGCAAAATCGTCACCATCGCGGTGTCGCACTTGGAATACGAATCCGAGAAGCGCCACTATGCGCACATCGACTGCCCCGGGCACGCCGATTACATTAAAAACATGATCACGGGTGCCGCGCAGATGGACGGCGCCATTCTGGTGGTGTCCGCTGTGGACGGCCCGATGCCTCAGACCCGCGAGCACATTCTTTTGGCCCGTCAGGTCGGCGTTCCTTCCATTGTAGTGTTCCTGAACAAGGTTGACCTCGTTTCTGACAAGGAACTTGTTGACCTCGTGGAAGCCGAAGTCCGCGAACTTTTGAAGAAGTACGAGTATCCGGGCGATACGACCCCGATTATCCGCGGTTCCGCGTTGGCGGCGCTGAATGCCAAGTCCGCCACGGATGAGGGCGCGAAGCCGATCCTTGATTTGATGAAAGCGCTGGATGAATTCATTCCGGAACCGGTCCGCGATACCGCCAAGCCGTTCCTGATGGCGATCGAAGATATCTTCTCGATTGAAGGCCGTGGCACCGTAGTCACCGGCAAGATTGAGCGTGGCATGTGCAAACTGAACGAAGAAGTGGAAATTATCGGTCTTCGTCCGAATATGAAGTCGGTAATCACCGGCATCGAAATGTTCAACAAACTGATGGATGAAGGACGTGCTGGCGACAATGTCGGTCTCTTGATGCGCGGTTTGAAGAAAGAAGATGTGGAGCGCGGCCAGGTAGTTGCCAAGCCGGGTTCCGTGGTTCCGCACACCGAATTCGAAGCGGAAGTCTACATTTTGAGCAAAGACGAAGGTGGCCGCCATACTCCGTTTTTCAAGGGATACAAGCCGCAGTTCTATATCCGCACGACCGATGTTACCGGCGAGGTAACCTTGCCGGCGGGAATGGAAATGGTAATGCCGGGTGATACCATTCAGTTTGCTGTGAAACTGATCGCGCCGGTAGCGCTGGAAGATAAGCAGCGCTTCGCCATCCGCGAAGGCGGCAAGACCGTCGGTGCCGGTGTCGTTACCAAAATTACGAAATAATAATCTCAGAACACCGCTCTTTACTATGGCCAAACAAAAGGAAGAACAGGAGAAGCTTCGCCTGCGCATCAAAGCGTATGACAGCAAGCTGATCGATAATTCCGCGAAGCAGATCGTGGACACCGCGAAGCGGCACGATGCCGAGGTAATCGGCCCGATTCCGCTTCCGACGGAGATGAAGAAGTACACGGTCAACCGTTCCACCTTCGTGCACAAGAATTCCCGGGAGCAGTTTGAACTCCGGGTGCATAAGCGTCTGATCGACATTCTTAATCCCAACCAGGGATTGATCGAGTCCCTTTCGCACCTGAATCTTCCTTCCGGTGTGGACATAGAAATCAAGATGGTCTAACCGATGATACAGCAAGAGCCCCGCATCCGCGGGGCTCTTGCGTTATAAGCGGCGTTTGTGTAGAATAGTAATCACTGTGTTTATTTTATTTCCACTTCAGGGAACACATGGAAAAACTTATTGGAAAAAAGTTAAAAATGGATCAGGTATTTGTGGGCGACAAAGTTTTCGGCGTAACCCCGGTAAAAATCGAAACGGGTAATTTTGAGTCCGTGAAGGCAGGCGATCTCGTCGAAGTCAGCGGCATCAACAAGGGCCGGGGATTTCAGGGCGTCGTTAAGCGTCACGGTTTTCACGGCGGACCGCGCACACACGGTCAGAAAAACCGCCATCGGGCGCCGGGTTCCATCGGCAACACTACTCCTCAGCGCGTCATTCCCGGACGGCGCATGGCCGGTCACATGGGTATGGAGCGGATTACCAGCAAGAATATCAAGGTGGTGGAAATCAACGCGGAAAATAAAATTTTGTTTCTCAACGGCGCGGTTCCGGGATACAAAGGAAATAAAGTTGAGATTTATAAATAAACTCCGATGAAAGCCCAGGTCTACAATTTAAAAGGCGACGTGGTGGGGGATATTGAACTCTCCGACAAAATTTTCGCCCGCGAGTGGAATGCCGACCTGGTGCATCAGATCGCGCTGTCGCAGGCGGCCAACCGCCGGCTTCCCTGGGCGCATTCTAAAAACCGCGGCGAAGTGCGCGGTGGCGGCGTGAAGCCGTGGAAACAGAAACATACCGGCCGCGCCCGTCACGGCTCCATCCGTTCTCCTATCTGGAAAGGCGGCGGTGTTACCCATGGACCGGTTGTTGAGCGCGATTACTCCAAGAAAGTGAATAAAAAAATGCTTCGGGTAGCGATCCATTCCGTGCTCTCCAAGAAATTGGCCGAGGGCCAGTTGCGGATCGTGGATTCCCTGCAAATTGAAGCTCCGAAAACGAAGCTCATGTTCAACGCGGTCAAAAGCCTTCTGCCGGCGCTGCTCGTTCCGGAAACCAAGCATTCCCAGATGGTGGGCCGCGCGTCCCGCAACATCCCGAAAGCGAAGTCACTGAACGGCGCGTCCATTAACGTTGAGGATCTGTTGCGCTATAAAAATATCCTGCTCGAAAAAAACGCGGTGGCGGAAATTAAATAATATGGACAAGACCATCATCAAGAACCCGATCATCACTGAAAAAGCCACGATGCTCAGCGCCGACCGCAAGTACGTGTTTTTGGTTGCCAACCATGCCACCAAGCCGGAAATCAAAAAAGCGCTTCAACATATCTATAAGGTGAATGTGGAAAACGTCCAGGTAGTAAATACCCGTCCGAAACCCCGGCGCATGGGCGCTCACACGAACCTGAAGCCGGGATACCGGAAGGCGATCGTCACCCTGAAAGAAGGTCAGAAATTGGATGTCCTGCCGCACGCATAATATCCACTAATTTTATGAAGCAATTTAAACCCACAAGTCCGTCACGGCGCCAGATGACCACCGTTCCTTACCGGGAGCTGATCACGACCCGCGAGCCGCACAAGCAGCTGACGATGCGTCTCCGCACCAACGCCGGCCGCAATAACCGCGGTGTCATTACCACGCGTCATCAGGGCGGCGGCAACAAAAAAATATACCGTGTCGTGGATTTTCTTCAGAATAAAGTAGGTATTCCGGGCCGGGTGGAAACCGTTGAGTATGATCCGTACCGCAGCGCCTTCATCGCGTTAATTTCCTACAAAGACGGGGAGCGCCGCTATATTCTGGCGCCGAAGGATCTTAAAGTGGGAGACATGATCGTGACCGCGGAGCAGGCTGAACTGAAACCAGGCAACCGGCTGAAGATCAAAAATGTTCCGGTCGGCTACCAGGTCCATAATGTGGAAATCCGCGCGGGAGGCGGCGCCCGCCTGGCCCGCTCCGCCGGCGCCTATGCCGAAGTGCTCGCCCATGAAGGCGGCCTTACCGACCTCCGTCTTGGCTCCAAAGAAATCCGCAAGGTTTCTTCCGAAGGCTGGGCTTCCATTGGACAAGTTTCCAATCCTGATTATAATCTTACGAATATCGGAAAAGCCGGCCGTTCCCGCTGGCTGGGCATCCGCCCGACTGTGCGAGGCACGGTCATGAATCCGGTAGATCATCCGTACGGTGGCGGTGAAGGCAAACAGCCGCGTGGCACCAAGCGTCCGAAGACAATGTGGGGCAAGATTACCGGCGGCCGGAAGACCCGTCACGCGAAAAAGTGGTCGTCCAAATGGATCGTCCAGCGGCGTCCGAAAGTCCGCTAATAAAATAATATGTCACGCTCAAGCAAAAAAGGTCCTTTCGTGGATCCAAAATTAATGAAGAAGATCTCCAGGCTGAAGACCGGCGACAAGACGGTTATTAAGACGTGGTCGCGTGATTCGGAGATCGCGCCGGAAATGGTGGGCTTCACCATCGGGGTACACAACGGCAAATCCCACATCGAAGTGCTGATTAAGGAAGAGATGGTCGGTCACCGTCTGGGTGAGTTTTCTCCGACGCGCAAATTCGTAAAACATGGAGGTAAGATGCAGCGTGAATTGGAGGTCGCCGCGCAGGCCGCGGAAGCGCAGAAAGCCGCCGCCGCGAAAACCGCGCCTGAAGCCAAGAAATAAATATATCGAGTATGGCAATGCAAACCGCAAAACTTAATTATCTGAAAATCGCCCCGCGTAAAGTACGGCTTATTGCCAATACCTTGAAGGGACTCTCGGTCAAGGAAGCGGAGGCCCAGCTGGTGCTCCGCATTCAGCGTTCCTCGGAGCCGCTGTTGAAACTGCTCCGTTCCGCGGTTGCCAATGCGAAAAATAATAAGCTGGATACCAGCAAACTTTTCATCAGCTCAATCCTCGTAAATCAGGGACCGATGCTCAAGCGGTTTATGCCGCGCGCCCAGGGCCGCGCCACTCCGATCCACAAGAAAATGAGCCACGTCGTCCTGACACTGTCCGAACAGGAACACGCATTCGTTGACCGCTTCGTGATCAATCCTCCCGCGAAAAAAGTGAAAGAAACCAAAGAACGGGCCAAACCGAAGGCCGAAGAAGTTAAGAAGGAAACCGCGACCGGAACCAAGAAGCCGGGACTCTTAAAGCGGATGTTCCGCCGGACGGCTGTATAACACACCAATATGGGAAATAAAACACGACCATTTTCATACCGACTCGGCATTATCCACAACTGGAACTCCCGCTGGATGCCGAAAAATCTTAAATTCAAATCCCATCTTGAGGAGGATGTTTTGATCCGTGACATCGTGAATGAAAAAATCGGCCTGGCCGGCATCGTCCGGATCGAGATCGAACGTTCCGCCGACAATTCCTTCCGCGTGAGCATCAAGGCCGCCCGTCCGGGTTTGGTGATCGGCCGTGGAGGCAAGGGCATCGAAGATCTGACCGCCGCGGTCCGCGCTCAATTAGAGAAACTGTTCCACAAGCGCAGCGGTACCACGAAGCCTGCAAAATTCGGCTTGAGCATCAATGTTGAAGAGCTGAAGCGGACGGACATTTCGGCCCAGTATGTCGCGCAATCCATTGCCTGGGATCTGGAGAAGCGTCTCCCGTTCCGCCGCACGATAAAGAGATACATTGAAAGCTCCCTTCAGAACCGCGAGGTGCAGGGCGTGAAAATCAAGCTTTCCGGCCGCTTGGACGGCAATGAAATCGCCCGCCGCGAATGGCTTGCGAAAGGGAAACTCCCGCTGCAGACGCTCCGCGCCAACATTGATTACGGGGAAGCCACATCCTTTAACAGCTACGGCACCGTCGGCGTGAAGGTCTGGCTTTACAAAGGCGAGGTGTTCGACAAGGACAATAAAAAGTCTGTATAACAACCATGCTTGTACCCAAAAAAGTAAAACACCGGAAATGGATGAAGGGCCGCTCCCGCTGGAGTCCCACTGAAACCCGCGGCACGAAATTGTCGTTCGGCAGTTTTGGTTTGAAGGCGGAGAGTATGGCCTGGGTAAATTCCCGTCAGATTGAAGCCGCCCGGCGCACCATCAGCAATTTCATTAAGCGCGAGGGAAAAGTCTGGATCCGCATCTTTCCCGACAAACCGATTACGAAACGTCCGCCGGAACTTACAATGGGCGGCGGCAAGGGATCGGTGGATCACTACGTTTTTGCGGTAAAGCCGGGACGGGTTCTTTTTGAAATGGACGGAGTAAAGCCGGAAGTCGCCAAGCAGGCGCTCCGTCTGGCCGGGTTCAAACTGCCGTGCCGCACAAGAATAGTTGAAAAAGCAGCCCACTAATATGAAGAAAAAAGAACTGGAACAATTAAAAAGCAAACCGAAAGCGGAATGGGAAAAGAGTCTTGCGGAAAGCCGGGAGAAGCTTTGGGCCTTGCGCACTGACCTCGCCGCGGGTAAGGTAAAGAACGTTAAAGAAATCAAGGAGGTCAGAAAAATGATTGCCCGCCTTCTCACCTTCATTAATCACACCAATGGATAAGCAAATCGCCCAGGTTAAAAAGCGCACCCTTCAGGGAACCGTCGTTTCCGACAAAATGCAAAAGACGGTGGTGGTTTCGGTTACTCACGAAAAGAAACATCCCAAATACCTTAAGTATTACAAAGTTACCAACCGCTTTAAGGCCCATGATGAAAACAAGGAATATAAAGTGGGAGATAAAGTAACTATCGAAGAAACCCGGCCGATGTCGAAAGACAAGCGGTGGAAAGTGATCGCTAAAATTTCGTAAACCAATTATATGATCCAGGAACGAGCCATCTTAAAAGTTGCCGACAACACCGGAGCCAAAACGGTCCGCTGTTTCCGCGTGCTCGGCGGCAGCCGCCGGCGCTACGCGGAAGTGGGGGATGTGATCATTGCCTCCGTGCAGACTGCCGAGCCGCGCAAGGCGATTAAGAAAAAAGACGTGGTCAAGGCGGTAATTGTCCGCCAGCGCAAAGCCATGCGCCGCGCCGACGGTTCATATATCCGTTTTGACGACAACGCCGTGGTCATTATTGATGACAAGAAGGAGCCGAAAGGCACCCGCCTGTTCGGACCGCTGCCCCGCGAAGTCAAAGAGCGGGGATATGACTCCATCGCTTCGATGGCCGAAGAAATTCTCTAACCATTACAATGAAAATCCATAAAGGAGACACGGTGCAATTATTGAGCGGACGCGATGCCGGAAAGAACGGCAAAGTTTTGCGTATCGACGGCAAAAGCGGCATGGTGGTAGTCGAAGGACTCCAGCTCGTAAAGCGGCATGCGAAGCCGAAAAAGCAGGGCGAAAAGGGCCAGGTCATTTCGGTCCCTTCCTCTTTTAATGCTTCTAAAGTTATGCTACTCTGCCCTAGCTGCAAACAGCCGACGCGGGTGGGATACCGTTTCGATAAAAATGGCGAAGCCAAAATCCGCTACTGCAAAAAGTGCAACAGCGCGATCTAAAATAATGGAGAAGAACGTCTATAAAAATTTCGAAAAAGTGGTGGTGAACAGCGGACTCGGCAAGATTTCCCAATTGCCGAATTTTGGCGATAAAGTGCTGCCGGTGATCGAAAAAGATTTTGCGAGCATTACCGGGCAGAAACCTTCCGAGCGTCCGGCCACCAAGTCAATTTCCGGATTCAAGCTCCGGCAGGGACAGGTCATAGGTCTGAAGGCAACGCTCCGCCACAAGCGGATGGAGCAGTTTCTGGAGAAGGTGATGAAAATCGTCCTGCCGCGCGTCCGCGACTTCCGCGGCCTGCCGCAGCGCAACGTGGATACTCATGGCAGTCTGAATTTCGGAATCAAAGATGCTTCAGTATTCCCGGAGCTCGTGCAGGATGCCACCAAAGTCAGCTTTGGCGTGGAGATCACCGTGGTTCCGAAAGTGAGCAAAGACCGCGTTCAGATGCTGGAGATATATAAGGGGATCGGCGTGCCCTTCAGCAAAGAAGAAATCAAGAAGAAAAAATAATTATGGCCAAGAAATCAGTTGTCGCCCGAGCGTTAAAAAAGCCCAAGTTCTCAACCCGGATTGTCCGGCGCTGTTTTCGCTGCGGCCGTCGCCACGGATATATGCGGACATTCGGCGTATGCCGCATCTGTTTCCGGGAACTTGCGGGCCGCGGTGAAATTCCGGGTGTAAAAAAATCTTCCTGGTAATACCAATATGGTCTACGATCTCTTAACAAAAATTAAAAACGCCCAGAAGGCCCGGAAAGAATCACTGAAAGCGCCTTACTCCAACCTCGACTATGCCGTCGCAGAAGTTTTGGCGAAAAATAATTACGTTGAAAGCGTGGCGAAAAAAGGACGTATGCCCAAGAGAATCATGGAAATCAAACTGAAATACGGAGCTGATAGCCGGGGCGCCATCAACGGAGTCCGGATTTTAAGCACCCCGTCCCGCCGGCTGTACACCGGTTACGAAAAAATCCACCCCGTGAAGCAGGGTTACGGACTGGTCGTGCTCTCCACCTCAAAAGGATTAATGAGCGGCCAGGAAGCGCGCAAGTCAAAAATGGGAGGCCAGCTTTTATTCGAAATTTGGTAAATAAAAAACATGTCTAAACTCGCAAAGAAACCGTTGATAATTCCCGAAGGCGTCACCGTGAAAATGGCTGATGGCATGTTGGAATTTTCCGGAAAGGAGGGCAAGCTGACGCTCAAGGTACTGCCGTTTATCAATATTGAAATTGCCAATGGCCAGATGACCTTCAAAACTGCGGAGCAGACAAAACAGGGCCGCGCCAATCTCGGCACTATGGCATCTCTTTGCAAAAACGCGGTTGCCGGCGTGAGTGGAGGCTACATGAAAGTGCTGGAAATCGACGGCATCGGTTACAAGGCTGCGATGGAAAAAAACGATATCGTATTCAACGTGGGATTGACCCATCCGGTTCGCTTTACTCCGCCGGGAGGCGTAAAAGTGGTGCTGGAAAAGAACATGATCAAAGTTTCCGGCGTGGACAAGTTCCTTGTAGGCGAGGTGGCAGCGAAGATCCGCAAAGTTTCTCCTCCGGAGCCATATAAAGGAAAGGGGATCCACTATCAGGGTGAGGTCATCCGCCGCAAGGCCGGCAAAAAAGTCGCGGGCGCCGGTGCCGCTGCATAACCACTGCCATGAATAAAATCGCAAAACTCAATTTGAACAGAAATATGCGACAGCGCCGCGTGCGGGCGAAGATTTTCGGTACCACGGGAAAGCCGCGTCTGGCCATCTTCCGGAGTAATAAATACACCTACGTCCAGCTTATTGATGACACAAAAGGACAGACGCTTGCTTCCGCCTCCACGCTTGAACTGAACAAGAAAGGCAAGAAGACCGAGCTTGCCAAAGAACTGGGCACTCTGATTGCCGAAAAAGCCAAGAAGGCCGGTGTGAAAATGGCGGTATTCAATCGTTCGAGCTATAAATATCACGGCCGTGTCAAAGCAGTTGCCGAAGCTGCGCGTGAAGCCGGTCTGAAAATATAAACCATGGAACAAACTACCCCAACAACTCAACAGACTGAACAAAAACCCGCGGGAGCTGCCCCGGCAGCCGGCGGACGGCCAGGTTTCGGCCGGCCGGGAGCCGGAGGAAGACCCGGTTTTGGCGGGCGCCCGGGCGGTCCGCGGCGTTTTGGCGCGAAGCCGAAGGAGGTTTTGCCGATGGGACTGAAAGATAAAATGCTGGATCTGCGCCGCGTTACCCGCGTGGTTGCCGGCGGCAAGCGTTTCCGTTTCCGCGCGACGATCGTGCTCGGCAATGAAAAGGGCAAGCTGGGCATCGGCGTGGCCAAAGGATTGGACGTGCAGGCTGCGATCGCCAAGGCGAAGAACGCCGCGCTGAAGAACCTGATCGACATCAAACTCAAGGGCCGGACGATCCCGCACGAAGTGGAAGCGAAGTTCAGCGCCGCGCATGTCCGCATCAAGCCGGCGAGCGAAGGGCACGGTTTGAAGGCCGGCGGCGCGGTCCGTGTGGTCCTTTCCATGGCGGGCGTGAAGGATGTTACCGCCAAGTGCCTCGGCCGCACACCGAATAAACTGACCAACGCGCTCGCGACTGTGGAAGCGTTAAAAAACCTTAAGGTGTAGAATTAAAACCATGCAATTACACGAACTCAAACCAGCCCATCCCTTAAAGGACAAGAAGCCGCGCGTCGGCCGCAGCGGCAAGCGTGGCACGACTTCCGGCAAGGGGCAAAAAGGACAAAAAGCGCGCGCGGGCCGCAAGATGCGTCCGGCAGAGCGTGATTTTTATATGCGCCTTCCGAAATTGCGCGGCGTGAAGAATAAGCCGAAGGAAGCTCCGTTAGAGGTTATCAGCGTTGGCAATCTGGATCATTTCGCGAAGGACGGCGTGGTCAGCGAAAAAATACTTGGCCGCAAAGTGAAGGTTCTCGGTGACGGTGAAATCAAAACGAAAATTACCGTGGAAGGTCTTCCTGTTTCCGAGTCGGCGAAACAAAAAATAGAAGCCGCGGGCGGAAATGTTAAGTAAACTTCTTCAGGTTTTCCGGGTTCCGGATCTCCGTAAAAAAGTGCTGTACGTGATTTTGGGTTTGGTCGCGTTCCGGATCCTCGGAACCATCCCGATTCCGGGAATTGACTCCGCCCGTCTGGCCCAATTTTTGAACTCCAACCAGATTTTCGGCTTTTTGAATATTTTTTCCGGCGGCGGGCTTTCCCGGCTTTCCATCGTCATGCTTGGCGTCGGCCCGTATATCACCTCGACGATTATCATGCAGCTCCTGACCATGATTTTCCCGAATCTCAAGCAGATGTATTACGAGGAAGGCGCTGCGGGAAAGGCGAAGTTCAACCGGTATTCCCGGTTTATTACGGTGCCGTTGGCAGTCTTACAGGCCTATGGATTCCTTAATCTTTTGAAAAGCCAGGGCGTTATCGGCTCGCTGAGTTCACTGGCACTTCTGCAGAACGTGCTGGTCATCACCACCGGCAGCTTGATTTTGATGTGGATCGGCGAGTTGATCACCGAGCAAAAGATTGGCAATGGCATTTCGCTGATTATATTCGCGGGCATCGTGGATCGCATTCCGATCGCGGTACGCACCGCGGTAGCCTCATTCGACCCGTCCAATCTCCCAACCTATATCGCGTTCGTCATTTTGAGCGTGTTGATTATCGCCGGCGTGGTGGTGGTCAACCAGGGTGAGCGGAAAGTGCCGATTGCATACTCCCGCCGCATCCGCGGCAATAAGGTCTACGGCGGCGTGGCGAGTTATCTGCCGATGAAAATCAACCAGGCGGGTGTGATCCCGATTATTTTCGCGATCTCTATCCTGCTCTTCCCGCAGTTCTTCGGCCAGATTCTCGCGATCTTTTCACCGGCGCTTTCCGTGAAAATTCAGACCGCGGTCAACGGATTTTTGAGCAACCAGCTTATCTACAGCGGACTCTACTTCGTGCTCGTGGTCGCATTTACCTATTTCTATACCGCGATTACCTTTGATCCGAATGAAATCGCCAAGAACCTCCAGCAGAGCGGGGGATTCGTGCCGGGCATCCGGCCGGGAGAATCCACCGGCGACTTTATCGGCAAGCTGACCAAGCGCATCACGCTCTTCGGAGCGCTCTTTCTCGGCATCATCGCAGTTCTGCCGAATCTGGTTCAGTTACTTACCGGTATCCAGGCGCTCACTATCGGCGGCACGGCGCTCCTGATTGTCGTCTCCGTGGCACTGGAAACGATCAGCCAACTTGACTCGGAATTGACTCTTAGGCAGTACGAAGGTTTGCAGTAAGTTGGTTTTGTGTCGGTTGCGCTTTTGACCAGCTCCTCCTTCTCCTCGGCAGGACGTCGGGCTACAATCCTGCCTGTGGGAAAGAGGAGCTGGCCTTAACTTAACCCTTTCACAAAACCAACCGTGTTTGATTAGTTTTTATGAAAATCAAAACACTCCGATTTTGTCGGAGTGTTTTGATTTTCAGATTTCCAGCTTTTTGCGGGTGACAAGCTGGCCATCGTTCAATTGGACAATCAACTCGTAACCCGCGTCCTTAAATTCTACGCACGTGATGTACAACTCCAGGGCTTTCTTGATGTCCTCTGCGTGGCTCTTGCTCCCCATAAGCTTTTGGAGTTTTTGCATTTTCCTCCACGCTGGTTCTGCAAAATCCAACTCGATCCTGTGGCAGTTTGACCTTGGGCGTGGCGTGCGTGCGCGGTCGGTTTCCATATGCATCCCTTCTTGAGAACTGCTGATACATTATCATAATGTTCACAGGAGTCAAATTACTGAAGTTTTTATCAGTTGTGTGCTAGAATTTTTGTTATGGCGAAAAAAGCGGTGATTATTTACGGTCCGCCGGGGGCGGGGAAGGGGACGCAGGCGAATCTATTGGCCTGGACGAAAGGGTTCGTTCATTTTGATACGGGAAAATTCCTGGATATTCTGGTGCACGACAAAGATAAACAAAGCGATCCAGCGATCGCTGAAGCGCGGCGGCAGATGGATTCCGGCGAATTGGTGACCCCGGAATTCGTGCTGAAGATCACCGCGGAGGAGGCAAAGAAAATTGGCGAATCCAATTTCAGCATCGTCTTCAGCGGTTCACCACGGACAATGTTTGAAGCGTGGGGCGACGATAACAATAAAGGCCTGATCGCGGTACTGGAAGAAACCTACGGCAAAGAAAATATCTATCCTGCACATCTGGTGATCGATCCAAAAAAAGCGATTAAGCGCAACGCGAACCGAAAGATCTGCTCGATCTGCTACACGGCAATCCTGTACAATGAAGAAAAAGGACACCTCCATACGACCTGCCCGCTCTGCGGCGGCGCGCTCCGGACCCGCAGCGTTGATAATCCGGCCGTGTTTGAGACACGCATTAAGGAATATGAAGAGCGTACCGCGCCAATTCTGGCCGAGCTCAAAAAACATGGCTACAAGGTGTATGAAGTGGACGGCAATCCATTGCCGTTTGACGTTTTTGCCGATTTGAAACAAAAGCTGGGTTTGTAATACACTTACAAACCATGATTAAACAGCCAGCAGATATAGAAAAGATCCGTAAGGCCGGAAAAATTTTGGCGGGCGTCGCTAAGACCATTCTTGCCAATGCCCGGGAAGGCGTCCGCTTGAGCGAGTTGGATGCCATGGCTAAGAATCTCATTAAAAAAGCCGGAGGCACGCCGGCATTTTTAGGATATCGGCCTTATGGCGCCGACCGGCCATATCCGGCTTCAATCTGCACCTCTTTAAATGACGTGGTAGTGCATGGCGTGCCGACGCGTTACGTTTTAAAATCCGGCGATCTTTTGAAATTGGATTTCGGCGTGATCTATGAGGGCTGGTATGCCGATGCGGCCTGGACAATTGGTATTGGTGCGATCAGCGATGAAGCGCAAAAGCTTATCAAGGTCACCGAGCAGGCGCTTTTTGACGGCATTAAGCAGATGAAATCCGGCTGTCATCTCGGCGACATCGGCTGGGCGATCAGCAAGACAGTCCATAAATACGGCTTCAATGTAGTGGATGGATTAACCGGCCATGGCGTCGGTCGGGAACTTCACGAGGATCCGAGCGTATTTAACGAGGGTAAAAAGGGGAGTGGTATTGCGCTGCGGCCAGGCATGGTTCTTGCGATTGAGCCGATGGTGAGCGCCGGTTCGCCGCGCATCGTCCAATTGGATGACGAAAGTTACGCCACTGAAGATAAAAGTTTATCCGCGCACTTTGAACACACAGTAGTCATAACTGATAAGGGACCGGAGATACTCACGTTGATTTAGCCAGCACCGCCCAATGGTGGCTTTCATTTTGCGACACTAGAGCTGCGCGCTGTATGACAAGGCAGGATTTCCACAGCCCTGTTCTTTATTTATTTTTTAATTTGATATAATGAAAACTATGCCAAACAAATCTAAAAAATTATGGGTCTGGATAGTAGTGGTCGCAGTTATTCTTATCGCGGTGGGCGCATTTTTGTGGCGGAACGGGTGGAAGCTGCCGACGTGGAGCGCGGGTGGTAATTACCAAGCCATTTTCTTGAGCAACGGCCAGGTATACTTTGGTAAGGCGGCGCATCTCCGGGAGCAATATGTTACCCTTACCGACGTCTACTACTTGCAAGTAAATCAGGTTTTACAGCCTGTCCAGGGTAAGAAAGAGCCCCAGCCGACACAGGCCATCAGCCTGGCGAAGCTTGGCGCCAGCGAAATCCATAAGCCGACTGACGAGATGATGATCAACCGGGACCAGATCTTATTCATCGAAACCATGAGCGATGATTCCCAGGTAGTGAAGGCGATCACTTCATATAAAGAAAGCCTGAAGAAATAACAGTAAACCAGTAAAACCCGCAAAGTGCGGGTTTTTGGTTAGGACCGTACACACACGAGACCAGGTGGACGAGCTTTTGCGATAGCCGCTTTAGCTGACGTTGCAAAAGCTCGTCAATATTTCCCGGGCAGGTTTCCCTGAATACCTGTCGCTAAATATACCTTGTGCGACAGAAGATAGAGTTCGACCGACCACTCCCCTCTAATAAAAAACCACCGCGTTTGGCGGTGGCGTTTTGTTTACTTAAGCCCCTTTAGAATCTTCTTTGCGGCCTTGTTTTGTTCACGATCGTACTTATTTGCTTCCTTTTGCCGCCGGCGCTCTTCCTGGCGCCGCTTTTTATTTTCCGCCTCCTCTTCGGCTTTCCGCTTTTTGTCGCATAGGATGTCGTATAACTTTCTCCCGCCGCCGAGCTGTACAGATTCTCCGTTCCTGTACACCTTCACGTAGTAGTCCTTCACCCACGGTGACATCTCGTACATCCGCAGGAGATCGTCCTCTCGCTCGGTATAGCCGATAACAAAAGTTATCTTCTGCCCCCTGGTCGTCTTTTCAAGCTCCCAGTCCCCGCTCCTGAGCTGCTTCCATCCCCCAAGGCCGGCCGGTTTCGTCACCAGCGCCTCAACCTTACTCGCCAATTTCTGAAGGTTTGTCGACTTCTCAGTCATTGCGCTCTCCTTTCAAAAATGCGGCTCAGATCGATGAAAGAATTCTCTTCAGAGTTTCCAAGAGCGAAAATTCCTTTTGGGGGTTCGGGATCATCTGCTTTTTGATTTTTTCCAGCCGAGGCTGGTCAATTGCCTCAAAGAGCTCCCCTGCCCGGTACGTAGTTTCAAAGACCAGTGGCCCGGCGCACACGCCATACCGAAGCATCGATTCAGATATGGTGCTCGCGTCGCACACATTGATCCGGTATGTGAAGTGCTTTTCTGTTCCGATCCATTTTTCAAATTCCTGCCAGACGGTCACGCCGAAACGCTGTCCGCCGGCGTTGAAAGTGCTCATGAAGCAGATGCCAACTCCGCCTCCGAACGTCCACTTCGTGCGCCTTCGCCGCGCAATGATACGGTCAACGATCTGCTTCTGCAGGGCCTCCTCGCATCCGGTCGTCATTCTTTCTTCCTTAAAGAGCTGGTAGAATAGTAAGCAATATGAAGCGTCGGGTCAACCAGGTGTATTTCATCGGCATTGGCGGGATCGGGATGTCCGCGCTGGCGCGGTACTTTTTATCCGAGGGTTGGAAGGTTTCCGGATCCGATATTGCCCGCTCCTCTACCACTGACGAACTCAAAAAAGAAGGCGTGGCGATTTACATTGGCAAACAATCTGCAAACAATCTCCGGAGGAGCCATCCGTCGCTGGTGGTCTATAATAATGCGATCCAGAAAGATAATCCGGAGTTTACCGAAGCGAAAAAACTTGGCGTCGCGCTCCGCTCCTACCCGGAAGTTGTCGGCGAGCTGACCAAGAAGTATAAAACGATCGCGCTTGCCGGTTCACACGGTAAAAGCACCACCACGGCCATGACCGCACTTATTTTAATGGAGGCCGGTTATGACCCAACCGTCATCATTGGCACAAAACTCAAAGAACTCGGCGGCAAGAACTTCCGGAGGGGTCGGCTGGGTTGGCTGGTCCTGGAAGCTGACGAATGGAAGGCGGCATTCCTTAACTACTCTCCTTATGTTGCGACCATCACCAATATCGATAAAGAGCACCTGGATTTTTATAAGAATTTCGCCAACGTCAAAAAAACTTTTGAGGAATTCAAAGCGCGGTGCGAGAAGGTTGTGGAACGGCCGAACAATCCGAAACTGGCCGCCGAGATCCGGCGCATCTTGAAAATCCCCGGCGACCATAACGTTCTGAATGCGCTCAATGCCTACGCAGTGGCCGAATACGTCGGCATTTCGAAGCCGGTCATCTTAAAAGCGCTTTCAAAATATCAGGGCGCCTGGCGGCGGATGGAATACCGGGGCAAATTGAACATTAAAAATGTGAACCTTGAAATTGACGTATTCGATGACTACGCCCACCATCCTTCCGAGGTCAGAGCCACGCTCGCCGCATTCAAACAGAAATGGCCCCGGCATCCGCTGATCTGCATATTTCAGGCACATCAGGCGCACCGACTCAAAGCGCTCTTTAAAGAGTTCAAGGACGCATTCCGGTCTGCCGATAAGGTCATTCTCTTTCCTACGTATATTGTTGCCGGCCGGGAACGGGAGTTGGATGCCACAAAGAATTCCGAAACGCTCTCAAACATTATCGGCGCGGACTATCTTCGCAATCCAAAGGATCTAAAAAAAGTAGTGGCCACGGCGATTGAAAGTTTCGGCAACCGGCCGGCAATTATCGTGATGATGGGCGCCGGGGACATTGTGAACTATACTGAATCATTACTCTAATGTTTGATTTTAAGAACGCCGAAGAGTTCATTGAAAAGTGCGGCTATGTCATTGACGGCATTTGGTATCCGCGCGTCACAAAAATCGTGGAAATAAAGTCCAAGCCGGCGCTCTACCGCTACTATGGCGACGCGCCAAGCTATGCCAAGGCGCAGGCAATGACCGAGCAGTCCGCCAAAGAAGGCACGATGGTACACGAAGCGGTTGAGGCAATCCTGGTCGGCAAGGATCCCGTGGTGGATCCCCTGATCGCTCCCGCTGTGGAAGCCTTCCGGAAATTCCTTGAAACTAACAGCGTAGTGGTGGAACCCGCCCATGTGGAAAAACGCATCTGGAATCCGGTGCACCGCTACGCCGGCACCATCGACACACTGGCGCTCATTGACGGCAAATTCGGCGTCCTGGATATCAAGACTTCCGCCGGCATTTACCGCGACTATAATCTTCAGCTTTCCGCGTATATGGACGCGTTGACGCGCGATCCGGTGATGGCCGGGCTTTCCACCCGCTGGATTCTCCGGATAGACCAGAACCAGACCTGCGTGCGCTGCGCGGCTACCATGCGCAGCAAAGGCGGCCGGGAAAAGATCAAGCGTCCGTATCGCAGCAATGGAACGAAAGTGTGTCCCGAAGACGGGCACGAATGGGGGCCGATGAAAGGAATCATTGAGATAAAAGAGTTCCCCTACTGGCAGCAGGACTTTGAGGCCTTTCTTGGCGCTAAAAAACTCTGGGAATGGGAGCAGGAGTATTGGCTTAAGAAGATAGGCTATCTAAAATAGTTCGGGCGTTGGAATAAAAAACCGCCAGCAATGGCGGTTATGCGCTTTGTTTTTCTCCAAGCGTCGGGGCGATTTCTTCCACCCAGCGGGTAATGGCCTTCCGTTCGCCAAGCGAACCGATGGATCCCCAGGACTTGCGCCATTCCGGCTCGATCCCTTTTTCCACGAACATACGGGAAAGAACGTTCAGGCGGTCAATCAGCGCGTCGTGCGCAATCTTGCGCAAATGATCTGATTCTTCAGCTTCCTGCGGGCCCAGACGCTCACCTTCCGGTTTCTGCCGGTGCGCCTGCGACTGTACTCTTTCGAAATAGTTTTTCACCGACTGCAGCATGTCGTTATACGCTTCCTGCAGCTGCGGGTCGCTTTTGACTCCTTTTTCAATTCTGTCCAGAATCCGGAACGCTTCGGAACGCTCTTCTTCTTCGCGCTTTTCCATCATCCTCTCCATCATTAGCGACATGGGATAGATTAATAAAAACTTATTGTTTAGTCAAGTTAGCCGCGGAGGCGCTTGAGAATATCCGCCTCGACTTCCTGGCGGTTGCGGCCATAGATCTGCCGGGACTGCTCTTTTAATTTCGATGCGAGTCCCTCGATAAACCGCGGCGAGCGCAATATCAATTTCATGTTAAATGGCCGCGAAGTCTGGCCGTTGATCAGCAACTTCACTAGCGCGTTCAGATTGTCGATATTCACGAGATCATTCTCGGTGAACACCGGCTCAAACTGTTTGATAAGAAATTTCGCATCGTCGGCGCCCACCCGGAAGACGACCTGTGAGCCGACGTTACCGAAGACCGCGTCGCGGATTTTTTCAGCAAGTTGGGCGATGAACTGATGCGCCACCACCAGATTGAGCCGGTATTTGCGCGCCTCGGAAAGGATCGTCGCAATCGAATCGGTCGTGAAATTCTGGAACTCATCGATGTATAGATTAAAATCCTTGCGCTGTTCCTGGGGGACGTCCACCCGTGACAGCGCGGCAAGCAAAACTTTCCCTACTACTACCATCCCGAGAAGTCCCGCATTGATATCCCCTATTTTGCCCTTGGAAAGGTTTACCAAAAGAATTTTCCCCTCGTCCATGATAGTCCGGAAATTCAACGAGGAGATAGGTTGGCCGATAATCGGGCGCATGTAATCGTTGGCGATAAAGTTGTTGAACTTGGAGGTGATGTACGGCGTCATATTGGCGAGCGAAGCGTCACCGCCGGCTTTGGCTGCCTCCTTGCTCCAAAAGTCGATCACGGTCGGGTTGGTCGCCTTTTCCAGCAAGCGCTTCCGGAATTCTGGATCGGTAAAGATTCGCGGCACCTCCATGAGCGTGGCGCGTTCGCCGGCATCATCCATTAACAGCAAAAGCGCGTTCCGCATGTACTGCTCAAACATCGGCCCCATGGTTTCGGCCGTAAAAAGTTTATTAAAAATGCTTTGCATTTCGTTCACGATGAACGTCTTCTGTTCCGGCCGGGCTGGATCGTATTCCAGCATGTTCAGCCCGAACGGTTTCTCGATGTCTCCCGGGTCAAACACGATCACATCCTTGAACCGGTCCGCGGGAATATTGCCCAGCACCTCCTCGATGAGCTCTCCATGCGGATCCACTACCGCCGCGCCTTTACCGCTTTTAATATCCGAAATAACCATATTGGAAAGCAAGGTGGATTTACCGGTGCCGGTCTGTCCGACTATATACACATGCCTCCGGCGGTCGTCGTCGGTAATATACACCGGCTTGGTTTCGCCGCGGAATGAGCTCTCTCCTATCAGGGTGCCGCTTGCCGGTAACACCGTCGGCGGCGGGGCTTCATGGGCCTTCACCCATTTGATTTTGGGTATTTCCGTGCCGGCGGTGGGAAGATGCCAGATTCCGGCAAGCTCGTCAGCTCCGAGAATCATGGATTGCGCCGGGTCGAACTCCCGGAATACATACTGAAAGATCAGCTTTTGCGGGTTCTTCGCCTCCACCACCTTGAATTCATTATGGCCGGGTGCGGTGAACTGATTGAAGGAGCCGGTGAGATTATACAACAATTCTTCCGCGCGGTACGGCGACACAGCTGAGCTCACGAGACGGATATTCACATCAAATAACGGCTTGGAAGCTTTCTGGGTGAGAAGTTTGGCCGCCTCTTCATCAACGATCACCGGCTCCATGGATTCTCCCGGCTTAGGCTTTTTCGGCGAGAACTGCTTTCCTGCCAGCGCGTCCATCAGCTTCGCGCCGCGCTTCAGATTATAGATAATCTTCGCGATGTTTTTCCCCGTTGAAGGCTGGGCCGGTTTCGCAGTGATCTGCAACGAGAGTCCTTCACCCGTTTGCTCCACTTTAGAGAAGTTGTTAAGGATCGGCAGAAAGGTGTCTATGCCCGCCTCGATGCATGACCGCACCGGCAGGGCGTAATGCAGTTTTTGTTTTAAAAACGCCGCCCGCGACGCTCCTTCCGAATTGAATATGGTGTAGTCCTCGGCCGGCGTTACCTGCGCGTCGTGCCACAATCCCTGGATCTGCCGCGCCGCAAAATCGAGCGCGGTTTCCGGGACCGCCAGGTAAAAATGAATGTCCTCGCCAACGTTATGCACCGAGACTTCCAGTGAAAAGGGAATTTTCAGATTGGAAAGCAGGCCAAAAAGCTGGCTTGAAAAATTAATCTCTTCCAGTGGTTTTTGCTCGGCGGCCGGTTTTTGGGAAAGACGGATGGAAAGGAGCTTCAGTTTCAAGAGATTCGCAAACCGCCGGCGGCTTCGGCTGACCGCAATAACAATACTCGCGACCGCCACCACTATCAACACCGGAACTCCGAATGAAACGGCAAGCGCAATGATATTCTGCATTTATTGTAATAACCCTCGCGTTTTCAATTCCGCATAAAGCTTGTCGGTAAGCGCGTCATGAAAGGCGTCCATTTCTATCGGACTCATCTTCCGTGCCTCGTCCGCCGCACGCTTGATGCCGTGATGAAGTGCGAGATCCAGAAGTTTTTCTACTTTCATTTTTATCTGGGGAGACTCCTTGGCAAAGTATCCCGGGAGATGAGAGGCGTCGTCTGACGCGGGAGCGCCCGGCGCGGGAACCGGGGCAGAAGACACGGGAAACTTCTCCTGAATCAGGGTTTTGACCGCCTGCTTCCCCTTCTCCGCCAATCCCCGCTCTTTGATTTCCAGGGAGAGGTTTTTAATCTCCTGCTCCAGTGTGGAATGCTCGAATGACTGTTTCATAATATACTGTATGCAATGGCTAAAAAATATTTCAGCGGTGTCAATTACTGGCTGCTGATTATCATAATTATAGCAACCTTCCTCCGCTTCTACCAAATAACGGTTATTCCGCCTGGTTTGTACCCGGATGAAGCAATGAATGGGAATAATGCGCTGGAGGCGTTGAGCACAAGAGATTTCAAGGTTTTTTACCCGGAAAATAACGGTCGCGAGGGACTTTTGATCAATATGCAGGCAATCCTGATGGGCGCTTTGCACCGGCTTAACCTGGTCAGCCCCGTGAATCAGCCGTGGGTACTGCGCCTGCCCAGCGCCTTTTTCGGCGTGCTTACTATAGTGGGCCTCTATTTTCTGACGCGGGAACTTTCCGGAAGTAAAAAACTGGCGCTGTTCGCCGCGTTTCTTATGGCGACGGGATTCTGGCATATTAATTTTTCCCGCATCGGCTTCCGGGCGATCCTCTCGCCGTTTTTCCTTGTCTGGACGGTGTATCTCTTGTTGCTTTCATACCAGAAACTTTCCGAAGGCAGGCGAAGACTTGGAGTCGCGCTTCCGCTTCTCGCGGGCGCGCTCTATGGCCTCGGCTTCTATACCTATATTGCCTACAGGGCGACGCCAATCCTTCTCGCGATCTTCATTCTGGCCTGGCTGAAAAAATTCCGCGGCACCAAAGAAAAATTGCGAGATTTTTGGCATGCGACCGGTCACTTTCTCTTTGCCGCCATCCTGGTAGCGCTTCCCATCGGCATATACTTCCTTCATCACCCCTCCGACTTCTTCGGACGTAGCAGTGAAATTTCCATCTTTAATTCCGCCACCCCGCTTCAGGATCTGGGACTGAACATCCTGAAAACGCTTGGGCAGTTCAATATTTCCGGCGATGGAAATTGGCGGCACAATATCGCCGGCCAACCCCTCCTTTTTTGGCCGGTAGGAATTATGTTTCTTGTGGGATTCGCGGTGGCTATTAAAAGATTCCGCTTCCCGGTATGGTGGTTTCTTATTGCCGGCCTGCCCGTCGTAATTTCCGACGAAGGGATTCCTCACGCGCTCCGCTCTATTCTCATGGCGCCGGCGGTGTATATGCTTGCCGCAATTGGCGGACTCTGGCTCTACGAACTGATGCGCGCGAGCAAAATCTTCAGAAGCCCCATGATGCTGATAATGTTTGTTGCCGCCCTTCTCGGCCTGCTGACCCTTGAGGCGTATGCCAGCTACTTCATTATCTGGGGACACAACAAAGAAGTGCAGGGCGCTTTCGCGCAGAATTACGTGGATATCGCCCGGGATCTCAACGCTATTCCCCACGCGGTTCCGAAGTACGTCATGGTGCAGGCCGGCGGCGTGGCCGTGCGCGGCATCCCCGTGCCCGCGCAGACCGTAATGTTTCTCACCAATACCTTCCTCCCCGCCAACCAGCAGGCCAAGAATATTCATTACGTTTTGCCGACTGATTCCATACTCATTCCGCCGCGTTCCTACGTTGCAGTCATCAAATAACCTGATAAGATAAGTTTAGCACTTAAGGAGAAGACTGGATGAACGAACATCTGGCGTGGCAGCTTGCGATCACGCGTCCGTTGATCATGTTGGCCGCGGTGGTTCTCGCCGGACTTTTACTGAACGGCGTAGCCGGGGTCTGGAAAAAAGACGCCGCGCAATATCAGAGCAAGGCCTGGTGGTCGGTTGTCTTCGTGCTTTTGGCGGGCGGACATATCGCCGCTTTCATGCATCACCACGATTTCCCGGACTGGGCGCTTAATGCAGCCTGGGGTTTCTGGGTGGGTATCATGAGCACCGGACTCCTCTATATCGGCGCGTACCACTTCCTTCACGTGAAGCTTGTCCGCGCATATACGCTTCTCGCCTCCGTTCTCTTCGCTGTCGTCGCCAACGCAACGCCGCTGGAGAACATGATGATCGAGTGGATCAAGAAGCTTTAAAAATAAAACCCCCGATTTTCGTCGGGGGATTTTTTATATGCTGAAATCTTCCAATGATTTTTGGAGCGATCCCAGTATTGCAAAACAGATGAACGCTGCTAGGAGCGCCTGAAGAATCGGAATGCCGAAAGGGATGAACGCGACGCTGCAGCCGACCAGCCAGGCGCACAGCGCGGGGATGCACACCCGCAGCCTGGAAAAATCAGCTTTCACAAAGTACTGATTGGCCAGCACCACGCCGATGATCGGCGAGAAAACCGTACCGAGGATCATCAGCCAGCTGTCCAGCTTGCCGACAATGCCGAGCATGGCCAGGAAAACCGATACCATCCCAAAGCCAATGGTGTAGGGTTTCCGTTTTATCTCCAGCGTCTGTTCCGTATCTTTGGGCAGAGCGGAAATAGCGGCGAAACCGGTACCCACCGGGAAGACCGCCTGGGCGCCGCAGAGATTGTCCACGGTCAAAAGTGCATAGACCAGCACCGGGCCGCTCATCAGTTTCAGCGTCGCCAGCACATCGTAACTCTTGCCGGCGATCGCGAAGGCGGCTCCGAATCCGCCGACCAGAATGGCCGTCGGCACCATTCCCCAGAACGCGGCGAGGAACACTTTTTTCTTACTGCCGAGATCGTGGAGAAAGTCCGGGATCACCACCGCAGCGGAGATGAACGAGGCGATCAGTAGGTGTATGCCGGCGGGAAACCCGCCGCCCGCTTCGCTCTCCGGCTGATACGCCAGAAGACGCAGCGTGCCGACCTTTTTGAAGATCGCGCTCGCTCCCCAGAGCAGGAACAGGAGCATCGCCGGGATGGACACCCAGCTTAACTTCGCCATCCGTTTCAATCCACCTACCGCGAACCACATGGTCAGGAGGCCATAGACGGCCAGCGTGACGTGGAAGGACGATGTGCCCTTCCGGAATCCGAGTACGGTCGCGAGCGCCGTGCCGCCGATCTCCACCACCACCGCGTACCAGCCGATCTGTGAAAGCGTCGGCAGGAGCAGGATAAATTTCCCGCCGCCCGAACCGAATGCCTCACCAAACAAGACATCTTTTGGCTTTCCGCCGCCGGCGTAGAACGCGAAGATGATAGCAAATATGACATTCGCCACCGCGATCGCTCCCAGCGCTTCCGGGAACGTCAGCGTCTTCGTGAGCAATCCGCCGATGTAAAGATACCAGGCCGAGAAGATCCAAAACGAAAGCAAAACCGCCCTGCTCATCCAGCTTTTCATCCTTTGTCCTTTCAAAGCGAACTGCCTCCAAAATACCCCTTTTAAATAGCCCGGTCAATTGCTATCATCTTGTTATGATTCGAATTGCGAAAGCGAAAGTTTCCGAATCACAGGAAGTCCGGCTGCTTGAAAAAAGAGTGTGGCGCGAAGAGGTCACGAATAAATATGACATTCCGATGCTTGTCCGTTTTGGCTACGCGTACGTGGCAAAAGATAACGGCACAATTATCGGCGCCATATTGGGATTCGCGGCACAAAATCAGGAAGTGTACATTTGCGATCTGGTGATCGATCCGAACTACCGGCGAATGGGCGTCGGCGAGAAGCTTTATAAAAAGTTTCTGGCGCGCACCAAAGGAAGAAACATCGTTTCATTCATTGACCCGGATAATACCGCATCTATTGCGCTCAACCTGAAGCTTGGCGCGAAAATTGTCCGCAAAATAAAAAATCCCTACGATCTTGGCAGGGGTTACCAATTATTCGTCAGGTTAAAAAACTAACCGCCGCTGCCGGCGGTTTTTATTTATATGATGGAAAATGCGAGGTTGCGTGTTTTGAGGGAATATCTCGGAGCTTTCTTCTTTTAAAAATAAGAGCGAAGTTTTCTGCTTCTTCCCGCAGACAGGATTGTAGCCCGACGTCCTGTCGAGGAGAAGAACAGAAGACGAGCGAATCCTTATCCGTGGCGGATCTCCATAACATCACCGTCGGCGACAACATAATCCTTGCCTTCCAGGCGGAGCCAACCCTTCTGTTTGGCGGCGGACCAGGAGCCGGCCTCAAGTAACTTCTGCCAGTTGATGACTTCGGCGCGGATGAACTTCTTTTCAAAATCGGTGTGAATAGCTCCGGCGGCCTGCGGCGCTTTGGAACCCTGCTTGATCGTCCAGGCGCGCGTCTCGTCCTCGCCCGTCGTGAAGAAACTGATCAAACCTAAAATTTCGTAGGCCTTTTTTACCAGCTCCGGCACATTTTCTGAAGCAGAAAGATCCGCCACCACATAATCCGCGCCGATCTCGGCAATTTTCTTTTTCAGCACATCGGAAACATCGGCGGGAGTACCGTTCAGGAAATATACCTGCTTCTTACTCATCAGCAGATTCATCTCGCGGATCTTCGGATTATCAAGAGCCGCGGCGAACGCCGGCGCGTTGATCGGTTTGCCGGCTTCCAGTACCGGCTTGAGTACCTTAATCGCCTCCATCGCTTTGACGGCGTCCTTAATGCCGGACTTCGCCTCCCCTTCCAGTTTTTTTGCCGTACGCTCCACGCTTTCCAGATCTTTCAAGGCAAGTTCCATATTGATGATGTCCATATCGCGGACCGGATCCACGGAATTTTCCACGTGAATAATCTCTTCGCCGCCGAAGACTCTTAGCACCATCACCACCGCGTCAGTCTCGCGGATGTGGGTAAGAAACTGGTTGCCAAGTCCCTCGCCTTTGTTGGCACCCTTTACCAGGCCGGCGATATCGTAAAACTCCACGATCGCGGGGATCACTTTTTTGGACTTGGACATCGCCGCCAGCTTGTCCAGCCGCTCGTCGGGTACGCTGACCACGCCCACGTTCGGATCGATCGTCGCAAACGGATAATTGGCAATATTCACGTCGTTTTTCGTGAGCGCTTTGAACAGCGTGGATTTGCCGACGTTGGGCAGACCGACGATCCCGATGGAGAGTTTCATATTGAACCAATCATAAATAAAAAAGGCGCTTTTGGAAAGCGCCCTACTGCGCATACTCCACGGCTGCGCTCAAGTGATGCTGGTGCAACAGATGGACGAATCCCAATGTAATTATCGCAACCAGCGCGACCACCAGAGCGAATGCCGTGATTACCAAGATGACCTTCCCGGCCAGGTAGCACCACTCAAGCATCGGATTCATATACCGCCCTCAGAACTTGTTAAATCCTATATTTTTTAACATAATTTGTCCAGGACATTAAAAGGAGAACTGGGATGGAAATACACAGAATCGCGCTCGCGGGCAGTGACTGCAGCGGGAAATCCTCGGCGGAACCGTTCCTGCGCGAAGCGCTGAAAAAGCTTGGCTACTACGTAGTATTCGTGCCGGAAGGCGCCACGCGGGTCATTCTTCAGTACGGCTTGAACCCCGGAGAAATGCGGCGGCTGGATCCGGCGCGCTATTACCAATTTCAGAAACTGATCGTGCAGACTCATCTCCGCGAGGAGCAGCTGGCGATCGAACACGCCCAGCGCTTCGCGGACTGCGACAAGATTGTCGTCATCTACGACCGCGGCGTGATGGACGCCAAAGCCTACATGGACACGGAAGATTTCCACCGGCTGGTGCATGAGCTCGGGCACACCGTCATGGGAGTACGCGACGGACTCTACGACCTCGTCTGCCATCTGGTGACTGCCGCGGATGGAGCGTTGGAGGCCTATGAAAAGGCCGTCCGGAATAATCCGGCAAGGAGAGGACGTTCGGCGGCTGACGCGATTCAGATCGACCGGCTGATCAAACATGCCTGGCTCGGCCATCCGCACTACCGCATCATCGATAACTCCAGCGATTTTGACGGCAAGATGCAACGTCTGCTTGAGGTAATAAAGAAAGAACTGGGTGTCCCGGAGCGGATTGAAATGGAACGGAAATTTCTTGTACATGCCCCGCCGGATATTTCCCGCGTTCCCGTGCCGCGCGTTCCGATCGGCATCTTTCAGTCGTATATTCTCGGTGAAGAGCGGATGCGGGCGCGTATGTGCAGTCAGGACGGGGAGGGAATGCTCTACTACCAGACACGCAAGATTCCCACCGCCTCCCCCATTTCCGCGGTGGAGCTGGAGGACCGGATTACCGCCGGGGAATACTGGCGGCTGATCCGGAACCGCGACCCGGAACTGGAAGAAATCTGCAAAACGCGCCATTATTTCATCCACGAAAACCAGTACTTTGAACTCGACGAATTCCTGTATCCCGAGCGGCTGAAGGGACTCTGGATTCTGGAAATTGAACTCACCAACGAAACCGACCCGGTAATACTCCCCGGCTGGCTCGGCCCGATGACCGAAGTTTCCACCGATAAGCGGTACAAGAACCGCGTGCTCGCGAGAAAACCGAACACCGCCTAAGGCGGTGTTTTTTAGTTGCCAAAACCGCAATTTTTTAGTACTCTAAGCTCGGTTCGTTAAGAAAGGATTGCTATGAAGCAGGCAGTGCTCGTCGATGGCGTGCGGACGCCGTTTATCAAAGCGGGTTCGTCCACAAAGCTGAGAGCGAAATGGTTTGGCTCTCTTCCCGTGCTCGAGCTGATGGAGCGTTATGACGCGCTCCGCACCAGCATTGATTCGGTGGTCGGCGCCAACATCGGCAACCAGATACTTCCGCCCGACGGCTCCAACATTGCGCGCATCATCGCGATTTGTTGCAACATTCCCCAGGAAGTGGATGCGCGGACGCTCAATATCAACTGCGGGAGCGGCCTTGAGGCCGTGATCGACGCCGCGATGCGCGTGGAGGTCGGCATGGCGAAGTGCGTGCTCGTGACCGCGGTGGAAGTGATGTCCGATTACACGGCCGCGTACGGACGCGAACAGCGGCAAAAGTTTGCCGAACTGAACACGCTCGCCCGCGCAAAGACGCCAATGTGGAGGAAAGGTCCCGGACTCGCCCTGAAAGCCGCGGGCGTCCGGGCAATGAAGCACGATCCGCAGTGGCTGATCAAGCTCGGCCTGACCGACCCGATGTCCGGCCTCGGCATGGACAAGATCGCCGACGCCATCGCCAAAGAATTCCAGATTTCCCGCAAGGAACTGGATCTCTACGCGCTGGAATCCCAGCGGCGGGCAACCCAAGCCCAAAAGTCGGGACGTTTGGCGAAAGAGATGCTGCATGCAAGCATCTGCACGGAACTGCACCTGCCGGAGCATGACAATGGCATCCGCGATGGCCAGACGCTGGAACAGCTCGCGAAACTCCGGCCGCTCAATGAAGGCGGTGTGACCACTCCCGGAAATTCTTCACAGGTTTCCGACGGCGCGGTCGCGCTCATCATCGCGGATGAAGAGTTCGCCAAAGCCCAGGGATGGCCGGCGCTTGCCCGGGTAGGTTCGGCGCGGTCGGCCGTGGCCGGATGCGAGCCGTCCATGATGGGACTTGGTCCCGTCGCGGCGATCAAGAAATTGCTCTGCAAATTCGGCCGGACACCCCTGACTGCCTTTGACGTCATTGAAACCAATGAAGCATTCGCGTCAGTCGTGCTCGCTCAGAGCCGGCTTTTGGAAAAAGAAGGGATCGGTCCCCTCCCGATGGAGCAGACCAACGTCAACGGCGGCGCCATCGCCATCGGCCACCCGGTCGGTGCCAGCGGCGCCCGCCTGGCGCTTACGGCGGCGCGGGAGCTCAAGGAGCGCAATAAGAAGTTCGCACTTGTGACGCTCTGCGTCGGCGGCGGCCAGGGCGTCGCCGCGATCCTCGAAAACGTCAGTTAAATTCATCCAAAACCAGTGGACAACCCACTGGTTTTTTTGTACTATATCGGCGGTACATTCAGAGGAGATTTTATGAAATTCTGGAAGGCGGAGATCGACAACGCGGAGCACGCGGTGCTCACGCTGGACCTCGGTCCGGAGGAAAAGCAGAACAAGCTGCGGGTGGGAGCGATCGAGGAGCTTGATGAATTTCTCAAGTCCAACATCCTGAATTCGCTCGTGATCTGCTCGGCCAAGCCGGACAGTTTCTGTGCCGGCGCCGACATCGAGGAAATCCGGGAAGCATTCCGGCACCCCGAAGAAGTCAACGCGCTTTTTGCCCGGATTGACAGTATCGCCGATCGTCTTCTCAACGCCCCGTTCCCTTCTGTCGCCGCGATCAGCGGTGCCACATTGGGAGGCGGCCTTGAACTGGCGATGATGTGCACCGAGCGGATCGCCGTGGATACGCCGAAGACGGTTTTCGGCCTGCCCGAGACGTCGCTCGGCATCATTCCCGGATTCGGCGGCACGCAAACCTTGCCCCGGATCGTGGGGCTGCGGAAAGCTGCGGAAATTATTCTCGGCGGGGCTTTCAAAAAGCTTTCGGCCAAGGATGCATTGAAATGCGGCCTGATCTCAAAGATCGTCAACTTCCCCAGCACGTTGCTGGAAAGCGCCAGGGAACGCGTCCGGCATCTCGGATCGTCCGGGTATCGAAATGGCGCAAGACATACCCCCGGCATTGAAAAGATTCCCTTCTTCGGCCGCCGGATGATTCTGAAAGGTGCCAAAACGCAGACGCTCCGCCTGACAAAAGGCGTCTATCCGGCGCCGTTGAAAGCGATTGAGGCGATGCGCAAAAGTGCCTGCAGTTTCAGTACTGGACTGGCCAACGAACACCGGCTTTTCAAGGAATGCCTGAGAACGGATGAGGCGAAAAGCCTGATCAGTCTCTACTTCCTTCGGGAAGAAGCGCGGTCAAAGAAATGGGTGGATGCACCGCCGCAGGCTCCGCCGAAACGGCTGGGCGTGATCGGCGCCGGAAACAAAGGTCAGGGCATGGGCAAAGGAATCGCCTATGCCGCAATCTCGGCCGGCATCCCGACCCTCCTTCACGACGTGAGCCCTGACAATCTCCATGATGCCGTCGTGCTTATTGGAAAATCGTTGATGGCCGAAGTGAAGAAGGGCAAACTGACGGCAGATCAGGCGAATGCGCGGCTCGGACTCCTCTCCTGGAGCTATGGCACGCGCTACGAAAGTTTCCCCGGCTGCGATTTCGTGATCGAGGCGATCACCGAAAACCTGCAGTGGAAACATGATCTGCTCGGAACGCTCGGGCTTATGCTTCCGGAGTCAACGGTGGTTGTCACCAACACCTCTTCCCTGCTTCCGAGCGAAGTGGGCAAGTCGTTCCCGTGGAAAGAGAGTTTCGCGGCGATGCATTTCTTCAATCCGGCAGAGAAGATGGAGCTGGTGGAAATCGCCGGCACGCCGGACACGAAACCGGAGACGATCGCAAGAGCGCTGACGCTTACCAGAATGCTCGGCAAGACCCCGGTCGTCCTGGACAAGGAATGCGCGGGACTCGTGGTCAACCGGATCCTGCTCCGCGGCGTCGGCCGTGCATTCACGGAAACCTTCCGCCACGGCGTGAATCCCTGGCTGATCGACGAAGCACTGGAACATACCGGCTGCGCGATGGGCCCGTTCAAAACATCGGACCAGGTCGGATTCGACACGGCCGCCCACGTCCTGAAGATCATGTCCGAATGCTATCCGGCAAACTATCCGGAAACGATCAAGGACCTGAACCTGGCCGGCAATAAAAACGTGCTGGGCAAAAAGACCGGCCGCGGGTTCTACTTTTGGAAGGACGACAAAGTCCTCAAACCGAACGCCGACATTTTCTCCGACCTCCAGATACCCTTCGACCGGCAGAACATCGAGGCCACTGCTGCGTTTGCCGCAACCGAAGTGATGGTTGAAATGCGGCGGGAAGCGCTCGACCTGATCAGCGAAGGCGTCCTGAAATCCGGCGATATGATCGATCTCGCGATGATCCTCGGCGCCGGCATCTGTCCGAACCACCGCGGCATCCTCGGCCTGCGGGAAAAAGTGGAACTGCCGAAGCTCTCCGAATCCGAGGAGCTCGACCTCCGCAAGCTCTCACCATAAAACCCAAACCGCACTTTACATAAGTGCGGTTTTTTTGTACTATAGCGTCGGAACTTTCACATCTCATTTTTGGAGGAAATGTATGGGACTCGATGTCGGAAAGCAGTTGGGTGCCGGCGCCGCGATTGCCGAGGAAACCCGTGGTAATGAGCGGTTGTCCGGTCTGATGGCCAAACTCTTCAAGGGAAAACTGGATATGAACCAGCTTTTCCGATGGAAAGAAAGGGAACGACCGGAAAATCCGAATGTCGCGAAGATGTGCGCGAAGCTCGCGCAGTTTCTGATCCACGATGTGGACGCGGAATTGATCGAGCGGACGCACGCGATTCCACCCCCGGTGGTGAAGTGGCTCTGTGACAACAACTATTTCGGCCTCAAAATTCCGGAAGAGTACGGCGGCATGGGATTCGCCCAGTCGGAGTATATGAAAGTGCTCCAGCTCGCCGCTACCTACTCGGGAGCCATCGTGGCGCTCCTTTCGGCGTCGAATACGATCGGCGCCGGCTGGCCGGTGATGGCCTATGGATCGCCGAAACAAAAAAATAAGTGGCTGCCCATGCTCGCGAAGTGTCCGTCGGCGTTCGCCTTTACCGAGGAGAAGGCCGGCTCGGATCCTTCTGCGATGGAGACGGTGGCAATCCGGGTCTACGAGGATCCAAAAGCCCCTGAGCCGTATGAGTGGGAAATGGAAAGGCCAAGGGCCATTGGCTATCGCCTTTACGGCCGGAAGTGGTGGACCACCAACGGTCCTTCCAGCGCCGCCGCCTTCATCTCGCCGGTGATCATTGTGATCGCGAAGATCGTGAACGAACCGGACGAGCTGAAGATGAACGCCGGAAACAAGGATTACAAACCCTGCTTCGGCGCCTTCATCGTCCCGACCAATGCCGAAGGAATCAAGATTGTTCAACGCTGCGAGTTCGCCGGGCTTCATGGCATCTACAATGGCATCACTGATTTCGAGAACTGCTACGTTCCGCGTGAGCAGCTGCTCGGCAAGAAGGTGGTGCGGCTTCATGAAGATGCCAGCGCATACCTAAACGCCCGGCAAAAGTTGGGTTACGAGCCCGATGCCGACGATGAAGTCGAAATGTTCTGCGAAGAAGGTTCGGGCTTCAAGATCGCGCTGGAAGCGCTGAACAGCGGGCGGATCACGCTCGCCGGTTCCTGCGTGGCGATGGCGAAGAACTGCGTCTCCGCCGGCAAGTGGTGGGGCAACACGCGATTCCAGTGGGGCAAACTCATCGGTCAGCATGAGGCGGTCGGCAGCGGCATTCTCGTGAATGACCTCGCCACCACCTTCGCGCTGGAAGCGATGATCTGGTACGCCGCTCTGCAAGCGGATGAGCACCGTGATTGCCGCATGGAAGCCGCCACCTGCAAGGTCCTGGCGTCCGAACGCGCCTATCAAATCGCCGACAATTTCCTGCAGATGCGCGGCGGACGCGGCTACGAAACCGCCGCATCGCTGGCACAGCGCGGCGAAGCGCCGCTGCCGGCGGAACGCTGGTGGCGCGACGCGCGCATCAACCGCATCTTTGAGGGAGAGTCCGGCACCCTGCTCCGCATGTTCGTCGTCCGCGAAGGGCTGAACGACTATATGGAGCGCGGCAAGATCTTTTTTGAAAAGGATCACCGCTGGCAGAAATTGAAAACGGCCGCCGGATTCGGCATGGACCTCATGTCCAACCGGATCCCGGGTTCACTGGGCGCCATGCCTCATGTGCACACCCTGCTCAAGCCGCACCTCCGGTTCATTGAGAAGAGCGCCCGCCGGCTCGCCAACGCGATCATTCTCGCGTCGGGAAAGCACCGGCACAAGCTGCCCAACAAACAGCTGACGCTCCGCCGGATCTTCGAGATCGCCGCCGAGCTGTACGCCATGGCAACCGCCTGCTCGTACGTCGCCTGGCTGAAGGAACACTTCGACCACGTGAACGAACACAATGCGGGGCTTTGGAATAACCGCTTCGCGCAGCTCGCGAATCTCTATTGCCTGGAAGCCCGGAAACGGGTTGAGCAGGAATTCGCGGCGCTTGCCTCCAACAGTGATGCCGAAGCCCGCGGGGTCGCGAAGGACCTTCTCGGGGGCGGCATGGACGCCTGGGTCAAGGACAATATCGTTCCGACCGTGGACACCCTCGGCCTCGAAAGGAAAGAGTAATACCCAAAGGACTGGTTAAAACCAGTCCTTTTTTAATTGTTCAAGAATATCATCCGGAATTGGTATCTGCTTGCCCGGTTTCGATTTTCCCGGATAGCGCCAGGCGGAGATCATGATCTTTTTCGGTCCGCCGAAGCGCGGCGTAATGCGGGCGCCCTCTTCCGTGGTTGCGTACATTACCCATATTTCTTCTTTACGTTTCGGCGTATCGTTCCGCTTCATCGCCGCGAGCGTGCTCGGCGCGACGCCCTCCTCTTTCCGGTCGGGAGTCTTCAGGATTGTCTTAATTTTCTGTTCGGAAATACGGTAAAACAGCATTTTGTTCTTAATGTGCGACGTCCAGCGGTACTGGGAATCATTTTTAGGGAATTTGATCACGATTGAAGTATACTATAAATAATGCAATTTCTGGTGCGTTTTTTTAATCGCCTTCGGCATGTTCTTATCTGGGGAATTCTCGGAATTATAGCACTTGCATCGGCGCTTTTTATGTTTACCGCGTCGCACGGCGACGCGCCGATCGTTGACGAACAGCCGCATATTGCCGCGGGATACAGTTATCTCCGTTATTTTGATGCCCGGCTCAATCCGGAGCATCCTCCGCTGGTGAAAATGCTTGCCGGATTTCCCCTCCTTTTTCAGGGACTGAATTTCCCGGTTGCCGGCGATGCCTGGCGGAATGGAATCAATGAACAGTGGACGCTCGGTTCGGATTTCCTCTATGACAGCGGCAATAACCCGGATGCAGTGGTTGGTTGGGCACGCCTCGGTCCGATGCTGCTGACGCTGATCCTTATCATCGCCGTCTACGCCTGGTCGAAAGAACTGCTGGGCCGCTGGTGGGCCCTGCTTCCTTCATTTCTGATTGCCTTCTCGCCCACGTTTCTCGCCCACGGGCATTATGTCACGACCGATGTCGGCGCCACCCTCGGGATCTTTCTCGCGACCGCCGCCTTCCTGAATTTCCTTTTCAGTCCTTCGCGAAAGCATCTGATCTGGGCCGGCCTTGCCTTCGGTCTGGCGCAATTGGTGAAATTTTCGGCCTTTCTCCTCGTTCCTTATTTCATACTCCTGATGACGGTTTTTTATGCAGTAAGCGTGGCGCGCGACTGGAAGATGACCGATCCACAGCGCGGACGCCTCCGCCGCTTTGCCATGCGCTTCTGGAAATACTTCCGTTCGCTTTTTATTATATTCCTGATCGGATTCGCGATGGTCTATATTGTCTACTTTTTCCTCGTCTGGAATTATCCGCGTGACAAACAGGTTGCCGACACCGGCGCCATTCTGGCATCTTTCAGCCCGCGCACCTTGCCCGCGGTCACCCTCTGGCTCGCCAATGTTCCGGTGCTCAGGCCGATCGCGCAGTATCTGCTGGGGCTTTTGATGGTTTTGCAGCGTTCCAGCGGCGGGAACACGATTTATTTCCTCGGCAATGTCTCCGGCGGCGGATCGCCGCTGTATTTTCCGCTGGTGTTTCTCATGAAAGAACCGGTCGCGTCATTGATTATGATCTTCTTTGCGATCGGTTATTCAATCTACGGATTGGTCCGCAGTTCCGCTTCGGCGATCGCGCGCCGCTCATTCCGGATTGCCGAATACCTCACCACAAACTTCGCCGAATTCGCCCTCCTGCTCTTCGTGGGTATCTATTGGACGTCGAGCGTTTCCAGCCACCTGAACATCGGCATCCGGCATATCCTCCCCACGCTGCCATTCATCTACATTCTCACGGCGGGCGCGATCAAACGCTGGTTCAGCATCAAAAATCTGGATGCGGTACAGAATTTTGCCCTGAAAATTTTTATTGTCTACCGGGAACTGATCAGCGTTTCTCTGAAATCGGCGGCGCTGGTCGTTTTGATTGTCTGGTATGTGCTTTCCGCGTGCGTCACGGCGCCTTATTTCCTTTCTTATTTTAACTTCCTCGCGGGGGGCACACACTACGGGTACCAGTATGTCACCGACTCCAACTACGACTGGGGGCAGGATTTGAGACGGCTGGCCTCATGGGCTGATCAGAATCTTCCGCCCGGAGAAAAAATCGCCGTGGATTACTTTGGCGGCGGCCGGCCGGGTTATCATCTCGGCAACCGCGAGGTGGACTGGTGGTCGTCAAAAGGCAGTCCGGCGAATGAAAATATCCGGTGGCTTGCCGTTTCTATCAACACTATCCAGCAGGCCAAGGGCACGCTCGCACCCGACCAGCCCCGAAAACCCGAAGACGAATACCGCTGGCTCACCGACCCGTATCATCCTTTCGCCCGCGCCGGCACCTCCATCTTTATTTATAAACTTCAGTAATTTTCCCGCCCTCTCCCCGAAGCTCTTCTCTTACCCGCTCGCTACCGGCCTCGCTCGCTTACGCGATTTTTCCACATACGGATATATAACTAAAGGTTAATGATCCCGAAAAAATCGCTGCTCGCTTCTGGGTAACGCTCGGGGATGCGTTCAGAGCTTCGGGGAGGGGCTGACGCTCCATGCTACTGAGGCTATCCAGGAAATTCCGTAGGGAATATCTCGGAGCTGATGCGGCTGGCCTGACACATGGTTGCGTCAGAGCCAAGGGTGCCTTGCGCATCGGCGAGAGCTAAGTGGTGCGCGAGGCCGCTGAAGCCGAGCGACACCCGGTTCCCGGGAATTTCCTGGGTGGCCTGCAGGTAAGCTATTTCAGATATATCCGGTTCTCCACGGTGAAGTCGGCGTATGAAGAGGCGCTGATTTTCCCGCTCGCGATGAGATTAGCAAGCGAAGAAAATACCTTTTTGTTCGGAATAAATCGGACGCTGAACATAAGCTGGGCGCCGCGCGCCGGCGTTATCACAATCTCCTGAAAGGTATCCTTGTACGCATAGTCGCTCAATGTCAGTGGCACGCCGGCCAGGCCATCCAATAGCGCGGCCACTGCGGCAAAACGGTCCGGAGGCAGTACTTCCCGGCCAATCATGGGCGTAAATTGCCGGCTGTCATTGATTTTCACGATCGTGGACCCTTCGGTGTCCGGCGCCTCGGCGACCGCCAAGCCCTGGCGGTTCACCCAGAAACAGTCTTTGGCGCACCAAATCGCGAAACGGTCGGCGTTCGGTCCTGTCAGCGTCAGGATTCCTTTTCCGTAGTTTTTTTCAACAGTAACACCGCGTATTTCATCCGGCCAGGAAAGAAAGTTGCTCAAGCCCAAAAGACGCGCTTCCGGATTTGCCAGTACTAACGGCCGGAGATCTTCCAGAGTAACCACGCCCGAAACCGCAATGGACTTTATCTTCAAAAATGAAAGATGCAGCACGCCGTACAGCGCCCCGGCGGCGGCAAAAATAATTACCGCGATGAGACCATAGAATCTCATCCGAACATGCTGCTGATAGCGCCGCTTTTCCGATTTGGATAACAGTTGCTTCATTACGCTACAATCCTTTCAATTAAAGGATTGATTCTTGTGATGATCTCGTAATGGCTGGCACCCAGCTTGCGGGCGAGATCGTATGCGCTTACTTCTTCATTTCCCTGACGGCCGATCAGCGTCGCTTTCATTCCCCGCCCTGTTTTCACCCCGGCAACGTCCGCCACGATCATGTCCATGGAAACGCGCCCGAAAACGCGGCATTTTTTACCGCCGATCAGCACCTCGCCGATACTGGAAAGCGCCCTCGGATACCCATGCCAATATCCGATCGGAAGCACCGCGATTTTTCCGGGCTTTTCCATCCGCTCGGTCAGGTCATACCCCACATAGTCGCCCGGCCCGATTTTTTTGACCTCACTTACCAGCGTATGCCAGGAAAGCGCCGGCTTCAGCCGGATCTTCGGCAGTTGCATCATCAGCTCCCCGGACGGCCAGAGGCCGTAGAGTCCGATGCCGATCCGCACCGCGTCCAGATGGTATTTCTGGTTCATCAGGGTGCCGCCGCTCGCCGCCGCGTGCCTCACAAGATTTTTATAGCCGGCGGCCTCGATATGCTTTACCGCCTTCTGAAATTCTTTGAACTGCATGTCGGTGATTGTCGGATAATTAAGTTCTTTGGCCGACGCGAAATGGGTATAGATGCCTTTCAATGCATGTGAAATTTTAAATTTAGAATTTGAAATTATCCGGATTGCTTTTGGCAATTCGGAATAATAAAATCCCTGCCGGTGCATGCCCGTATCCATCTTCAGGTGGAATTCCGGTTTATATTTTGACGCGGCCAGTTCCGCAAGCCCTTCAAGGCTGGAAACGGTAATGGTGATTTTATTTTTCGCAGCCGTTTCCAGAAAATTCCTGAACGTCGAGCCAAGAACGAGTACCGGCTTTTTAATCCCTTCTTTGCGGAGTTTTTCGCCCTCCACCACGCTGTCCACGCAAAAACCGTCCACGCCGAACTGGTCGGCGAGACGGGAAAAGGAAGCCAGCCCGTGTCCGTAGGCGTTGGATTTTACCACTGCGAACAGTTTCGTCTTCGGGGCGAGTAGCTGGCGGAATGTTTTTATATTATGCTGAACTGCCGCCTTGCTGACGTTTACAAATACTTTATTTTGCGCCATAGTGGTGCTAAGTTCCTTTATTTAAACACAAAAACAGGCTTTTGAGAAGGAGGCGCACATGACTCTTCAAGAGTCACGGGAGCGGCTCCGCAGGCTGCACCCGATCGTGAAAGGAATCATATTCACCCTGCTGGCCGGCATTACGTTCTTCATCGAAATCTGGCTGGTCAGGAACATGCGCGATTTTCACCGGGAAGCGATCCGTGCCTATGCCGCCTATGATCTCGACAGAATTGGCGGAGTCGTCAATCTCGTGATCCAGGCGCCTTTTCAGGAAGAGCTGATATATCGCGGACCGGTGTGGCTTCTGGCTGTTCTGACAGGCTGGGCTATCAGGAAACATCCCGGAAAAAAATCTGTGGAATACGCGGCCCATGCGCTCTGCGCCTTGCTGCTTCTTCCACTCAACTACGTCTGGGCGTTCAGCCATTGCCGCTACTCTTACACCATCTTTGCCTTTGGTCTCGTCTGGGGACTCTGCGTCATCCTCACCCGCCGGCTGCATTACTCGATGATTCTCCACGCGGGATCCAACGCCTGCGCCGTTATCGGCATCTCTGTAATTCATTATTTTTCAAGTTAAAATCGCCCTCGGCAACACCGGGACGATTTTTTTTGCGAACGCTAACGAGTAATTTCTTTGAGACCCGCGTACTTCTGTAAAATCTTCGGCACCTTCACCGTCCCCTTCTCGGTCTGATAATTCTCAATAATTGCGATAAGAATGCGCCCGATGGCAAAGGTCGTCGCGTCGTTCATATGCGCGAGTACCGTCGTGCCGTCTTTGCGTTTCGCCCGCGTGCCGAGCCGCCGCGCCTGGTAGTCAGTCATCAGATCGGAGGTATGCGTCTCGCGATAGCGGTTTTGTCCGGGTAGCCAGGTTTCAATATCAATTTGCCGCGCATCCGGGCCGCCCATATCCCCGGTACAGACCGCGACCACCTGATACGGAAGTTCAAGTTTTTGCAAAAGATATTCCTGAAGCGCCACGATAAAATCCTGTTCGGTGCGGGAATGCTCCGGCAGAGTGAATGATTCGATTTCCAGCTTGTCGAACTGATGCACCCGTAAAATACCTTTCACGTCTTTCCCATACGATCCGGACTCGCGGCGGAAGCTGGAAGAAAACCCGATATACCGCAGCGGAAACTGTTCCTCGGGAATGGTCTCATCCATATGGATCGGGCCAAGGGTATGCTCGGCGCTCCCCACCAGATAGAGGTCATCCTTCGGGAGATAATAGCGCTCTTCTTCCTGCCCGGGATCGAGCCGCGCCATCCGGCGGAACACCTCCGGCTTGATCATGACCGGCGGAATCACCGGCACAAATGGTGTGGAAGCGTATCCCTTGGCAACGGAACCCGCGATCTTCTTAATAAGCTTTTCATCTCCCAGCGTTTCAAACACCCACTGAACGATTGCATACTCCAGCAAGGCCGCGCCTCCTTTAAGATACGTGAAGCGCGCCCCGGAGACTTTCGCGGCGGTTTCCGTATCAATAATCCCCAGCGCCTCGCCGAGTGTCATATGATCTTTCGGCTGAAAATCGAACGTTGTCGGCTCGCCCCATTTCCGGATCACCTTGTTGCCACTTTCATCTTTTCCAACCGGGACATCCTCAAACGGAAGGTTGGGCAGGCGCATCCAGGCAAAACCCCGCTCTTTTTCCAGCGCCAGAAGCCGTTCTTCCAGCACCTTGATCTCCTCTTTGTTTTTCTTCGCTTCCTGAATTTCCTCCGGGCCTGGTTTCTTGGCGCTCATTTTTTTCTGCGCCGCCCGCTTCCCGTCTATCGCCTGCACCGTTTCCCGCCAGGCCTGGTCAATTTCCAAAAACTGATCCACCAGCAGCGGATCGGCGTTTTTCTTGGCGATTCCTTCTTTTACTCTTTGCGGTTCCTTGCGGATCAGTTCAACATCAAGCATGACCTTAATTATAAACGCACCCTTGTGGGTGCGTCTAGTTGAGATCGTGGGGATGATACGCGATGCCGGTCGGAATCTGAAGAAGTTCTCGGCAGTGCGGACAGTACCAGGCTTTGCCATCACCTTCAAAATAAGGGAGAAAGCAGGCGCCGCAAAAACCTTTACCACACTTCGGACAATCGAAATCGTTATTCACGACCGGCGAAGAGATCACATCCTGCCAATCCTCCGAAATAACCGTGATGGTTTTCCTGATGGCACAGTTCGGACACTTTCTCGGAACCGCAAATCTGGCTTCACGCATGCAAACTCCTGATTGAGTATGTTCTGGCAACACTATGCCACAGGCGGGACTATTTGTTAAGAAGGCTGCTTTTATAGATATGCGGCTCAAAAGATTTCAGGTGAACAATTTCCGGAACATAGCCAAGCCGATCCAGATTCTTTTCCAATGCCGCGCCAAGAATCGTCTGGTCGTAACCGATCGCGATGACGTCCGGCCGCTCCTTCCTTACTATTTCCCAGACGCCCAGCTCTTTGTCGCCGACCAAAACTCTGTCCACGCCATCCTGCGCGCTCAACTCCTCCATTCGCTTCATCAGATTAAATTTTGGCGAGTGTCCTTTGAGTTGTTGGACGATATGGTCCCGCGCGACTACCACGGTCAAAAAATCGCCATGCGCCCTTGCTTGCTTCAGCATGGCTTTGTGGCCTTCGTGAATTCCATCAAACGTCCCGAACACTATTACCGTCCTCATACATTCAATATATCAAACAAAGTTAGTCCTTCGGGCGGAGGGTCGGGAAAGCGATGATCTCCTTCACCGAATGCGCTTTGGTGACAAGCGCTACCAAGCGGTCAATGCCCAGACCGAGACCGGCGGCCGGCGGCATGCCATATTCAAGCGCCTCCAGAAAATCCTCATCCATCCTGAAAGCCTCCTCATCGCCGGCTTTGCGCGCCTCCTCCTGATCCAGCATCTGCGCCCGCTGAGCCACCGGGTCATTCAGCTCGGAAAATCCTTTGATAATCTCGGCACCATCCACGATCAGCTGGAAGCTTTCGGTGAGCGATTTATTTTTCTGATCAAATTTGGCGAGCGCGATCACCGAAGCCGGATAGTCGGTAACCAGCGTCGGCTTAATGATCTTTGGCCGGACTTCTTTCTTGAAAAACTCATCCAGCTGGGCCGGATCGATGGAATGATAATCCTTGCCGGAATATTTTTTGAACGCGTCGGCATACGTGATCCGCTCCCATGCGCCGGGGATGAGCTTCTTCAGGAGTTTTTTGGTAAATTTCATCAGACCTTCGTAATCCTGATACGCCCAGTAAAGCTCCAGCATGGTGAATTCCGGATTGTGTGCGCGGTCTATGCCTTCATTCCGGAAGTTGCGGCCGATCTCAAAGATCTTTTCCAAGCCGCCGACCAAGAGGCGCTTTAAATATAATTCCGGCGCGATGCGGAGATAGAAATCCGCATCCAGCGCGTTGTGGTGCGTCTTGAACGGCCGGGCCTTGGTCCCTCCGGGAATCGGCTGGAGCATCGGGGTTTCGATTTCCAAAAACCCCTCTTTGGTAAGCGCTTCCCGCAGATATTCCACGATCTTGGATCGCTCAATCAGTTTATTTTTTACTTCGGGATTCAGCAGAAGATCCAGATATCGTTTCCGGTAGCGTTCTTCCACATCCTGCAGGCCGTGCCAAACTGAAGGCAAAGGACGGAGCGACTTCACCACGATGCGGGCCGACCTGGCTTCAATCGTCTTCTCGCCGGCTTTGGTTTTGAAAAATGTCCCGCCTACTTCCAGAAAATCGCCGATGTCCAGATTGTTTTTAAGCGCGGCGAAGTCGCCGAGATTATCCTTCTTCAGGAACACCTGTACTTTTCCGCTGGAATCCTGAACGTCCGCGAAACCGATGGCGCCCTGCAGACGGAGGCCCATTACCCGCCCTACCACAAAAATTTTTGACTTCTTCTTCGCCAGCGTCTGAAAACCGGCCACCGCCTCACCGATTGAATGAGTTCTTTTTACCCGCGCTGGATATGGTTCATAACCAAGCTTTTCCAGCTCGCCTTTTTTCTTAAGACGTTCTTTGAGGATGTCCTCGAGCATTATTTGACGCTCAAAAGTTTATAGGTCGTCTGGCCCGCCGGAGTTTTTACCTGGACCATGTCGCCCACGGTCTTGCCCAGAAATGCCTTTCCAAGCGGAGATTCGTTGGAGATTTTGCCGGCAATCGGATCGGCTTCGTTCGGACCGACAATGCTGTAGGCCATTTTTTTGCCGTCCCGCTCCACCTCGATCGTCGAACCAATCTGCACTTTGCTGCCATTGGAATGTCTGATGACGGACGCGTTCTTGATCATGTCTTCAAGTTCGACAATCCGGGTTTCCACCTGGGTCTGCTCTTCCCTAGCTTCCATGTACTCGGCATTTTCGGAAAGATCGCCGAGTTCTTTCGCCCGCTTCAGACGTTCAGCGACTTCGGCGCGTCGGACGGTTTTTAATTCTTCAAGTTCTTTGCGTAATTCCTCAAGACGCTCGGGGGTTAAGTAATGTTCCATAATTTTAAAATTCTATCAGATCAAGGAGTTGATTACAACTTGTATTCTTTCCGCCAAAGCCACCAGCGGATTTTCACCGTTTCGGCAAGCACCTGCAGATACGCCCTGGAGGATACGTGCGTGCGGGCATCGTTTACCCAGTGCACCGGCATTTCTTTCACTTCATAGCCAAGCGCCCGGGCGAGCGCCAGCGCTTCGATATCAAAGCCCCACCGGTTGATTTTTACCAGAGGAAACACGCGCTCGGCGGCCTCTTCCGAAAAACATTTAAAACCGCACTGGCTGTCTTTGATGCCCCGTAACGCCATAAGTTGTATGAAAATATTTCCCGCCCGTCCCATTATGCGCTTCTGGATCGGCTGGGGTGGATTCATTTTCGCGCCCTTCACGTACCGCGATCCGATCACCACTTCGTATCCCTGATCGAGATAGGGCATCATTTTATTGAATTCGACGATCGTGGTGGAATTATCCGCGTCCATAAACACCCGCCAGTTGCCCTTGGCGGCGAGCATTCCCTGCCGCACCACCGCGCCTTTGCCGCGGTTTTCTTTATTATCGATCAGTTTCAGATTTTCAATCAGCGGCCGGAAACGGTTGACAATCTCAGCGGTGGCGTCGGTCGAGCCGTCGTTCACGACGATAATTTCATAGGAATACTCCTGCTGGGAAAGATGCTTGTCCACGTCGATCAGAGTCAACGGAAGACGCTTGGCTTCGTTATAGGCGGGTATTATTACGGAGAGATACGGCTTGGCCATCTATTAAAAGTATAGCATTTGATTCCTTTTCTTTTTTAGCCAGTGCCTTCTTCTCCTCGCCAGGACGTCGGGCTACAATCCTGTCTGCGGGAAGAAGGCACTGGCTTCACGACAAGACTATTTTGCAAACGTAATCTTGGGAGGTTACGGGTTGAAGCAGCGCGGTTGGTATTTAAAAAAGCCCCGGCAGGGTGTTCCGGACACCGCAGGGATTTCCCCGCGCAGCCCAGAACCCCAACCGGAGCGTAATATGTTTTTTACTACTTTTAATCGTACCACAAAAAATCCCCTCCGCGGGCTACGAAGCCGCACGGAGGGTGTGAACGAGGTCTTGAAAAACTATCCCGAAGTAAGAGCCGAAAGCGCTTGTTCAAGGACGACCTTTGTCTCTTACTTCGGTGCGGAAAATATACCTAAATTTTTTATTATTGTCAAGGATTCTTGACAAATAACTGCACGCAAGCTATATTGTGGAGGCACTTTGATCGCTGGCCGCCGGCTTCCCGCCGCTACGGCCGGATACTCTGACTGCGGTCTGACGACCGCGCTCGCGCTAAGCCCCTCGCCCTCGGCTACGCGCGCTCTACGTTCTACGGGCGTTGCCGCTTCGGGTTGTTGACCCGCTGGCGGTAAAATTTCAAGCCCCGGGTGCGCACCCGGGGCTTTTTTATTTGCTGAAGATCAAGCTCTCTAATCCATTGGCGATCGCGTGGAACATCCAGACAAAAATACTTCCCACGCCTTTGAAAAGAATAAGCAGTACGGACCAGATCGCATCGAGGAAGGTGCTGATCGGCTTGCCGGCTCCGGGAAGATTACTGCTGATAGTCTGGCTGTTCGATCCGAAATTAAAATCCTGCAGCATATTGAAGAAATTTTTCACCGGCGCCGGAATTACCGACCGGAGCTCCTGCAAGGTTGGAAGTGCCGCAAACGCGCGTGCGCCCAAGGCGAGCGTCCCGATTAAAATACATGCCAGAATCAGATGTCGTTTCACTGTTTCAGTATAGCAGGGGCGTTAGCGGGTCGGGAAATAATCCTCGGGATTGATCGTAACGCCGATCGGCACGAGGCCGGACACGCCGTCGAGTTTTTCCAGCTGGACGCCTTTGCCAAGCGACTGATCATCCCAGTAAAGGCCGAAGTGCAGGTGGGCGCCGTTGCCGCTGGAGCTGCTCTTCACAAATCCGGTGTTCCCGCTGTAGCCGATCAGCTGGCCTCGTTTTACCGTATCCCCCACGCTGACAATGGTATTCTTTGAAAGATGCGCGTACAGCGTCGCGAGATTATTGCCGAGGTGGATCAGGACATATTTCCCGTATTCAATGCGGCCGTTGTTGTCCACCGCGGTAACGGTGCCGTCGGCGACGGCGTACACCGGAGTTCCGATCACCGCGCCGAAGTCCACGCCGTTATGCGGCTTGCAGTGGTAGTACAGACATGAATAAGGCGTGAGGCCATAATGCTGGGTAATGTAGGGATTCTGAAGCGGCCAGGCGATCATCCCGGGCTGCTTGGGAGGCAGCAGCGATTGGTTGAATGATTGCCGGAGCTCGGTTTCAATCGCGTCGATCTCGTCGTTGATCTCCAGCTGCTTTTTCTGGAGATCGCTGATCTGCTGTTCATACACGCGCTCCTGATCCTGCGTTTGCGCGAGCAGAGTCTGCCGGTCGCTTTTCTGGTCCTGAATGATCGCTTTGCGGGCCTTGAGATTCAGTGCTTCTTCGGACATTTTCTGCTTTTTGTCAGTAGTTTCCGCCAACTTTTCATTAAGCTGGCTGTTCAGGGTTTTTAAGTTCTGGAGCTCCAGCGCCAGCCCGCTGTTCAGTGTTTTGATATTTTCTCCTTCCTGGAAACCCGCCGCCAGGCTTTTGGTTTTAAGGAGAAGCATGAGAAGGCTTTCGTGATCTTTCTGATACAACTCCCGGACAAGTTCAATGACGGCGGTTTTCTTGGTCGTGATCGCCGCGGTGATATCGTTGATATCCAGCTGGGTGGCCTGCAGCTCCAGGCCGAGTTTATCAATGTTGATCTGGCTGGATTTAATCCCCAGGTTCAACTGACTGATGCTGTAATCAATGCTTTTTAATTGTTGTGTAAGGGAATTTTTCTGCCCCTGCGCCGCCTCCAATTGCTTGGAAATCGTGAGGATCTGGCTGTTAATTTCGCTCAATCCTTTCGCCTTATCCGCAATCGCCTGTTTCAGTTCTTCCGCCGTGGCGGCTGAAGCAGTGATCGGAAGCGCGCCGGCCAGAAAAATAAAAAGCAGGATGCCGACGTTAATCTTCCTCATGCGTGGTGAGTTTATCTATCGCAATCTGAATGCGGCGGATCGATTCCTTTTTCCCGAGCGCATCCATGATTTCAAACGGACCGGGCGATGCCTCCTGTCCGGACACGGCGACCCGGAGCGGCCAGAGCACGTCGCCCTTTCCCCGTGCTTCGGCAAGCGGCAGCACTACCGCCTCGATATCCGGCTTTGAAAATACGGAATCCTTCATGGCGCCGACTTTTTTTTCTATTTCCTGCAGATTTTCCCGCGCGGACTGGCGCGTGGACTTTTTCCAGATCAGCGTCTTGGCTTCATAATCCGGAAGTTCATAAAAGAAACCTGCCAGTTCTTTGAACTCGCCCAGCCGCCGCATCCGCTCTTTCGTCAATTCCACGATTTTCAAATTTTCTTCACTGATCTTCAGGCCAAGTAATTTTGCCAGTTCTTTCGCGCCCCGCTGTTTGATGTATTGCGCGTTGAACCAGTCCAGCTTGTCGGTATCAAAGACTGCGCCGGCCTTCTGGACCCGGGCCAGATCAAATTCTTTCGCCAACTCTTCGCGCGTAAGTATCTCCCGATCGCCTTGCGGGTGCCAGCCCAGAAGGGCGGTAAAATTCACAAGTGCCTCGGATAAATAGCCCTGCTCCCGGTATTCCTGAATGGCCGTGGCGGAAAAACGCTTGGACATTTTGCTCCGGTCGGGATTCAGGATCAGCGGCAGATGAGCATACGCGGGACGCGTAAATTGGAGCGCCTCCTGAATGCAAATCTGGCGCGGCGTATTCGCGAGATGTTCTTCGCCGCGGATTACGTGGGAGATTTTCATATCCTCATCGTCTACCACCACTGCAAAATTATAGAGGGGCGAGCGCTCGTCTTTCGCGATGACGATATCCCCGATCAGCGTTCCGTCGAAAGAAACTTCGCCGCGGATGATGTCCTGGAAGGAGATTTTCTCCTGCGGGATGCGGAAGCGGATTACGGATGCCCCGCCGGATTTCTTTTTCGCCGCCGCCTCTTCCTGCGAACGCGCACCGCACTTCCCGCTGTAACGCGGCGCCACTCCTTCTTTCTGCTGACGCTCCCGTTCGGCATCAAGCTCTTCTTTCGTGCAGAAACAATAATATGCTTTTCCCGAGGAAAGCAGGGCCCGGAGATGTTTTTCATATACGTCGAGCCGGTCGGTCTGACGGATCGGACCCTCATCCCAGTCGAGGCCGAGCCATTTCAGGCCTTCGATAATATTTTCTTCAAAACGTTTTTCGGATCGTTCAAGATCAGTATCTTCAATGCGAAGAATGAATTTTCCGCCATGGTGGCGGGCGAACAGCCAGTTAAAAAGCGCCGTGCGGGCGGTGCCGACGTGGAGATACCCGGTGGGGCTGGGGGCGATGCGTACTCGTACTTCTTGTTTCATAAGGGTGGCTTATGCCTGCCACAAGGATAATATATCCGAGGCTATTTTGTCAGCTGCCCCGGGTGTGGCGAAATCCCCGGCGGCACCCGCCATTTTTTTCCACACCCCGGCGCTGCCGAGAATTTTTTCAATCTGGGTCAGGAAAATGCTCGGAAGGAGGTTTTCCTGCTCGATCACGACCGCGGCGCCGGTCTCGGCATAGGCATAGGCGTTGGATTTCTGGTGGTCGGCCGCCGCTTCCGGAAACGGCACGATAATTGACGGCTTACCCTTGGCCGCTATTTCAAAAATGGCGCCGGCGCCGCCGCGCGACACGATCAGGTCCGCGGCATCCATCGCCCGGCTGACGTCATCCAGGTATTCTGAAAACACGTAATTTTTCTTGAGAATCGGTGAGAAATTTTTGGTAATAAAATCGTACTGCGCCTTATACTCCCTGAATTTTTCTTTTCCCACGGAATGGATTACCTGAAACTTCAGAAGCAGAGATTCAAGATTACCGATGACAAAATCATTCATCCGGTTTGAACCCTGCGAGCCGGCAAGAAACAACACCACCGGCTTCTCCGGATCAAGGCCGAATGTGCGTTTGGCCTCCTCGCTGGAAACGCGCGTAAGAAATTCCTGGCGAACAGGATTGCCTACAATCACCAGCCGGCCGCCGGGTTTTTTGAAGTACGGCACCGCCGAACTGAACGCGACATCGATCACCTTCGCGAACCGCGCGGAAATAGAATTGCTCAGCCCCGGAACGGTGTCGGATTCGTGGATGGCCAGCGGTATGAAATAAAAACGGGATGCCAGCACGATCGAGAGGGCGCCGGGGCCGCCTTTGGAAAACACCACGTCGGGCATGAACCAATATAATTTCCAAAGACCCTGAAAAAAACCGGCAAAGAATTTGAAAAAATCAACAATGTTCAGCAGGGAAAAATACCGCCGCAACTTGCTGCTGGGGATGTGGGAAATCCGGATCTCCTGCGCGGCCAGCATTCCGGCGTAGCTTCCCGGCTGGCCGAAATACCGGAAATCGGCCTGAAAACCGTTCCGAAGCGCCCATTCCCGGAGCTTTGCCGCAACCGCAAGAATCGGATATATGTGTCCGCCCGTTCCCCCGCCGGTAAATAAAATGCGAAGCTTCTTCATAACGGATAATAATGAAATTATAACACAACAAAGCCCGACTACGGTCGGGCTTGCATGGTATCGGCGCGCCATACGGTCGCCTCCATGATAACTTTTTTTGATTGCGCGAGCTCTTTGACGAGGACGCGTGCGCCGATGATGAGCGCGGGGTCCGGCCGGGGAGCAATGGCGCTGATCGCCGGTTCGTATTCCTTCCGTGCGAAAGACTTCCAGCGCTGTTCCGCATACACCGCGAAAAAGGCGTAATGCGGTTCACCTTTCAATCCCCAGAATTTCAAGATTCTGTGTCTGCCGAAAAATGCAAACTCCTGGCCGGCGAGCACTCCTTTGCCGTCTTCGTAAATATCGATATAGCCAAGCCAGTTGGCACGGCCCTCATGTCCTTTTTGAAACGGCAGGTGGCGAAACTGATCCACGCCAATCGCCCGGAACACGGAATCGCGCCGCGCGGGCGGCCATGTAGAAAAGTCCGGAGGCGTTGTTTTCCAGTCGAACATAGCCAACCTCTTACAAACTGCTTGCTTCAGTATATCAGGAATATCTGGATATGTTACTAACTATGCCACCGATCGTCATAAACACGGCGAGCGCGGTGCCGCCATAGCTGATGAATGGCAGGGGCACGCCGGTCAGCGGCAGAATCCCGGAAATGGCCCCGATGTTCACGAACACCTGGAGACTGATAAGCGACCCGTATCCCACCAGAAGCAGTTTCCCGAATTTGTCGCTGGTTTTCCGTGCTAGCAGGAAAATCCGCATAACGAGGATGCCGAACAGCGTGATGAGCGATATGGATCCGATAAAGCCGAATTCCTCCGCCAGGACCGCAAAGATGGAATCGCCGATCGGCTCCGGCAACGCGCTGATTTTTGTCGTCGATTGGCCGTATCCCACTCCGGCAATGCCGCCGGCGCCGATCGCATTCAATGCCTGATTAAGATGGTATCCGCCCGCAAGCGGATCGGCGTTGGGTTTCAGGAAATTGGTGATCCGCTGCATGCGGTACGGCGTGGCCACGATCAGCGCCGCGATGATGGCTCCCATCACCGCGCAAAAAATTCCAATATGCCAGAGCCGCGCACCGCTCACAAAATACACGATCATCGCGGACAGGAAGAGAATCACCACGGTAGATGTCGCCGGCTGTTTGAGTAAAAGTCCGCATACCAGCAATAAAAGCGCCATCATCGGAACGGTCCCCTGCCAGAAATTATTGGTGCGGCGGCGCTGGCCGGAAAGCCAGGCGGCGAGATACAGGATCACTGTCAGCTTCGCGAATTCCGCCGGCTGGAAAGTAACCGGTCCGAGTCGCACCCAGCGCTCGGCTCCGCCCGCCTGGAATCCCAAAGGTGTAAATACCAGCGTAAGGAAGACGATGCTGATCAGGAGCAGCGGCACCGCGAATTTCTGATAGCGGCGGTAATGCATTTTGTAGGCAATGAAAAATCCGAGGATGCCGAAACTTAACCCGTAATAAATCTGGTGTTTCAGATAATAAAAACTGTCTCCAAACTTGCTCTCGCCGAGATTGGAAGAGGCGCTATTGAGGACGACTAGCCCCAGCAGCACCAAGAATGCCAGGCAGGCCAGTATTACATAATCGGGCTTATGCATTTTCCTAACTCTTTTTCAGAATTTTTCCCGCCATGACGGGCAGAAGCGTTCCTTCCTGTACCGCCGGTTTGCCGTTGACCAGCACATGGGCAACGGAAACCACTCCGGATTTGATGGAAATGAGATTGCAGTCAGCGGCGTATCCCTCGGCGATCCGGCCCCGATCCTTCAGGCCGAATATCCGGGCCGGCACGTCGGTGATTTTTTCGATCGCCTGCGGCAGGGAAAGCGTTTTCGCGCGCAATACGATTTCCAGAAACTTCGGGAATGTTTTCAAAAAACGGTCGTGTTTGATTGCTTTCGCACGCCCCGGCAAACTGGCGCCGTTGGAAGCGATCAGCACCTGGTCACGTTCCAGATTCTGGGTCAGCACGTCCAGGTTGATATTGCGGTAAAACACCGTGGCGCGGAGACCGGTTACTTTCATCACCCGGAGCAGCGCTTCGGCGGCGCTCACCTCCTGCGAGTCGGCGATCTGATGAATCGTCTTGCCAAGCAGGTACTCCCGGCCTGGCGCCTGGGAAATCCTGATGTCGTCGCCCTTATGCCGGGCCAGATCCTTCAGCAGCCGCGCTCTGGTTTCCGGATTTTCAATATAGGAACCCATGGTTTCCAGAGTGCCGACCTTCGCCCATGCCGGCAGAAGCGTATAGATAGGAACGACTGTTTCTCCGAACGGATAACAATCGACGTAGATATCGGCTTCCCGTGCCCGCTGATGGATCAGCTCCAGCGCTTTCCGGTAATCATGTTCGAAACCGATAAGGGGTTTGAAGTGACTGATCAGAGCCTGCACGCCGGTTTCTTCCGCCAGTTGGATTGTTTCCGCGACGGAAGCCGCCACCCCCTCTTCCTCATTGCGAAGATGCGTCGCGTACACGCCGCCGCGCTTCGCCACCACGGCCGCGAGTTCTTTCAGTTCCGAATACGGAATCCGACCGCCGTGCGCATACCCAAGCCCGGTGGACAATCCGAACGCTCCCTCTTTCATCGCCTGCTCAACCACGTACTTGAAACTTTGCAGCTCCGGCATAGTAAGATCGCGCGCGTCCTCCCCAACCATCGCCCGGCGGATCGTGGAATGCCCGATCAGTGTCCCGAAATTCACGCCGAGCGGCCGCCGGTCCAGCACTTTTAAAAATTCCGCCATAGTATGCCAGTTGATGTTGACCTGGCTGGTATCCGTCCACTTGCGGATCGATTCCAGACTTCCATACAAAAGCGGCGCCAGCGACGAGCCGCAATGGCCGCCGAAAATCGTCGTGACCCCCTGCAGCAAAAAATCCTGCTGTTCCGGATCGGTAAACAGCGAAAGTTGGTGGTCGGAATCGGTATTGACGTCAATAAATCCCGGCGTGAGGTAGAGGCCGAGACCGTCAATCACCACGTCCGCTTTTTTGCCGGGAAATTTCCCGATCGCGGAAATTTTGCCGTCCGAAATCAAAACATCGGCCGCGTACGGCGTCTTTTTCCCGGTGCCATCCACAACCTTGGCTCCTTTGATAAGGACCATCTTACTAAAAGTATATCATACGGCTTGCCTGTCCCGGCCGCCGCCAACCTCTCGTCGGACTCGGACATCCGGGAATTTCCTCGGGCTGACTCGCCCCTGCCTCCTTCTCCTCGCCAGGACGTCGGGCTACAATCCTGCCTGCGGGAAGGAGGCAGGAGCTTCCAACTTTTCTAACCGCGGAATTTCTTTGGTTACCTCGCTGGATTTCTTTCTGTCATTGCGATCCCTCACATAGAATCCTATGTGAGGGAGAAGCAATCTTACATTTAAATGTTCTTATCGGCGTCGCGTTTTTTTAAATAAAGGAAAACCGACCATCATGGTCGGTTATAAGAGTTTGATTCCACAGTCGGGACAGTAGCCGTAGGGAGATGTTCCGCCGCGTTCTTTTCTCTCGAGCGCGATGATCGCCCGGAGGAAGTCATGGTGGCAGGAGTTGCAGGTGCCGCCAAAAAATTCTTGATCTTCTTCCCGGCGCTTCGCCATTTCTATAATGCTGTCAGCGTCAAGGCGAACCGGCATTTTGGCGCCGCAGGAATTGCAAAATCTCGCAATTTTTCCGAGTTTTCTCGGACATCCCGGGCACTGAATAAGTCCGGTGGCGTTACTCATTCGCCGCTCCTTTCGGACACAAAGGGCAATCGGCGCGCGTACGTCCCGCCGGCGCTTCCAGGGGAAAATTCTGCCGGCGCACTGCGGCATCGCGGCGCCTTAGAACCATCCGACATACCAATCCTCCAAGACGTGCGAGGCAATAGCCGCCGACAAGGCAAGCCAGAACAAATAGGGGCGCATGCGCAACTCGTCCGTCTTTGTGGCCGAAAAAAAGCGTAATATGATCCAGATCGATTGCAACAGCAACCACGCCGCCGCATACGCAAGCAAGAAATGTAAAAACGGAGCGCGGAGCATGTACGACCAGTTTATGATAGGCCAATGAAGCTCGATTCCATCCAGTGCGCACATCGGCACCTCGTGTTAAGCAGCTAAAAAAATAATACGACTCTAGAGGTATTGGGTCAAGGCGAAAATCGCTAGTCCGAGCGCTGAAAAAATCACGGAAATAATCCAGAACCGCATCGTGACTTTCGATTCCGGCCAGCCGAGCGCTTCAAAATGATGGTGAATCGGGGTCGAAATAAAAATCTTCTTGCCGCGGAACTTTTTGCTGATGAGCTGAATGATGACTGAAAATGACTCAATTACCAGAATCGGCGCGAACAACGGCAGAAGAAGGGTGGTGTTGGTAAGCATGGAGATTACTCCCATGGTGATGCCGAGCGACATGGAGCCGGTGTCCCCCATAAAAAACCGGGCCGGATAAATGTTGAACCATAAGAAGGCCAGCATCGCCCCGATCGTCACCCCGCCGAACGTGGCGAGATGATAGCGGTGCAGGACAAAGGCCACCACCGTAAGCGCGATGTAGGCAAAAAGCATCACGCCGCCGAGCAGCCCGTCGAGGCCGTCGGTTTCATTCGCGGAAAAGGCGCTCGCGACGATGATGAAAATAAACAGCGGAATGTACCACCAGCCGATCGTCACGTTGCCCACGAAAGGCACGGAGAGCACGTCCCACTGAAGCCGGTAATAAAACCAGAAGGCCGCGATCACCGCAAATAAAAGATACATCACCAGCTTCTGACTTATCCGCAGTCCGCCGCCATTGGGACCGATCCGCAACACTCCCAGAAAGTCGTCGGCCAGGCCGAGCAGGGCGGCGAGCAGCATCGCCGCGAGCGGCAGATAGGTCTGGGCGCGGTCAAGAAAGCTCAGGTAGCCCCAGAACCCGTCGAAGAGCCAGCTCAAAAGTGCGAGGAGGAGCGCGATGCCGATGACCGTCGCCCAGATGATGATGCCGCCCATCGTGGGCGTGCCTTCTTTTTTCGCGTGCAACTGAGAAAACACCGGCGCCGAATCGCTGGTGCGGATCTGTTTTTTTATGCCGAACCGGAATAAAAGTTTCGTGACCAGCGGCGTAATAAAAATCGCCGTGGAAAAGGCAATAATAGAAAGCCCGATGATTCTAACGGCCTGTAAAACGATCATAAAGAAGCTTGGTGTCTTTGGCCCGGTCGTCGCTGCCGAGCACGATAATCAAAAGCGGCCGGTTCTGGTAACGAAATAATGATATCAGATTGCCGCTTGCCTCATCAATAAAACCGGTCTTGCCGCCGATGAAATTCTCCTGTTTCGCGAATGGATGGATGTTGCCTTCGCGCTCGCGCGTGATCGCGAAAATGTCGGGATGATGATTGAAAATGTAGATCACCAGTTTTTCCAGATCGCTCGCCATCGACTGATTGAGCGCGGAAAGCCCGCTCGGGTCAAAGTAGCGCGTATTGTACATGCCCAGCGACACCGCTTTCTGATTCATCATTTCAATGAATTCTTCCCGTCCCCCGTATTCCGCGAGCGCTTCGGCCGCGTCATTGCTGGAAACTTTGAGGAGCGCATGCAGCAGTTCGTCCCGGCTGTAGATTTTTCCCGCCACCAGATTTCCCGCGGCACCTTCGGTGTCCACCGCGCGCTGGCTGACCCGGATGCTGCCGTGCTCGTTGATCGTTTCCGCCGCGATCACCGCGGTCATTAATTTTGTCAGCGAGGCGACCGGCCACTGCTGATTGGGATTATTCGAAAAAAGCGTTTCGTTGTTGTCGATATAAAGAACCGCCGCGGACGACGCGGTGATTGCCGGCGGCGTTTCCGGTAAGGAAGCCTCGCCGGCCGGCTTCCCGACAACCGGCGCGATCTCCGCGAGCTGGCGGACCTGGGCGCTCGCGACAATACTCGTCTGCTCGGGCCGGTCGGTATAGACAACTTCATCGGAACTTCCTCGCCGCGCGTTGCCAATTAAAACCGAAACCAGCACGACCAGCGAAAAAACCAGGCTGTATACTTTATTCTGGTCGAACATCGGTGGGATTCCTTAATTGCTCGATAAGCTGGCGGAATTTTTCATATTCCGGCAGGACTTCCACATTAGCGATACCGAGATGCCGGACCAGATCCATGCTGGCGGTATACACGAACGCGTTGGCCCGCTTGGAATCCTGCGTCCGCTCAACCAATCCGCGGATGAGAAGATTCCGGAGCGTGAAACTGGAATTCACGCCGCGGATATATTCGATTTCGGCGCGGGAAATCGGTCCCGCATAGGTGACGATGGCGAGCGTTTCCAGCGCCGCCGGAGTGAGCGATTCGTGGACCTCTTCCTTAATCACGGATTCCAGCAATCCCGAAAAGTCCGGCTTCGTGGTGAGCTGGATGCGGCCCTTGTCTTCGACAAGCGCCAGCCCCCGGTCTTCGCGCTTCAGCCGCTCGGAAAGCACCTTGACCGCCTCGTGGATTTCCGTCTCCCCCGCCTGTAAGGTCTTGGCGAGCTTCTTATAATCCATCGGCTCTCCATATATATAGAGGAGCGCCTCCAGCTTTCCGATAAGGTTATCCATTGTTGGTTGTTGATTGTTCCACGGTAATGTCGCTGAACTGTTCGCCCTGATGCACATGCACCACCCGGTCTTTCAAAAGATGGAGAATGGCGAGGAAGAGCACGATCACTTCCTGACGGGATTTTTGCTGGGCCAGCGTGCGGAAACTGTGCTGGCCGGCGTCTTTAAATCTATTTAATAACTCTTCCATCTTTTCTTCAATAGAGACGACTGCCCGCTTCACTGTCTGGGTTTCCGGAATCAGCGCCTGCAGCGCCGCGGCAAGATTGTTGACCGCCCTTACCAGATCGCTCACCTTCAACTCCTTGGGCGGATAGAACACCGCCGAATCTCCCAACGAGGAAAGCAGTTGGCGGCCGTAGGAAATGCTGCTCTTATCCCAGATTTTTTTGAGATATTCGGCCGCTGTTTTGAATTCCCGGTAGATTTTCAGACGCCCCTCCAGGTCTTTGATGTCCTCCTCTTCTTCTTTCGTCAGCTCGAGCATCGGCAGAAGCACTTTTGATTTGATGAGCACGAGCTTCGCCGCCACCACAAGAAAATCTGCCACCACTCCCGGCTCGCTCCGCTCCCCCATCTCCTTCACATACCGGAGAAAATCGCCGGTCACTTCGGCAAGACTGATCTGGGTAATTTCCAGCTTTTTCTCCTCGATCAGTTCGAGCAATTTTCCGAGTGGACCGGTAAATTTTTCTGTTTTGACTTCGTAGGCCATATTATTGCTGCGCAGCGGGTTCCGGCTTCAGCGCGTCTTTGGTGTACACGTTGGAAGGATTCCAGATCATCCAGCCGCCGTAAAATTCCGGAGTATTCGAGGCGGCGTCATCCCACGCCTGGATTTCCGCCCGGACCTTGGCAGCATCGTACGTCGCGCCCAGACTAAAATCCTGAATCCACGGCCGGAGCTTCGCCATGGGAGTGGTGGACGCGATAATACTCAACTGTTTTTCCCGAGCCACCGCGTGATCCATTGAATACCGGATCACTTGATAAGGCGCCAGCGCCGGGTTCTGGTAACCGATAAATCCCGCCGCGTAATGCGATGGGTAGACCATCGGCGCCACCGCGTCGAAATTCGGCAGGGCGTATTCAAGTTCCTGGCCGATCCCTAACCCGTCGTGGTTCACGGTGGTAAGTCCGAAGATATCGGCAGAAATTTTCCCATCCGGAACCTGGCGGCGGAGATACGACCAGAAATCCCGGATGATGCTCACCTTCAGTGTTTTCTCGTCCCAGAGGGGAAATCTGATATCGGTCAATTTCCCGTCGGAAGCGAACCGGACATAATCAAAATTCGCCTCATCGAATCCCCGCGCGAGAATTTCTTTCGCGACCGAAATATTGTAATTCCAGACTTCCGGAGACGAAGGATCCATCCACATCAGTCCTTTCTGGTCTTTCCAGGTTTTGCCCGTCGAAGACGCGATCAGGGCAAGGTCCGGACGCGCGAGCGCCAGACGCGTATCCTGGAATGTGGAAATGCGGCCGATCACGTAAATATTGTTGTCATGCAGCCGCTTGATGAGCGCGTTCAATTTGGGAATGCGCAGCTCCACCGCGTTATACTTTTTCGGCAACTCCAGATCGGTGTTGTAGGCAATATAGCCGGAGTAATCTTTGACGTCGATCACGATGGCATTGAGCTCGGTATCATTGATGAGCTTGATTAAATACCCCAGTTTCTTTTCGCTGCTCACCGCCCAGCTCGTCGCGTAGATCGCCTTGATCACTGTGGGCGGGTTGGCCAGATGCGGCTGGGGCGGAAGATCGGCATTGACGGGAAGCGCCGCCGCGACAGTATTGGTGGCGTTTCCCGCATGGTTGATGACAATCGAATTTTGCGCGAACAAAAAAATTCCCGCGCCTACGGATGCCAGACCCAGAAATAACAAAGAAACTTTAAACCCCATTCGCTTCAATTCTTTTATGGTACGACTAATATGTGTTTTCTCCAAGACATCCGGGAACGATCCATTGACTTTTAGACTTATTTATCTTAATATTCAGGCAGAACTTTTTCGCAAACTCTGGGAAGAGAGGCCAGAGAGAAAATAAAGGTGGGTAAGAGCAGAGGGTTCGCATATGAGCCGCACCGTGAGAATTCGCGCGACCAGGAAAAACGGCGAGGGATTGGACTGCGTGCTCCTGGTGTTGGAAACCGGCGAGCACAAAACGATCAATCCAAACTTCAGTTTCGACAAGGGCGCGGGCTGGGGTCTTCCCGGCGGACGAGTCCAGCCCGGAGAAGACATCTGGAATGCCGCGATCCGGGAATTCAAGGAAGAAACGGGATTGCCAGGAGAAACGATTATTCCTCCCGACCCGGCGGCGCGCATCAAGCACACGGAAAGCCATGTCATCCTGCTTTTCGAAGCCAAGGATCCGGATGGCGCGCTTCTCCCCCAGGATCCGGCGATCGTCCGCGCGGAATGGGTTCCGCTGGCGTATCTGATTCCCGACGAGGACGGCAGAATCCAGCCGATCCCCCACAACGGGAAAGAGTATCCGGTGTATGCGATGCACCAGCCGATGATCCTTCTCAATTTTTCAAACGTGACCCTGGTCTGACCAGGGTCTTTTTTATGCTAGAATACTATTTATATGAGTCTGGCACTTTACCGGAAATACCGGCCGAAAAGCTTTGAAGAGCTGATCGGACAGGAAGAAATTTCCCGCGTGCTCCGCAATGCTGCCAAGCTCGGCAAGCTCGCGCACGCGTATCTCTTTTTCGGCCCACGCGGCACCGGCAAAACAACGATCGCCCGTCTGGTAGCGAAAGTCGCCAATTGCCTGAAGCCTAAGAACGGCGAGCCCTGCAATGCCTGCGCTCACTGCGAAGAAATCGACGCCGGCCGGGCGCTCGACGTGGTGGAAATCGACGCAGCCTCCAACCGCGGCATTGATGATGTCCGCGCACTCCGCGAAGGCGCCCGCGTCGCCCCGTCGTCCTATCCCTACAAGATATTTATCCTGGATGAAGCGCACATGCTTTCCCGCGACGCGGCCAACGCGCTGCTGAAGACACTGGAAGAACCGCCGGCCCACGCGATTCTGATCCTTGCCACCACGGAACTGGAAAAAATCCCGGCCACCATCACGTCCCGCTGCCAGCGTTTCCGTTTCAAAAAAATCGCCATTGACGCCATTGTCAAAAAACTGGAGACGGTAGCCGTCGCGGAAAAAATAAAAATCAGCGGGGACGCCCTGGAATTGATCGCCGCCTCAGCCGACGGCAGCGTGCGCGACGCCGAATCGCTCCTCGGCCAGATCACCTCCCTTGCCGGCGCGGTAACTATTGAAAGCGTGGAAAAAATCATCGGCAAGGTCGGCCAGGCCCGCACCGCCGAATTTTCCGGACTCCTGCTCGCGGGTGATCTGAGCGCATCGCTGAAATATCTTTCCGAGCTGGAAACCGGCGGCCACAATCTCGTGGATTTCAACAAAGAACTGATCCACTACTGGCGGCGCCTGCTGTCGCTCAAATTTGATCCCACGCTGGAAAAAATTTACACCGCCGAACTCACTAAAAAGGAACTGGAGACGATGAAACAACAGGGCGCGCTCGTGGATCCCAAAAAACATCTCAATCTCGTGAAGTCCCTCATCCGTGCGTACAGCGAAATGCGCTACTCCCCCTTCGCCATCGTTCCGCTTGAAGTGGCGATCATTGAGAATCTCCAACCCGAAGAAAAAAGGAAGTAATGGCGCTTTTCTTATTCGCACTTCTAAACCCGATTTTCCATTCCTGGGCGAATGTGGTGGATAATTATCTCAGCAACCGTCTGTTCCGCAATATCAGCTCAGTAATTTTTTACGGCATCATCATTGGCCCGTTCCTTCTGCCAGTGCTGTTTTTGTTTGAAATTCCGTCCCTGCCCCCGGTATGGATCTGGCCGGCGTTTCTCATCGTCGGCCTCACGGAGATTGGCTATCTGTTCCCTTATTACAAAGCGCTCCAATATGAGGACACCGCGGTGGTCAGTTCGCTTTTCTCTATCGGCAAAATATTTATTCCGGTACTCGCTCACTTTGTCGTCGGCGAAACACTCAGCGCCACGCGATACATCGGTTTTTTCACCATCGTCTTAAGCAGTACGCTGGTCTCGCTGAACGGCCGCCGGGGGAGGCTCCGTCTGAACAAATCGTTTTTCTATATGGTAGTCGCTTCACTCATCGGCACCGTGGACTGGGTAGCGTACAAATATCTCCTCAATACCGTCAGTTGGTCGACGGCATATATCGGCACATCACTTGCTACCGTCATCCTTCTGCTCGTATTCGTCTTCCTTTTCTCCACCGTGAGAAAAAATATTGCCGCCGATTTCCCTGCCTTCCGGAAAAATTTCTGGTGGCTCAGCTTGGAAGATGTTCTGTCCATGGCGGGATCGGTCGTTGCTATCTACGCCCTGTCCAGGGCGCCGGTCACGCTGATCACCGGAATTGTTTCCATCCAGCCAATCTTTGTCCTTCTCAACGCGGTTCTCTTTTCGAAACTTTCACCGAATGGTATGTTTCACGAAAAAATTGATGGCGTCAGTATTTTTAAGAAGACACTGCTCTTCGCGCTCACCGGTTTTGGTCTGTACTTAGTAATGAGATAGTGATACTATTTTTCATATGAAAACTTCAAAATATTTAGGTTCGGTCCTGCTTTCGGTCGCGTTATTGTCGTTCAACTTAGGCACTCCAATCGTCCTCGCGGATAACGGCGGTCATGCCGCAGTCTGCGCGCCGGGCAATAAAGATGAAGCGCACTGCCACGCACGCGTCGTTACCGACAAAGGCGGCGGCCCGGCGGTTTCTTCCGTGCCGAGCGGCTTTTCGCCGGCACAGCTGCATAACGCGTACGCTTCAGCGGTCAATGCTCCGGTCAATCAGGTCATTGCCATCGTCGATGCCTATGATCACCTGAGTATTTTGAGCGATCTCAATACCTATAGTTCTACCTATGGCATTCCGGGCTTGCCGGCCTGCTCCGGCCCCGCCGCCTCTTCCCCGACGCCCTGCTTCCAGAAAGTAAATCAACTGGGCGGCACGAGCTATCCTTCCGCCAACGCCGGCTGGGCGCTGGAAATCGCGCTGGACGTGGAAGTCGCGCACGCGATGTGCCAGAACTGCAGTATTCTTCTCGTGGAAGCAAATTCCAACTCCTTTGGCGATCTCATGGCGGCGGAAGACCGGGCCGTGACGCTCGGAGCGAATGAAATTTCCAATTCCTACGGCGCCTCCGAGTTCTCCGGCGAAACCGGCTACGACGCGCATTTCAATCATCCGGGCGTGGCCATCACCGCGAGCTCCGGCGACAGCGGCTACGGCCCGCAGTACCCGGCGGCATCGCAATACGTGACGGCAGTCGGCGGCACCAGCTTGTATCTCAACGCTGACAACTCTTATAACCACGAAAACGCCTGGGGCGGCGCCGGCAGCGGTTGCAGTTCGTTTGAAATCAAGCCGGTCTGGCAGTCCGATTCCGGCTGCGCCAACCGCACCATTGCCGATGTATCGGCAGTCGCCGATCCGAACACGGGTGCCGCGGTCTATGACAGCGTGCGCTATCAGGGCAAGAAAGGCTGGTTCAAAGTGGGCGGCACAAGTTTGTCATCACCGCTGATCGCGGGTATGTACGCGCTCGCAGGCGGACTTTCCTCCGGCGTCTATGGCGCTTCGCTTCCGTACGGCAACGCGGCCGCCTTGCACGATGTTCTCTCTGGCAGCAACGGCTCCTGCGGCGGCACATACCTCTGCACCTCGCTCTCCGGCTATGACGGCCCGACTGGTATGGGCACGCCAAACGGCCTTTCCGCTTTTTAAAACAACTCCACCCCACTGGTGAAAGTAGGGTGGTAGACAGCTAGTATTTTTGGGAACGTCCCGCAGGACGATGTGGCTGGCTCTGGCGCATGGTTGCGCCAGAGCCATGGTGCCTTGCACATCGTCCGAGGGTGAAGAAAAATCGGCCGCTGGAGCCGATTTATTCTGTTTCCCGAAAAAACTAGCTGTCTGCGCCGAACTATATTTTCAAAACGTCCCTTACTTTTGCCACAATATCCTCCAGCTTCACTTCAGCTTTCATTAAGTAATACGCCGGCTCGTCTTTGGCGACGCCCTTCATAATCTTGTCGTCCATATTCAGGTTGGTGAGAATGATAATCGGCACCTTCCTGCCCCATTCATCCTGCCGCAGCTTGCTCATCGCCGTCATACCGTCCATTTTCGGCATAATCAGGTCCAGCAGAATGAGGTCGGGTTTCTTTTTCAGCGCCATCGCCAGCGCCTCCTCTCCGTTTTTTGTTTCCATAACTTTAAAACCCTCCTTCGAGAATTTTTTGGAAAGCGCCATCAGCATCGGCGCCTCGTCTTCGGCAATTAATATTGTTTTGGCCATCAGGATTTTATAAATGTTTTAATGTCCTGAATCATCTGATCCAGGCGATAGTCCGATTTCGTGTAATATTTATCAACGCCAAGCCGGAGATAGGCATCCACTTTTTCCGGGCTGGCGGTGTTGGATACCACAAACACCGGAACTTTGCGCCATTTGGACTTCGCTCCCTTCAGCTTCACCACGAAATCCAATCCGGTCTCCCGTCCGAGCAGATAATGGTCGAGCCAGATCACGTCCACCCGCTTTACATCTTCCAGGTAACCCAGCGCCTGCTTGGCAGTCCGCGCAGTAATCACGTCAAAACCGTTCAGTTCCATCTTCTGCTTGACCGCTTCCAACAGCGGACGTTCATCCTCGATTACCAGCGCCACCGGATTTTCTTTCACCATTTTTGCCATAGGTTTTATTATACCAAACCGGGCAGTGAAAACTCGAGTTTCTCCTGCCCGGCACGTTAACTCAAATGCTTCGTGCCTTCTTTCTCTTTCATTCCTTTAAGAGGAATGCTGACATGGAACTTGGTTCCCTTGTTTTCCTCGGATTCGAACCAGACTTTCCCCCCGGCGCTTTCCACCACTGCCTTCACAAGATACAAACCGAGCCCGGTGCCGGCGGTTTCTTTTTCCCGGACGTTGTCGGCCCGGAATAATTTCGTGAAAATTTTGGACTGCTGGTCGCTGGGGATGCCGTAGCCGTTGTCCGCCACCGTGATGAGGGCGTCGGGATTTCCTTTCGTAATCTCCAGGCTGACACTTCCTTTCGGCGGAGTGTATTTTACCGCGTTCGAGAGAAGATTCTGGAAAATAATCCGAAGCAGTTTCGCGTCGGCCGGGATCGCCGGCAGTTTGTCGTAATGCTTCTCAAAATGAATCAGGCGTTCTTTCATCTGCGGCTTCAGTTCGTCGATCACCGAATCCGCCACTTCCGTAAAACTGGTCGGCGCGAGATCAATTACGAAGGTGCCTAGGTCAAGGCGGGACACGTTCAGAAGCGCATTGACGAGCTCGATCATCCGCTGGTTGCCGCGATAAATTTCCTGCAAATAATGCTTCTGCTCTTCCTTAAGTTTACCCGCATCGCCGTTAAGGAGCATTTCCGCATACCAGCTGATAGTGGAGAGCGGGGTGCGCAACTGGTGCGACGCCAGCGATACGAACTCCGTCTTCGCCCGGTCCACGTCCTTTTCCAGCGTGACATCGCGGAAGACATCGATCACGCCGACGGTCCTGTCTTGTATGACGATCGGGCTGGCGGTACTGGCCACCGGAAACGTCCGGCCGTTTTTCCGCACATAGCTTACTCCGGCGGTACTGCTGGTGTAGAGTTTTTTCCCGCTCTCCCGCGCCTTCTGGAAAAGCCGCGCCTGTTTCGGAATCAGTTTTCCATTCTCGTCAACCGCCGGCAAAACCTCGTCCCAGGCCTTTCCCTTCGCGTCGGCAAACTGCCACCCAAGCAGACGCTCCGCCTCCCGGTTCATCACGATAATCCTGCCCTCCTCGTCGGTCGCGATCACGCCGTCGCCGATGCTCACCAGCAGCGCCTCGTCCCTGATTTTTTCCTCCTGCAGCTGCTTGTTGATCGCGGTCAGCTCCGTGGAACTTATCTCCAGCGAACGCTCCACGAGCGCCCGGTCCTCATCGGCGTGCTGATACGTCTCGCTGACTGCTGACAAAAAAGCCTCCCACTCTTTGGGAATAGGCCGGTCTCCGAAATATTTTTTCAGCTGACGCTCAAGAACTTTATGCACGGAATGTTCACGTATCGGGCTTATGCTTCGCGAAATGTAGTGATCGTCATCGTCTGGTTGTGTAACTGGCACTGCTTCTCGGTCGGCGCCGTCGGGCAAAGCTCGCCATACGAATAAAACCCGATGATCGCCGCCTGTTTTCCGATGGTGGAATGGACCGCCTCGATTTCTTCTTCGATTCTTTCTTTCAATACAAGCTTGCGGCCGATGCAGCTGATCAAAATCGCTAGCTCCGGCTTGGATTTTCCGAGCGGCTCCACGCTCATGCTGGCCGCGCCGGACGCGCCGTCGATCAGGCGGTCGAAATTCGCCTTCATCAGCTTCGCAGAAACGCCCACCGGCATATCACCGGCAAAGGTCATGCTCTGGTCCTTTTCATCCACCCCCAGCAGCGTGCGCACCACCTCCACCTCTCCTCCTTTATCATTTTTGATTTTCAAACTCAACGGAAAGAGCAGGCCAGTGCCCGGCAATCCGGACGCCTTGTCGCCAAGATATTCCTTATACAATCCGAGCGCCGGTTTGCCGTCCAGCTCGTAAAGCACATTGTCTTTCGCTTTGGTGATCGTCCGATCGGGGCCGAACGCGTCCCAGCCGCCCAAGGATCCGTAGCCGACTTTCAGATCATTCCCGTAAAAACCGATGAGCACGATCTTGCCTTCGGCCGGCTGGCTGTCGAGGCCGACGAGCGTCGTTTTGAACGCGGCCCCGTCGCCCACCAATCCGCCGGTCGCGGATACGCTTTTGGGCAGACTTTCGGCAAGACCGCGGACGAGCGCCGTCCCGTTCACCTTCAAACCGTCCGAAAACACCATGACGTGCATCAGATCTTTTGCGGGAAGTTTCGCCGCGAGCTGTTTGCCCGCCTCAAAACTTTCCGGCCCGGAAGCGATGTCTCCGACTTGGAATTCCAGTTTCGTTTTTTCAAAATGAATCGCGGTAACGGAAATGGAATCGTCCAAAACCTCGTCGCCGATAATCTCGCCGGCGGTGCTGCACAATAGAATGTGCGATTTCGGATACATCTGCTTCATGCCCTTAAAGGTTTCCGGATTCTTGAGCATCGCCGTACTGCTCATGACGAGCACCAGCTGGGGAATCTCTTTTATTTTTTGCGTCACTTCGACCCAACCCTTACCTTTTGTCCACTTTTTTTGTTCAGTAATAATCATGACTTTTAGTATATCATTTACCGCACATTCACAAGAAATTTCGTCGTAATAACCTTTCCGGCGCGGCTGAATTGGCCGAATATATAGTAATTTCCTGATGCCGGAAAGAAGAAGTTGCCCGCTTCGATATCCGGCCCAAAGGCGTTGGGCAGGAAAAGATGCGACTGGTGGACGCTCTCACCGAGAAGCTGGTTCAGGAATGACAGCGGCAGAAGCCCATGGATATGGCGGAAGTTGGAAAGGTCGTCGCGGACAATGCTGATGTGCATCGGGACGGCAAGATACGGGTTGAGATCAGTAACCGGCTGGCCGTCCTTTTCAATATGGTAGGAAAGCGTCATGGGATTACCGGGCTTCGGATTTTTCGGAGCCATGGCCAGCGTTACATCATACCCGTCAAAATTCCCCCTGGTATCAAAGGATTCCGTGGGGCCGCTCATCGCCGCCGGATTGCCGACGTTCACGTAAAACTGATCGGAGAAAAGCTGGGCGCGCTGCATGAAGTCGACGGAAATCATGTAGTAACCCGGTTTCGGGAACGTGTACCTGACCGGGAATTCAGACCGGGCCAGCATGTCCGGCGTCACCGGCCCGGAATCTTCCGGGTGAATATGCGCGAAGACGCTGAAGTCTTTGCTGATGATCACCACATGGATAATCCGGTCGTGATCCAGCGTCAGATCCCGGATCGGGCCGTTGGCAATGTTGTCGTGAAGCGTGAAGGTCAATGTCACCGGCATCCCCGGCATCAACGTTTTTGGATTGACCGCCATCCGGGCGTCAGTACGCGCCGGCCGGATGAAATACGCGAACTCGCGCGGGTCGGCAAAATGATACTGGCCAAGCCCGAGGCCGATCGTGCAGCCCGGCACCGCCACATCCGACGTCGCCTTCCCCGCCCGCTCCGGCACGCTCTCATGCCAGACATTCATCACATTCTGCTGTTCGCACTGTTTCTGGAACGCACTTTCCAGCACTCCGGAATGCGCGGCATGCGAACCACCTATGATGTGGAGCACCGCCCACACCCCCACCAGAGGGATCAGCCATGTTCCCCGCGCGTTGAAATCTATCAGAAGCGGCGCGGCTGCCGGCGCTGCGGCCAGGATGGTCCGGTTTCTCGCGCCGGCAACCCGGTACAGCCGGAAGGAAACCGCCGCGATGCCCGCCGCCACAAGAATATTCAAGATTTCAAACAATCCGAATCGCCGGTCTTCGGCATGCGCGGAACTGTCGTTGATTTCCTGCGGGTAATTGACGGTGAACGATGCCGCCGCGTCGTAGGCGCCGCCACGCTTCGCGACAAGATCAATTTTCCAGGTTCCCGCCGGGGAAAGAAGACTCATCGGGAAAATATATCCGCCGATAAAGCGCCCGGTAACCGGAGCTATGATCGGGCCGATTCCTTGTTTCTGATTGGTAAGCGTCACCGCCAGATCGTTGACCGCCGCCGCTCCGCCGGTTTTTTCATCCTGCAGCTCCACCAGAAATTCCCCGCGTTCATAAGGATGCTGGGTAAGCCGGAGGTCAACGCCCTGACTCACCGCTTCCCGCTGGAAACTGAAATTCCGGTCCACTGGCGGCGTGGTGATGATCAGCAGGCCGGTCACGCAAAGAATAGTAAGCCCCATGACCACTTCAGAAGGCAGCGAGACGCCGAGCCAGAAGATCGCCTTCGCGAGTTTCGGCGTAGGCTGTTTTTGCAGATATCCGGCCGCCAGCGGCTCGAAATACAGCTGATGAAATACCCGCAACGCCGCCAGCAGTCCCGCGAACACGCTCAGAATAATGAATGCCTTTCCCCAGTCGGTCGTGAGAAGATTCTGGAAACTCTTTAGATGAAGCCAGACGATGTACACGCCGGTCACCCCCGCCACGCCGAAGGAAACGCTGGCGATTTTTGAAAAGACCGACATCGCGTAGGCGGCGATCTTCAGATTTTGGAGCTTTCGCATCACCGGTGCGAGGATCAGCACGAACGCGGCGATCCCGCCGATCCAGATGTCTTTGAAAAAGAGATGAATGAAATTCATCAGGACAGAAAACGCCGGCGCAAACGTGGACGCGGCGGCATGGCTGACGCGGGCGCGCGCGAGGGCGGTCAGCGCCAGGATAATCCAGAGCGTCCGTTCCGCCGCGCCGACGGTTTCCCCCGCGGCTATTGTTTTTCCGAACATGAGAAAGATACAAAGAAACACGATCGCGCCGATCATCCGGTAGACAGTAAAAAGGCCCGAGACAGTGTTTACAAACGGAATGAAAACCGCCGAAAACGACGACTCCTGCAGTGTCGCGAGCTCGCTGGTCTTATAGATGAGATAGGAAACGCCTCCGGCAAGCGCCAGTATCAGTCCGATCACCGCGATCAGGCGGGCGCGCTTCCAGACTGCTTCCTCATGTCCCGAAAGTTCCACGGCGAAAAACTTTTTCCGCATCGGACGCCAGATGAATGCCAGGACGGCCAACGCGCCCAGCAGGAGTGCCTCGCCGACCAGCTCCAGCGCCACGGTTGCCGCCTCCGGCACACTGGAACTGTGGACGATCTGGAATTCGGCATTGGACGCGGCGGCCGGACTTTCGGCGCCGACGGAAAATACATACGCTCCCTTTGTGAAGTGGCCGTCATCGGCGGAGATCACCTGCCAGGAAACCGTGTACGTCCCCTTCCCGCCGTTCATCAGCGCCGCGCCGAAAAGCCGGGCATCATTCGGATTGACGCCGCCATTCCCGATATTCACTTTGGCGCCATCCGGCCCGAACACGCTGATACTGCTCACTCCCGGCTCGATCCGCTCGCTGAATTGAATACGCACACTGGCCGGCGCGGTGCCCAGCACTGACGACGCCTCCGGCGTGTATTGCACCGGCGTCGCGTGCGCGAACGCCGCCGCGGGGAACGCCAGCGCGATTGCCACGCCGCACCATATGAAAATCTTGTTCATTTCTTTTTCTTGAGATCCAGCATAACCCCGCCGGCGATCAAGCCGATCGCGGTCAGCGCGACCACCCCGAACAGGATGTACTTTCCCGCCCCCGTGCCGCCTCCTTTAATAGTAATCGGCATCACCGCTCCGGTAATCACCCGGTTCTGGTCGTCATAAAACGCGAGATCGAGATTGAAGGTGCCGCCTTCGGTGAAGGTATAGACAAGAAGGGTTGGCCCGAAAAGCGAATAAGGAACCGTCTCTTGAAATGCGGTGTCACCGTTGCTTTTGATAAACTTCACGGCCACCGTCGCGAACGGGACGTATTCTCTCGTGTCACTCTTCAGGAGGTTAAAATCAAACTGGATCGGCGTCCCGGCCATCGGCACGCCGCTCTGATCCGTCCCGACGTCCACGATCAAGTTGCCGACCACCTTTTCCAGACGCTGGCCGCCAAGCCCGTTCGCGAACGCGAACGGCGCCAACGCAAGGGCGCACGCCGCGATCCCTATGGCCGCCGCGATTTTCATCCGGTTATTTTCTCCGCCGCGCCGCCACGAGCGCCACTACCGCCAGCGCGAAGGCTCCGATCGCGAATGTCTTCGCCGTACCCGCGGATGACGCGGAGGCCGATGCCGCCGCGTTCAGGTCGTAGGAAGAACGCTCCGGCTCCGGAAAACCATACTCATCGCTCGCCACCGGACAGCCAAACGCCCCGACTTTATGCAGCCGCGTGACGCCAGCGGAAATTTTGGAAACCGTGGCATCCTCCGCGTCTTCGGACACCGACGAATCGCAGGTGAACTTCAAATCCACGGGTGTGTTATTGAGCGTGCCGAAAATCCGGTAACTATACGTCGTCGCCACGGTGGGAATGAAGATCGCAGTATACGCACCGGGCGCGTCTTCAGAAGGTTCCAGCGGCACTATTTTCGTTTTGTCGCCGGCGCCAAGCTCCACTTTGAGCGAGTCCGCGAGCCCGTTGACCGGAACGCCGCTTGTCGCACCCTGGCGAAAGATCTGCGAGACGCGAAAGTCCACGCCGGACTGCCGGTCTACGATCGCCGGCTCCGCGAGCGATCCCACCGTCACAAGATACATTTTATTCCCGATCTGGAAGGTGTCATGTTCGTGCGCGAACGCTGCAAACGGCACTGCCAGACTCACCAACCCCGCCGCCGCGATGAACGGCAACGCGTATATTTTTTTCATGTGATTCATTATATCTTGAAACAATTAAAAATCCGAGCCTTTAGCCCGGTTTTTGAAACGACCGCTTCTCTTCCAGCGACTGGCGCAGCCGATCCAGATTGATCAGGTGTTTTTGCCAGGCCTTGCCGTGCGGATTTACCGTCTCGCCGCCACCGACACAGAAAAAGACTGCCTTGCATCGTTCGCACCCCATGAGATCCCCGTTGCCCGTCTTCCGGTCGCCCCACGCCACGAACACTAGCTGATACCCGCACTCGCTGCAGTAAATCATAGCGCTCTCCAATTTGCTGGATTTATAGTAGCAAAAATGGTTAAATATTCATATTCCGAGGTCGTCTAATGGTAGGACAGCAGCCTTTGGAGCTGTGAATCGGGGTTCGATTCCCTGCCTCGGAACAAAAATAAAATACCCACGCTCATCGTGGGTATTTTATTTTTCGTTACTTAGATAGTGGGAATCGAAGACCGCAGCGCCGGCCGCCAGCAGGCGGACAAGCGAGGGGCGGGCTGCGAGAAATTTCCTGCAGGAAATTTACTTGTAGCCGATTCCACCTGTTATTTGTTAAAATTCTCTGATGCAAGAGCTGAACGAAGAACAAAAAAAGATGGCCACAAGGTCAATGATGTGCAATGCTGCAAAAAACTATGTCAGAAGTATGGAAATACTAGACGAGAACGCCCCGATTTCTGATTGGCACTTATCTTACTACTTACTTGCCACTACAAGCCTTGAAGTATCTGCGAAGCTTTTCCTGTTCAATAAAGTTATGCCGGACTTTGAAAATCTTTCGGATATTGAAAAAAAGCTGAGATCTTTCGATCATGATTTATCCAAAATTTACTCCCCCGAAACAATTGATATAAAATTTCTTCATAAAGCCAAAATTTCTAAAGTAGTCAAAAAAGTAACAACTGGGATTTTCCTATATGACTTCAAGCTAATAGAAGATGGGGCAGAGCCAATCCATGTTTATGATGCAGAATCAATTAAATATGGTTTGATGACGGATAAAAAGAATTTGGGATTTGTAGGCTACCAACACAAAGAATTATTGAAATTATGCCAAAATGCATTAAATGCTACACTTAGTTTACTGATGGGTTCGAGCGGTGGTAGTCAGCAAAAATAAGACGAAGGGCTGGCCAAAGTTGTGCATTGAATCCTTTACTAAAATGAATATATTTAAGGTCCCCACAAAAGAGGCACAGGATTTAAAGATTGCTTTAGAAAAATTAGGGGCGAGAGTTTTGGTAGAAGTTTTTGACGAACATAAACGAATCGATTTAACAATTCCGGCTGCAAAAATTAATATTGAAGTTGATGGAATCCACCATCTTACAGACGCCAATCAAATTGTTGCGGATTTAAACCGTAGTTATTATTCAAATAAACTTGGCTATAATACTATACATATTCCTAATAAACTCATTCACACGGATTTGGAAGAAATTGCATCTGCGTTAGCCAAAGCTGCAAGAATTAGGGAAGAGCAATTAAACCAGAAAAGACAATAACTAATCTGCTATACTATCCATATATGGATCCATTTCATTACTACATTAATACGTGGGGCGGGCATTGGCCGATACTGATGGGAGCCGGCGTGGCGATCGGGTTGCTGGGGCTAATCTGGGTGCTGTACTGGAAAGCGATGTCGCTCTGGCACGCGGTGAAAAACGGCGAGAAGGCCTGGTTTGTGGCACTTCTCATTATTAATACCTTCGGCATCCTGGAAATTCTCTATTTGTACTTCTTCTCAAAGAATAAACAGAAAGGCTGGCCGAAATTGGAGTAGTCCCCGGCGCTTCTGCGGCAATTTGAAATTTCAAATTTTAAATTTAAAATTGAATTATGTATATCTGCCCGATGCATTCGGAGGTTGTCAGCGACCAGCCGGGCCGCTGTCCGAAATGCGGCATGCGTTTGGTCCTCCGCGAGAACGCCTCACCTGTCCCGCCTATAGCAGATAAAGGACTCGGAACTCTCACCTGGAAAAATTATCTGCCGCTGATCCTGATCGTCGGATGTATTCTGGCCGCGACCGCGATATTCTCATGGAGCGATCATCAGTCCGGCTCTTTTTCCATTTTCAAATCAATCGGTTACTTTATGACCGGATTTTTTCTGGTGTTCTCGTTGTTTAAATTGCTGGACATCAAAGGATTCGCGGAAGGATACTCAACCTATGATCTTCTGGCGCAGAAATGGTTCGGCTATGGGTATGTCTATCCGTTCGTGGAGCTCGGTTTCGGCCTGGCAATGCTCACCGGAATTCGCACTGCGCCATTTTTACTTGCGGAAATCGCAGTGATGGCCTTCAGTGGCTTGGGCGTATTAATAAAAATTTTACGGCGTGAGCCGGTGAAATGCGTCTGCCTCGGCACGGTTTTGAAAGTCCCGCTTACCACCGTCACCCTCGTTGAAGATTTCGGCATGGCCGCACTCGGCCTTTTACTGCTACTCTTTTAAAATAACTGCGAAGTCTTCTGTTCTTCCCGCAGACAGGATTGTAGCCCGACGTCCTGTCGAGGAGAAGAACAGAAGACGAGCCACCTTGTTGACCGAACCCTATCTTTTGTGGCGTAACTGTGCTACAGTAGGCGCACATGAATAAAGAGGAATCGCAGAACGTCAGTTTTACCTCTCTTGGTATCGCTCCGGCGCTCTTAGAAACATTAACCCGCCTCAAATACGTCACCCCTACGCCGATTCAGGCGCAGGCAATTCCGGTTGCCGTAACCGGAAAAGATGTGGTCGGGATCGCCCAAACCGGCACCGGCAAGACGCTCGCCTTCGGTATTCCGATGATCCAGCGCCTCTCCCAGATCAAGGGAAAAGGCCTGATCGTGTTGCCTACCCGCGAACTCGCCGACCAGGTGGAGGAAACAATCAAAAAGATCGGCAACAACCACGTCCGCACCGCGCTTCTGATCGGCGGCGCTTCGATGTTTGCCCAGAAGCAGGCTATTATGCGCGATCCGCATATCGTCATCGCCACCCCGGGCCGCCTCATCGATCATATGGAACAGCGCAATATCAGCCTTGGTAAAGTGGAGATTCTGGTGCTTGATGAAGCCGACCGTATGTTTGACATGGGATTCGCCCCGCAACTCCGCAAGATCATGGACGCCATTCCGAAAGAACGCCAGACCATGCTTTTCTCCGCGACGATGCCGCCGGAGATCATGAAGATTGCGAGCGGCCACATGAAACTCCCCGTCCGCGTGGAAGTCGCCCCCGCCGGCACGACTGCCGACCGCGTCACCCAGGAAATTTTCATGGTGCGCAAGGAGGAGAAGAACCGCCTCGTCGAAAAATTACTCACCCAATATCCGGTGACCACGCTGATCTTTACCCGCACGAAATTCGGCGCGAAGCGCCTGGCCCGCACCATCCGCGATATGGGATCCACCGCCGCCGAACTCCACTCCGACCGTTCGCTCGGCCAGCGCCGCGAAGCGCTGGATGGTTTCAAGACCGGCAAGTATCGCGTCCTTGTCGCGACCGATATCGCCGCGCGCGGCATCGACGTTACCGGCATCGGCCTCGTCCTTAACTATGATCTTCCGATGAACACCTCCGACTACGTGCACCGCATCGGCCGCACGGCCCGCGCCGGCGCCGGAGGCCATGCCATTTCCTTTGTGGCGCCCGAACAGCGCGGCGAAGTGCGCGAGATCGAACGCCTCATCAAGAAGAGTCTGCCGCTTTCCAAGATGCCTACGGATCTTCCGCCTGCCCGCGTACAGGAGCGTCCCCAGTATTTTGAAGAAGAACGCCCCCGTTTCGGCCGCGGACGCCGTCCAGGTTTTGGTTCCCGTCCGTCCCGTCCCGGTTTCGGATCGCGCCCTTCATTTGGCAGCCGTCCGCATGGCCCGCGTCCCGCCGGATCTTCCGATGGCCGCTCCTCATTCCCCCGCCGGCGTTTCCGCCGCGGCTAAGGACTGGCTTGTCTTGTCTTCTGTTCTTCTCCTCGACAGGACGTCGGGCTACAATCCTGTCTGCGGGAAGAACAGAAGACTTCGCTTTTATTTTAAAAAAAATGATATAGTATGAACGCATGGCAAAATCATTCGCATCATTTGTAATAATAATTCTGGTCATCATCGCGGCCGCGGTGTTCATTACGACGGGAAGCCGGACCACCGTCCCCGCCCCGCTGAAAACCGCTGACGTCAGCTCGGCGACCGGACAGGTTAAGGAATTCACCGTCGTCGGCCAGAATTATTCCTTCACCCCATCCACCATCACCGTCAATAAAGGCGACCATGTGAAAATCACGTTCAAGAACGTGGACGGGTTCCACGACTTCCGCATTGATGAATTCCAGGCGGCTACCCGCCGCATCTCCGCGGGACAGGAAGACGCCGTTGAATTCACCGCTGACAAAACCGGGACGTTTGAATACTACTGTTCGGTCGGCGGCCACCGCATGATGGGCATGCGCGGTTCGCTGATTGTCCAATAATCTCATGTATGAAAATTAGAGTCGGCGCGCCTGCTCCCGATTTCACCCTCGTTGACCAGCGCGGGAAATCGCATACGCTTTCTGATTATAAAGGCGGCTGGGTATTGGTATATTTTTATCCGAAAGATGATACACCGGGTTGTACGAAAGAAGCCTGCGCTATCCGTGACAATTTCCCCGCGTTCAAAAAAATGAAGGCGCTGGTGTTCGGCATCAGCGCCGACTCCGAAAAGAGCCACGCGAAATTCATTGAAAAATACGATCTGCCATTCACGCTCCTTTCCGATCCGGATAAAAAAGTTTTAAAGGCATACGGCGTCTGGGCCAAAAAGAAATTTATGGGACGGGAATATATGGGCATCCTCCGGACTTCTTTTCTGATCCATCCTTCCGGCACAATCGCAAAAATATACGAAAAAGTAGCGCCGGAAACCCACGCCGGCGAAGTGCTGGCGGACCTGAAAGAACTTCGCCGCTAAACCTTCAGGCTGGCGGCCACCTTCGCAAAGTCCTGCCGGATTCCGTCATCGGGTGAGCGGTAGGTGGCGTAAAGATACATAATATTGTCGCCGTTCGCGAACACCACCTCGTCCGCCTGATATGCTCCGGACCAGTGATAGGCGTATGCCGGAAGATCCGCGGTGGTGGTGGCCTGATAGGCGCCAGCGGCGAGTTTAAAATTCGAATAATAATTAGTCTGAATCCATTCGGAAACCGGCTCCTGCTCGGGATTTTGATATACGCCGATAATAATTGCCGGCGGATCTTCCCCGGCATATCCGGGTTTCCAGCCGGCATCGATGAGCGAGATCTGGTAATGATAACGGTGCGATTTCTCCACCACCCGCTCTTCGATGCGGTAATGCGAGGGATATTTGAATGAAAACCCGAGCGCGCTGCTTGTATACACGCTCATGGTATCCGTGGATTTCAGGGAAAGCGTGTAGCCAAAATAACAAAGCAATAAACCCGATGCGACGCCTCCGATCGTCCACACTCCCCTCATACTTTCATTGTACCGCTTTATAACGCGCCTAAATCAAGGGTATTTTCGATATTGATCTGCGCTACGAATTCCGGCGAGTGGCTCACCAGAATCATCGCACCTTCATAACGGGACAGGGCGCGGGCAACCACCGGAAGGTGGCGGAAATTGATATGATTGGTCGGCTCATCAAGAATCAGAAGCCCGGGACGCTGGAGGACGAAACGGGCGAACATCAGCAGTCCTTTCTGCCCTTCGGACAGAGAACCGACTTTGTTGCGCAGAATATCGCTGTCGAGCAGGAAATTGGCCGCGGTGCTACGGAGCGTTTCCTCACCCCCCGACTCCATCACGCCCGCAAGTGTTTCATACACGCTCGTATTGAAATCCAGCGCCGAAAAATCCTGCTTGTAATAACCGATTTTCACGCCTTCGGCAATTTTGGCACCCTTGGCTTTCCCGGCCGCGAGTGCTTCAAGAAACGTGCTTTTGCCGATGCCGTTCGGGCCGGTGACCAGCAGCCGATCCTTGCGCTTCAATATAATATTTACTTTTTTAGAGGCCGGCTTGCCATTCTTCAAAGCGGAGATAGAGGTAATTTCAAGAATTTTCCAATCGGGAAGCTCCGAACCTTCGAACGTCTGTACCGGGATCATGAAGTCGCCGATGGTTTTATCTTCCTGCCGCAAATCCACCATCTGGGCTTCCAGTTCCTCTATCGCCTCTCTCATTTTCCTGGCGACATCGCGCATCTTGCCGCCTTTTTGCGCGAAGAAATTCATCTGCTCCTTGCGGTTGGAAATATCCCGCTCCAACATGACGTTTTTCTTCCGCTCCCGCTCAATCCGAAGCGTAATTTCTTCCACCACTTTCAGATAGTCGCCGACATACTGCTCGACGTTTCTGGTAAAGCTGTCCAGGTAGAGCACGCCATGCGTGAAGGAGTTGAGAAAATGGGCGTCGTGGGAAATGACGATGCAGGTCTTCTTGTAATCGATCAGGAACTGGGTCAGGTGTTCGATGCCAGTTTTGTCGAGATTGTTGGTCGGCTCGTCCAGCAAAAGAATGTCCGGATTCTGGATCAGCGCGAACGCCAGCAAAAGACGCGCCTGCTGTCCGCCGGAAAACTGGCGGAGCTTTTTTTCCAGATCGGCATCGAGATTCACCACGGTGAGAATTTTCTTCACTTTCGGCTCAAGATCATACACCTTCTGCGGAAATGCCCGCTGGAAATATTCCCGCACCGTGTCATCCATCCATTCGGGCGGAATCACCTGCTTGGCGATGGCCACCGTCACGTCTTGGCGGATATTGATGGCGCCCTCTTCCGGCTGAAGCTCGCCGGTGATCATTTTGAAAATCGTGCTTTTCCCCGCGCCATTCTGGCCCATCAGCGTAATTTTCGCCCGCTCGCGCACGCTGAATTCCGCCTCCCGCAGAAGCGGCTTGGAAGACGTGTAGCCGAAGGTCACTTTGTTGAAACGCAATACCACGTCGCCGTGATCGTATTTTTTCTGCTGTGACGGGGCCTTCTGTTCCTTTTTTTGCTTCTCCTGGGCCATATTCGTAAGAACTAAACAATAACAATTTCACCGGATTTGGTCAAAGATTAGCGCGCGAGCCGGCTCCTCCGCTATAATCATATGTATGATTTTGGTAACACACGGCGTTATTGGCGCCGCTCTGGGCCGGCTTTTTCCGCGCTATCCTTTTCTCGCGTTTCTGGCCGGTTTCGTAAGCCACTTCCTCGCAGACGCCATTCCCCACTGGCACTATAAACTTTTTTCCCACACCCGCCATCCGGACGATCCGATACAGAACGACATGGTGATCGGCAAAAAATTCCTTATCGATCTCATGGATATCGGTCTTGATGGCACGGCTGGACTCGCCCTGCCGATCCTGCTCTTCCAGGGGTGGGCGGGATTTTCCCATCCGGACTGGTCGGTGCTTGCCGGCGCGTTCGGCGGTCTTCTTCCAGATTTTTTTCATTTTGTCTATATGAAAATCCGAAGAGAGCCTTTTTACAGTTTTCAGCGTTTCCACGTCTGGATGCATTCCAAAACCGATATCGACAAAAAACCCCTTATCGGTATCGGGAGCCAGCTCCTGATTATTGTCGCGGCAGCCCTACTTTCGCGCGTGCTTCTTTAGGCCTTCAACCTCTTTCCCGGTAAGCGGGCGGGATTCCGCCTCTTTTAATGAGCCGAGTTTTACATTTCCGATCCGCACCCGTTTCAGATTCACCACTGTCAAACGCACCGCGTCACACATCCGGCGGATCTGATGCTTGCGTCCTTCTTTGATGATCAACGAGAAGGAATGCCCGCTCAGCTTTTCGGCCTTGGCCGGCATAGTCATGCCATCCTCCAAAACGATTCCCTCCTCCATCCGGCGGAGTTTCCCGGGCGGTACATCCTCCTGTGTCGTCACTTCATATTCTTTTTCCACAAGATGCTCATCGCCGGTGACGGCTTTAGTAACAAGCCCGTCATTGGAAACAAGGATCAATCCCTCGCTTTCCTTATCCAGACGGCCGACGGCATTCAGACCGCTGAACTGCGGCGAAAAATGCGGAATCTCTTCCGTGGTCATGCCGCGCGGTTTGTTGAACGCCAGCGTTTTCTTTCCGGCGGCCGGGCCTCCGGGCTTGATCACCTCCACCCGGTCTTTTTCCGGGTCTATCTGAACCCCCATCTCCGTCACTGTCTTCCCGTTCAGCTTGATCCAGCCGTGCGCAATATAGGCCTCCGCCTCGCGGCGCGAGCAAATTCCCTCCTGGGATAGATATTTTTGGATGCGCATTGTAAAATAAATCTACCATACATGGAAAACATTATCGAAGTTAAAAATCTGGTAAAACAATTCGGCACGTTGACCGCGGTCAACGATGTTTCTTTTAATGTTCCCAAGGGTGAGATTTTCGCGTTCCTCGGGCCCAACGGCGCCGGCAAAACCACCACAATTAAAATACTGACCACGCTCCTCCATCCGACCTCGGGAACGCTTTCGCTCAATGGCCATAATCCGGTTACCGAAAAAGACGCGGTACGGCGTTCGTTCGGTATTGTCTTTCAGGACCCCAGTCTGGACGATGAGCTGACCGCCCAGGAAAACATGGAATTCCACGGCGTGCTGTACGGCGTGCCGAAAGAACTCCGGCACGAACGGATCAAACAACTTCTGGACATCGTCGAGCTGTGGGATCGCCGCAACGATCTGGTGAAAGGTTTCTCCGGCGGCATGCGCCGGCGCCTGGAAATCGCCCGGGGCTTGCTCCATCACCCGAAAATTCTCTTCCTCGACGAACCTACCCTCGGCCTCGATCCGCAGACCCGCAACCATATCTGGGATTACATCAAAAATCTCAATGCCACCGAAGGCATTACCGTATTCTTTACCACGCATTATATGGAAGAAGCCGATCGCAGCGCCCGGCAGATTGCCATTATCGATCACGGGCAGATTGTCGCCACCGGATCCCCCGCCGAGCTCAAACAAAAAGCGGGCGTCCAGAATCTGGAAGACGCGTTTATCAAGCTTACCGGCAAAAAAATCCGCGAGGAGGATTCAAGCGGGATGGATTCGATGAGAATGCACCGCCAGATGTGGCGCGGAAAAAATAAATAATCTATCTAAAAAAACATGAACGCAATTTATATTCTTTGGCTCCGTCAATTAAAAAGATATTTCCGCTCCAAGGCGCGCATGATCGGCTCGCTTGGCCAGCCGGTTCTTTTCCTGGTGGCGCTGGGCTTCGGTTTCGGCCCGACGTACGCGAAAGCGGGCGGCGGCAACTATCTTCAGTTCCTGGCGCCGGGGATCATCGCCATGGGCGTGCTCTTCACCGCCATCTTTTCCGGCATTGAAATCATCTGGGACCGTCAATTCGGATTCCTAAAAGAAACGCTGGTAGCACCGGTCTCCCGCCTTTCGATTATGATCGGCCGCACGCTCGGCGGCGCCACCATCGCCTTATTCCAGGGACTGGCCGTGCTCCTTATTTCACTTGTCTTCGGCTACCGGCCGGAAAGTCTAGCGGCGCTTCCGCTGGCAATTGTCTTTATGCTGCTCATCGCCGTGCTCTTTACGTCGCTCGGCACTGCCATCGCGGCGCTCCTGGACGACATGCAAGGTTTCCAGCTCATCATGAATTTCGTGGTTATGCCGACGTTTTTCCTTTCCGGCGCGCTCTTCCCGTTTTCAGGTTTACCGCCGGTACTTGCCCTGCTGACCCGTCTTGATCCGCTGTCTTACGGCGTGGACGGCCTGCGCGGCACTCTTTCCGCCGTAGTTCACTTTGGCCTGACCTCGGATATTCTCATTCTCGGCGCCGCCGCCGGCGCGCTGCTCGCAGTTGGCGCGTACCTCTTCTCTAAAATTGAAGTATAGATGACCACCGCAACCGTCCGGAAAGCCGAAGGCAGGGATCTCGGGCACGTAGTGGAGCTCGCCCGCATGATGGCCGAGTATCATCACGAACTGGATCCGTATTACAAACCGGGATCGTCTTATAAAAATTTGGAGCTTGATCTTGCCGAGGAACTTGAAGACAAGGATTCGGCTATTTTGGTCGCGGAAATGGCCGGCCAGATTGTCGGCTACTTCCGGGGCATGATCGAGCCGGGACCGATGTATATCGCCGCCAAAAAAATCGGCGTCATCAATGATCTCGTCGTCCGTCCCGACTTCCGCCGGAAGACGGTCGGCCAGCAGATCCTGAACGCGGCGATAGCATGGTTCGGCGACCGCGGCGTCAAAAATATTGAACTCAACGTGGACGCCCGCAACGAACCCGGCGTGAAATTCTGGCGCAAGAACGGTTTCTTTGACTACAAGATCCGGATGCGGCTGGATATCAAAAAATAAAGACCCGCGCTAAGGCGGGTCTTTTGATTTCATCTGGCGGGAGGAAACACCTGTCTCACCTCTCCGCATTCCAGCATTTCCTTGCCGAAATACGGATTTCGGACCGGCCCTTCGCATTGCAGCCAACTGGCGCCGGTATTGTTAAACGCCATGCCGCAATACACCTGCTGCACCGGCCCCAGATAGGTATGACCGACCAGGGCGACCGCGAGCATCATCGAGTTTGAAATACCGGCAAAGTGGGCACGAAGTTCAATAAGATCAGCCCGCTTCGTGTACTTCGGTATGTCGAGAAGATTCTTTCTGGCCAGCTCCCAGTCGGCTTTTTGCGGCGATTTGGAGACAAATACCACGTCGTTCATTTCCGCCACTGCCGACTCCCAATTCTGTTCTGCCCGAAAGGCGGCGACCGCGTCGTCACCGGCCAGTGCCCGGCCCATCACAAAGTAATGGCCGAGAACATTGGAAACCGCCTGCCGGCACGGACCAGGCATCGTATTGCCCTTGCGGCCGTCGGGAACCAGGAGGACCGCCAGTCCGGCCAGCGCGAACACAAGGCACGCTCCGATAATGAACCGCCGGAAACCATTCTTCATACCGCACCTCAAAAAACTTTTTCCAGAATATTATAAAATTGCCGGCGGCGCAAGATTGATTGCGCTATTTCTTTAAAGGAGATACTCTTTAAAAAGCTTTTTCACAGGGGTGCGCTGTGATTCGTGCGCTTATAGTCATTTCCTTTTGCGTGCTCGGTCTTGGAGGCATACTGAATTTCGCGGTAATTGCCGCCAACGGCTGGCATATGCCGATTCTTGGAGGATTCGACGGAGAACCGGCCGGGGTATTCGGAATTTTCACCACCTGCGAACTCACTTCACACACCAAACTTGCCGCGCTCGCCGACATCTATCCGGCGTGGTGGGGCTATATGCTCAGCATCGGCGACATTTTTATCCTAGTCGGCTCCGCCGGATTTATTTTGTTCACCATCATCCTTCTTTGCGTCAGGAGAATCGTGAAACATGCGGCCGGGCGGATCAATGACGGCCCGTCGCCGTTAAAGCCTTTTTAACTGGAGGTGGGCGGTGGCATCGGAACTCAAGGTCGTTACCTGGATCTGGGAGCGGATTTCCGAACTGGAGTGGTATCAATCACCCCACGGCGGCTTCTTCGCCGTCATCAACGGCGTCCTAATCCATACCTCGGAAGCCGGGCTGTTACTTGCCAGGGGGCCGAAGCAGTGCAAAATCCCCCGTCCTCAAGAATCCCGAAAAATTATGGACGCCGTGGATGAAATGTTGAAAGCCCGGCGGGAAATGATGATCGAAATCCATCGCGCGGCTTCGCAGCAAGTTATCAGGCAGGTCGAAGACCCGAAGGCGCACAATGACCGGATGCGCCGGGAGCTTTTCCGGGAACTCAGCGGTGAAATTTTCTAGTTTCAAGCGGCCATGACCATGGTCGCTTTTTTGTTCTATACTTGATAGAGTACGGCAATGCTGGTTGATGATGTAACAATAAAAATAGCGGCGGGCAAAGGCGGCAAAGGAGCCGTGGCCTTTGAGAAGAATAAATTCGCTCTGGGGCCGACCGGTGCCCGCGGCGGCGACGGCGGCAATGTGTATTTCGAAGCGGTTTCCGATTTCTCCGCGCTCAACAAATTCCGTAATCAAAAGGACTGGGCGGCCGTCAACGGCCAGGAGGGACGGAGCCAGTACCGCGACGGGAAGGTCGGCGAAGACCTGGTATTGCGGGTGCCGGTGGGTACCGTAATCCACAATCTCGAAACCCGCCACCAGGAGGAGCTTGTGCGGATCGGCGACCGGGTGCTGATCGCGAAAGGCGGCCGTGGCGGCAAGGGGAATTTTTTCTTCCGCTCCCCCACCAACACCAGTCCGGAAAATTTTGAATACGGCCAGCCCGGCGACAAATTCACGATCCGCCTCGAACTGAAACTGATCGCCGATATCGGCATCGTCGGGCTTCCCAATGCCGGCAAGTCCAGTCTTTTGAACGAACTGACCAAAGCGCAGGCCAAAGTCGCCAACTATCCCTTCACTACGCTTGAGCCGAATCTCGGCGTCTATAAAAATCTCGTGCTTGCCGATATTCCCGGATTGATCGAGGGCGCCTCGGAAGGCAGAGGTCTCGGCACGAAGTTCCTCCGACATATTGAACGCACGCGCGTGTTATTCCATCTCGTTTCGGCGGAATCGGAGCATGCCGTAAAGGACTACAAAACAATCCGTAAGGAACTCGGCGCCCACAATCCGGAACTGCTGGAAAAACCGGAATATATCTTTGTAAGCAAAAATGACGCGATTGACCCTAAACAGCTGAAAAAAGAAGTGACGGCGTTGAAAAAACTCAATTCCAAAGTAACACCCATCTCCATTCACGACTGGGAAAGTCTGGAAAAAGTTAAAAAGGTTTTGGATTCGCTTTCGAAGAAGAAGGGGTAGGCCAGAATATTTTTACCAGCTGGCAGGAAATAACCGCCACCAGCACTCCGACCACCACATCGATCAGATAGTGTTGTTTCACCGTAAGCGTCGACATGCTGATCGCGGCGCCCCAGGCCGCGTAGACCGCGAAGGCGGTTTTTTTAAGATAGGGGTAGGCCATAATGGTCAGCGTCACCGCCGCCACCACATGGCTGCTGGGAAACGTATTATTGGGAAGATCGGTCGCGTAGACTTTTTTCAGAATATAATCGGACCAGCTGGACCGGGCTTCGGCGGCGCTGATGGTCGGGCGCGGATACGCGGAAGGAATGATGATATGGATAGTGAACGTGATCGCAAACGCCAGCGCCACCGCGGCGATAATCCTTGAATATTGCCGGACATTCACATTTCTCGAAAGAATCAGCGGCAGCCAAAAAAAATAAATGGTGACATAGAAAATTACCGTTGCCGGCATGAACGGGATCCACATATCAATCGGGGTTTCGAGCGAATGATTGAAACTACGCCGGAGCGTTTCCACGCCGATCAACCGGTACGCGATAAAGATCAGTCCGATCGTCGCGATAAAAATAAGCCACTTCTTTGCCATATTATTCGAAATTATAATACCAGAAAAAATCTTTTTTGTCCCGGCTATTGTGCGCCGGTGCCGATCAGGCAGATCCTCTGCCAGGGCTGATACACACTGTGGAATTCCTGCTGCCTGGTCGTGCCGTCCGCATACCGGACAGTAGAGGTGGCATCGGCGGTAACTCCTTTGCGCGGCGTCTCGCTGCATTTGGTTTCACCCGCCGGAAGATCGGAAGTCGCGGTGTATTTGGTGGGCGGCGCCGGTATGACGTTGGAAATTACCGGATCGGACACCTCCGCCGAACGCCCGTCCCGCGTCCCGTACAACTCAAACACCACTTCGGTTCCCTCCGTCCGCCCCTGAAGCAGAATGTAGTTACCCGTGTCATTGACGAAACGCAGATCGGGTTCCGGCCCGTAAATGGTCGCGTCCAGCCCGGGGCCGTAATAGGACACCACATAGCGGTGGTTGGTCCGGTCGGTAATCGGCAGGCCGGCGTTCAGCGCCATCCGGAAAAGTGTGGTGGCAAGCTGGCAAAGTCCCCCGCCAAGTTCTTTAACGCTTTTGTTGTCTTTAATGACGTATTCTTTGACGAATCCGGTTTCTTCAGTGACGGGACCGATACCGTTAACCGCGGAAAATTTGGCGCCGGGCGGAATGAGCATCCCGGTCAGCTTGGAAATTCCTTCGTCTATATTATGGATGCGATCCGCGCTGCTTCCCTTGAACCCTGTTCTCGCCACTCCCACGAGGTCGCGGATGTGATACTGATCGATCGTTTTCCGGGTGATTTTCGGATCCGCCTGGCTTATCTGGATCGGGACCTCGATGTCGCCCGTCTGCGCCCGGAAATTGGCGATATCCGACACCGATGCGAGCGCCAGCGGCAGATTTTCATTGTTCATCGCGTAGGAACGCTGGGTATTCACCACCAGCTCTTCCACTTTCTGCGCGGTTTTTTTAACATCCACCACATTCCCTGATTTTCCGGGAACAATTTCGGTCAGTGTTCCATCCCGCATTTCAAAACGGCTGTCCACCGGCGGATCGTCGATCGCCGCCGCCACTGTGCCGGAAAGAAAGTTTTCCAGAGGGCCACTGTCCACGCCGATGGTATTATCCGCCTTTAATGTCAGCCAGGTGACCCAGGTGTAGCCTCCCACCCGCCAGCGGTGTTGTTGGTAATAAAATACAATCCGAGTGGTGCGGGCCAGCTGTTGGGCGAATGAAAGGAACGGTTTTAATTTTTCCGCGGTAACCGCCGGCGCGTCCGTAGCTGCGGTAAATTCCAGAACCGAAGTATCGGCGCGGGCGAGCTGCCCCCGTAGCCCGTCCATTATCGTTTCCTCCGGAATCACTTCCCCGATTTTTTCCTTGGTAATGGCAACGCCCGATCCGAACGGCGCAAACCTTGCCGGCACGCTTTCCTGAACGAATCCTTTTATTTCACGGGAAAGAAGGGACTGGACAGCCGCGTCATGAAGTCCCGCGGGCAGAGGAAAATCTTTTTGGCCAAACAAAAGCCGGAATTGCTCGGAAAATCTCCGCGGCAGAGAACCCGCGCGCCCCCATACATATGCCGATCTGACCGTGGCCTCCCAGTCTCCGAGGGAAAAATATTCGACGGAGTTGTCGGCAGTTAGACCGCTGCTGGACATGGGGATTTTCACGGACTTGGCGCCGTTCATTCCCTTAAGCGTAAGCGCGAGCCCCTGCGCCCCCAGCGCGTCCACTTTCTTTTCAAATGCATCGCGCGCCTCTTCATATGTCTGCCCGCTTACCGCCACTCCTCCTATGGTTACCCGCGGATAAAAACGCCCCCGATAACCGGCCTCGACCGACACGATAACCACTCCCACCGTCGCAATAAAGATGAGAAGGACCGCCAGTTCAATTCCGCGTATCCGCCGCAGCATGTTCATATATCCATTATATCCGATTGGCTTTTTAAAGCTTGTTTAACAATGGTATGGCCGCCCGCAGATCGGCCCGCGCGTTCCGCATCGGCGACCAGACATCGCCAAGCTTTTTGATCCGCGCCGGCATGGTGCGAATGTTGAATCTTCCCGGATTAAGGCGGGCGGTCACCTCCGTCCAGCGTAAAGGAGCTGATGCGAGCGCGCCCGGAACAGGCCGGAGACTGTACGGCGCCGCCTGGGTTTTCTCGCGGCTGTTTTGAAGGTAGTCTATATACACTTTTTTCTGCCGGTGTTTTGGCAGACGCTCAAGACTAGTAAAATCCCTGGTGTTCGCGTGCACAATCGTCGCGACCAGTTCCGCGAAATCACCGGATTCTTCGAACGTATACCGGGCGCCCAGGGGTATATATATGTGGATTCCCCGCTTTCCGGAGGTCTTCGGAAAATGCGGAACGCCGGCGGCCTCCAAAACGCTGTGAATGGCCCGCGCCGTTTTTACCACGAAGGAAAAATCGATATCCTCCGGGTCGAGATCCAGAATGCAGTAATCCGGCCGGTCCAGACTTCCCACGCGCGAACTCCACGGGTTGATTTCAATGCACCCAAGATTCACCATGTACAGCACTGAATCGATGCCGTCGCACACCAGATATTCGACCGTCTTTTGATTGCTCTTCGAATACACGGACACGGTCTTGATCCAATCCGGCGCGATCGGCCCCACATTCTTATGATAGAAATGCATTCCGTTGATACCTTCGGGAAAACGGTTCAACGATTGCGGCCGGTTCAGTACATACGGAAGCAGCACCCCGCTTACCGCGCGGTAATAATCCGCGACGTCGCCTTTGGTGTATCCTTCCTCCGGCCAGAAAATCTTGTCGGCGTGATGAATGATAAATTCGGGACTGTTTTTTACCGGCGTTTCCCTGACCACTTTTTTGGGATCCTTATCTTCACGAAGGCCCACGAAGATCGGCTGGCGCATATGTCCTGTTTCTGTCCATTCCCGGAAGGTGATCTCGGCCACCAGCTTCGGAGTAAGCCAATGAACCGGCGCGTTTGTTTTCGGCGGATTCCCGAAGGGGGATTTTTTTGTTTCGAGCGGCGCCAGCCGCCTGCGCAAAAGTTCCAAATTCCCGAGCTTCCCTCCCGTGTGCCCGACATAGCGCAGCGTGCCGTCCCGGTCGTATACGCCCAGCACAAGGGCGCCGAGAAATTTCCGGCCGCCGCGGGGTTCCGTGAATCCCGCGATTACCGCTTCCTGCCGCGGATGGGTTTTGATTTTCAGCCATTCCCGGCTCCGCACTCCCGTCAGATATGCGCTCGCCCCGTTTTTCGCAATGATTCCTTCAAGGCCGGCCTTTTCCGCTCCCCGGAAAAGCTCCTTTCCCGATTCCTCCACGTAGTCATTGAAAAAAATCGAGAGGGTCTTTCTGGGGATTACGTTCCGGAGAAGTTCCTTCCGCTCGGCGAGCGTTTTACGCCGCACGTCCTCCCCGTCCAGTTCGAGAATGTCGAATACGTAATAGCGGAGCGCGCCGTTCCCGCTTTTCAGATAATTCTGCAGTAACTGGAATGACGGCCGTCCCTGGGTATCAACTACCACGATCTCCCCGTCCAGCACTGCTTCGAGGCGGAACGTTTCGAGCTCCCGGACGATCGGATCGAACTCGGCGGTGAAATTGCTGGCGCCGCTCCGCGAGTAGAGCGTGACGTGTTTATTCCTGCAGACCGCAACGGCCCGGAACCCGTCCCATTTCGGCTCGAAGATCCATCCCTTCCGGTTGAACGGCCCCTCTGCGAGCGAAGCCAGCATCGGCTTGATGGGAAGCGAAAGCGACGGGGCCACCCGGGGCGCCCGGACGGCGGCCTCGTCGTGCTTCTTGATGAGCAGCCAGGTGTTTTTCCCGGCGCCCGCCATCCGCACCAGCGTGAAGGTTCCTTTCAATTTTTTTCCTTCAAGAAAGAAATCGATGTGGCCTTTTTTCAGACCGTTGAGCGCCGCAGCCTCGGTCTCCTTCGGATCTTCGCCGCCGGGAAGATGATAGGTTCCCGAATCCCAGACGGAAACCAGTCCGGCTCCGTAGTTTCCCTCCGGGATGACGCCTTCGAACGTCCGGTATTCGAGCGGATGATCCTCGGTCATAACCGCCAGTCGCTTTTCATCAGGATCCCGCGAAGGACCTTTGGGCACCGCCCAGCTTTTCAAAACGCCGTCCATTTCCAGCCGCACATCATAGTGCACGCGCGACGCGTAATGCTTTTGCACCACGAAACGCAGCGGTCCGGCGCGGTGCGTCCGCCGGCCGGCCGGCTCGGGAGTTTTCGCGAACGCTCGCTTTCTCCGGTACTCCTTCAGCGCCATATTACGTGTTGACCCGCCGGCGTTCGATGCTGCGCCGCAGAAGTGCGGCAAGATCCTTGGCGTGGGTGGGTTTCGCCGGTCCCTCCTTGGCGGGCGGTTTTTGTCCGCGCGCTTTTCTCCTGATTACCTCGCGCAGTTCGGCAAGATACGTGTCTTTGAATTCGCTGCCCCGGAAAGGCTTGCTAAGTTTCTGAATCAGCTGGGTAGCCATCTCAAGCTCCGCATTGCTTACCTGCTCCTTTTTCGGCAGATTGAGTTTGCTTGCCGGCTCAACTTCTTCCGCGTAGCGCATCTGGTTCAATACGAGCGCCTTGCCTTCCGCGGTTAACGCGCCGAGATGCTGCCGGTTGCGGATGACGAAGGTGGCGATTCCCACCGTTCCCGTTTTTCTGAGCGCTTCCTGGAAAAGGACGTAGGCCTTTTCGGCTCCTTTCTCCGGCTCGATATAATATGGTTTTTCGAAATATTTCGGATCGATTTCCTTGAGTTTGGAAAAGCTGTGAAGGGTGATGGCGCTCGTTTTTTTCGGGTTCGCGTTTTTGAAATCCTCATCGGTGAGCACGATGTACCGGTTTCCGTATTTGAAACCCTTCACGATATCTTCGTAAGGAACTTCCTTTTGCTCATCTTTACAGACGCGGGCGTATAGGATCGGCGAAAGGTCGGCGCGGTGCAGCATATCCAGATCCAGTTTTTCTTCCGGAGACGCGCTATAGAGCCGAACAGGGATGTTCACCAATCCGAAGCTTATTGATCCTGACCATAGCGATCTCATACTCTCTTTTCATCGTATCACGGGAAAAACCGGCCCGGCGTTCGTGATACGATGAAAATATAAGGACAAAAGTCGATTATACTTTTAAAACATTACATGGCAGAACATCACGATCATGACGAGCATGCGGATGACGCTACCGCGACGGTGCTTCTGGTAATTCTGATTATTATAGTAGTGGCGTTTGGCGTATATTTCCTGGTGCAGGGAAGATTTTTCCCGTCCGCCGCGCCGAACAACAGCGGTATTGAAGTGAAGGTGAACCTTCCGCCGAAGAACAGCTACTAACGCACCTCTAGAATGCGGTAGGGCTTAAACCCGCCCGTAGTCGGGACGTTCACGGTATCGCCTGCTGCGTGGCCGAGCAACGCGGCGCCGAGGGGCGACCGGTCGGAAATCCGCCCTTTTTCCGGATCGGTTTCCTGGGGTCCGACAATTTGAAATATTTTTTGCGCGGTACCGGCCTCCAGCACCACCGTTGATCCGATTTTCACCCGGCCGGAAATATCGGGGCCGGACTCAATGACCACGGCGCGCTTAATCTGGTCCTCAATGCTCAAAATCTGCCGGTGTGCGGAGCGCAATTTCCCTTTGGCGTCTTTATATTCGGCATTTTCAGAACGATCGCCATAATCGGCGGTACGCTTGGCCTCATTGGCCAGTTCCGGAATGGAAGCCTTAAGACGCGCCAGGCGGTCTTTCAGACGCTGAAGTCCTTCCCGGGTAAGATGAACCGGACTGGTGTCCCGCACCTTCAGTTTTTCGTCCGCGCGCTTCGGTATCTGCATATAGCAGATTCTACTTCAGATGCATGTAACTCTCCAGGTTGTGGATAGAAAACCCCCCGAAGGCCGTTTTAGAAATGAACGCCGCGGCAATCCGTTTCATTTCAATTTTCATCGCCTCCTTGGTCATTCCCAAAAATGTCACCTTCGGCGGATCGGCATCGGTGGTTTCCTGGCCGATGATTACTTTTACCCGCGGCGCGTACTGACTGGCGTAATCGATCTCGCCCTGGGCGTGGGCGATCGAGCCGTCATCCCCGCGCGCGAAATTGCGGTAATCCATAAGCACGACATACCCGTTGGCAATCTGGTTCAGCTCATCCATCAGGAACAATCCGGCGCCTTTCGCCGACTGATCGCGCCAGGAGACGATGCTGGTGGCGTTCTCGCCGTCCAGCCAATACGTCGCGGTAAACCCCAGCTTGAAACCCTGCTCCGCCAGTCCGGCGGTGGTGTTATATTTGGCGACGATCGCGTCCGCCATGTCCAGATACTGCTGCAAACCTTTCGTCTCCCGGCCGTTAAAATCCTCCTGGCCGTACGGCTCAACGTCGAACTGGATTCCGTCGAATCTGGCCTGGGCCGGCGCGGTCCGGTTGTAATCAAGGACTGAATCGAAAAAGTCCAGCGGCGTGCTCCGGTAATCGGGCAATGACCAGTCGGGATCTCCGCCGAGCGCCTGCACCTGGATGCCGCGCGCATGCGCGGAAATAATAAAACTGGCGACAACCTGCTGGCGGTCATGCAAATCTTTTGTAATTCCGTCTCCCGAATAAATATAGATGGAGGAAATATGTTCCTGCGCGGCAAATGCGAGCAGCTCCTCTTTCCGGGCGTCGTTGAACTGCCAGGGCGGCGTCCACAACCAGGTCGCGATGGGAACTTTTTCCAGATCGACGCTGTTCACCCGCGCCACCTCTTCCGACACCATCGCCTGCTGGTGGCTGTGATCGATATAACCGGAAACATACACATACAGCACGCCCGCCACCGCCGCGAAATAAAGAAGGTTCCGCACTGATTTTGGAATGTTAATCATGGTCCCGAAGTTTGATGATGCCCGTGTTTTCCGCGCTGAACGCCATTTTGAAATAGGTATAGACCCCAAGCGGCACCAGGATCATCACCTGGAACAGCGCGTAGAGCGGGAACAGCAGATAGAAGGGTTTCGCTTTTTTCCAGTGGAAAAGAAAGATGATGCCAAGGTACAGGACTACCACCACCGGTATGACCAGCGGGTATTCGATCACTTCATACCAGCGGATCGGGGTGAGTAGATACACAAGAAACGTCGAGTAAAAAAAGTAGAGCGGGTGCCGCCAGGTGTACTGATGGGCATTCACCACGGCGTGGCGAAACTCCCCGCCGAACCAGATCATCCTCTGCCGCACCCAGGCGCGGAAGGTTCTCGGCACGTCAGTGTAAAATGTGAACGCGATATGCCCAACCTTGTAGCCCACCATTTTCGCGAGCTTTCCGATTTCAATGTCTCCCCCGCTGAAAAAGAGCGAATGATGGCCCATTACTTCTTTCATGATATTGGTTTTCGCGATCATCGCTGCCCCGGAAGTAAGCCACGGATAAATCCGCCGCGCGTCCATCGCGAGTTCGTACTCCACCGACTGGAGTTTTTCGATGATGGTTTCGGACCGGGACGCGAGCACACGCACGGAGGCAAGATCGAAATCTTTCTGTTTCATGAATCCCACCAGCTGATACAGGCTTTCCTCGGCCGTGGTGTCGCCGTCAATGAAAATTGAATACGCGGTCGTCACGACGCGGGAGCTTTCCCTCATGATTTCGTCGCGGGCCTCTTCGCTGAGCGTGTAGATTGCTTCCTGATAAGCGGGGGTGTTCGGTGTGCGGGCCTGAAGCGTGGAAGTAAACAGCCGCCAGGGATTGGGCGATGCTCCTTTGGACGAGGAAATGGGAACCTGCGAGCGGTAGATCGCGAAGTGGTATTGCTTCGCCAGGGCTTCGATCTGCGCGTTGAATTCGGGCCGCTCTTTGGTGGTGGTGCAAAGAAGCACCCTGCCCGGATACTGGCTGAGAAACGCGAGATTCCGGAGATACCGCATATCGCCGAAAATCGGGATCAGGATGGTGAAATCATCGCAGTCCTGGACTTTACCGGCGGGGATCACGGCGGTTTTCGCGAGCTTTGAGCGTATGATGGTGACAAAATCGACCAGAGAAAGAAGGAGCGGGATGAGAATATAAGGCGTGGCGGCAAGCAGTGGGATGTGGAAAATGTTCATTTGCAAAGATACGCGGTATTACCGATAAGGATGCGCTGTTTATGAAGACAGAAATCGAGCGACGCGACCTCTTTATAGCGGACTCCGGCTGAAGCAAGTTTCAATTCGGTGGGCACTCTTAGTTCGCCGAAATAAATCTTGAGCGGCGCTTTTACCGATTGAACGCGCAGGGTCGCGATTTCATCGGCGAGCGCCCGGGTGTATCCGTAGTTGGTTCCGAAAAAATCTTTTGCCACCAGCACGTTGTTGACGAGGAGGATCGCCAGGACGGCGAATCCCACGGCTGGAAGCAGCCGCGTATTCGACTTAAATGCCAGGGGCACCGCGATCAGCGGGAGCAGCCAGATTTGCGGCACGTACCGCGCGACGGAAGACATCGGGTTGAGTATCGCGGACACTACGAGCACCGCGCAGATGAGAAGCGCCATTTTATAAATTTCAAAATTTCTATACCGTTCCTTCGCCGGTTTTTTCTCGATCGGAAGCGCGGCCGCCCGGTCCCTCCGGATCCGGTAATGCGCTTCGATCGCGCTGAAGAGCAGGATCGCGGCAGCGAGCACGATCGCGCCGCTGAACAACGGCCCGAATCCCCCCTCCTTCGGATCGCTGCCGTAAAACTGGTGCAGCTCGGTCGCGTCAATCGTGAACGGCACCTTCAGCTGCCCGAAGGTATTTTCACCGCGGACGTCATCGCTTTTTGAGAATGCCGAAAGCGCGAGGGTGGCCAGCGATGTCTGGTCCAGATAATTCTGGGGAACATTGTAAGGTTTAAGATCGATCGCGTGCGCGCCGGCAAGCGGATAGAACGGGTTGCCGTGGTACAGCCAGTTCGTAAGGTATGGGTTGTATCCCACAAAGGCCACACCGACCAGGACGCCCGCAAAACTTGCCAGGAGAACCCGCTTGATCTGCCGGATCCGGTTCTGGAACCACAGCAACAGCAGGAGGGCGGACACGGCCACCCCTCCATAGATAAGGCCGGTAAATTTAATGTTGAAGAGGATGACCAGCGCGAAAAAGAAGGATACGAACACCGGCGCCTCCGGCTCGTCCTGATTCAGGTATTGAAGACCGAGCAGGGCGGCAACGACCAGAAACACCGAGGCGAGCTGGCCGTCCACGTAGTAGGTGGTGGACTGATACAGCGCCACCGGATTAAGCGCCATCAGGAACGCCAGCAGAAGACTTTTGGAAACTCCCCGTTTTTTGAATCCTAGGCCGAGGAAGAAGCTGGTAAGTAAAAAGAACGACGCAAAACACAATAATATGCCGGAAATTTTCGCCTGCTCGATATTTCCCAAAAGCTGGTACAGGCCGGCGGCGTAATACCAGGGAGCCTTGGCATAATGATCGATCCACCGCGCCAGCGTGCTGAGATCGGCGCCTACGCTTTCATAAAACGGATTCCAGCCGCCCGCCAGCCGGATGATCGCCGTCTGATGATACGACTGGCCGTCATAGGAAAGGTCGGTAAAGGTTCTCGCGATGAACCAGGATCCCGCGGCGATGCCGACCACGATTGCCAGGACGAGCGGAAAGGCGAAAGGAGATGTTTTGAAATAATACTGAGAAAAAAGGAAACAGATCAGGCCGGCCGCGACCGCCGAGACGATGATCTGCCATGCCCCCGTCGCGCCGCCGAACAGGAACGTAAAGGCGGATACCAGCAGATCCGCGCAAAAGAAGGCAATAATTGTCGATCCGGTAATAAAGAAGAGCCGCGCGAGGTTTTTCGCGAAGGAGGATGTGGCATGCTGGTTAGGTTCTACAATCATTTTTTAAGAAATATTTCATGCTTTCATTTTCACTGTATCATAAAAAATTGGCGTCATTATCGCGGAATTTTATCATTCCGGTGTTCTCCGTGGTGAACGCCATTTTGAAATATGCATACATGCCAAGCGGCACCAGCACCATCACCTGGAACAGCGCGTAGAACGGAAAAATCAGATAGAAAAGACGGGCACGCCTCCAGTGAAACGCCAGGATCAGAAACCAGTAGAGAAAAATAACGATCGGGATAATGACCGGTCTCTTCACCGCCTCGTACCAGCGGATCGGCGCCAGGGCGTACACCAGAATCGTATTGTAGAAATAAAAAAGCGGATGCTTCCAGGAGTACTGGTGCGCATTGATCACCGCATGGCGGAATCCCCCGCCGAACCAGACGACCCGCTGGCGGAACCAGGCGCGGAAGGTCCGCGGCACGTCGGTATAAAATGTGAACGCGATATGGCCGACCTTATACCCCGCCATTTTCGCGAGCTTCCCGATTTCGATATCGCCGCCGCTGAAGAAGAGCGAGTGGTGGCCCATAATCTCTTTCATCACCCCGGTTTTCGCGATCATCGCGGCACCTGACGTCAGCCAGGGATATATCTTCCGGGCATCCATCGCCAGTTCGTACTCCACGGACTGGAGCTTTTCCATCATCGTGTCCGCTTTCGAGGCCAGGACCCGCACCGACGCCAGGTCGAATTTTTTTTCTTCCATCAGGCCCGCCAACCGGTCCAGCGGTTTGCGGGTTACCGTATCGCCGTCGATCAGGATGGAGTATTTCGTAGTCACGACGCGGGAACCTTCCTGCATGATTTCATCGCGCGCCTCGTCGCCCAGTTCGTATTGCCAAACGTCGTCATCCTCATCTTTGGTCTGGGTGAGCGTTGAGGAAAAAATTCTCCAGGGATTTGGCCTGGCCTTGGAGGAAGCGATCGGCACGCTGGACCGGTAAATATTGAATCCGTGTTCGGCAGCAATCGCTTTCAGCCGCTCGTTAAACGTGCGCGTTTCCCGGGTGGTAGTGCATAACAGGACCTTACTGCCGTAGGGCTTCAGAAATTCGACGTTTTTCAGATAGCGGATACTTCCAAAAATAGGCAAAAGAATGGTAAAATCATCGGACTGCGGACCGTCCGAAGACACCTCCGCCGCGTTGGAAAATTTTGCGCGGAGAATGATAATGAAGTCCGCAAGCGAAAGCAGGAGGGGAATAGCGATATACGGAGCCACTGCCAAAAAATTATTCATTTCTACTTTTATGGTATCACGGGTAATTATTGACTTATTTAAATTATTGTGTTAAGGTATTGACCATGACTATTCATTTCGACAACGTCCCCTTTTATTCCCAATTCCAGGATATCTCCCGGCCGGAATGGCGCGGCCAGAGCTGCGGCATTGCCAGCATGGCGATGGCGATCGAGTTCTATAAGCCGAAGAGTTTCTCCATCACCAAACTGCTCTCCCAGGCAATTAATTCCGGCGCCTATGATCCCGCCGTGGGATGGAAGCATCAGCAGCTCGCGGAGCTGGCGGATCGTTACGGCCTGGTGGGAACCAATTACGATTTTTCCGAAGCCGATAATGAAACGGCGCTGAACAATCTCGAAGCCGCCCTGAAAGAGGGTCCGGTGGTGGTTTCCATCCACAATAAATTCGATCCTAGGGCGACGCTGGGGCACATTGTCGTGCTGACCGGTTTTGAAAATGAATTTATGCTCTATAACGATCCGGCGAGCGCCAAAGTCGAGAAGAAAATTTCCACGCTCGATTTTCTGAAAGGGTGGAAGAAACGCTTCATCACGGTCCGCGAAAAAGCGCCTGCGGACGCGCCGATCGCCCTGGACACCCGCGACTTCACGGCGCTGCCATAAAAAAGCCCCCGAAAGGGGCTTTTTTGGTCGGCAGTATTAATGATTCGACGTGAGCTGGAAACAGGCGACGTCATACTGTGCGACCGCGTGAGAGCTGGTAGCATGCGCGAACGACGCGCTCCCGGTACTTCCGGCGTACACGGTAGCCGCGTGAAAGAAACCGCCGGTGGTAAAACCATGCGGCATCAACGTCGCGTTCGCGTCTCCGCATTCAACGCTGGGCTGTCCGGTGCCGCTGGGATTTGCCGCGGCGGCCGCCATCAATGCGCCCGAAGCGCTTGCGAGCGTTGCCGCGATAATGCTTCCTATCAGAAGTTTTTTATTCATGATGATTATAATTGCGATACTCCGACCTTTATTTCATCATAAAATAAAAAACCACCTGCGGTCGGCGATTGTTAATTAAAAAGCGTGATAAGATAGCCGTCGATCTCGCGCTGATCGACATCATAAAAATGCCGGTTCGTATCGTGCAGATTGGTAGCAAGCGCCACGCCGACGAAACGCCAGTGCCACGGCTCGAACTGATAATAAGAATTGCCCTGGGGATACGAAAGGATGAATCCGAACTTGTAGGCGTTGGCGTTGAGCCAGGCATAGGCCGGCGATATTTCAAAACCGGACAATATCGCCTTCACGCCCGGCGAGGTGAAATCCGCCGCCGTCCCCAGCTGGTGCTCCGAGTATCCCTGCTCGGCGGAAAATTGGTTGGCGCCGGCACCATAGATTACTTTGTATCCTTCTTTGACCGCGGCCTGATCATAAAACGAACGGTAGGCCGAAACTATTTGCAGAGTTATCCCATCGGCGTTCGCGGCCTGCAGCATCGCGGTCAGTTTCGGCAGGGCGCCGGTGAGGAAAAGCTGGGACCGGTTTTTATCATACAAATACTGCGAGTCGATGCTTGAAAGCTGGGCCGGCACGTAGTTTTCATTCAGGAAATATATTTTGGAATACTTTTTCAGCAATTCCGGATCGGTGGAACTCAATTTCTGGAGTACGCCGACAATCGTGGAAATTTCATTGATCTTCGCTTCGAACTGGACATTCTTCCCCTGCTCCGCCTGCAGCGCCTGGTTCAGGATGGCATTCTGGGTCTGAGTACCGGCGAGCGCGCTGGTGGTGGACGCCAGATCCTGGGTCAATCCCGCGACCTGATTCTGGAGCGCGCCGTTTTCCTGGTGCAGTTTCCAATAACGGTAGCCGCCGTAGCCATACAGCACAAACGCGATCGATCCCCCGGCAATAATCCACTGTGTCAGTTTCACAAATTTAATTTTAGCATAATTAAAATCCGCCCGATTACGGGCGGTTATATTTTATGTCCGGTAGCCGTTTTCAAAGGCGCGCTTTGTCACGGCGCTCATCTTCCGGAGATCTTCCATGTTCAGGAAAGGAAACTTCTTTCGGAGAAATCCTTCGATTGCGCCATAGAGATCGGAAAGCTCCACGAGCGTCATTACCTCCACTCCCTGCGCACACGCATCCTTAAGCTCCTCCGCTTCTTCAACGATCTTGGAAAGCTCGCCGTAGATTCCCCGCGGAATCGAAGCGGCCGAGTATCCCTTCGGAATTCGCGAGAGTACATACGAGAACCTCGGCTCAGCGACGCCGGTGCCGTACACCCACGGGCCGGTCGTCTCGTGGTTGCGGATCCCATACGATCCCAACTCAATCCCGTCGTACATGATGTCGGTGCCGATCTCGGTTCCCTGAAATTTCACAGGCTTGGGAAGATACCGGTTAAAAAAATCCGCCGCGTCATGAAGCGCGCACTCCATATCCATCGGATCTTCCGAACCGGCGATGATCAGCTCTGCCTTCATGAAGTATGGCCGGGTGTATTCGTGGTACTCACTCTCTCTTCGGAAACAGGGCGTGACGCACAGATGCTTTCCGGGCTTCAGAGTTTTCCGCTGCAGCATTTCCAAAAAACTCTGCTCACCCGACGCCACCAGCCATTTGTCAGCGTGCGGAAACCAGGACGAGCCCGGCGGCGCGGTGATCTCCAGCGCCTTTCCGTCCACTGACCAGGGCACGTCCAGATAGCCGTACCCGCGCGTTCCGTAAAATTCCACCGCGTCGGCGATACACTTGTAATTCACCGGCAACATTCCACTCCTCCGATTGCAAAGAACGCCATCACTATATGCCAGGTTGTATTCCCGGTCAAACAAAAAGCGCCGCGCATTGCGTCGGCGCCCTGTAAGCGATGCCAGCGGTGGTTTAGTCAGGATGTCCTTTTGTCAGTCCCGCTATCTTGCGACATGAGGACTGTTGCACCCCGGCCTGAGCCATTGACTGTTCCCGTGCTCGAGTTTTGGAAATCACTTTTTGTTTTCTTCCACCTGCTGGCACCTTTACTATACCAGAAATTTCCTGTTATTTCGACCGCTTTTTTTTAAGGATGGATGAGATCCGCCGACAACTGCGCTCCGACTTTGGCATGTGATGTTTCGATGCGGTATACAATCAGGTCGCCGTAGGGAAGATTTTTTTCGCGGAAAATCTCGCTCAATTTCACGCCAAAATTTTCCGCCTGGCTCTGGTCGATTTGTTTTCCGTCGGTATCGGTGAATACCATGCTGTACCAGGACTTCCCGGAATTTTCATTCGCGTCCCTTTTGAAGGAAAAGACGCCGTTGATTTCGAGCGTGTCGCACCGCGAGTACCAGGAAATGGCGGGGCGGAAAAGCACGCTCCACACGGCACAGCTGTCGCCGGAGGCGTCATTGCGGATTGCCTCCGCCGCGGCGACGTAAGCGGTGTGGTACCGCTCGACTTCCCTCTTTTTGAAGGAACTGTCGGCATCCTGGTAATGCACGATTCCCGCGTACAAAGAAAGGCCGGTGAACGCCGCGACCAGCAGGCGCGCGTAGGACGCCGACCAGCGGCTTATAAGATAGTACGCGCCCGCGATTCCCGCTCCCGAAAGAAGTACCGCGGAAAAGAAAATATATCTTGCCTCGGGATGGGCGACGATTCCCGTCACGATAAGACTGGCGAAGCCGATGCCCCCGATCCAGAGCACATTCGGGTATTCCTGCCGCCAGGACTTCAGGACCAGCACCGCGGAGGTGGCGATGATTCCCGCAATGGCCGTGATCCCGAGCACCCAGCCGCCGAGTTCGTGCGGGAGCCACTCAAGATACGGAAGCACTCCTTCGCCGAGATATTGCCGCCCCGCGAATTTTCCCGCGAGTTCCAAAATCCCGATGATGCTTTTGGTGGAAATAAGGGAGTAGATGAAATGCGGCGCCAGCAGGAGAAGCGTGAGGATAAGCGTGTTTCTAAGATATATGAAACTGGCTGATTGTCTTCTGAACCGGGGATACAGGATGAAAAGCGACAGCGCCGCGACAACGCCGAAGGCGCTCACCACGCCGTACCGCAGATAAAACGCCAGCGCGATCAGAATCCCCGCGAGATACACGGAACGGCTCTTCCCCGCCGTTTCGTAGTGGTGGTATAAGAGACCGAGAATCGCGACGAGGAGCGCCGCGGAAGGAATATCATTGAGAAAGAGCGGTGCCTGTTTCAAAAACAAACTTGACGACACGACCGCGGCCACGCCGCCCAGCGCGATCCATCCGTTAAAAATTCTTCTGAACGCAAGGTAGATCAGCACCGCGGCCACCGCTCCGAATATCACCCCGAAGATGCGAAGTGTCCGCTCAGAACTCCCGAAGTGAAGAAATATCCAGCCGAACCAGGCCATTCCGACCGGCCGGTAAATTTTGAATTCATCCGCCGGCGCGCCATCGATCCAGGCGCGCGCTTTCGTCAGATACACCGCCTCATCGTGATACAGCGAATGCCGGCTTACGAGAGAACCCAGCGTGACAAGGGTGACGATAAACAGCACCAGCGGAACCGAGACTTTCAAAACATTTTGCATCTACTTTAATTGTACCAATAAAAAAACCGCCGTGTTTTCACGGCGGTCTGGTATTATTTTTTTATTTACGTCCGCTTCGGAGCGCCCCACTTCTCCATGCAGTTCACGCCGATGCCGGTGATTTTCCGCACGATTTCCAGCGCGGCCGCGTCGCCGGGATGTTCGGTCCAGGCGGCTTCCGCCTTGGTCATGTAGGCGCGCATCATGGTGAGAAATTCGCCGACGGTATGCACCTTCCCGTCGGTGCGGCTCGGCGGCAACCGGTCCTGATACTCCCGCTCGGTGTCGATCGCCTCGTACACTTCCTGCCTGGTCGCCATAGCGCTTCTCCTTAAGAACTTTTTTATCTTACTATTTTTTGTGCAGACAGCTCAAGCTGAACCATTCGGGCTCAACCCTGCCGGAACGATCGGCAACCAGAAATCCATTGTAAGAGCAGATCTGCACCACCACACCGTCGATGGGTCCGCCTTTCCCGCCGTACGCTCTTACCGGATCGCCAACTTTGATGCCGGCCATATTCGGACGCGACTCGGGCATACAACCTCCTTTTTTCAAAACCAAAAGAAACTAAGCGAAATTATAATTGCCGCCAATGGTTTGTCAAATACCGCCGCTTTTGCTCATGCAACCAAAAAACCGCGAACGCGGTTTTTTGGTTGTCAAAATAAACGTCCGGACGCTTTAAGGAGTTCCTACCACCGTGGCCACATTGTCAAACTCATTGGTTTCCTGGATGACGTTATTCGGATCCACGGAAACTGTGGCGCTGTACACTGTCCCGGGCGTGTAGGTCAGGCCCCAGGTATCGTAAGTCCACTGCTTGGGCTGACACTTGCCGGCGGCGTACGCCTCCGGTATGTCAAAGCTCTTGGTCACGCCATTGAGGACTATATTAACCGGGAAGCTGGTCAGCGTTACCGTACCCAGGTTGCAGAAGGTCGCCTGCACCCCGGTGCTTTTCAGAATCACGCTGCGCACCGACAAATGGGCGCCTGGCAGAGCGGGCACCTTTACCGAGGCTGACTGCGACTGGCTGGCCGGAAACGCCAACGAGCCGATCTTGTAGACATTGTTGGGATCGATGAGCCCGATGGCGGTAAAGGTAGCGCCGGGGTCATAGGACAATCCCCAGGTCTCATACTTCCAGGTGTCGGTCGTGCAAGTTCCGGCTTTTTGGGCGCCGATCGCTTCAAAGTCGCGGTTGATCCCGTTCAAACGGATGCGGAAAGGAGCGGTCGGCAGATCGGACGTACCTTGGTTGCAGAAGGTCGCGCTTACTCCGTTGGAATCCAGAACCAGGTTAGTGATGGCCAGCTTAATACCGCTGGTCGGCACGGGAACGCTGGCGGACGCGCGGCAACCGTAGAGCACTTGCAGTTTCAACCGGGTGATCGTCCCCGGGAAACCGGTGCCCTTGGTCAGGCCGAACGGAGCGAGGATATCGCTGACGTATTTTTCCTGGAATTTCGCCACCGCCGACCTGGTGCTTTTGCCAAAGTGCCCAAATTCGGCCGCGTCAACATTGAAGCCCTCCTTGGACAAAGCCAGCTGCAGGTTGAGCAGTCCGACCTGATCGGCCGGGTCGTTGCCGGGATTCAATTTTATGACCGCGGAAAAATCCATGCAGGCATTTTGCGGCGGCGGCATTAAAGGAGCCGTCTGGGCCAGCGAAACGACCGGCATGACACCGGTGGCAGCCAGCGCGATGAGCGCGAAAATTCTTTTAATGTTGTGCATATTTTTATCTTTAATTTTTAGTTTTTAAGTTGCTCGACCTTTGTTTTTATATTTTCTAATCATAGCAAATAAATGGCATTCGGGCGCATCGGAGCTGTGGACAAGTAAAAACCGCCGGTCAGGGCGGGAGCGCCTCACAAGTTTTAGCGATTATTGTTCAGGTACTTACTGGCAACACTCAACGCGAATGAGGGCAGAAGGATGAACAAGGTGGTGAACATCAGCTTCATGAATATAAAGTGTAAGGGCGTGCCGTTGTTGTCTCCGTTTTCCGGCAAGGTCAGCACATTTAAAATTCCGGCAATACCAAACAGAACCGACGAACAGATAAATAAACGTGTCGCTATTTTTTGCATAAGGTAAGTATACATCAAAAACACCGGCGGCAAATTATCGTATTTCGTGATGAGATAATTTACTTGAAAATACATTGTAAAATGTATTACCATATTAGTCATAAGTAGTTTGAGCATTCCGCTCCCCGGTAGCTCAGCGGTAGAGCGGCGCCCTGTTAAGGCGACGGTCGTAGGTTCGATCCCTACCCGGGGAGCAGAGTGCTTGATCTTTAGCTGTTCAGTCGCTCGGCGGAGGTTTGGGCGGTTTGGACATGGAACGGTCAACGGAAATATCGTCGGGCGTGAAATAGCGGCCGTCCGGTCCCGCGGAGCGGATGTTGACCGCGTCCAGTATCCTTCCCTGCGTATAGATAATCATCAGATTGTTTCCCCAGGGATCACGCTCCGGAAGATACATTCCCGGAAAATAAAAGAACTGGTAGCGGCCGCTCGCCGTCTGATTAGCCTGAAACCAGTCCGCCCAGCGCGACACCTGGTCGAACGCAGCCGGACTTTGGTTGTCATGCGCCCGCACTTCGAAGTACGCCAGGATGCCGATCGCAAAGAGCACCAGCGCGATGCCTATCCGGTTGATTATTCGCCTATGGTGGTGACGGTCCATTCGGAAAATTTCACATCCATAAAATCGGTGCGGATGCCGGCATATCCCCTGTTGAAGATAGGCGCGCCGCCGAAACTTTTCCCGTCGTCCGTCGCCTGCGCGGCGAGCGTCCATGTGCCCGTCCGATTGATATCGGTGTACAGCTTGATGCCGACAGTGCCGTCAGAATTGGTGATGATTTCGCTGCGAAGGCCGAGCCAGGCCTGGTGCGGCAGAAGATCGGGACTGGACGCCTTGTCGTAGATGCCGGGAAACATCTGCGTCTGCGCCATGGTGTAATATTCGCCGGCAATTTTTTTCTTGATGATCGCCGTGCCGTCGACGCGGAGGCCGGTGTAATAGAGATTGTCGCCGTTCTGATACCGGTTAAATAAAAGAATCCCGTTGGACTCATTCCGGTTTTTGCTGACGCTCAATTGATCTCTGACAATCCAGAAATACGCCGACTGGTGAAAATTCTGCCAGGTGCTGCGGCTGACCAGCCGGAAAATATTCTGCGGATGGTAGCCGCCGTCCGTGTCGGCCGGATTTTCATGGGCGTAGATGATCCGCCACAGGGATCTCGCCGGCAGTTCGCCCTGGACGGTTTCGCCGGTCCCGCTGGCGACGCGCAGATACGCCCCGGAGTTAACCCACCAGTACGGATCGGCGCTTTTTCTCATTGAATCAGTTTCTTCGATGGTTTCCGTTCCGCCGAAATTATAGGTAAAGGGAGACGCCACTGCTGCCGCGGCGATCGTTACTTTCCGCGGCACGAACGGCGCGGGAAGCGTCACGCGGGGTATTTCCACGGTGCTTGATACCCGCCGTCTTCCAATGATAATCGCGGCCGCGAGCACGATACCCGCGCTAAGCAGGATAAGACGGGTTGTTTTCATAATGACTACACCTATCATTGTATTACAAAGGATCCACCTGGACTCCCCGGAGGATCAGATTGGCGTTGCCATTTTTTTGATCCCAGACTTTGAAGCCGATTCCGCCGTTTCTCAACAGCGGCGTCAGAACATTACTGTACGTGATCGGAATGCCGTTGATCAGACAGGTGACGGTGTCCCCCTGCACCCGCATACCCAGAGACACGTTGCTCGGATTGGGAATAATTACGTCCTTCGTCTCGGCCAACTTCAGATCATTGTCTTTTGTGCGCTGGTTGATAAATACTCTGCCCTCCCCGAACTCGCAGCTGACATAATTTTCCGGATCGTGCATCCGGCCAAAAATGGTGGCGTACGCTCCGCTCACCCAGTTGGCGCTCGTCTCCACCGAGTAATCATCCCAGAGATACGAACCGTTGAGCAGCACCGCGGTACCGTTGTTGAAGGCGCCGGTTTCCAGACTGAGATTCCCCCCGCTCATCGTCGTGGATCCCCAGAGTAGGACCCAGTCGATATTGGTCGTCCCGTCGAAGGTGTCGGAATACGGCAGCGGCTTCGCCTCTCCCGAATCGAACAAACCCTTCAAATACCCGGCGCTCCAGGTCGGCCGTACGTCCAGGCGTTTCTTCAAATACGCCTCGGTATTGGGAAAATTGTCGGTGAATCCCTCGCCGATCCAGCTTTGGTAAAACGCGATCGGGTACACGCGGCTGGTTTCCTGCGGAACCACCCGCCGGGCATCGGGGAAATTATCGGTGGACTGGCCGAAATCGCCGAATGGATAGGCAAAGGCGTGGGCCTCGACGCCCAGCGCGTTCTTCAGGTCCTGATAGGCGCCGACAAAATCGTCGTGGATCCGGGAGTGGAATTCATCCACGGTTTCCTGCCGGTTCTGCTGGAGCAGCCAGAGCCGGTCGCTGTAGAAGTGGCCCGGCGTGCCCTTGCTGTCGATATTGTAAAACGTGTGGCCGTCACGCGTATGCGACTCCAGCTCCCAGCGCCCGCTCGCCAGAAGATTCCGCAGCTCCGGCAGGGAAAGATAGTACGGCCCCGCCTCGTCGAGCATCGAATACCGCGTGATCACGAACATCACGGCGTTGTAATTAAGCGCACGCAAAATCGGATCGACCGGGTAGTAGCTGTCCTTGCGCCCGTCGTCGAAGGTCAGCAAAAATGACTTCGCGGGAACTTTTTTCCGGCCGTTCACGAAATTTTCAAAATCGTTCATGGTAATCGTCTGATAGCCGGCTTGTTTCAGCGCGAACATCTGTTCTTTAAATGTCTCCACGGTAACGTCGGTGCCGTTCGGCCTGCTCACGATGCCGTGATACAGGAGCACCGGCACCGAGTCGGCATAGCCGTTAACGGGCGTCTGAACCGGGACGGAATCGCCCGCCATCGCCAGCATCATGCTGGAAAGCAAATCGTGATTGGTGGATTCCGCGTAGCTCACCTCGTACTGGTATGAATCCAGCCAGATTTTTCCCTGCGCGTAAAGATAGAAAAATCCTTTCAGGAAAATACTGAATCCCACCACCATGCCGATCAGCATAAGCATGGAAAGACTGAAGTAAACTTTTGTTTTGATAAGATAATGTTTCAGCATCAGCGGGTTCCCCATTGCCGGTCCTTCAGACGCGCCAGCGCGTAAAACAGCACGAAGGAGAGCAGCACCATATTGATACCGGACCAGATGAAGACGTAAGGCCAGTATTTATTGCCCCGCGACACATAGCGGTAATAGGTCGTCAGGAGGCCGGCAATCAGGATTACGCCAAGCATGTAAAACGTCGGCCAGACATCATAAAAAAGCGGGTTGATGATCAGTGCCTTCGTCGCCATCAGAGGAGTCAGGAGCGTGAGAATGATCAGCGGGAAGAAATACGTGATCGCCACGAACGGTTCGGTGGCCAGAAGAAATTTGCTCGCGAACAGGGAATTCACGAACCAGCCTTTTTTCCAGCGCACCTGCTGTTTCAAAAATTTCCGGAGATTATTCGGGCAGATCGTGTAGGCGCGGGCCTGATCGGTGTAGATCGTCCGGTATCCGAGCTGAAGCACCCGGTTGGTGAGCGAGCGGTCGTCGCCCCAGGTAACCGGCAGGCCGAGAAATTTTTCCTCAAGCCACTCGTCCAGAATCGGCGCGACCACGCTTCTCCGGTAGGCGGAAGAACAGCCGCTGCAGCAGAATACAGTAAGAAAGGTCGACTCGGCCGCTTTCAAAATCCGGAAGGACATGAAATAGTAGGCGGCCTGCATTCTGGTAAGCAGATTCTCCTCCGCGTTTTCCGGATCGGCGTGGGCGCAGACCGCGCCGATCAGCGGATCGCGGAACGGCGCGACCAACTTATGGAAATCAGCCGGATTCACATAGCTGTCGCTGTCGAGCTGAACCACGATTTCCCCCTTGGCGCGCTTGAATCCCTCCACCATCGCGTGCCGCTTTCCCTTGTTTTCTTTCCAGTCGATGATCGTCAATGTCGGATACCGGGTCGCTTTCAGACGCCGGAGAATTTCCAGCGTGCGATCGGTGCTGCCGTCGTTAATAACAATCACTTCCAGCTTGTCCTTGGGATATTCGGCGGCAAAACATTTGGAAACGGTGCGCTCAATGGCGCCTTCCTCGTTTTTGCAGGGAATCACGAAGGAGGCGGTGGGTTCGTATGTTTCGTCATCCGTATTCGCCATGATTTTGGACATGGAGCGCGCGTACATCATGGCACCTACGATCCGGGACAGTTCGAAGGTGGTGATAAAAATCGTATAGAAAAAGAGGGCGGGATCATTCTGCAGCTCTCCCGCGATCGTCCGCGACTTGATCAGAAACACCAGAAAGAGAATCGCGGCGCCCACGCATATCAAAAAAATCCGGAACATCATATCTGATGATTTCCGGATTGGGATGGATGCCGTGGTCATACCTATCTTCCGATTCCCCGATATGCGAGCCCGGCCTTTATGAATTGTTCCTTGGGAAGACAGTTCCTTCCGTCCACCACCACCTCCACGTTCCGCGCTACCAGGAATTCCGGGGTCAGATTCCGGAATACTTCGTGATCGGTGGCGACGACTACCGCAGTGGCGTCCTCCAGCGCGTCTTCCAGCGATTTCGCGGTGGATTGCTGCGGCACCATCGGATCGTAAATTGCCAGCCGCGCGCCGCGCGCCTTGAGATGTTTAATGATGTCGAACGAAGGACTCTCGCGGCAGTCGTCGATATTGGCTTTATACGCCAGCCCGAGGACGGCAATTTTTCTCCCGTTGATCGCAATGTTTTTCCGGTTCAGCTCCGCCATCAGCAAATCCACGGTAAATTCGGGCATGCGATTGTTAATCCGCCGGGCCAGCGAAAGAAAATCGTGATGGAATCCCCTGTCTTTGGCGTATTCAATGAGATAGTAGGGATCCACCGGAATGCAGTGCCCGCCCACGCCGCAGCCGGGAAAATGCGCGAAAAAGGAGAACGGCTTGGTGGCGGCGCCGTTGATGACATTCACCACGTCAATTCCCAGCTTGGCGAAGGACATCGCCAGCTCGTTCACAAAGGCGATGTTGATGTCCCGGAAGGAATTTTCAATGATTTTCACCGCCTCCGCCTCCCGCAATGAACCCATTTTTCTAATTTTGCCGCTGATAATTCCCCGGTAAAACTTGTGCGCTTTTTCCAATCCTTCTTCATCGAAGCTGCCTACCACGCGGGGAATATTTTTAACCGTCCAGCGCGCGTCGCCCGGATTGATCCGTTCCGGACAGTGCGCGAGATAAAAATCTTTTCCGCATTTCAGCCCGGAACGCTCCAGGATCGGCAGCGCGACCTCGTCGCACACCCCCGGGTTCACGGTGGACTCCAGAATCACCAGCTGCCCCCGTTGTAAAAAACGAGCGACTGCTTTGCAGGCGCTCTCTACTGGTTCCAGATTGGGCATATGATTTTCGTATACAGGGGTGGGTACGCAGATTACGATCGTCCCGACATCCTGTACGCGGCTGAAGTCGGTGGTGGCCTTCAGACTGGCCTTCTTGAGATCCCGCCCGACCGCCTCATCCGCGAACGGGGCTATTCTATTATTAATTTTTTTTACTTTTTCCGGATTGACGTCGATACCGACCACCCGGTACCCCTTCTGATCGGCAAGGAGCGCGAGCGGGAGACCGACATATCCCAGCCCGACTACCGCGACCGACTTTTCTGATTTTTTAACCATGTGTTTTTCTTTTATCGTACCACGGGTATTTTCCTTGCGTTTTCACATTTTAAAAAATCTCATCAGTAAAAAATGCCGCCCTTAGTCCAGGCGGTACTTACTTTTTTTACTGACTCCGAAAATATCTTTGATGACGCGCTCCGCAAGCGGATCAAGATCGCGGCCGCACAGCTGTTCCAATTTTATCCATGCCGCACCCGGCCGGAGAACGCCCGCGCATTTCGCCGCGGCAGCGGAATAACAGTAAAGAACCGAGTGCCGGATTTCGTACCGGCGCGGCAGAAGAAAAAAATCTTCCGGCCGCGCGTCGAGTCCGACGCAGCGTTTCAGGCACTCCCGCGCGGCTTCGCGGCCGGTCTGATTTTTTTTCATGACACACACCGGCAGAAAAATAATTTTGTTTCCGCGCGCGCGCCGCGCGATGAGCAGCACGCGGTCATTGTTCCAGAGAAATATTCCGACGCGTTCCATCTTCCTACTCCTTGTCAAACAACTCCTTGCAATTTCAGAATATCAGAAAAAACTGTTGGCAATTCTGTGCTAGCCTGAAAATGTAGGAAATAGAAAATATGATAAATAAAAAAAATATCGGACTGACGCTGGGAATGGGTATGATGGTCGCGGCCGCCATTCTCACCCTCCACACGGCGCGCGCAGATGCCGCCAACCTGATCAGTAACCCGTCGGTGGAAACGGGATCATCAAGTAATCCGCTTATGCCGCAGAGCTGGTTCAAGGGCGGTTACGGATCGAATACCCGCACCCTCACCTATCCTGTTCCGGGATACGATGGCGCCAGGGCGGTCAGGGTGGATATCAGCGGATACACCGATGGCGATGCGAAATGGTATTTCAATTATGTCCCCGTAAATCCCGGGGACAATTATTTTTTCTCGGACAATTTCCTCTCCAACACGACTTCCTATCTTACGGTCCAGTTTAAGAAAACCGACGGAACATTCCGCTATCTGAGCCTCGGATCCCTTCCGGCCGACGGAAGCTGGCAGTTCATCCAGAAAAATTTCGTGGTTCCCTCAAACGTCACAGGCCTTACCATATTCCACGCGCTCCGCGGCGATGGGTATCTGGTAAGCGACAACTATGTTTTGAAAAAAATAATTTCCCCGGCCGCCGATCCCAATAATCTTATCAGCAATCCTTCGATGGAACTTCCCTCCTCCGCCGATCCGAATATTCCCAAAAACTGGCTGCAGGGCGGCTATGGGTCAAACACACGCATCTTCACGTATCCCGTTGCCGGCAACGACGGCTGGAGCGGCGCCAAGGTGGAAATTACCAGTCATGACGACGGCGACGCCAAGTGGTATTTCAATCCCGTAGCCGCCAGCTCCGGCGACAGCTTCGAATATTCCGATTACTCGATCGGCAGTATTCCCAACGACGTGACCGCCCGGTTCACCCTGAAAAACGGCGCCTTCCAGTATCAATATCTCGGCACGGTACCCGCCGCCACCAGCTGGACAAAGTTCGACACCACCCTCACCGCCCCGGCCAACACCGCCGCGCTTACCGTCTTTCATAATATTGACGACGTCGGCACATTGAAAACCGATTCCTACTATCTGAAAAAACTTCCTTCCAATAAATTCGCGCAGGGAATGGTCACGCTGACCTTCGACGACGGTTACCAGAGCGTGTACGACAACGCGATTCCTATTCTCCGGAAAGCCGGGATCAAAAGCAGCCACTATATCGTCAGCACCTACACGGATTACACGGGATTCATGAACCTGCAGGAGATCGCCGAACTCAACAAATCAGGCTATGAAATCGGCTCGCACACCCGGACGCATCCCTACCTTACCCAGCTTTCCGACACCGACGCCTGGAATGAAATTTCCGGAGGTAAATCCGATATAACCGGATTCGGATTTACCCCGAACAGCGTCTTCGTGTATCCCTTCGGCGATTATGATGACCGGATCAAGCAGATGGTGAAGAAGGCGGGATTCATCGCGGCGCGCAGCACGATCGACGGATTCAATTTCAAGAACACCGATAAATTCGAGCTTCAGGACGAGCGGGTGCTCCGCACGACGACCGTCAGCCAGGTCCAATCCTGGATCGACCAGGCGCTGGCCGATCATTCCTGGCTGATTATTGAGCTTCATCAGACACTCGATTCCAGCAACGACCTCTACAGCAATAATGTGGCAATGATCCAGGCAATCGCCGATTATATTACCAAAACAGGAATCAAAGTGATCAGTGTCCCCGAAGGAGTGGCGATGATGAATCCTTAACCATCCGGGGTGGCTTGACAAAAATAATAAGGACTGCTACTCTTTCCCCATTACTCCTATGAAGAAGACTCTTATTATAGTAGGGATGGTGGGCGTTTTGAGCGCCAATCTTTTGATTCCGGCCCTCGCCGGCGCCGCTACCTGCCAGTATTACATTGCCAGTCACTGCCCGAATTACGTCTATGATACCTACAATCCTCCGGCTTCCGGCACCTCGTCCAACGGCGGCGCCACGAACCGCCCGCCGACCTGGAATTATGTCGGCAACAAAACCGTCTTTGCCGGCCAGGTTCTGCAGTTCACGGTAACCGCGACCGACCCGGAAAACGACTGGCTTTATTATGATATTTTGAACACGCCCGCGGGCGCCTGGTTCGACCGCACGATGCACACGTTTTACTGGAATCCCAGCGAAGGCGATGTCGGCACGTATGGCCTGACCTTTACCGTGAGCGACGGCAATTCGATTGTCTATAAAAATGTCACCGTCACCGTGCTCAGCAACGGCGGCCAGACGGGCGGCAACGACAACGGCGGTTCAAACGGAACCGGCGGAACTTCCGGCGCGACTCCGATCTGGAGCCAGACCGGGGACAAGAATGCCACGGTCGGACAGTATCTTCAGTTCACCGTGTCCGCCTATGATCCGAACAGCAATTCCGGCGGCATCACGTACACCGCGCTGAATCTTCCGTCCGGAGCTTCCTTCGATTCGAACAGCCATTTCTTCTCCTGGAATCCGCAGAATTATCAGGTCGGCACGTACGTGGTTACCTTCCGCGCGCATAACGCCTATGGTAATTCCGATCTGAACGTGACCATCCATGTTTCCGCCGCGTCGGGCAACACTTCCAACAATAACCCGCCGCAGTTCTTCAGCTTCAATCCGGTCACGGGTGCCACGGTCAACCAGCTTTACAGCTATATCGTCCACGCGAACGATCCGGATGGCGACGCGCTCACCTACTACCTGATCGTCGCGCCGAGCGGAATGTCCATCAACTCCACGACGGGCTTCATTGCCTTCGTTCCCACGGCAGGCCAGGTCGGCACCCAGCCGGTCAAAGTGGGTGTTTCCGACGGTACCCATCAGGCGACCGCCGACTACACGCTGACCGTCTATAATGCCGGCACTTCCGTCCCTGTTCCCACTCCGGGTACCACGGGCGGCAACGGCGGCGGCACCGGCGCGACTGTTCCAGTTGAACCGAAGCTGGTAATTTCCGACATCAAGATTGAAAACAAGGACGGTGACATCGTGGTCAGCTGGAAAACGAATATTCCGGCGGGCTCCCGCATCATCTACGACACCGCCTCCGAAGCGGACCGGACCCGCAACTTCAGCTATGCGAATGCCACGTCGGAAAATCAGGAACGTTTCACGAGCCATTCCGTGAATCTCGGCAAGCTCGATACGAACACCGTGTATTATTTCCGCGTCGTCTCCAAAACCGACCAGCAGACCGCCGTCGGCCAGGAAGTCGGCTTTATCCAGCTCGAAAACGGCCAGGTAAAAAGTCTGTTCGGCGCGTCCCTGATTGAAGCGCTCGGCAATCTTTTCGGAAACCGCGGGTTCCTCTGGCTACTCATCGCCGGCCTTGGCACCACGACCGCGATCTTCTTCCGCAAGCACCGCAAGTCCTCGCTGACCGTCTAACCAAAAAATCCCGCCTTTGACAGGCGGGATTTTTTGTCCTACACTATCTCCGCACTTTGAAAGGAGAGAGCATATCGAGTTTCCCCGAAACCGGGGAAGGAGGTCCGGATGCTGATGGTTGATGTGGGTATCGTCGCAGCGGTCTTTTTCGTGCTGTATCTTCTGATCGCCGCGCCGATGCGCCGGCGCGCGAAGCAACAATCCGCGCCCGAGCCGGAAACTGCCGGTTCACTCCGCCAGAAAATCGCGGAGCTGGAGCGGAAACGGGCGGAACGCGTCCGTTTGGCGAGAGAAGTGGAAGTAAGTCGGGAACTGGCCGACGTCGACGCGGAGCTGGAAGAGCTGCGCAAACAGTTGGCCGAAGCGGAAACCCGCGAGAACGCCGCAGGTAGCCGATAATGGCAGGAAAAGCGTTCGAATCGGAATCGAAAGAGGTGGTTCATGGAAGGCTTCAAGATCCGTCCCTGGATGGTGGCAAGTCTCCTGCTGGTCATCATGGCCGTAGTGATCGTCACGGGCGGTCTCGCGACCGTTCATGCCGGCACGTACCAGATCAAGCAGGCCGCGGTCAGCGGCACCATGTCGGCGCACATGCAGCCCGGCATGTATATGAAAATGTTCGGCACGATCACAGAGTGGCCGCTCGCCGAAACGTTCTACTTCACTGCCGACAACAAAGAAGGCGGTCCAGGAGATGACAGCATCGAAGTGGTCTTCAATGACGGCTCCAACTGCAAGATCTCCGGCACCTGCCGGATCGTTATGCCGGCGACCGAATCGGACGCGCTCAATCTGGTGATGAGGCACGGTTTCCAGAGCCACGAAGAACTGCAGCACAAGCTCGTGCTGCCGGTGATCCGCAACGCGCTCAACCGCACGGCCAACCTGATGTCAGCCCGCGAATCCTATTCGGATCGCCGGCCCGACTTCGTGAACTGGGCCTGGGATCAGATCCGGGACGGGCTCTACGAAATCGACGAGGAAACCCATAAAGAGAAGGATCTGATCTCCGGTGAAATGATCACCAAGATCGTGAAGGTCATCCGGAAAGACGATCATGGCACCGCGATCCGCCAGGCAAACCCGCTCAAGGGTATGGGCGTGACGCTCGCGAACTTCGAAATCAAGAAGTTCGTCTATTCGGAAAAGGTAACCGAACAGATCGCCAGCCAGCAGGCGGCGCTCATGGCCGTCGCCACCGCCCGCGCCAATGCGCAGAAGGCGGAGCAGGACGCGCTTACCCAGGAAGCCCAGGGTAAGGCGAAGGTGATGGAAGCCAAGTATGAGGAAGAGCAGAAGAAGGTCCGCGCCATGGTCGTCGCCACCCAGGAAAAGGAAGTGGCCGAAACGGCGGCTTCCAAGGAAGTGGCAGTCGCCAAACAGCAGAAGCTGGTCGCCGAGACCAATGCCTCGAAGGAAGTCGAGGTGGCCAAACTCCAACAGCAGGCCGCCGAGTTCAACAAGCAGAAGAACATTCTGGAAGGCGAAGGCGAGGCCAAGCGGAAACAGCTGGTGCTGGAAGCCGACGGCGCGCTCGCCCAAAAACTGCAGGCCTATATCGAGGTCAACAGAATGTATGCCGATGCCATGGCACGGTACCAGGGACAGTGGGTGCCGAGCGTGGTGATGGGTAAGGGACCGGATGGCGCCCAGTCCAACAACGGCGCCCAGGCGTTGATTGACATGCTCACCGTCAAGACGGCCAAGGATCTGGCGCTCGATCTTGAGGTCAAGACCAAGAACGCGCAGAAGAAGTAATAAAACAGCCCCGACACAATGTGTCGGGGCATTTTTTAACAGTTGGCAGCTTTTAATAGAACGTTTCGTTGCGGCGCGTGAGCCGGTAGCCGTACAGATCGTGATGCTGGTACTCGTACACCGAGCAGTTTTTCGGATGGTCGTGCTCGTGCATCTTGTCCACCTCCTCTTCTGTGAGCCGCTCCAGCCAATAGCGGAGAAGGAGAATGGTATTTCCGTGCGTGACGATCAGCATCGGATCCCCGGCCAGCGAAGGCGTATCCAGGAACAGGCGCACGCGCAAGGCAACCTGCGCGAAGCTCTCCACGCTCGCCATCTGCAGATGAAAAAAGCCATGCTTCAATCCCAGCGAACGGTACCGCTGGTAAGCCTCATGAACTTTTTCGGGATCGCCGATGCCGGCATCCAGCTCGCCGGGGTTCTGCTCCACCAGCAGCGAATTGTAGCGGATGGACTTGCTCATCCATTCCGATCCGAATTGCTCAACCACCAATTGCGCGGTCTGCCGGGCACGGATCAGGCTGCTGGAATAGATTCCCCTGAATTGGCCGTAAAGCTCTTTGAGCTTCCGTCCGGTGGCGACCGCCTGCTGTTTCCCCTCTTCGCTCAACTCGGTGCAGTAGTTCGGCACCCGGAGTTTTTCCGGCACTTCCATTTGCCGCAAGCGGACGGCTCTCGCGACCTTATTCCATTCTGTTTCGCCGTGCCGGAGAATCACCAGCGTCTTCGGCGTATGATGCAACATGTATGCTCCTTATAAAGTTCTGCCGGCATTGTGCCATAAAAAAAGCCCCGACACAACGTCGGGGCTAGTCAATCGGATACTTGCGCGGCGCCCGGCAGTCGCGGATGTTCTTGTCATGCCGGAATCGCACGAACCGCGCGCCCTGAAGCTTACCGCTGTCAAAACGATAATCGTATTCGAGCTGGATCACCAACGGATATCTCGCTTTGCGGAGCCATTCGCGCGTTTTGTTATCAAACGCGCCGAACTTGCCGCAGTCAAACTCGTTCCGATCCAACGTGCCGTTGAACTGCGAGAGTGTGACTTCTTTCACCCGGTCTTTGTTGCTCGGATCCATGATCGGATGCCGCACGATGAAATCGTCTTCGTGGACGGGCTTCCATTTGTAACAGCCACGGATCCTTTGCGGACTTTTCCCATCCAGGCGGAACGCCGACAGAAACTCGGCGTCGTAGAGCACAAGGCCTTCCCAGCCCTTTTGTTTCACCAGGCGTTTGGCCAGCGTGAAGTTGTTGTGCACAACCTCAACAGGCTCAACATAATCACGGCAATATACTTCCAATCCGCACCCGAACGCTGTTCGAAGCGTGGCGTGCCGGGAAGCATATCTCCATTCGCCGATGACCTGTTTGCCGCCCCAAAAGACAATATCAAACAGCCGGTAATGCACCATGCCGATTCTTTTCTGCTTCTCCAATGCCTGATCATCCTTTGAGCAGAAAATGCTCTGGATGCGCTCGAGTTTGTCGCCGGATAACGCATCGGGCACTACCGCTTCGCCGGCAAGCACCGTGTCGTCCGGCACATTCCGGGAAGCCAGGTCGCGGGCAATATGGCCGAGGAATGTAACATTCCGGATGCCATCGGTATACAGCTTCCATCCACCCATTGCCTTGACCGCAAACAACTTCCAGCCATTCCGTTTGCGCGTAATGACCAGCCGGCTGTCTTTTTCAAGCCGGAAGATTTCTTCCTCGGTGTAATTTTCCTGGCTTACCGGCTTGGCAAGGATGAATCCCTTCGGCAGCGGATCAAACGAGAACCGCACGCAACACCTCCTGTCAAAGAACGGCTATATCCTATCAGTTTTTGTGTTAAAATCAAGCCAATGTCCAAAGTGTACGTGGTGACGCCCACTTACAATGAACGCGGCAATCTTCCAATTTTAGTGGAAAAAATTTTCGCGCTGAAAATTCCGGAATTGCGTATGGTGATCGTGGACGACAACTCCCCCGACGGCACAGGTGCGCTCGCCGAAGAACTGGCGCGCGCGCATCCAATCTCCGTTCTCCACCGCGCCGGTAAACAGGGCCTCGGCACTGCGTATGTCGCCGGTTTCAAGCACACTCTCGCTGAAAAACCCGATTTCATAATCCAGATGGACGCCGATCTTTCTCATGATCCGACGACAATCCCGGTGATGCTCGAAAAAATGCAAGAGAGCGATCTCGTCCTCGGCTCCCGATATATTCCCGGCGGGCGCACGGAGAACTGGGATTTCTTCCGGAAAATGGTCAGCCGCTTCGGGAATTTCTACGCCCGGACGATTCTCGGACTTCCTTACCGCGATCTCACCGGAGGCTTCAAATGTTTCCGCCGCGAAGTGCTGGAAAAAATAAATTTAGACTCGCTAAGTTCGGTCGGTTACAACTTTCAGATCGAGACCACCTACCGTGCCCATCAAAGTGGTTTTACAATCGCCGAAGTGCCGATCGTCTTCCGTGAACGGAAAACCGGCCAATCCAAATTCAACCTGAAGATCATGCTGGAAAGTTTCTGGAGAGTGCTTCTGCTCCGTTTCAAATGAAATCATCCTCCAAATATCTTCTCGCGATCCTGGCGGCCGCCGCCATTCTCCGCGTGATCAACCTCGGCTCCGGCGATCTGGTCGGCAATGACGAGGTACTCTACGCCTTCCGCTCCGTGGGAATAACGGACTTCGTGAATTCCCCCGCCCAGACCACGCCACCCGTCTGGTTTGACGGCCACGTTCCCGGCTGGGCCGGCCTCTCCATGCACGACCATCCCCTCCTCGTATTTATCGTCCAGCATATTTTCATGGGGATCTTCGGCGAAAACAACTTCGGCTTCCGCTTCCCCTCCGCCGTCTTCGGCGTGCTGTCGGTATATCTCGTCTACCTCATTTCAAAAAAGTTATTTTCGGAACGCGCCGGCCTGATCAGCGCCGCGTTGATGGCGCTCACGGTCAATAACGTCTACATTTCCCGCCTGGGCCTGCAGGAATCGTATCTGATCTTTTTTATCCTGCTGACGTCCTGGCTGTTTCTGAACGCGCTGGAACGCCCGAAGTATTTCCTCTGGACCGGCGCTGCATTCGGGTTTACGTTGCTTACAAAATATAACGGCGCCGTCGTCGCGCCTGTCATACTCACCTATCTCCTGCTCTTCCGACGCGATGTATTCAGACAAAAATATTTCTGGCTCGGCGGCCTGCTCGCCGCGTGTATTGCCAGCCCGATTCTGATCTACAACATCGGCATGTACCGCGCGACCGGACATTTTGATTTCCAGATATCCTATCTTCTCGGCCAGCATCCTGCTATCTGGCAATCCGCGCCGGGCAAAGAAGTAGTCGGTTCATTCGGCGACCGCCTCCGCGCGTTCATTCCGAATCTGATCGCGTCCAATTCTCCCCTGCTCATGCTGCTCTTCGCGCTGACCATTCCGTTTTTCATCCGGGAGATCGCCAGGAACCGCGCGGCGCTCCGGCGAAAGGCATTTCTGGATATTTCCTTCGTCTGGATCATTCTCTTACTGCTCTTCATCGGCCCAACTTTCCGGTTCCTTACCCTGCTCACGCCATTCATCGTGATGAAGGTCGGCCTGTTTTTGGATGACGCCTTTCCCAAACGCCGGCATCTTCTGGCGGCATTCCTCGCAGCTTTCCTGATCTTTGAATGTCTGTACTCCCTGAACAGCGTCGTCACGAATTACCCGGCCGGACCGGAGGGTTGGGCTTTCTCCCATCTGCGCTATGAAAACTTTCACTGGGGCTACAACGAACTGGAGGACTACTTTTCCAAAGAGTTGGCGGGAAAATATCCATTGCTGACATTCGATCTTCAATATCAGTTTCTGGAAAAACAGAAAGAGGCCGGCGTCGCCGCCGCGAAAGCTGCCGGAGCCACGCCCTATCCCGCGCTGCTGGTATATGACGAAAACATCCACAGCGGCCCCCAGCTTTGGACGTTTGACCGCCGCCAGATTTATCATGGCTGGCCGGTAATGACCGCGGGAGATTATCTGAAGCTGATATCCGAAAAGGGACCGCGCGCGCTCGAAAATTCCGGCATACAAGTAATCTACTTTGCCTTTCCCACGGACGCAGTCGCCCTGAAAGCCACCGGCCAGCTTACCAGTCATGGCAAGACGCTGGAACCTCTCGTCGCCTCTCAAAAGGACGCGTTTTTCATTCCCGTCAAAAACGGATTAGGGCAGGACGCCTTTCATATATATAGGCTGAGCTTCATCCGGCTTGTGGATAATTAGGAGCGCCACTCCCGCCAAAATGCTATAATGAACCTTGTTATCTTTTATCCGCTATCTGGCGGAGAGAAAGGTCGAAAATAGTCGAATATACACATGAATCCAAAGAAATTTCTCCAAATCGGTGGCGCAGTCCTCGTATTAGTAGGGATCCTTGGTTTCGTCGGCGTCCTCGGGCCGACTGCCGAACAGTCAATTTTCGGCAGCAGCTGGTGGTTTGATGGCGGCGAAAACTGGGCTCATCTGATCCTGGGCGTAGTCGGTCTCATCGCTTCTTTTGCGCTGGGAGCCGGATATCAGCGCGTCCTGGTTCGGTTGTTGGGTTGGATCGGCATCCTGGTAGGGCTGTACAGTCTGTTCATCAGCAACAGCTTCCTCGGCGCCAATCTTGAGAACCCGATGGACACGCTTCTTCATCTGGCAGTCGGTGTGTGGGCGCTTCTTGCCGCGAAAGGCAGCAAGGCTCCCGCTCCCGCCCCGATGATGCAGCAATAGTCTAGTCCAGGGAATTTACATTAGCTCTTCCCGCGTTGTGAGGCAAAATGTTCCGACTCGCGAAGTCGAGCCAGTGTGAGCTGTAGACTCTACTGCCACACTGGGAGACGAGCGAGCGGACATTTTGACCACAACCCTTCGGGACACGCGAATTTTACTGCAGCGCTGTGTGATTCGGACTTGAAGTAGAGTCTACATCTGCGTCCTCACCACTTCGCGCTGACAGATAAAATTCGCGGTGTCGCGGGGGAGATTAATGTAAATTTCCTGGACCACATAAAAATCGCCCTGTGAGGGGGCGGTTTTTATTTACTAATGAAGCTCCGCCTCCTTCCCGCAGACAGGATTGTAGCCCGACGTCCTGGCGAGGAGAAGGAGGCGGAGCTGTGGTAATATGGAGGGTATGAAAAAAAGCACCTCCTGGGGCGGAGAATCCGTCGTCGGGCATTACCAGCAGCATGTGATCCTTCCGAACCTCACCCGCCTGATCGCGCCAAAAAAAGGCGAGTTGATTGTTGATCTCGGCTGCGGCGAAGGTTTTTTTGCAAAGAAATTTGCCCACGACGGCGCGCAGGTCATCGGCTTCGACGTCTCGAAAGAGCTGATCGAAAAAGCGAAAGAAACCGCCGGGAAAAATGAAGAATACCATGTCGGCTCCGCCGAGCGGCTTCCCCTGCTCAAAAACAGCGCTGCCGACAAAATTACCATCATTCTTGCCATTCAGAATATGGATAATGCCCACGCCGTGCTCAAAGAGTGCCATCGTATCCTGAAGCCGGGCGGCAGGCTTTACATCGTGATGAACCACCCGGCCTTCCGCGTGCCGAAAGCGAGCGACTGGGTTTGGGATGAAGCCAATCAGATCCAGTACCGCCGCGTGGATTCTTATTTGAGCGAGTCCAAAGCGAAGATCGAAATGCATCCCGGCGAAAAAAACAGCGAGTACACCATTTCCTTCCACCGGCCGCTCCAGCTCTATTTCAAACTGCTCAAAAACGCCGGATTCTGCGTGACGAACTTGGAGGAATGGATTTCCGACAAAAAAAGCGAGCCGGGACCGCGCGCGGAAGCTGAAAACCGCACCCGGAAAGAAATTCCGCTTTTTCTTTTTCTGGAGGCAAATAAGGTATAATTTTCTCAATGCGGCTTCATAGATTTATCGGCAATTTTGACTTCACCAAGAAACCGCTCCGCGTCGAGGATAAGGAGCTGGCGCATCAGCTGAAAAACGTCTTCCGGATGAAACCGGGCGGGCAGGTAATGCTGGTCAACAACACGCTCCAGGAAGCGGTGGCAGAAATCAAAACGCTAGGCCGGGATTCGGTTGAGTTTGAAGTAATGGCAACCACGGAAAATAAAAAGGAGCCGGGCATTGAAACGACGCTGTTCTGCGCGGTCATCAAAAAAGAGCATTTCGAGCTTGTCGTCCAAAAAGCCACGGAAGCCGGAGTGACGGAGATTGTTCCGATTGTCACGAAGCACACGGTCAAACTGTCCCTCCGCAAGGACCGCCTAGAAAAGATCGCCAAGGAAGCCGCCGAGCAGTCCGGCCGCGGTATCATTCCGGCAATCGGCGACGTGATTACCTTCGAGCAGGCGCTCCGCCACGCGAAAGATTACCAGGCCAATCTTTTTTTCGAGCCGGGCGCGCCGCTCTTCAGCCAGGAACGCCTCCGCAATTCCGGCGCTACACGCGCCAGCATCTTCATCGGGCCCGAAGGCGGCTGGGATGACGCGGAAATTGAAACCGCCCGCCTCCATGACCTTAAAGTCATCGGACTCGGCGGACTCACACTCCGATCCGAGACTGCCGCGATTATTGCAACGTATCTCGTTGCCAATGCCGCGAATTTCTAGTACGCTTTGTAAAGTTTTTTGATAAGGAGAGTTTGTGAAAGAGAAGAAGAAAGCCCTGCGCGACGGCACGCGTCTGCTTCATGACGGCTCCTATGAGCCCGCCGCGTTCGGCGGCCATCTGAACACGCCTCTTTTTCTGGACGTAGCGCCGGTGATGCCGAGTATGGAAGAAGCCTGCCGGCGTTTCGAATCGGCGGAGCGGGGCGTCACCTACATGCGCAAAGGCCATGTCAACGCCCGAGTCCTCGAACAAAAACTGGCGGCCATGGAAGGCGCTGAAGACGCGCTGGTCTTCTCGTCCGGAATGGCGGCGACCAACTGCCTGCTGCTCGACGTGGTGCCGCGGAATTTCCGGATCGTGTCCCAGCAGTGCGTCTATGGAGGCACGCTGGGTTTCCTCACCAAAGATCTGGTGGATGCCGGCCGGCATGTCTGGTTTGTGGAACATCCGCTGAATCATGACGAGTGGTGGAAAGCGATCCATCACGATCTGACCGCCGCCGTCTGGGTGGAGATGCCTTCGAATCCGCGGATCGATCTGGTTGAACTGGACGATATCGCGGCGATGTGCCGCGAACAGGGCGTTCTCCTGATCGTGGACAACACGTTCGCGCCGCTCTATTTCCCGCCGCTGCAACACGGTGCCGACATCGTCCTCCGCTCCTGCACGAAGTATGAAAATCCGGGTAACACCAGCATGCTCGGCGCGATCATGGGAACGCGCAACGTGATCAGCAAAATCCGCAACGGACGCTATGAGCGCCTGGGCGCCCAGGCAAACCCGCTGGACTGCTGGCTCACTGAAGCCGGACTCCGCGTGCTCGACATCCGGATGGAACGGCACTGCGGTAATGCGCTGAAAGTAGCCCGTTTCCTTGCCTCGCACCGCAGCGTGAAGTCGGTCAATTACCCCGGACTGGAAACTTCGCTGCATCACGCGCTCGCGCGGAAATACATGCCGAAGGGCTGCGGCGCCATTCTCTCCTTCGAAATGAACACCGAGCGCCAGGCCGTCAATTTCGTCCAATCGCTCGAACTTTTCAGCCACGTCATCTCGCTCGGCGACGTCCGTTCGATCGTCACCTACCCCGCCAAGACGACCCATTCCAAGGCGCCGGCGGAAATGCGGGCGAAAATGGAAATTTCCGAAACCCTCATCCGTCTTTCGGTGGGCATTGAGGATCCGGACGACCTTATCGCCGATCTTCAGCAGGCGCTGAAACAGTAACGAAACCAAATCCCCCGGAGTATCCAGGGGATTTTTTTATTGCGCCGGCGTTCAACGCGCTAACTGGAAAATCCGGTTGGAAATTGATACTATGCTTAGTAGCACGTTGACCCGCAAGGGTTTGGAGGTTCTATGGATTCCGAACCTGAAGAATCCGCGCCGACGTACGACCACCTGCAGCGATTGTACGACAACACGATTGTACTTCTGATGACCGACAATCCCGATTCTGAAAATCTCAGCTGGGAAGATATCCTGATTGACGGATTCCTGGAAACTGCGACGGGAATGGATCCGGCGGAAATGCCGGCCGATGTCCATGAATTTCTCAAAGAATGGTCGCTGAAGCACGGGCATGTGTTCGCGTCGTCCCAGACACACGACGACGAACCGGCGGCTAACGAACAGGAAGTGGTGAAACGTCATGTGGAAAGCCACAGAAACACGCTCCGGCTTCTGGCTTCGCTCTTTGATTGGATCGCGGAAGAGGCGCCCAAAAGCATGCCGCCGCGCATCATTGAGTGCATCCTCCATATGTACAACGAACAGATGTCTTCCAACCGCGGCTGCATCGCCCACAAACTCTACGGCGCCGACGAAGACCTGGATGATCCGGAAGAAGAAGACACCGACGAAGAAATAACCTAAACGACTCGCATATGAGTCGTTTTTTTGTTGACCTGTTCCTGTATGCTTATGGTGTGAGAATTATTGCTCATCTCGATATGGACGCCTTCTTCGCTTCAATCGAAGAACGCGACCATCCGCGCTACCGCGGCAAACCGCTTGTCGTCGGCGCCGATCCGGAGGAAGGCCGCGGCCGCGGCATTGTCTCCACGGCAAATTACGCCGCCCGCAAATTCGGCATTCACTCCGCGATGCCTATTTCCACCGCCTGGCGGCTCGCGGAAAAAGCCCGGCTGGCTGGCGCGCCCCGGACAATCTTTGTCGGCGGCCATTACCGTAATTATTCCGCGACTTCCGCGCGCCTCATAGCTATCGTCAGACACATTGTGCCGCTCGTGGAGCAGGCCAGCGTGGATGAGGCCTACCTCGATCTCAGCTTCGCCAAGACGTATGCGTGGGCAGAGAAAATCGCTTTGAAAATAAAGGTGGAGATCAAAAAGAAAGAAAAGTTGACCTGCTCCATCGGCATCGGCCCCAACAAACTGATCGCCAAAATTGCCGTAGGTATGCACAAACCCGACGGCCTGACCGTCGTCCCCGAAAAAGACGCCGAAACATTTCTTGAACCGCTCCCGATCCGCACCATTCCCGGCGTCGGACCGAAAACAGAGAGCGTCTTCGGCGTCCGCGGTATTCGTACCGTCAAAGACCTCAAGCGTTTCAGCCGGTCCGAGCTTTCCGACTGGCTGGGCAAATGGGGCTACGTTCTCTATGACCGGATCCGCGGGCGCGACGACTCGCCGGTTGTGGAAGAATACGAGGTGAAATCCATCGGCGAGCAGACCACGTTCCGGGAAGACACCCGGGACGCCAGTCTGGTCACCGAGGAAATGAAAGCCCTGTGCGCCAGCGTCATCCGGAGTTTTCTTCAGAGCGATTTCCGTTCGTTCCGCACCGTCAGCATCACCGTCCGGTTTGAGGACTTTGAAACCAAGACTCGCGCCCACACACTTTCCGAAACCAAGGATAAAATCGGCAATCTTTTCGAACAGCAGTCTCCGAAAAAACTCACCGAGTTTCTCCAGTTTGAAGCGATGAAACTTCTTGCCCCATTTTTCGATACACGTGAAAATCCCCGGCGCAAAAAGATCCGGTTAGTGGGGGTAAGAATAGAAAAACTTGTCTGATTTGGTATTATTAAACCTATCAACCAAAAAGGACGCCTGCTTGACATTTTAACCAAATTAATTTAATATTTCCCCTATCATGACCAAATCCAAAAAGGTTCCGCAGCGATCGATTTCCCGAAAGGTCCAGGCAATTCTTACCGGTACCGCCATTCTTTTTCAATTGGCATTGCCGGTTTTTTCATTCGCGACCACGCCCGTAACGCTTTTCAGCGACGGATTTGAATCCAACGACTTCAGCCATTGGACGTCCGCGGACAACACCGGCTCGGCGGGCAAATGGGACGTGCTCGGCGGCGATGTTCACGCCGGCAGTAAGAAAGCCGAAATGAAAGGCAGCACCAGCAGCGACATGAGTATTGCCAAAACCCAGTCCACTGCTGGATATGAAAACATCGTACTCTCCTACTGGTACAAAGTTGTTTCCGGCAAAGAGCTGGAATCCAACGATCATCTCTATGTTGAATGGTCCGTTAACGGCACGGGCTGGACTCAACTCACTGATTACTCCGCCGCGCCCTCCAGTTCTTCCTGGACGCAGGCCAGTTTCAGCTTGCCGGCCGGCACCGCCAACCAGAGCGGGTTCCGCTTCCGTTTCCGCGCCAATATGGACTCGGCCAACGACCTTGTACGTTTTGATGATGTGGCACTCACCGGCACCGCAATTGTGACGCCTCCCCCGGCCGTGACCGGTTCCATCTCCGGCATGAAGTTCGGCGATGCCAACGCCAATGGCGTCCAGGATAACGGCGAAGCCGGCCTTTCCGGCTGGACGATCACCTTGTCCGGTCCGGCGAGCGCCTCCGCTGTTACCAATGCGGGCGGAAATTATTCTTTCGCCTCCCTTGCCGACGGTACCTATACTGTTTGCGAAACAATGCAGTCCGGCTGGAGCCAGACTTTCCCGGCGAGCGGTGCTGCGTGCACAGGCGGCTTTGGGTATTCCGTCACGATCAGCGGCGGCAACACGGTGAGCGGCGAAAATTTCGGCAACGTTCAGCACGGCCACCTGATCGTCACGAAAGTTACCGATCCGGCGAATGATGCCCAGCAGTTTTCCATTACCGCGACTGGCGACGGCACGGTCTTCAGCAACGCCACCCAGAATATTTCCGCCCTTTCCCCGGTTAATTACGAAGTTAATCCGGGAACCTATTCCGTGAGCGAAGCCGCAGTCTCGGGCTGGTCCAATACCGGCAATACCTGCGTGAATATCACGGTGGCGGCTGGTGCCACGGCGACCTGCACGATCACCAACACCAAGTTCGGCTCCATTTCCGTTATTAAAATCGCCGATCCTGCCCAGGGCACGTTCGGTTTCACTCTGACCGGCGGCGATTACTCCCAGACCCAGAGCGTGACGATCGGCCAGAACAGCAATACCACGGTCTTTTCCAGCCTGATGCCCGGCGCCTACACCCTGACCGAAAGCTCCGTTCCGGAAGACTGGACGAATGCCAGCATGACAACCAACTGCGGCGGCACGATCACCCTTTCCGCCGGCGGCAGCGTGACCTGCACGATCAATAACACCCAGTATGCCGTTATCACTGGCAAAAAGTTCAATGACCTGAACGCCAATGGTGTGAATGACAGCGAACCGGCACTTTCCGCCTGGACAATGACGCTCACCGGCACTGATGAAAACCAGAATCCGGTCAACAGCTCCGTCCAGACCGATGAGAACGGCAATTACTCGTTCACCAGTCTGATGCCGGGCACCTATACCGTCTGCGAGCAGATGCAGGAGGGCTGGCACCAGTCCGCTCCCGCGAGCGGCGCCGATTGCCAGGGTTCCAATGGTTACACGGTCACGGTAACCGCGGGCGCCACCGCCGGCAACAATGATTTCGGAAACTTCCAGGACAACGACGCCCCGGTAAGTTCCTTCAACGATCCGCTTGATCACAAAGTAATCAACACGGAGATTGTTTCGCTCAACTTGAGCGGCACCTCGGCCGACCAGGTTTCCGGCGTGCAAACCCTTGAGCTGACGGTTGCCGAAATCGGCGGCCCCGATTCCGTCGCGCAATATCCGTCCTCCAGCTTTTTCGACGTCTTCACGCCGCTTGATTGCGCGACCGCCCAGCCCGTCGCGACCGAACTCGTTTCGCTGACGCTGACGAACGGCGCCTGGAGCCACGACTGGACTCCCGCCGAATCTGGCCTCTATTGCTTCAGTTTGAAAGCGACTGACAAAGTCGGCAATGTTGAAACCAGCGTCTTCGCCGGACCGGTTGCCTATGTGCCGGTGGTGCAGATTTCCAATCAGAACGCCGGTACGCCGGGCGAAACTTCGTTCACCGTCACCTGGGACACCGACAAGCCGGCGACCAGCCGCGTAGTGTTCGACACGGTTCCCCACGCCACGCTCGGCACCCAGCCGAACTACGGCTATGCGCTTTCCAGCGTTGAATCCGATGTTGATCCGACGGTTATCAACCACTCCGTCACCCTCTCCGGCCTCACCTCCGGTACGACCTACTACTATCGCGTGATCTCCCACGCCTCTCCGGAATCCGTAAGCTCCGAGGGCAGCTTCACGACCGCGACCCCGGCGCCTGCACCGGCTCCGGAGCAGCCGCCTGTGAATACCGATAATACTTCCGGTAGTGGTGGCACTTCTTCCAGCGGCGGATCCGGTTCCTCCGGCGGTGGCGGCAACGCGACCAATGATCCGAGCGTAAATAACGATCCGGGCAGCTTTATTCCGGGATGTTCTCCGAGCGGTTGCACGCTCGCGACCCAGGGCGGCAATTCCAATCAGGAAACGCCTGCTCCGAATCCGACGTTAGCACTTGCCAACACGTCCGGCCCGGTTACCGGCGGCAATGAAGTCGGCAATTCCGGCGAAAACGCTGCACCTTCCAACGAAGTAGCGGCCGCGCCCGCCGGAAATGAAGCTCCGGCGGCCGAACAACCGGCGGCGCAAAACCCTGGCCTGCTCGCGGCGCTCGGCAGTCTTATCGGATTCGGCGGCAGTCCCTGGTCCAGCCTTCTTTTCTGGATCGTGGTGCTGCTTGCGATCTATCTGACCTACCGCCAATTCCGGAAAAAGAACAACCAATAAAAAAGGTTGCGCGAAAAAAAATCGCCCTCAACGGGGCGATTTTTGCTGGTATAATAAAAGTATGAATAAGACAACAACGGTGTTAATGATCCTTCTCCTCGTAATTATCGGCCTGGTCGCGCTGTACCTCATTTTCTATCCGCCCTTCGGCGACTCCAACCCTGCCAACACCACCTACACGCCCGGCACAAGCTACACTCCGCCGGCCAGCTCGCCTTCCACAGGCACCACGGTGAAGCCGCCTTACAACACCCAGACGCCCTCGGTTCCTTCCGGTCAGCCGAATCCTTACTACTAATCCCGGCGCTCTTTTTTCTCCTGACGTTCGCGGGCAATCCGTTCGATTTCCTCGTCGGTGAGGCCGTCGCGCAGGATCCGTTTCTTTTCCTCTTCCAACGCCGCGGCCCGCTCGTCTTCCTTCTGTTTGTGTTCCATCGCCCCCAAGACCCGCTTCTTCGCATATCTCCGCCGCTCCTCATCACTCATGAAATGCATTCCCGCCCAGCCTTCTTTCCGGGCTTCGTCCGACTCCTGGCGAAGCCGCTGTTCTTCCTCGTCAATTTTCTGCTCCAGCTCCTTCGGCTCTCGTTCCATATGTTCACTATACCAATAAAAAAGAAGGGTTATTCCCCTTCTTTGATCTTGTTGACCCGCCGGAACCATTCGTCATAGAGCTTCTGGTCTTCCGGCGAGAGATTCTTGCGCGGCCGGAAAAGCTCCACTTTGGCATCCAGCACATCCGGATTCTGGAGATTAATCCCGGCAGTCCATTTCACATCCCAGCCATGCCGGTGGATCTCATCTTCAATTTCCCGCAGACGTTTGTGTACTTCCTCGTTGGGCGGTTTCGCGAAATGTTCCGCGATCAGTTTTTGCATCTCATCCGCGAGCGCGGTGAGATGAGCTTCGATATTCAGGTCTGACATAGTGGCACCTTTTCAAACTTCTACTATCAGTATAGAGCATTTTTGTACTTCCGAGCTTTCCCTCCGTCATTGCGAGTCGATCTGTCATTCCTGCGAAAGCAGGAATCCAGTCATTGCGAGTGCAGCGAAGCAATCTCCCTTTTATTTGTCCTATCCGTCTTATCAGTCTTATTCGACCTATTATTTCTGCCATTGCGAGGAGCCCTGCGACGTGGCAATCTAAATGGAATGACCATCGACGAATTCAAACAAGGAGAACTGCGCGTCGGCAAAATCCTGGAAGCCGTCCGCGTGGAAGGTTCGGACAAACTTCTGAAACTCAAAGTGGACCTCGGCGAAGCCGAGCCGCGCCAGATCCTCGCCGGCATCGGCAAAGCGTACGCGCCGGAAACACTGATCGGCCGCGAAATTGTCGTCGTCGCCAATCTTGACCCGCGCGAAATGATGGGCCTCACCAGCCAGGGCATGCTCCTCGCCGCCTCCTCCGAATCCGGCCCCGTCTTATTGATGCCCGAAAAAGAAGTCCCTCCCGGTTCTAAAATCGGTTAACCTAGTTCAACCACCAGACAGAATAGTTCAGATATACCGCGAAGCTGACCCAAAGAATGTAGGGTGCTAAAAGCCAGGCGGCCGTTTTGGATATTTTGGCAAATACGATGATCGTAGTGATGATTGCCACCCAAAGAAAAATTATATCCACTAAAGCTCTGCCGGGGCTTCGCAGACCGAAAAAGATCAGTGACCACAAAGCGTTCAGCACCAACTGGAAGACAAATATACTGAGCGCGATCCGCACATCTTTACGCTCCCAGCCATTCTTCCAGACCAGAAATGCCGCGATGCCCATTAGCAAATAAAGCATCGTCCATACCGGACCGAACAGCCAGGCAGGCGGATTGATCGCTGGCTTGGTAAGCAACGCGTACCATGTCGGGATAGGGGAAACAGTGAAGAACACGCCGAAAACTCCGGCCAACTCGCATGCCGCGATGGCAGTGATCAACTTTAAAACATTTCCACGCATTTCTTTAATAATAAACCCTTCGCCCTCGTCACCAAAATCGGCTAGTGCGTCATTGCGAGCACAGCGCGGCAATCTCTGTCTTATCAGACTTATTTGTCTTATCAATCCTATTCGACCTACTTCTTTTTGTCATTGCGAGGGCTTCCGAAGCAATCTCTCCTCTTTTCCTTCTTTACCCTCTTGCCCATCTAGCCCCCTGTCTTGCGTGTATGACGTGTATGATTCTGGGGATATCTTTTTCTTGACGCTTTTCCCGCTCGTGCAAAAATTATGATATGCACGACTTACAAACCAAATTATTAAAACTCCTCGGAAAAATAGATTTTTCCAAAGAAAGCCTGCGGAGCATCGCCAAGATGGTGGGCGAAAAATATCCGCAAAAGATCAAGCACCATCTCGTCCAGCTGGAAAAGCACGGCCTCATCTCCGTGGACTGGATCAACAAAAAAGTGGTCGTGTCGTCGGTGGCAAGTCGTAAGTCCTCCAACTCCCCCCTCCTCTCCATCCCGATCGTCGGGACGGCCAACTGCGGCCCGGCCACGATCTTCGCCGATCAGAATGTGGAGGGCTTCGTGAAGGTTTCTAAAATGATCCTCGGCCTCAAAACCATCGGCGACTTCTTCGCCATCCGCGCCTCCGGCGATTCCATGAACCGGGCCAGGGTCGCTGGTAAAAGCATTGAGGACGGCGATCTCGTGATCGTTGACCCGAAGCAGAAAGAACCGCGCAACGGCGACTATGTGCTTTCCATCATTGATAATGTCGCCAACATCAAGAAATTCTTCCGTGATTCAAAAAACATGCTGATCCAGCTTATTTCCGAATCAACAAGAGATTACGTTCCCATCTACATCTCCCCTAAAGAAGACTACCTCGTCGCCGGCAAGGTCATCTACGTCATCAAAAAGAGTTAATAGCCATGTCCACCTCTGTCATTGCGAATGTAGTGAAGCAATCTTACATTAACGCCTATGCCTAAAGAACAATTCAAACAACTCATCAAACTCTGGGAAATCGCCTATAAAACCTATCACGACTACAACGACCAATTCTTCACCAAGATCCAGAACGGCGAAGTCGTAAAGCACGCCCGGAAAGTCCTGGACGCCAAAGAGCTCAAGATGATCCAAGCCCTCGCCAAGCGCGAAAACGACCTCCGCCGCGCCTGGGAGCAGGCATTGATGAGCTAGCGATACTTGGATTTATCCTTAGGTACCCTATAATAAAAGTTCCGCGAATTCCTTTTTCTACTTCCCCGCTGCGCTTTCGCCTGCCACAAAGCCGGTGGTCCAGCAGAGCTGAAGCGAATAACCGCCTGACGGACGGTCAATGTTGAGGATGTCGCCGACGAGGTAGAGATTTGGAAAGAGGCGCGAGGCCATAGTGCGAAAATCCACTTCTTCGAGGGCGACACCGCCGGAGGTGACGATCGCTTTATTAGCGCCAAGTAAACCTTCCACTTTCATGGGAAGCGCTTTGAGGAGCTTCACGAGCGCCAGCCGCTGATCCTTTTTGACCGAATGGCAGAAGGTATCGCCTTTGATCCCGGAGATATCCACGATCGCCGAAGCGACGGCCGAAGGCAGAAGTCCGGCCAGCGAATTTTTAAACATCTTATTGCTGTTGGCGGCAAAGGCCTCCTGGATCTTCTTGTCGAGGGCGCCCGGGTCCAGTTTCGGGAAAAGATCAAGCACGATCTCCGTGTCTCCCCATTCAAGCAATTCTCCGATCCCCTTGCTCATATTCAATATCGTGGGACCGCTCACGCCGAAATGCGTAAAGAGAATTTTTCCGATCTTCGAATCCTGCTTCTCGCCGTCCTGAAAGACCGTGATCTTCACATCCGGCACGCTCACGCCCTGCAATTTCTTCACCCA
>CAZWVU010000003.1:0-133789 GCA_964637575.1 uncultured Candidatus Saccharibacteria bacterium
ATATAACGCATCCCTCCGAAGGATGAGGTCGTGGTTCAATTCCACGCGAGCGCACTAGGGTTTGATCAATTTATTCAATTCGTCTTCCAGCGCGAAGAATTGAGGCGAGCGCTTGTCGCGCGGGCGCGGCAAGGTGTTATGAATTACTTTTTCGATGGTGCCGGGAGCCGAAGTCATAATCGCGATCCGGTCGGCGAGCTGAAGCGCTTCCGGAATCAAGTGGGTCACCATGGCGATTGTCATACGGTGATCGCGCCACATATCGAGCGTGAGTTGGCGCAGGGTTTCCGCGGTAAACGAGTCCACTTCGGAAAAGGGTTCGTCCATAAAAATGATCTTCGGATCGATTACGAGCGCCCGGGCCAGTCCGGTGCGCTGGCGCATGCCGCCGGAAAGCTCGCGGGGATAATGATGGGCGGATTTTTCGAGGCCGAGCCGCTCCAGCACCTGATCAATCTTCTTTTTCCGGTCTGATTCTGAAAGCCGGCGCGGGAGAAGCCCCAGTTCCACATTTTGATATACCGTCAGCCAGGGGAGCAGGGCGAACTGCTGAAACACAAAACCGATATCCGAGGGGCGGATGGCGTCGCCAAGCGCGACTTCGCCCGAATACTCTTTTTCGAGACCGCTCGCGATCCGGAGCAAGGTGGACTTGCCGCACCCTGAAGGGCCGACGAACACGAAGAATTCACCCTGCCGGATTTCCAGATTGATATTTTCTATCGCCGTGATGTGCCGCCCCTTCTCTTCGATGAAAGTTTTGCGGACGTTTTTGAAAATAAGCGCGTGTTCGGTTGGCATGTCCAATATTATTCCTCGGTTACTTTGTGGCTCCAGTCGAGAAGCGGTATCCAAATGACCTTGTTGATCGAGAAAATGAGCGCCAGAAGGCCGATGACGCCGAGGCAGGTTACCAGCGCGTTCTGGGAAAACATCTGAAAGAAATTTCCCATGCCGCTCTTGATCCCGACGATGATTTCGGTCCCGACGATCGCCTCCCAGCCGTCACCGAGCCCGATGATGGAGCCGGTGATCAGCCCCGGCAGACTGGCCGGCCAGACGAATTTAGTGACATAGTCCCATTTTTTCAGCTGGTAGATCTCCACCGCTTCTTCCCAGTCATGTTTGATAAGTTTGAGCGAACTGATGATGGAAAACAGGATAGGCCAGATGACCGTGATCACCATAAATAAAATCACGGTGAAGTTGGTTGCGCCGAGGTAGAACGTGGCAAGCGGAAGAATCGCGAAGGTGGGAAAACTTTGCAGGACGTCGAAGACCGGCAGGGCTACCGCCGCGGCCTTCCCCCGGTGGAACAGCGTGGCGAATATCCAGGCCAGGACTACCGCGATAAGATACGCCACAAAAAGGCGGATGATGGTAATGATCACATTCACCCAGAGGTTGGCGAGGTTGATATGCGCAGTGGCCGCGAATGCCAGAAGCGCAAAAAAAGGAACCGCGATAATAAAGAATGTCGCGATCAGGTGTGAGCGTTTGGCGTAGATCCGCATTCGCCGTTGAGCCATCCCCTCTATTATAATGAAACGATGACGGATAAGGAACACGCGCTGAAAAAACTCGAAGAAGAGATGCGTCGCGACGCGTCTCTTCAGCTGGGCACGAATCTGGTATTCGGCGAGGGCAATATCAACTGTGACGTGATGTTTATCGGCGAGGCGCCGGGCGAGCAGGAAGATATCCAAAAAAGACCCTTTGTCGGCCGCGGCGGGCAATTGCTGAATAAAATGCTGGAGAAGATCGGCTGGAAGCGGGAAGACGTGTATATCACCAACATCGTAAAACGCCGGCCGCCGAATAACCGCGATCCTCTGCCGGAGGAGATTGCCGCCTACAAGCCCTATCTCGCGCGCCAGATCGAGATCATCAATCCAAAGATTGTCGCGACGCTCGGCCGGTTCTCCATGAATTATTTCAACGAGCAGTTAAAAATCAGCCGCGATCACGGCAAGGTCTTCCGCATGGATAGGCGTCTGCTGGTGCCTTTATTCCACCCTGCGGCGATTCTCCGCAATATGGGAATGATCGGAGACTACGAGAAGGATTTCAAAAAACTTCCCAAAGTAGTGGCGAAGTTTGATGAGCTGATAAAGAAAGCTTGACTTTTTAAATAAATTCAGTACAATATTCAACATATTAAGCATTGCGCTTAATTGCGGGTCGCGAGCTCTCGCGGCATAGCACTTTTCCAAACGGAGGTGTGCGATGGAAAAACCCATCGTGAGCCCCAAGCAGATGCCCGTGCACAAGGTGCTCGGGCGGGTCGCCGAGTGGTACCGGATGATGTCGGAAGCCGGCCTGGCCTTTGACGATCTCCAGCGCGCCATTGACGATCCGGATTTCCGGAGCCGTCTGGTGGAGTTCTGGAAAAAGGACGGGAAAAAAGTGGTTTCCAGCGCCAAGTTTCCAATCTGGCGTACCCTAAAACTCGGCACCGGCCACCAGACCGCCGACGACTTCCGGAAAGTTATCAAGAAGGCCAACTGCAAGATCTCCGACTGGGCCAACGACATCCTCGGCAAACCGGATTTCACCGCATCCACCGAAGAGCAGGAAGTGGAGCTGGTCGTGGCTTCGGTCGCCGAGCTGGGCTTCCCCAACGGTGCCACCCGCGAAAAGATCTACGCCAAAGCCAAGGAGCTTGGCCTGGATCTCTGTCCGGCAGAAGTTGGTCCCCAGCTCCGCCTCCAGTACAAGGATCAGCCGATGAACGAATGGCTCCTTATTGGAATGGAGCCCATCACTGACTCGGTCGGCAGTCTCGAGGTGTTCTACGTTGAGCGCGATGGCGGCGGCCGGTGGCTCAGCAGCTACTGTGACGGCGCCGACGGCGTCTGGCACGGCGCCTACCGCTGGGTGTTTGTCCGTCGCAAGTAGCTTCGGACATCTGGAACCCTGGCTCCTGGTTACCCATCCCCCGTGAAGCATTGCTTCACGGGGGATTTCTTTTTTGTTAGATTATTTTTGGAGTGGGTTGGTATTTGTTCACGGCTACGGCTTTGAGCGGCCGATTCCAAAATAAAAATGAAGCTATTTGGTGTAGGGCGCTAGGGCATTTTAGATGCCGAACGCGATACAGCTCCAAGAGCATTCAAGGAGCGGTGGCTTGGAGGGCGCCCTATACGCAACTGACTCGGACGGCAATCTCAAGGTGTTCAACGTTGAACGCAATGACGACGACCGGTGGCTCAACAGCAACTATGACAACGCCGACAACGTCTGGAACGGCGACAACCGCTGGGTGTTTGTCCGACGCAACTTGCTTCATTCTCTCCCGATTATCTCGGGAGAGTTTGTTTTTCAGCCGCTTTTATCCAACTGCCGAGCATTTTGCCAACCTCAACCAGGTTTTTGGATATAAGAATATATTTTTTTTCATCCAGCGCCTTTAAATCCCAGGAAAACTGCAAGAAAAACTTTAAAATGTCCAATTTGCCGCTGGTTTTATTGAGAATAGGAAGTTTGTGTTCTTTATTCAGCTTGCTTGCCACAAAAAGTAATTCCAGAATCTCTATCAGCAAAGAATCTATTTTTATCACCAGTGATTTGAATCGCTTCGGAAAGTGGTTTTTAAAATTATCCCAAAGTTTATATATCGCGATAAACTTATTGATAATAATTAAATTTCCCGAGAGAGAGAGAGTTCAAGGATTCTTCATTATGAAAATTCAATTGCGACATAAGTTGGAAGATATAATTTCCGTGGAAAATCTTTTGATTGCCTGGAAGGAATTCCTGAAAGGGAAGCGAAGCAAGCCCGACGTCCAGGAATTCGGCCTGAATTTATTTGATAACATTCTACTTCTCCACCAAGAATTAGCCAATGGCAGCTATGTCCACGGCCAATATTATCGTTTCACTATCTCCGACCCGAAGCCGCGGATCATCCACAAAGCTGAAGTCCGCGACCGCCTCCTCCATCACGCCATCCACCGGGTCCTCTATCCGTTTTTTGAAAAGACATTTATCGCCGATTCCTTTTCCTGCCGCGTGGAGAAAGGCACGCACCGCGCCATGAAACGGTTCCGCTCGTTCGCCTATCAGGTAAGCAAGAATCATACCCGGACCTGTTGGGTGCTGAAGTGCGATATCAAAAAGTTCTTTGACAGTATTGACCATTCCGTTCTGTTGGGGATTCTGGAATCATATATCCCCGACCGGCGCACTATTGCGCTTCTCAAGAATATTATCAGCAGTTTTTCCGTGGCGCCCGGCAAGGGCCTGCCGCTCGGCAATCTCACCTCCCAGCTCTTCGCCAATGTCTATATGAATCAATTTGATCAGTTTATGAAACACACGCTCAAAGCCCGGCATTATATCCGCTATGCCGACGACTTTGCAGTGCTTTCTCGCGAGAAAGCACTGCTGGAAGAACTTATTCCCGAGATCGGTGATTTTCTGGATAAGCGACTCAAGCTTATGCTCCACCCCGACAAAGTGTTTATCAAAACCTTCGCCTCCGGCGTGGATTTTCTCGGCTGGGTTCATTTTCCTGACCATCGGCTACTGCGGACGACTACTAAGAGGAGAATGCTGAAACGCCTTGCCGAGAATCCAAGCAATGAGGCCAGGCAGTCGTATCTTGGATTATTGAAGCATGGGAATACTATCAAGATACGAAAAAGCGAACCCCTCCTTCCCGCAGACAGGATTGTGGCCCGACGTCCTGGCGAGGAGAAGGAGGGGTTCGTTGAGATTGCCGCGCTTCGCTCGCAATGACGACAAGAGTATAATAGAGGTAATGTCATTTTCCGTAGTCTATCTCTTGCAGCGGTTTTTCTATCGTATCTATGAAGCCATCCGGCACTGGTACAGGGACGGATTTTTGTGGTTTGTCCACCATACGCTGAATGTGCTGGAAGGACTGGATCGGACATTCGCCCTCCGGATTACGTTCCGCTACTGGCTGAAACCGCTCTACCAGGATTACACGGTCATCGGCTACATTCTGGGATTTATTTTCCGGACGTTTCGTTTGGTGATCGGGGGATTTGTCTACCTGGTAATCATACTCGCAGCGCTCCTGCTCTACCTCGTGTGGGCGGCAATCCCGATTTACATTGTATATAAAGGATTCAATGGCCAATAGAGAAATATATTTCAACGATCCGCGGCTGAAAATGACCATCGCCGGCCGGCTGATTGTCCGGCTCGGCGCGTATGCCGGTTACGCCCTGCTGGTCGTGGGCGCCGCCATGTTTCTTGCCGGCGACGTCCGGCTTCTCCGGGCGTTCGGTCTGCTCCTTATGCTTTTTCTTGCCGACCGCGCCGCGCATGCCCGGAAATCGGAAAAAAATATCCTCCGGCTCCCCGAGGGGAAGATCAACGCGGCATCATATTGCGCTCCGGCAAGTTTCGGGGTGCTGGAGTGGGCGTTTGACCGGGCGCTCTTTTCCGGGAAAAACTTTTACCTGTTTCTGGCGCAACGTTTGCTGAACCGCCACGACGTCCAGGCGGGGCTTGTCCGCATGGACGTGAAGCCGGGCGACATGAAGAACCGGATCGAGGCGGCGCTCCGGGAATCTTCCGCCGCGAGCACCTCCAAAAATCAGCTCTTGTATAAAGTGGGCGTGGTAACTGCCCAGGCAATCGGGACGGCGTACCGGCTTCACGATCCGCAGATCGACCCGAAAGATCTTTTTGCGGCACTGGCGCTGGTGGAGGACGAGGATTGCAGGCGCCTCTTCGGATCTTTCAACATCGCTCCGGGCGATCTTCAGAATGCGATGGTATTCAGCGCCGGTCCGGGGCGGAACCTCACCGGATTTTTGAGCCGGCCCCATAAAACCCGCCACCGGATTATGAACCGGGCCTGGACTGCCCGCCCGACGCCATATCTTGATCAGGTTTCCTCCGATCTTACTGATCTGGCGCGGCTTGGGCAGATCGGAATGCTCATCGGACACGAGCAGGAATATGACCGCCTCCTGGACGTGCTTTCCCGTCCCGGCCGGCCGAACGCGCTCCTTGTGGGCGACGCCGGCTCGGGTAAATCGAGCGTGGTGGAGCATCTGGCGTTTGAAATCAGCAAAGACCGGGTCCCGCCGCAGCTGTTTGACCGCCGTCTGGTGAAGCTGGATATCGGCAGTCTGGTCGCGGGAGCCGGAGAAAGTGAAATGCAGGCGCGGACAAAAAAGATTCTGGAAGAAATTGTCCGGGCCGGAAATATCATTCTCTATATTCCCGACATCCATAATTTAATGAAAACGGCCGGCGGGCGGGGAGTCTCCGCCGCGGATATGCTGGTGCCCGCGATCAAATCCGGCGCCTTTTCGGTAATCGGCGGCACGTATTCCCAGGAATACAAGCAGTATATTGAAACGAACAGCGATTTTGCCGGTGGATTTGAAACGATCCGCGTGCAGGAGGTCAGCGAAGACGAAGCGGCGCAGTATCTGGTGTATGAAAGCCTGCTCCTCGAGCGGCAGTATCGCATCATCATCAGTTTTGCCGCGGTAAAGGAGGCGGTGGTTCTTGCCAAGCAGTATTTTCACGGGAAACTGCTCCCGGCGAGCGCCGAGGACCTCCTAAAAGAAGCCCTTGCCGACGCGGCGGGCAAACGGCGGAAAGTGCTTGGCGCGGACGACGTGATCGCGGTCGCGGAAAAGAAAATCAACGTGCCGATCCACAAGGCCGGAAAAGAGGAGGCGGAAACCCTTCTCAATCTTGAAGAGGTGATCCATGCGCGGCTGATTGACCAGGAAGAGGCGGTGCGCGCGGTGTCCCGGGCGCTCCGCGAGTACCGGAGCGGCCTTGCCAGAAAAGGCGGGCCGATCGCCAGTTTTCTTTTTGTCGGCCCCACCGGAGTCGGGAAAACAGAACTTTCCAAAATTCTTGCCGGGATCCAGTTCGGATCGGCGGAGATGATGGCGCGGTTCGATATGTCGGAATACCAGGACAAAGGCACGGTAAACCGGCTGCTGGAAAATGTTACCGACGCCATCCGCCAGCGGCCGTACAGCCTCGTTCTTCTCGATGAATTTGAAAAAGCTCATCCCGACATCCTGAATCTGTTTTTGCAGGTGCTCGACGATGGGCGGCTCACCGACGCCGCCGGGCGCACAGTGGATTTCCAAAACACCATTGTCATCGCGACCAGCAATGCCAACTCCGATTTTATCAAGGCGGAGCTTGAGAAGGGTGCCGATGTCAGGACGCTGTCGGAGGCGGTGAAGAAAAAACTCACCGGGTTTTTCAAGCCGGAGCTGTTGAACCGGTTTTCGGGCATCATTGTCTTCAAGCCCCTTTCTTCCGCCGCTATTGAGCGGATTGCCGGCATCCAGCTTTCGGAAGTGGCGGAAACCCTTCGACAATCCCAGGGGATAGAATTACAATTTGATGATGAGGTAGTGCGGGAGATTGCCAGGCGGGGGTTTGACCCGGTGTTCGGCGCCCGCCCGCTCCGGGGCGTCATCTCCGAGCAGGTGCGCGGGGTGCTGGCCGAAAAGATTCTCCGCGGGGAAGTCGCCCGCGGCAGCCGGATTAAAGCAGTAATGAGCAACGGCGCCCTCCAATTCAAAAATGTTTAACAATATCAATAAAATCATCAAGACAATCGTCGTCGTCGATTTTTTCTATAACTCGGCGTTCGCGTCCTTCGCGCCGGTGTTCGCGCTGTTCATCACCAGCCACATCCATAACGGCACTGCGGCGGTGGCCGGCTTCGCGGTTTCGGTCTACTGGATTACGAAATCGATTTTCCAGCTTCCGATCGCCCGCTTCCTCGACCGGACGGACGGCGAGCGCGACGATTACTGGGCAATGATGGGCGGATATTTTTTCAGCGGACTCATCCCGTTCGCCTATCTCTTCGTGTCCGAGCCGTGGCATCTGTATCTCGTGAACGGCATCTACGGGTTTATCATGGCCTGGACCGTGCCCGCCTGGTACTCCATTTTTACTCGCCACGTGGATAAATGGCGGATCAGTTTCGAGTGGAGCCTGGAAAGCGTGTTCGCCGTCGGCATTGCCACCGCCGGGGCTTCGGCGCTCGGGGGCTGGCTGGTGGATCAGTTCGGGTTTCGCGTGCTCTTCATCGGTGCCGGAATTATCGGATCGTCCTGCGCGCTCCTGTTTCTTACCCTGCGGAAGCATCTGTTCCAGCGCGAAAGCGATTCCCGCGCCATTCCGGAGCGGCCGCATCAGCAGAAGTAGTCCATGAAAAAAGTTTTGAATAACCAGGAAATAGCCCGGATACTTTATGAGATCGGGGAATATTTGGACATGCAGAAGGTTCCCTTCAAGCCGCGGGCGTATGAAAAGGCTGCGGAAAGCGTGGAGTCGCTGGGAGAAGCGCTGACCGAACTTTATGCGCGCGGCGGCATAAAAGCTGTACATGGAATACCCCACGTGGGCGCCTCCATCGCGGAAAAAATCGAGGAATTGCTGAAGAGCGGCCGTCTGAAATACTATGAGGATTTAAAAAAACGCGCCCCGGTGGATCTCTCCTCCCTCACGCAGATTCAGGGGCTGGGACCGCAGAAAATCAGGGTCTTATATGAGAAGCTGAAGGTCCGGAGCGTCGAAGATCTTGAGCGGGCGATTGCTTCGGGAAAGGTGGCCGCGCTTCCGGGGTTTGGATCAAAAAGCGCTGAAAATATTTCAAAAGGTATCGAGTTCCTGAAGCATTCCCATGGGCGCTTTCTTCTGGGTTCTGTGCTGCCGGGAGTTTTCGCCGTGCGTGACCGCCTCAAAAAATTGCGGGAGGTGAAAAAGATTGAAATCGCGGGGTCGGTGCGCCGCTGGAGAGAGACGATCGGCGATGCGGATCTGGTGGTAGTTTCCGACAACCCGAAACCGGTGATGGACTATTTCACGTCGATGCCGGGGATCGCGATGGTGATCGGGCACGGCGATACGAAGTCCTCCATTAAATTAAGGAATGGACTTCAGATGGATCTCCGGGTAGTTCCGGAAGAGTCTTACGGCGCGGCGCTCGCGTATTTTACCGGCTCCAAAGAACACAATATCGAATTGCGGCAGATCGCCATTGAAAAAGGATTCACGCTGAATGAATACGGGTTGTACCGCGGCGCTGCGGCGCGGAAAGGAAAACTCATCGCCGGCCGCACGGAAGAAGAATTATACCGGGCTCTCGGGCTCGAATATATCCCTCCGGAAATCAGGGAGATGCACGGGGAGATCGAAGCCGCCCGGAAGCACGCGCTCCCCGATCTCGTCGGCTATGGCGATCTCAAAGGGGATCTGCAGGTGCAGACGGGTTGGACCGACGGCGACCATTCGATTGAGACCATGGCGCTTGCCGCGAAAGAATACGGATTCCAATACATTGCTATTACCGATCACACCCAGCGTCTCGCGATGACCGGCGGTCTAAACGAGAAGAAGATCCTGAAACAGATTGCGGAAATCGACCGTCTTAATCGCCAATTTAAAAATAAAAATTTACAATTTAAGATTCTGAAAGGCACCGAGTGCGATATTCTGGAGGATGGCAGTCTGGATCTGCCGGACCGGGTGCTTGCAAAGCTTGATGTGGTCGGCGCATCAGTGCACTCGCTGTTCAATCTTTCCAAAGACAAACAGATGGCGCGGATTAAAAAAGCCATGCGTAATAAGCATGTCGATATCTTTTTCCATCCCACCGGCCGGTTGATTCACCGGCGGGAGCCGTATGCGGTGGATATCGATGGAATTATCAAAACCGCCAAAGAAACGGGTACGGTGCTTGAGATCGACGGATCGCCGGACAGGCTTGATCTGAAAGACGATTATATTAGAAAGTGCGTGGAGGCGGGCGTGAAGATGTCGGTGGATTCCGACGCCCACGGCAAGGAACAATACCGGTTCACCCAGTATGGGATCGCCCAGGCGAGGAGAGGGTGGGCGACCAAAAAAGACATCATCAATTGCTGGCCGGCCGACACTATGCTAAACATGCTTAAATAAATGGCGCCTACCACAGGAATTTTAGGATTAGTGAATCATTACGGCTACCTGGCCATTTTTCTACTCGTATTCTTACAGGAGATCGGCATCCCGAATATTGTGCCCAATGAACTCATTCTCCTTTTCGCGGGCGCTCTCACGGTGATCGGCGGATTAAGCTTCTGGCTGACATTTTTGACCGCGGTATCGGCTGACGTGATCGGCACCACCATCCTTTTTTCCGTGTTCTACTTTTTCGAGCGCTATATCATGGAAAAAATTTCCAAATGGAAAGGCATGAACGAAAAACTGGACCGGCTTAAAGAAACGATTCTCCGCCGCGGCGGGTGGGGAATTTTCCTTGGCCGGATGATGCCGTACCTTCGGGGATATGTTTCGATCGCGGCCGGCATCCTGAATATTCCTTACAGAAAATTTCTGCCCATGGTGATCATTCCGGCGATACTCTGGACCGGCGGCTATGTGACGCTCGGGCATTTCCTCGGCAAAAAATGGGAGGTGGTAGCGGGTTTCATTCATCAATACGAATGGATCCTTCTCGTGGCGGTAGTTATCATTATCATTAATGTCTGGTATTGGAAAAACCGGAAGAAGCGGATTGATCAGCTGCAAAGATAAAGTTTTTCTAAAATCTGTGCTATACTCGATAATAGTTCTGTGACAAACAGCGTGATAGGAGACCGTATGGCGAAGAGGGAGATGTCTCTGCTCGCAAGGATGTATACCAAGTTGGTCAACGCCGTGTTGAGTCGCGGCGGCAAAGAAGAAGACGTGCGACGTCTGGTATCGATCCGGAGCCGCCGTCCCATCACCAGCGTCGCGGACGCCATCGTCGGCATCCGGACTCCGGCTTCCAACGGAATTTTCACGGTCACGGTGGATTCCCGCCAGTCATTCCGGGAGCTTGCCGGAAAATTCCATCATCTTGACCGGGATATCAGGCGGGAACAGGCCTCGCCTCCTTCGGAAGGACAGCAAAAACTTGAGTTGGAACTGTATCATCCGGACGAAGAGATACTTCCGCGCGAAGTAGTTGTCATATGCAAAAAGCGCGGATGGCGGATGGCGAACACCTGGGAGCTCATGGTCTTCGTCGATTGGTACATAGAATGGATCAGAAAAGAGAAGCCCTTCTTTCCGATTTTTGCCCTCGGCGATCCCTGGAGATCCGCGGAGAAAGGAAGTTGCGGACGCATCGCCGTCTTCAACAACTATCCCGATGGCCGGCGCGAGCTTCATTCCGACTGGTTCGACAGCGTCCGCAATCACCTCGACCGCTTTCTTGTGGTGAAAGAAAAGCAGCCCTGATTCCATAAAGGCCCCGATCTTTCGGGCCTTTTTATTTTGTGATACCCTAGTGGAGTAATGAGAAAAGTAATTTCCGCGGGTATTATTATTTTCCGGAAATCCCGGGAGGGGATAAAATTTTTACTGCTGTACCATGGGCGCAATTATTGGAATTTCCCGAAAGGAAAGCTGGAAGCGGCCGAGCGCAGCTGGCAGGCAGCCTTCCGGGAAGTGCAGGAAGAGACCGGCTTGAAGCAGTCGGAGCTGCGGATCGTCGAGAATTTCAAGACCTACGAACGGTTCAGTTTCGGCAAGGCTCCCAACCGGGTCTTCAAGATTGTCATTTTGTATCTCGCCGAAACCAAACAGCCGAATATTGCGGTATCTTATGAGCACGATGGATATGCCTGGTTCACCTTCTCTGAAGCCAAGAGCATTCTTGCCAAGTATCCGGAAAATGTCCGCATTCTCACCACTGCCCATGACTTTCTCCGAAAAGGTTTACAGAGTCGTAGCCGGAATCCCGAAAGGAAAAGTCCTCACGTACCGGGAAGTCGCTAAGCGCGCCGGTTCGCCGCGCGCCTGCCGCGCGGTCGGGAATATCCTCAATAAAAACACCGATACCAAACGGGTGCCTTGCCATCGGGTGATCCGTTCGGACGGAACCCCTGGCGGCTACGCCTGGGGAAGCGCCAGAAAAAAGAAACTCCTTCGGGAGGAAGGAGTTTCTTTTTGATTTTACTTTACCGCCGCCATTACTTTCTCGAAAACTTTCGGTTCATGTTCGGCGAGCATTGCGAGCGACTTCCGGTCGAGCGCGATCCCTTTTTTCTTCAGCGCCGGGATCAGCTGGCTGTATTTCATCCCGGAAGCGCGGCTCATGGAATTGATTTTCACATTCCAGAGCGTCCGGAAGTTGCGCTTCTTTTCCTTGCGGCCGCGGAACGCGTGCTCCCAGGCGTGCAGGAGCGCTTCTTTGGCGAGCGCTTCTTTGGCTTTGCGGCCCCAGCGGAAGCCCTTGGTGTATTTGAGGGTGGCTTTTCTCTTTTTGTGGGCGACGATGCCCCGTTTAACTCTGGTCATGGTTAGTGCGTGAAGGAAACTCCGTAATTTTTAATAAACTTTTTTCCGTCGACTTTGCTGACGGAGGTGCCGTTTTCCTGGCGTTTGCGGTGAAGTTCCCGGCTGCTTTTCTTGGATCGAAAATGGCCGATGCCCATTTTTCGGCGGATCAGCTTCCCGTTTTTGGTAACTTTAATTCGGTCTTTTACGCTGTCTTTAGTCATAGTCATTGCTTCAGAATTACTTTTTGGTGACATGCACCGTGATTCCGTATCCTCCCACTTTCGGCTCCATGGTTACTTTGTGCTCGGGAGTAATGATTTTCATGAATTCTCCCAGCTTTTCCCTCGCAAAATCCTTGTTGGCCTTTTCCCGGCCGCGGAGCGTCATCACAATTTCCACCTGATTGCCCTCCTCCAAAAACTTGTTCACGCGTTCGGCTTTCATCTGAAGATCGTGCATAGCTTCCCGGATGCTGATCTGTACCTGCTTCATATCGCCGCCTTTCTGCTGAGCCCGCTGTTTCTTTATCCTTTTTTCCTGCTGATAGCGGAACTTGTCGTAGCTCATCAGGCGGGTAACGGGGGGTTTGGCGGAAGCGGCGATCTCGATCAGGTCCAGTCCCTTCTCTTTGGCAAGCTTCAGGGCGTCGGCGATGTTCATTTTTCCGAGCATCTGTCCCGCCTCGTCAATCACCATTACTTCCGGGGACGATATTTGATTGTTAATACGTGGATTTTGGATAGTTCAAAATTTAACAGATTATTCTGCATGCGTCAACTCTGCTCGCAACCAGGAAATCCCCTAACCATCGCTCCGCCAACATTTTCGCCGACACGCTATCAATTTTCCCAGCGAGAAAATTGCGCTCGTTCTCGGCCTCGCTCGTCTCGCTCCGCGAGACACCTGCCCGCTCGGCCTGCGAAACGGTCGGCTCAAACATTGGCGGAGCTCTTTTGGGAATCAGGGATTTTCTGGGGCTTACTAATCGTTTATGACGCCGGCCAGGCTGAACAATTTTGAACTATCCGGTGGGTTGGGTTTGAGCAGCGCGGAAGGAATAGCGTTAAAGGCCGAGCTTTCGCAAAACGTCTTTCGCTTGGCGGACGGCATTATTGGTGCCGCGGTCGTCGGGATAGATCTGGGCCATCGTTGCCAGGTAACAATTGGGGATCGGCGTTTCGTATTCCGGGAGATTCCGGGAGTAGTTGATATCCACGACCGGCTGGGCGCACGGGTCTTTGAAAATATAATGCTCCTTTACCCATTCCGGCCGGAAGTCCTTGTTTATTTTCGGAAGATTGCGGAGATGCATTTCCAGAACTTCTTTTTCCGGCATCTGCATAATCGGATCTGCCGGATCGGGGTAATTCCCCAGATACACGATCGTGTTTCCGCCGTAATCATCTTTCGGAACCAGATTGGTGTGCTCGATGACGGCAAGCAGGGGAATGTCCCGGTTGTTGACGTTAAGCCAGTAATATCCCTGCGGCATCAGGGATTTTTTCAGAACGAGGACGGTAACATGCGCGGCCCGGTAGCGGATGTTCGACAGGCGCGCGGCATACTCCTCCGGCAATCCTTTCGCGAGCCGCAGGAACACATTCATGGGCGTCGTAACAAAAACCTTGTCAAAAAATGTTTCCTGCCCGTCAATCGTCACCGCGACTGTATCTTTTGCAGACGCGATCGACTGGACGCTTACGCCGGTGCGCACCGTATTCCCCGCCGCCGCAATGGCGCGGGTCATGGCGTCCACGATCTGGCCGAAGCCGCCGCGCGGGTAGACCAGTTCTTCGCCCGCGCCGCTTGCGGTCCGGCTCCGGGCGCGCCAGTTGAGCCGGCTCCACATCCAGGCCATGGAAATTTCATCTTTATGATCCCCGAATTTTCCCCGCAGCAACGGTTCCCATACGACTTCATATGCTTTTTCGCCGGAGTGTTTTTTCAGCCAGTCGGCGGCGCGGACGCGGGAAAGCGGGCGGTAATCTTGGATGCGCCTGACGGCGAGAAGCGAGGCGCCGAGCCGGAGCCGGTCCAGAAACGGCAGAGGAGCGAATCCCAGGAGGTCTTTCGGCGTCGAGAAAGGGTAGATGGTTGTTCTATGCCAGAGTCCCATGCGGCTTTTCGCGTACACCAGACGGTCGCCGAACCCGAGCTCTTCGGCAAGCGAAATAATATCGGCGTCGCGATTGGACCAGTGGTGATAAAATCCTTCCAAGCCCGTGCCGGCCACTTTCAGCAGTCCGAGCAGCCCTCCCACATTCCGGTTTTTCTCGAGGAGGGTAACGGAAACGCGGGAATTTTTCGATAAAAAATATGCCAGGGCCAGGCCCTGGATACCGCCGCCCACCACCGCAATTTTGAGCGGTTTCATTTGGTTTGAATATACCACGCGATATATAATGTAGGTATCGTGAAGAAGATCATTTTTACCTTCTCCTTGGTGCTTTCCGGTGCGGCTATCGCCTTCGCCCAGACGGGCGGATCGTCATCGGCCTCGTATTGTAATCCGTTGTATCCAGGACAGAATCTGCCGGAAAACAGCGCTGCCGTGTCCGTGCGGATCGTCAACCCCGACTCCGCAGAAGTTAACGTGAAAGCGGTCTTTGATATTCCTTCTCAAATCACCCCGGTAAATCTGGGGCTTTTTGAATCATGGGATCCGCAAAGCCGGAAGCTCGGCATAGAGCTTGGGACGTTCCAGACTCACGAGACTAAGCAGCTCATCCTGGACTTTCAGGGATCGCCGGTGGCCTGCGTCGTGTACGGAACACTTTCCGGAGAGTGGTCTCCCAAACCCGTGGCAGGGCCGTCCACCTGGCAGAGCCAGATAAATTTTTCGGCGCTTATTCCTTCGTTCGGACCGGTGACGACCGGCGGGGGCGGCGTTTCGCCGACCAGTATTGTGGACACAGTCCGCATTGATCCGCAGGTACAGTCGGCGGCGACTCCGGCGGCGGTGACCGCCGGCGCGCTCGGTGCCCTTGCGGCAAGCGCGGGGTTTCCCTGGTGGAATCTTCTCCATCTTTTCAATCTCGCGAGCATCGGATCGTTGAAGCGGAAGCCGCAAAAACCCTGGGGCGTGGTATTCGATAAAGCCACGAAGCAGCCGATCACCGACGCGACCGTAAAAGTCTATGACGCAGTTACCAACCGGCTGAAGGATTCGGCGCTTACCGATATCGACGGACGTTTCGGATTTCTTGTGCCGGCCGGTGCCTATTATCTGCACGTTACCCGGCCGGGGTTCGACGAATACCAGTCTCCGTTCGTGGACGTAAGCGACAAGGCGGAGGAAAAACTGAATATCGAAGTGCCGCTCGAAGGGAAATCTGTAAAGCACGCGCTTTTCGGCCGCGTGATCGGCTGGCTGAGGGACGTGCTGGACTATCTTAGTCCGTTTATTTTAATCGTCGGCACGCTGGTGAGTGCGGTGGTAGTCGTTCTCTTTCCCAAACTGCTTCATTATATAGTGCTTGGCTTGTACCTGATTCTGGATATTCTGAAAATTATTCTGGACAGCATCGTTACCCGCTCGTTCGGGTCGGTGGTCGATAAAGATACGAAGCTGCCTCTTTCGCTCGCGGTGGTCCGCGTCTATGAAGTGCATCACGGCACCCTGTTGGCCACGCGGGTGACGAATCCGGAAGGCAAGTTCAAGTTTCTCGTTACTCCGGGAGAGTACTACATCACCTGCGCCCGCGACGGCTATATATCCTACACGTCGCCGCAGATGAACTTCCGCCGTTCCGATCTCATTAAACTGGATATTCCGCTGGAGCATGCATCGGCGTAACGCATTACTGGGAATTTTTTGGGGACTGGCGGCCCTGTCTTCGCCGGCGGCATTTGCCCAGGGAACCGTGGGGGACATCGGGAAGAATTATGAAATCCCCAGTTTTCCCGAATTTATATATTCGCTTCTTCCTCCGCCGGTTGTTTCCGGAACGGCCGCGCAGGCGCCGGTGCAGACCATTCCGAATTACGTCGACCAGTTTACTTATGGCACCTGCGCGCCGTCGCCACAGCATTGCGATCTGGACGGCGTGGTCAATTCCGACAATAAAACGTACCGCCTGAACTGGATCTGCGAGGGGTATCCCGGCGGCTGCACGATTACCAAAAACAAAAAGCCGCTGATGAGCGTCGGGGGCACCGGATTTCTGGACGATCTGCCGATTGCGTCTTCCGCCGATGAGGTGGTGTTCGATCTTGCTGCGGTTGGCGACAGCTGCACTGACCGGTGGAGCTTTGTCCCGCCGCCGGGAGCGGGACCGCCGGCGCCGGCTCCTTCGTCCGCATGCCCGAACACCAATCAGCAGACGATCACCAGCCATTTCACTAAATTTTCCAATAATAAACTTATCTCCGGATTTTTCCCGCGCTTCCATTTTGTCGCCGACAGCAACGGCACCGTCAGCATGAGCGCCACGGTCAGCCAATTCCTCGGCGGGCCGTGTCTTTCGCCGCAGTTCCGGGCATATCTTACCGACGGACCGATCCAGATCACGGATTTTATTAACGGCGTCGTCGGATCGCCCATGGCGCTTCCTCCGTTGAGTGTGACCGGCGGCAGCGTGCATAATCTTCAGCTGAACATTCTTACCAATTGCGCCGCGGGCCCCGTGGAATCGCTCGCGGATCTCGGCGACGTTTCCTTTACGCTTTCCGGTCCACTCGGCCCGTATTGCCCGATTACGCAGACCGCGAGCAGTCTGAGCGTCACCTATAATAACAACCTTCTTTCATCAGGGTCGCTTCCGCTGATCAGCTTTACCCCGGCGACCAACGAGCGCGTGACGGCGACTGTCTCGGTCGGCGGCTTTGTCGGGGGAGCGTGTCTGACGCCGGCGTACCGGATTCATTTGTATGACAACGGCAATCCGATGCCGACGGGATTGCCGGTGCAGGATACCGTGGACGGAATAAACGGCGGCTGGTCCTGGACGTGGCCGGACTTTATTGATACCGCGCCGGGCAGTCACGTCATTCAGGTGGGCGCTGAAACTAACTGCACGAGCGGAACGTTCCAATCCACCCTCACGCTGAATAATATTTCCCTGAACGTGACAAGAAATCCCCAATAACATGAAAACGATTAAAAAAATAACGGTCATTGCCGCCGGGCTGCTCTCGCTCTATTCCGCCGTGGCCTTTGCCCAAACCACCGTCAACGGCAACAATAATCTCACGATCGTCCTGCCTCCGCCGCCCCAGGCGTTTCAGTACCAGCTTCCCGCACCCCCTCCGCTTACCACGATCGTCGACATAATCCGGAATTTTTTCATTCCGCCGGTCTGCCCCGTGCCGCTGCCCCAATGCAATGTATCGTTGAAGGACGTAAGCGATCCGTCAAATAATTTCACACTCTCCGCCGTGTGCACCGGAGGATTGGCGCCCTGCACGCTGTACGAAACGAAGTCTCCGCCCAAACCGATCAGCGTGTTTCAGGGAAACTTCACGGCGAATCTGAACCTTGATGAGATCGGCGCGCCGGCGGTAACCTACACGATCAAGGACAAGCATAACCAGGTGTGCAACTGGGTGATCGCGCATGCCTTCGTGCCAGGCACTCCGCCGCCGGGCCAGTCAATCGCGCTTGATGAAAGCGGCTACCGCTTTTTCGCCAACGCCGATTCCGTGACGCCGGGAAGTCCGCTTGCCGGTCTGAACACCGCGCCAAGCATGGTTAAAAATTCCACCTTCCGCGCCAGGATTCTTGTCCAGGTGACCAATCAGGCGCTCGCGCTGAACGGCCAGAGTTTCAAGCTGCAATTCGGTACAAAGGTGAGTACCTGCTCCGCGATCGGTTCCTGGACAGATGTCGCGTCCGGTTCCGGCGCCATCCGCTACAATAACAACGCCACTCCCGCCGATGGCGACCCGCTTGGCGTCACCGCCAACGACCCGACGCACGATACCGACACGATCGTGAACCAGACATACGAAGAAGCCAATAATTTTATCAACTCGCAGGGAGCCGTACCCGCGGGACAGGACGGCCACTGGGATTTTTCACTCACTCATTTCTTTTCCGGGACCAGCTTCTCCAACACAACCTATTGTCTGCGTATCGTGAAAGCGGACGGCACCACTCTGGATAGTTACAGCCAGTATCCGGAACTCAATGTCACGAATTAAATCCCTGCTCCGGTTCCGCTGGCAGATCGCGCTTGGCATTCTGATGGCGGCCTACGCCGGATATTTTTCCTGGATGTCGCTCGCGCGCTACTACGATCTCGGCGCGCGTCACCTTGACCTCGGTGTGCTCCACCAGGCGGCCTACAATACCTATCGCGGCATCCTTACCGGCGATGTAAGCCGGATTATGGAAGTTACCAAGGAATATGAATCGCCGCAGATCAATTTTCTCGGCTGGCACAACGACGTCCTGCACGGGCTTCTCTCGCTGACCTACCTCATCCATCCCGGTCCGCAGAATTTCCTCATACTCCAATCCCTGGCGCTCGCCCTCGGTGCCTGGGCCGTGTTCAAGATTGTCCAGCTGTTGTTCGCCGATGCCTCGCGCCGCGACGCCATCGCCTTTGTTTTTGCCGCGGCCTATCTTCTCTACCCGCCGCTCGAGCGCACCAATCTTTTTGACTATCACAGCTTCGTCCTGGTCACGCCGCTGATTCTTTTCATGGTGTATTGCGCGCTGACCAGACGGTACGTCTGGGCGGCGGGGCTGTTCGCGGCGGCCTTGCTCACCCGGGAAAATGTCGGTCTGACGACGGCACTTTTGGGAGGGTATTTCATCTGGAAGGCCGGGAAGACCGGCGACCGCCCGCTTTTCAAATTCGGCCTGGGCGTGGCCGCGGCCAGCGTCGTCTGGTTTCTGCTTTCCATGTATGTCATCATCCCGTATTTCCGCGGCGGCGGGCATTTCGCGCTGGATTTTTACGGCGACTTCGGCGCGACGCCGCTGGGCGTCGTCGCCGGCGTCTTCACCAAGCCGGCGACCGTGTTTTCCTACCTCGCGCGGCCGGATACGCTGCAATATTTTCTTTCCGTTCTTGGCCCGCTCGGATTTCTCTCGCTGTATTCGTCGGTGCATCTCCTGATCGCTTCGCCGGAATTCGGCCTGGATCTTCTTTCCAACCAGTGGTACATGCGGGAGACGCTCTGGCACTACACGGCGCTCGTCCAGCCGTTCGTCATCCTCGCCGCAATCTACGGCGCTAAAAAAATATTTGACCGGGTCCGCCGGACGCGGTCGGAAAGATTGGCGGCGGGGCTGATCATCGGCTGGGTGCTGTTTTCCTCGCTGTCCTTCGCGTATCTGGAAGGCCCCACTGTCTTCGGCCGTGAATACCGGACGCCGATTTTTTCCACCTATCCCGAGGCGTATCCGGAAGCGCTCGTTTGGAGCGAAAAACTGAAAGACGAGAATATAAAAGTTTCCGCTTCGAGCAACCTCGCCCTGCTCTTCTCTGGCCGGAAATATTTTTACGTCTTCTTCAACAATTACCGCCAGGCGGATTACGTGATCGTGAATCCCCACGAGTTTATCAATGACCAGCTTTTCACCCAGGTCTATGGCACGCTTACAAAAGATTCTGAATTCGTCCTTATCTCTAAATCCGTGAATCTGGAGGTCTACAAAAAGAAAACCGCCGACCGCTAAACTAATCGTTTGCGCGCGAAAGCAAAACCAGAACCAGATTTGAGATATTTCTCAAAATCCAATGCTCTGAGCTTATTACCGAAACCGCAAAACCAAATTAATCTGAAAGGCGCCTTAGAGGAGGAATACCGCGTTAAGTACGAATTATGCTCTTTGATTCTCTGTTGGAGATTGGCTGTCATTCCCGTGTAGTAACTTTTATCTTTCTGGCTTCGTAAGATATATACGTAATACATGAGAAGAAATTAACAGAAGCCCTCCTTCGCGTAAAGCTTCGGATGGGCACTTCTTCGCAAAAGAAAAAAATCCTCTTGAGAGGATTTTTTTCTAGTGCTGCGCACTTCGTAGCTTTAGCGAAGAAGTGGAAGTGGCCGGAATCGAACCGGCGTACAGGACAATTTCAAATCACCATCGACAAGCTTAAGGTTTGCTCCGGTTTGATTTAGTCCCGGTACGGTACGAAGCGGACCGACCGAGGACGAGCTTGAGATATAACACCGGTGATGGCCCGATCAAGCATCAGGCCGCCGATGGCTTAGGCAATTACGCGAAAGCTAACGCTAGGTTTTGATTAGCAATTATTAAGGTTTGCCGTAGTTTTACGAGTTGCGGCAGCTCGACTTGCAGTGGTTTGAAGTGTTGCCCAGTCGAGGCCTGTACACTCCCATTAGGATTTCAATGTCCGGCGGATCTCGCGGCTGGTTTCCCTCTTCTTTATAACTTCCCGCTTCTCAAATTGTTTCTTGCCGCGGGCGAGTCCCAGCTCAACCTTGATCCGACCGGCCTTACTATACAACTTTAAAGGCACTAATGTCAAGCGGTCGGACTTCATTTTCCCGATTAAATAAGTGATTTCTTTCTTGTGTAATAACAAACGGCGCGAACGCGTCGGATCGTAGTCCTCCGGAGTATTTTTCGGCTGGTAGGGCGGGATATCGGCGCCGGTGAGCCAGAGCTGATTGTCTTTGACGGTCGCGAACGCACCGGCGATATTTCCCCGTCCGGCCTTCGCTGACTTCACTTCGTAGCCCTTGAGCTCAACCCCGGCCTCAAAACGCTCCACGATCTCGTAGTTGAAATACGCTTTTCTATTTTCTGACAATGCTTCGGACATAGTTTTGATTATAGGGGATTTTTTGCTAGGCTCCCAGTAGTACTTTCAAAGGTGGCAGATGAAAACAGCGCGCGTGGCATTTCTGGGATTGCTCGGAATCGTGATTTTTTTGGCGGGTTGCTGCGGCGGATCTTCTTTCGATCCGGAAAAAGAAAAAACCTCGGCGGCCGGTAGGCCGGCCTGGAATTCCGGCGAGGCGATCGTATCCGGCCGGATCCTTCGTGACAAAACGAAAAAAACTTTCTCAACTGGGTGGGGATTTCGCGGCGGCGAGAAAGAACAAGCGGCCTACTACCTGCTTAAGACCTACCCGAAAGAGTTTGACGACCCATTCAACGCGTCGTTTATGAATGAGCGTCGCGCCACGCTCAAGCTGGAACTTGGCAGCAAAGGAGGCGGCACGCTGGCCGATCCAATCCCTGCCGAAATTACGGATATCGTGGACATCAGCCGCCGCCTTGACGGCAACTAGCCGTGGCAGTAATCTTCCGGCAGAACCTTTGGAGGCATTATGAGCAAGTTGGTCATTGCGCTCGCAGCGGTGGCAATGGTGTTCGGATCCGGCTGTTCCTCAGAACCGTCGGCAAGCGAATGCTTCAAGCCATTTGGCGCTGCCGCTTTTCCTGACGGGCAGGTGGTGGTCGCGGAAGGCAACGTTCTTCAGAACCCCTCAAACAGCCTCTGGTTCGTGGCTGATCAAAAAAGCGGCCAGTTCTATACTTTAATGTATTCGGGAGCGCCCGAGGTAGGCAAAAAATACTCTGATTACTTTGTGGCGAAGATGAAGCTTCGCGTGCTGCCAGAGTCGCTGGCCGACAAGGATGGGCCAGTCGCGGAAGTGGTGGAAGTGCTGGCTATTGAGAAAGTTCCCCGCAAGAAATGAAACTAGATTCCCTGACCGCCCGTGTGGCGGTTTTTCTTTTTGCCTGCTATATTGTTGGCAGTACTTTTTGGAGGTATCGGTCGTGAAAAACTTTCTGTGGCTCGCTGTGGGCACCTTGGGCATGTTCTTATTCGCCGGGCTTAGCGCTATTGTTGGCTACCATATGGGTAAGGAAGCGAAGGTTTCGCCGGCACCCGAAGCTGTCCAGCAGGACGAAGGGAAGCCAATTACCGGGACTGTCTGGTACAGCGAGCTGGACAAGGCCTGGAAGATCCAGAACTTTGAGGATTTTAGCGGCAACCCGATCCGTCTTTCCAAGACCGAATCACTGGAGCGCCTGGTAGAAAGCAGAAAAAGATGGGAAGCTCGCCACGACCCCTGCTGCACATTTGTTGCCGGCTTGTACGTCCGGTATCTGAAGAGCAACGAAGAACCGAAGCCGGGAAGCCGCCAGAATTGTGAAATCATCAGAGTTGATTTTGTAAAAACTGATTTCTGCTTCCACTGTGAGCACACGGACAAAGCGCGCAGAGAATAGAGTTTTTACAAAGCCCTACGAAAGTAGGGCTTTTTCATTTATAATTAAGCCAATGATTCAGAGGATTGAAGCAGTGATAAAAAAAGTAGTGGGCGAGAAGAAATTTCTGGTGACGGCTTCGGATAAGCCGGAATTCGGGCATTATTCTACCAACGTCGCGTTTCAGATCCCGGGAAATACGGAGGATCTGGCCAAAAAAATTTTTGAAGCGGGCAAGGATCTTTTTGAAAAAGTGGAAGCCAAAGGAAAATTTATCAACTTCTGGCTTTCGCACAACGCGCTCGTGGAAGGCGTCGCGGAAGCGGTAAAACCGAAACTGAAAGCCGATAAAAAGCTGAAAATAAACCTGGAGTTCGTCTCCGCCAACCCGACCGGACCGCTGACCATGGCCAACGGACGCGGCGGTTTTCTCGGTGACGCGCTGGCGAATGTCTTGGAAGCGGTCGGCCACAAGGTTACGCGTGAATACTATATAAATGACGCCGGGAATCAGGTACGCCTGCTCGGCGAGAGCGTGCTTGCCACGCTGGGAAAGACGGAATCCAAAGAAGGGCATTACAAAGGAGAGTATGTAAAATCCCTCGCCAAAGAACTGGAGAAAAAAATAAAAAACAACGATGCGATGAAGGCGGGTCAACTGGCGGCGGCGGCTTTATTGAAAGAAATCCAGCAATCACTGAAAAAAGCCGGCATCAACTACGACGTCTGGTTTTCGGAGCAGAAAAATCTTCGGCAAAAAGACGAGATCCAAAAAGTTCTGGACATGTTGGATACATCTGGCTTGGTGGAAAAGAAGGAGGGCGCGGTCTGGTTAAAAAGCCCCGACATTTCCGAGGATAAAGACCGTGTGCTGGTGAAGTCCGACGGTAATCCGACATATTTTCTCGCGGACACAGCGTATCATTACGACAAATTTATAAAACGGAAATTTGATCTCGTGATAGATATCTGGGGCGCCGATCACCATGGCTATGTGGCGCGGCTGAAGAGCGGCGTGAAGGCAGTCGGCGTCGACCCGGGCCGCTTGAAGATTCTGATTACCCAGCTGGTGCGGCTCACGGAGAACGGCCAGGAGGTGAAGATGTCCAAGCGGACGGGAACATTCGTGACGATGGATGAACTGATTGAAGAGGTCGGCTCTGACGCCGCGCGGTTCTTCTTCCTGATGCACGCGCCGGAAACGCATATGGATTTTGATCTGGCGCTCGCGAAAGAGAAGTCGCAGAAGAATCCGGTCTACTACGCGCAGTACGCGTATGTGCGATGTGGCAGCATAATTACCAAGGCTCTAAATTTGAAATTTAAAATTAAAAATTTAAAATTGAGTTCGGATTGGGACTTGCTCAAGGCGGAGAGCGAGCTTCAGCTCATGCGCGAGCTGGTGAAGCTGCCGGATCTCATCTGGCAGACGGCGCAGGATTATCAGGTGAGCCGCCTTGCGCGCTACGCACTGGAAGTTGCGCGCGGACTCAACAACTTCTATGAAAAAGAGCGGGTGATCATTGACGATAAAGAACTCATGAGTGCGCGGCTCGGCCTCGTGGCCGCGACACGGGAAGTCCTCGCCAAAGTTTTGGATCTGCTGGGACTTTCCAAGCCAGAGCGGATGTAATACACGTCCGTCATCGCGAGGCCGGAGGCCGTGGCGATCTTACAATAATCCTAATTTATAAATAGCTTTAATGTAAGATTGCTTCGCTGCGCTCGATGACAAAGAGCTTGCATCACCCTTGTTAATTGTTATTTTTAGTTATATTCTGTAGCCAGCTTTTTGAAGGAGGCCATTGTGTCAGCTTGGTGGATCGTGTGGATTCTTGGAGGAATTTTCACTTTCGGCTGGGTAAAGGGAACAATAAGAAATGGCTTGAAATTCAGCGGTCAGCGGTGGCGTTGGTGGCAGAATATTATATGTTTTGGTTCTGCTATTGTCTGGCACTTCACTGTTCTCGCGCTTTGCTTGCTGCGGCTCACAGAACACAAGGTATTTCGCTTCGGCTTCTGTTTCCGGATGCCCAAGGAGTTTTGCGAGAGGAGGTAGCAATGATCGCGTGGGGGATCGCGCTTCTAATTTTCTGGGTGACGTGCGGAGTGATGGGCTACGGTTACTGCAAATACTGTTGGTTGGATTATCTCGCGCGGCATCCGGAGCTTGGCCGTTTTGGCATGACGCACCTGTTTCGGTGCTTATTCGTCAGCCTGCTCGGTCCGGCATGGATTTTTCTGGCGATCAAAAAGCGGCTGGAGGAAGGTGTGCGGATCCGGTTCTGCTACAAAGAAAAAAGTCCCGACTAAGTCGGGACTTTTATTTTTCAGCGTTTCAATCGGAGCATCATTCCGATGCCGATGGCGTCGCGGTTCACGCCCGCTACTTCGTAGTAGTCCACCGAGATGAAGCCGGCGACGAAATCGGTGAAGTTGTAGATGAACTCCCCCGAGACGCCACAACGATGGTGGATGTGCCCATATTGGATATACGGCTTAAGCTCAAAGCCGAAATCATAGATCCCGCCCACGATCGGAAACGCGGTCATCGCGAAGGCGTTCTCCTCACCGGGACCGTAGGTGGACTTTTCCAGGATCGGCGCCCGGTTGCTGGAAAACCAGCAGGGCTCGAAAGAGGCTCGGATCCAGCAGCGCTGATCGAAGTCGATCTTCGGCAAGTCGAATCTCGCGAGCAGCCAGTTCTGATCGTGGCCATAGTACTTGGCGGCATTTACGTCGATGTTGTGCCAGCTGTGATGGCCATACCCCACGCTGATCCATTCCACCGGCGTCTCATAGCGGGCCTCACCCATCAGGCCGATCCGCGAGATCCATTGATTCTCGCCGATCCAGGCGTAGGGTTCCACGTCCAAAGTGATACCCCAGAAGAGGTTACTCCGGACGATCAGATCCATCTGCTCGCCGGCCACGTGGCTGTAGCCGCTGTAATCATCCAGCATCCGGTTGGGGATGGTGCTCTGGACGAAATATTCGCCGCGCACGTCGACGGAAGCGGTGAAATTTTCCCGGTTCTTGTCCGTGGGATAATCATCCACGAACACCTGGGTCTGGGCCATGGCCGTGAGCGGCATTACAAGGAAGCAGGCCAGCACAATCACATAGCGCATAGGCATCCCTTCTCAAGGTACTTGTGGGGCATACTATTATAAAGAATGGCTTTTGTAAATGACGGGCGTTGTAAGGAGGCGGAAATTTCATTACTATCAAGAATATGTTGAAAGGGCTCAAGCAGTTCAATCTTCCTGAACTTGAGGAAAAGGTGCTGAAATTCTGGAAAGACCACAATATTTTCGGGAAGTCGCTCGAGCTTCGCGGAAAAGCGAAGCCTTTCCGGTTTTTTGAAGGGCCTCCGACCGCCAACGGCCGTCCGGGCCTCCATCATGTGCTCGCCCGGGCCTTCAAAGATATCATCTGCCGTTATAAGCAGATGAAGGGTTTTTTCGTGCTCCGGCGCGCCGGTTGGGACACGCACGGATTGCCGGTGGAAATTGAGGTGGAAAAAAAGCTCGGGATCAAACACAAGCAGGAAATTGAAAAATTCGGCATCGCGGAATTCAACGCCCAGGCGAAAATGTCCGTCTGGACGTACAAAAGCGACTGGGAAAAACTTACCGAACGCATCGGCTTCTGGCTCGACTTCGATCATCCCTACATTACCTATGACAACAAATACATTGAATCGCTCTGGTGGGTGTTTTCGGAAATCGACAAACGCGGCCTGCTGAACAAGCTTCACAAAATCGTGCCGTGGTGCCCGCGCTGCCAGACGGCGCTTTCCAATCACGAACTCGGCCAGCCCGGCGCGTACCGGACCGCCAAAGACCCGTCGGTCTATGTGAAATTCCGGCTTAAGGGAAAGTCCGCCAAAGGCGGATCGGCCTCCGGTGGAAAAAAGGAACATGAATATCTGCTGGTCTGGACGACGACGCCCTGGACCCTGCCCGCGAATGTCGCGGTGGCAGTGAATCCCGGCCTCACCTATACCAAATATAAAGTGGGCGACGAATTTTACTGGAGCTATCATACCCCGCCGGTCCACGCCGGAAAGGACGGGCGCAAGGAGGAGATGGAAGTAGTGGAAAAACTTTCCGGGAAAAAACTGGTGGGCGAGCAGTATGAGCCCCTCTATCCGAATGAGGGTGCTCACGAGGTGCTTGGCGCGGGCTTTGTTTCCACCGAAGAAGGGACGGGACTGGTGCACATCGCGCCGGCGTACGGCGAAGACGATCTGCGGGTTGCCGGCAAGGGGCCGGTGCCGGTTACCATTAACGACGAGGGGAAGATGCTCAAAGGATTTCCAGGCGCCGGGAAATTCATCAAGCAGGCCGACGATGATATTATTGCCGATCTGGAAGCGCGCGGGTTTTTATACTCCAAGAGCACCATCGAACACGAATATCCGTTTTGCTGGCGCTGTTCCACGCCGCTTATTTATTTCGCGCGCAAATCCTGGTTCATCGAGATCAGTAAGCTCAACAAGGAAATGCTGGAAGCGAACCAGAAGATCAACTGGATTCCCGAACATATCAAAGAGGGGCGTTTCGGCGAGTGGCTGAAAGATCCGAAAGACTGGTCCATTGCCCGTAACCGCTATTGGGGAACGCCGTTGCCGATCTGGGAGTGCGAAAAAAATCAGGAGCACCGGCTGTTTGTCGGTTCGCTCGAGGACCTGGATACGCACGCGTATAACCGCAACCGGTATTTTGTCGCCCGGCACTGCGAGGGGGAGCATAACGTAGCGGGCGTGCTTGCGTCCGGTCCGGAAAAAAACGGTCACGGCGCCAGACTGACGGAAAAAGGAACGGTGCAGGCGGAGAAGATCGCCATGGCGCTGAAAAAACCGGGCATCGACGTCATTTATTCCTCGCCGCTCAAGCGGGCGGTGGAAACCGCGAAGATTATTTCCAAAGCGACCGGCGCGCCGGTAAAAACAGACAAGCGTCTCAGTGAAGTCGAATTTGGCACGTTTAACGGAAGTCCGGTCGGAAAATACTGGGAATTTTTCGCGAATGACGCCGAGCGGTTCGTCAAAGCTCCTCCCGGAGGCGAGAATCTTAGCGATGTAAAAAAGCGGATGATCGAATTCTGGAAGGAAATTGACTCTGAAAACAGCGGAAAGAATATTCTGATCGTCAGCCACGGCGATCCGATCTGGGTGATGGAGGGGGCAATGAGCGGCCTGAATAATCAGGAGATTGAAAAAGCCCCATATCTTAAGGTGGGCGAATACCGGGAAACCGAATATCACAACTGGCCATTTTCCCAGGAGGGAGCGCTGGATATCCACCGGCCGTTCGTCGACGCGGTAATTTTGAAATGTCCGGAATGCGGCGAAAAAATGCGGAGAATCAAGGAGGTAGCCGACGTCTGGTTCGACTCGGGCGCCATGCCGTTCGCCCAGTGGCACTATCCTTTCGAAAATAAAAAGCTGATCGATTCCGGCGCGCAGTTTCCGGCCGATTACATCGCCGAAGGAATGGATCAGACGCGTGGCTGGTTCTACACCCTTCTTGCCGTGTCCGTCCTGCTGGAACGCGGGTTGGCGTACCGCAACGTGATTTCGTTCGGATTGTTGCTGGATAAGAACGGGCAGAAGATGTCCAAATCAAAAGGTAACGTGGTGGACCCCTGGGATGTGATTAAAAAATACGGCGCCGACGCGGTGCGCTGGTATTTCTATACCGTGAACGCGCCGGGTGAATATAAAAAATTTGACGAGCTCGATCTCGGCAAAACGCTCCGCAAAGTCTTTCTTCTCGCGTACAACTCGTTTGCGTTTTATCAGTTAAACAGCGACGCGAAAGACAAGCCGATCGCGGTATTGGACGAGTGGATTCTCGCCAGAACCCATCAGACAATAGAGGGGACCACCGCCAGATTGGAGCACTACGACGTCGGCGGCGCGGCCAAGCTCATCGAAGAGCTGGTGGATGACTGTTCCCGGTGGTACATCCGCCGGTCCCGGAAAAACGTATCGCCAAAAACCCTTGCGCTGGTACTGGGAGAGATTGCCAAATTAATGGCTCCCTTCGCGCCGTTTTTCAGCGAGGGACTCTATAAGTCGCTGACGGCCGACCCGAAGGCATCCGTTCACCTTGCCGACTGGCCGAAAGCCGACAAAAAGAAGATTAATAAAAAAATGCTCGAAGCCATGGCGGAAGTGCGCCGCGTTGCCAGCCTTGGTCTTTCCGAACGCGAAAAAGCGGGCATCAAGGTGCGCCAGCCGCTGGCCGCGTTAAAAGTAAAAAGTAAAAAGTTAAAAATTGCCGACAAGGAACTTCTGGAAATCCTGAAGGATGAAGTAAACGTAAAAGAGGTGGTTTTTGACCCGAAGATCCAGGGCGAGGTGGAGCTGGATACGAACATCACCGCCGAATTGAAAAATGAAGGAATCCTCCGCGATCTTGCCCGGACCATTCAGGGACTCCGCCATGACGCAAAATATCAGCCCAAGGACGCCATCGCGCTATTGCTTGATCTTCCCCCCGAGCTTCTGAAGATAATCGAAGTGCATGAGTCCACGCTTAAGAATATGGTGCATGCGAAGCAGGTAATATACCGCCGCGAAAAATTCGATGCGGAACTTTCAACCAAGCTGGACGATGCGGATATCTGGGTTGCGGTAAGAAAGGCCTAGTGGTAGGCTTTCGCCAGAACTTTTGAGGTGAATTATGGACAATGCAAAGCCGCTGATTTCCGGCGCGGTGTTTTGTCTCTGCGTCGCGGCCACGGCGTTGTGCGGAATGACCATATCCGAAGATTTCCCCTGGGCATTTATGCTGTATGGAAGCGGGGCAGGAGCGCTGATCGGCCTTAAAACCGACGTGAAGGAATACGGCTGGCCGGCGATGTACGGCGTTCTCGGAGCGCTTCTCGCGGCGATGGTTCTTTTCGGACGGCAGCACGTGCTGTGGTTTGCCGCGATGCTCTTCATCGCCCTCGCCGCCGCCTCGGTGCTGCTCGCGAAAAAGTTCATCACTGGCGTGCAGGAGCAGTATCGGAGCAGTCTGAAAATCCCCCGTTAACGGGGGATTTTTTTGTGGTCCTTCGACGCGTTCAGGATAAACCGATTTTCTTTTTGACCGCCAGCATTTTTTTCTTGGCGATCTCATGGGCTTTTTTGGAGCCGGCAGCCAGCATAGTTTTAACGGCTGTCATTTTCAGCTTCGCCTTTCGGGCGCGGAAAGGTTCACAATATTCAATGACCACTTCGGCGAGACGCTTCTTGAAATCCGCGTAACCTTTGCCGGAAAATTCCGCTTCCACCTCGGGAATAGTCAGTCCGGAGAGCTCGGAGTAGATCATCATCAGATTGGATACCGCAGCCTTATTCTGCGGATCAAACTTCACTCCGCTGCCGGAGTCGGTAACCGCCGTTCGGATTTTCTTTTCAATTTCTTCGGGCGAATCACTAAGAAACAGGCATCCCGCCGGCCGCGATTTGGACATCTTTTTCGCCGGATCATCGAGCGACATTACGCGGGGGAGATTGGTGAGTAATTCCTTCGGTTCGGCGAACATTGGGCCGAATTTGGAATTGAATTTGCGCGCCAGCGTGCGGACGAGCTCAAGATGCTGAAGCTGATCATGGCCGACCGGTACGAATTTCGCGTCAAACATCAACACGTCAGCAGCCATCAATACCGGGTAGGCGAACAGGCCGACATTAATATTTTCCTTCTGATCGCCGGACTTATCTTTGAACTGCGTCATGCGGCTCAACTCTCCCATTGGAGTGATGGTCTCCAGAATCCAGGCGAGTTCCGGGGCGTGATGGACGACGGATTGCTGGAAAATGACGGATTTTTTCGGATCCAGGCCGGCGGAGAGATAGCTCGCGGCCAAATCCAGAATCTGGGCCGACTTAATGGATGGATTCCAGTCGGAGACTGGTCCGCCTCCGGCGGAAAAATCCTCGGTCAGTGAGTGATAATCAGCGATGAAAAAGTAGCACTGGTATTTGCCGGAATTTTGGAGCGCGACGAAATTCTTGAGCGCGCCGAGATAGTTGCCGAGATGGAGCGGGCCAGTGGGTTGAATGCCGGATATCAGGATAGGCTTAGAAGACATAGCTTTAATTGTAAATTTTAAATTTGAAATTTACAATTTTTAATAAATGTCCAATTTGTAAATTTAAAAATTAGAATATTTAAAATTTTAAATTGGTAATTGAAAATTCTCGCTATATCTCTATGATCACGGGCAGGATCATCGGCCGGCGTTTGGTTTTGCTGTAGAGCAGATTGCCGATCTGATCGCGGAGCAGAGTTTTGAGGTAGTCGGTTTCCATGCCGCTCTTGTCGGTCGGCACGCGGCCCACCAATCCGCGGATCTTCCGGCGGATTTCATCGAGCAGTTCCTGGTGTTCTTTGAGATAGATGAATCCCCGGGAAATGATATCCGGGTTCTTGAGGACGCGGGCATTGGTTCTGTCGAGCGTCAGGATGATCACGATCATGCCCTCCTGGGCGAGTGTGCGGCGGTCGCGCAGCACCACTTCCTCGACGTCGCCGACGCCGAGACCGTCCACCATCACGTAATACGACGGGACTTCCTCCTGGGTAATTTTGAAGTCGTCCTTGGTAAGCAGGGCCACCTGTCCGTTGTCCATCATCATGCTGTGTTCCCGGGGGATGCCGGCTTCCTGCGCGAGGTTGGTGGTAATTTTCCGAAAGAAATAGTAGCCGTGCACCGGCACGATATAGCGTGGCTTCACCAATTTAAAGACGAGCTTCAGGTCTTCCGCGTGGCAGTGGCCGGAGCTGTGAATGTCGAGGAATTTCGAGTTGTAGAGCTGATCCACCTGGCGGGCGATGTTGTCCTGCAGGGATTGAACGCTCCGTTCATTGCCCGGCACCACCGAAGAGGAAAAGATTACCATATCGGTCTGCTTGAGGGTGACAACGCGGTGCTCGCCGTTGACGATGCGCATCAGCCCGGCAGTCGGCTCGCCCTGCGAACCGGTGGTGAGAATCATCACCTTGTCGTCTTTGTGACTGTTGATTTCTTCAATGGGAATGATCGTGCCCTTTTTCGGTTTGATGTAACCGAGATTCTGGGCGATCTGAAGATTATCTTTCATCGAGCGGCCGTTGAGCGCCACTTTCCGTCCGATTTTTTCGGCAATATAAATAATTTCACCGAGACGGGAAAGCAGGGAGGCGAAGGTGGCCACGATAATCCGGCCCTTCGCGTTCTTGAAGAGTTTCTCCAGATTTTCTTCCACCACCTTTTCCGAAACGCCATGGCCTTCGCGGATGGAGTTGGTGCTGTCGATGAAGGCGGTATGAATGTTCATGTCGCCGAGCTTCTCGAAGATTTTCAGGCCGGCTTCGGAAGGTTTTCCTTCTCTGGTGATGTCGAGCCGGAAGTCGCCGAAGTGCACCATATTGCCGACCGGCGTGTTCAGCACGAAGCCGAGGCCGTCCGGAATGGTGTGGGCGATATCGAAAAATTCCGCGTGGAAATTTTCCGAGATGCGGACTTTATCGCCGTGCTTCACTACCTGGAATTTCAGCTTCGGAAGATTGGGAAATTCGGCGAAGCGGCGCTCAATGATCGCTTTGGTGAGCGCGGCGGTGTAGATCGTCGGATTGCCGAGCTTTTCAATAATATAAGGCAGCGCGTGGATGTGATCATAGTGCCCGTGGGTAAAGATGATGCCGGCGACATTTTTCTTGCGCTGTTCGAGATAGGTGACGTTGGGAATAATGTAGTCCACGCCCGGCGTTTCTTCCTCCGGGAACTGGATGCCGACGTCCACGACGACAATTTCGTTTTTATATTCGAAGAATGAGCAGTTGCGCCCTATTTCTTCCAGGCCGCCGAGCGGCACAAAGCGGACCGTTTCCTGATCGTACGTTTTTGTGACTGGATTCTCGGCCGGCCGGGTCTTCGAATGTTCCGTGGGGCGGGCATGCCGGGGACCGCCGCTATGCGGCGGGCGCGGGGCGCCGGTCCGTGGTCTGAAATTTCTTTCCATGGTTTATAATGTTTTTATTTTTTGTAATTAAGTAAGTTTAATAAGTTGTACGACTATAAAACTTAACTAGTGCCGAGGAAGGGATTCCTCCTCCTTCGGCGCTCGCCGGGTAGCTTCGCTACATCGCGAGCGCCTCACCCGGAGCCTGGATTTTTCAAAAAGCAAAGCAGTTTGCTTTTTGAAAATACCCTTCGAATCCCTTTAAAGAACGATTTAAAAAAATACGAATTTTTTAAATCTTGTGCCGAGGAAGGGATTCGAACCCTTATGCCCTTGCGGGCGCTGGTACCTGAAACCAGTGCGTCTGCCAGTTCCGCCACCTCGGCTTGTAAAAAAAGATGAGAACCAATTTATGGCAACACCTGAATAGGTCCTAAGGGCGCATTCAGCTGTCGCAATAAGGAGGAATTAACGTTATCTACAATATACTCGGCGGGTGCCGGAAAGTCAAACTAGGGAGACGTGTGGTAATCCTGATTCACTTTATTATAGATAAGGCTCGAAAGGTCGCTGATCGTGCCGGCCAGGTCGGTAAAATTCTGGCCTTTTGTCATAATACACAACAGATAAGGATGGTTGGGGTAATAGACAATGCCGCAATCATGAAGCTCGCGGAAAGAGACCGCTCCGGTCTGGTCATCATAGACCGTCCGTTCCCCGAATTTGTCGGCAAGCTCTGTCCCTTTCGGCAAACCGTTTAAAATACCCTGGGGAAAATCCGGCGAGCTCAATAATTCCATGGCCTTTTCGGAGAATTCCCGGTTGAGATAGGTGGAGTTATAAAGCAGGCGGAAGAAAAAGCCGTATTGCTTGGGGGAAAGAAAGTCCACAACGTTGTTGTTCAGCCCCGGGAAGTTGATGCCGAGATCCGTATACACTTCCCGCAGCGTGCGGGCATCAATGGATTCATGGAGAAGGCGGGTGGCATTGTTGTCGGAATAGACGATCATCCGGCGCACGAGTTCTTCGCCGCTATAAAAGTGGCCCGCTTCGATAGCCTCGAGCGGCTTTATGCTCTCGGCCTTGTTGTCGTCAAAACTGCCGTCATAGAAAAACTGTTTGGTCAGCAGCTCCGGATGATCTTCCGCGAGGCGGAAATACGCGATCATGGTCGGCACCTTTAAAAGACTCGCGGGAGCGAACGTCTCATTTTCATTGATGCCCATCCAGTGATCGACATTCAGGTCGCGGAAGTACACCGCGACATCGGAAGCCAGGCCACTTTCTTTTTTCTGATTGATCAGATCGGTGACTGCGGTTTCCAGCGGTTTGTACTGCTGGAACTCCACATTGCCCGTATTCCGGCAGAGCAGGACGGGATTGATATATTGATATTTTCCCGTTTCGCGAAGCGTCGCATCCTGCGCCAGAATCTGGGATCCGGGTTTTATCAGCCAGGCAAAAAGAAATCCCGCGCCGAGAAGGAGGAGCGTCGGAGTGAATCGTTTTATTGTGTGACGCTGCAACATGGGAAAGTTTGTGCCGACGGGAGGGATCGAACCTCCGACCCGACGCTTATGAAACGTCTGCTCTGCCACTGAGCTACGTCGGCGAATATTTATAAATGTAAGGAAATTGACGGTCTTTTACAATAGTTGTACGTTGGGGGTAGCTGGTTGAAAGGAGAAGCGGCGGTGCGGAAAACCTGCCTGGTCGGATTCATCTGCCATTCACCTGCCGAGCAAAATAAGTGTTTCGAAATCGCGGAGCGGTTTTTTGACGCACGGGGTGTCAGAATTTTCCGTCGCGACGCCCTCTATCCGGCGCGCGCGACGCAAAAAGTGATTCATGCGATGCTCGGCCTCCCGGATCCGGGAAACACGGCCGATCCCCAGACATTCGCGTTGGATGAACATTTTTTCCATTACTTTCTCGAATTGTACGAAGCGCGCCATCTTGGCGCGTATCTGAAAAATTGCATTCAACAGATCCAGCGAGCACATGGGGAATGTCCGGTCGCGGTGATTACCACGGATGCCCGCAACAAAGTCTCTTCGACCATGCGGGAGCTTGGTTATGCGATCGTCCGGCTGGAGCCGCCGGTTCCCTTCGAGCGGGAAGAGGTGCGGTACGAAAACGTGATCGAAGAAGATTACTGTATCGCCCGGAAGGACTTTTCGAAAAAACCGAAGGCCATCATCACTGCCATTCTGGAAAAAATAATTAAAGATAAGAGAGCATGAACTCTCTTTTTTATTTTGTCCGGATTAAGGCGAGTTTATCTTTCCGCGATAATTTTTTTATTTCCGCTTCACGCGTAAGCGCTTCGGATCGCGTAGCGAATTTCTCCATGTATACAATTTTATCAGCACCCCGGCTCCTGGTGTACGCGCCGCCCCTTCCATTTTTGTGAGCAGCGAGGCGTTTTTGAACATCGTTCGTGATGCCGGTATAAATGCTTTTGTCTCCGCAAAGTAATAGATACACAAACCACATGTACTAAGACTAACAAAACGCAAAAGCGCCCATTGGGGCGCCTTGCATTTCGGTTGCGGGGGCGGGATTTGAACCCGCGATCTACAGGTTATGGGCCTGTCGAGATAGACCAAGCTTCTCCACCCCGCCCCCATAAACTACCACAAACATTGAAAAAATCAAAATAGCGGCTTACAATCCGTATAGTTCTTAGAAAGGAAGTTTGTATGGTACGCGGCCGGTTTGTCTGGGATCAATTTGAACGGTTGATCGAAAAAGAATTTCATTCCGCCGCCGGCTTTTCCAGGCACGAATTCGAGGCGCTGGTGCCGGAACCGAAGCGGAAAAACGGCGCGCTGCTCATCGTGTCGGAAATCTGCGTGAATCTGCATCTTCAGTGCGAGCTCCTGGGCATCGCCAACCGGATGACCCTGGAAAGTGACTGCACGATGAATCAGCACCACAACATCATTCTTCCTCCGCAGGGACTTCTCTACTGGCGATACGAAGTGGAAGACGGCGACAAAACGCTTTCGCTTTCCACCGAGGCCGCGCTGGAAGTCTTCGCGCGCGAAGGCAGAATCGCCTGCGTGACTGCTGAAGTGCTCGCGATCTACCGGGAAAATCCGGAAGTGCTCTTCGGTGAGCGGGGACATTTCATTGACGCTGCCGGTTCCCGGCTCGGGAACCGCATGCCCGGTCTTTGTCATGTGGACAACACGGAAGACCGCCACACGAAAAAAGAAGTGACGCTGATGGCGAACAATCCCTCGGACAACGGTTTCCGGCGGTGGGGCGCCGCCTCCTGCAAGGCGGAATAGCAGATACCAACCCCGTAATTCTTACGGGGTTTTTTATTTGGTATACTGACGACATGTCAAAAACCATCATCGCCAACTGGAAATTAAACCCCGCGACTATTGCTGAAGCGAAAAAACTTGCGAAAGAAAGCGATATCGCCGGACTGATTATCTGCCCGCCATTTCCTTATATAGAAGACGTTGCGGCTTCGCTTAAAAAATCCAAACTCGGGGCGCAGGATCTTTTTTGGGAGGAAAAAGGAGCCTTTACCGGGGAAGTTTCCGGAAGCCAGATGAAAGAGCTTGGCATCGAATATGTAATCATCGGCCATTCCGAGCGCCGGCAGAATCTGGGGGAGACTGATGATATGGTGGCGAAGAAAGTATTCGCGGCCATGCAGGACGGCCTTACTCCGGTGCTCTGCGTCGGCGAAACCCGGGCGGAGCGGGACAAAAATAAAACGAAAGAAGTCGTGGAGCGCGAGCTGCGGATCGGATTGTCGAAAGTGCTGCACGAAAAGAAAGAAGCGATTATTGCCTACGAACCAATCTGGGCGATCGGAACGGGAAGTCCGGACAGTGCGCAGAACATGGTGGAAATGGTACGCTATATAAGAGAACTCCTGAAGGGGATTGGATCCCAGCTGACCGTGCGGATCATTTACGGGGGATCGGTGAAAAGCGGCAATGCCCGGCAATTCATGGAGCAGAAGGAAATTGAAGGGGCGCTGGTGGGAGGGGCGAGTCTCAGCGGAGAAGAAATAAAAAATATCGTCGCAATCGCGGAGCAGTATCAATAACATGCCTGTACGATCGGATACCATTAAAAACATATTCTGGATTTTGCTGGACGTCGCGCTGGTCGGCCTGATTGTGTTTGGCGGATTTTTCGCCAATGCCCTGTGGCGCTACGGCCACGGAGTCCCGCCCGCCAAAACCATTACGGTCAGCGCGCAGGGCAAGGCGGCAGTGGTGCCGGATCTTGCTACCGTCAACTTTTCGCTTATCGCCGAAGGAACCGATCCGGTGAAACTCCAGAATGACAACACGGGGAAAGTGAATGACGTGATCGACTACATCAAAAGCCAGGGCATCGACCCCAAAGATATCAAGACGACCGGCTACAACCTGACTCCGAAGTACACCTACAACCCGCGCAGCGGGAGAAGTTCCATCGAGGGGTATATCCTCACGCAATCGGTGGAGATTAAAATCCGCGACTTTTCAAAAATCAGTCCGATTCTCGCGGCACTTCCCGGGAAGGGGATCAATGACATCAACGGTCCGCAATTCAGCGTGGAAGATCCGGACAAATACCTGAACCAGGCCCGCGAAGAAGCGTTCGGCAAGGCGCGCGACAAGGCGCAGGCCATTGCCGGTTTTGCCCATGTCCATCTTGGGAGCGTCGTAACCTTCAATGAATCCACGGGCGGATATCCGCCGCCGATTATGTATGCGGCACTGGAGAAAAATGCCGCCCCCGTCCCCGCGCCGGCCCCCACCATCGAACCGGGAAGCCAGGAAGTCACTCTGCAGATCAGCGTGACATACGAAATCTGGTAGCGCCTTATGTATCTCACCGCTTCTGATGGAGTAAGGATCGCGTACGATTACTATCAGACGGACCAGCCGAAGAGATATCTTCTCCTCATTCATATGATGCCGGCCACGAAGGAATCGTGGAAGAATTTTGCGGAGCAGATGCAGGACGCCGGTTTTGCCAGCCTTGCAATTGACCTCCGCGGACACGGACAATCCGACGGCGGCCCGGACGGTTTTCAAAATTTTTCCGATGCGGAACACCAGAAAAGCATCGCCGACGTGGAGGTGGCACTCGGCTTTTTGAAGGAACAGGGCGCGTCATGGGAATCAATCGCACTCATCGGCGCGTCCATCGGGGCGAATCTCGCACTGTGGGCGATGGCTAATCATGCAGTCATCAAAAAAGCAGCGCTCCTATCCGCCGGCCTGGATTACCGAGGCATCCAGGCGCCGCCGCTGATCCGCCGTTTGTCCGCCAATCAACAATTGCTGTTGATCGCCGGCAAAGACGATAATGATAATGCCGCGATGAATGAAACTCTCTCCGCCCACGCGCCGGCGGGAGTTACCTGCAACCTTATGATTGTGGAGCGCGGCGGGCACGGCACGGCGCTTTTGCCGCAGGTGACCCCGGTGATCCGGGACTTTCTCCTCGGTCAATAAGGCCTTGTGGGAGAAAGAGTATGCTATAATTGTTCTATGATTAAAAAATTACTCACTACAACGGTCGCGCTAGCTTTTGCGCTACAGGTCGGAGCGCAGACGGCGCCAACCAATCATATGCCGGACAACGATCAGGGACCGGCCAATCATGACGGGCTCAAAGCCCAGATAGAGGCCAAGCGGGCCGATTTGCAAAAGAAAATCCAGGCAATCAAAGACGCCAAAAAACAGGCGGCCTTGCAGAGAATCCAAAATGAAATTGACCGGATCAATAAATCCCGCACCGATCACTACACCGCGGTAACAGACCAGATTGAAAAGGTGCTGAACCGGATTACTTCCCGGACGGACAAAGCGGCCGCGAAAGGCCTCGATGTTTCAAGCGTCCGCACCGCGATTGACGCCGCGAAAACGGCGATTGCCGCTGCCCGCGCCGCCATCGCCACGCAGGCCGCGAAGACCTACACGCTGACGATTACTACTCAAGTGAAATTGAGAGCCGACGTGAAAGCGACCCGCGACCAGATCCACAGCGATCTCATGAAAGTTCAAAACCTTGTGAAGGCCGCCCGGCAGGCTGTCCAGAACGCAGCGACGATGCTCGCCCAGCTTCACGGCGTTGATGATGATAACGCCACTTCCACTCCGGCAAACCATCAATAAATACCATGAATAAAACATTACTTATCGTACTTGTTCTCGCAGTCGTGGTAGTCGGCATCTGGATGCTGAGTTCATCTTCACAGGCGCCGCAGCAGCAGGCTTCCGTACAGCAGCCGGCAAATGATACCGTCGCGGCGATCAACAGCGATCTCAATTCGATCAATGTGAATGACCTCGACCAGGATTTTCAGAGCGTCAATTCCGATCTGAACACGCTTTAATCAGTTATCCACAGCTGCAAAGCCCCCTTTCAAGGGGGCTTTGTGGTATATTTGAAATCGTGCGTTCTCCAAGTATATAAATTTATAATTTTTTAAATTATTGGAGACGCCATCACAAGGTTTCCGGTTACCGCTTTACCGTAGGTGAAGAAAAATTCGGACCGTGCTGCGGGATCGCAGCCCCGCCTGGGGATTACAGGCCTCGTCTTGCCAGGTTAGGCAGACCCGATTTGCTGGGTAAAACGAACCGGCCGCGCGGAATCGCGGATCAGGAAGAGATGCGGAAGCATGGAAGCGCAATGGCCGCCGATTGCTTTCCCGCTTGCCCCAGTCCAAGACGTATATTTCCGTAATGTGAGGTTATGGAAACGTGCATCGCGAACTGGCAGAGCTGGAAAACAAAACGCGGGCAACGCGCCGACACGCCGAAGTGTCTCTTTTTGTTTGCCAATTTTTTAAAAAATCGCTCACCCCTTCTTCCTCGCCAGGACGCCGGGCTACAATCCTGGCTGCGGAGAAGGGGTTCGCCGAAGACCAAAATTTGCAAACCCTGCGTTTTATTTTTTAAGGAAAGGGGTAGAATAGAAAGCATGGAGTCTTTGTTGATCGTGATGCTGGTGGCGGTGGTGGCTGGCTTTGCCGTGATTTTTTTCTTACTAAAAAATCAGCGCAAAGAACAGGCGCCGGATCAGTCGTTGATAATGCTTCAGAATCAGATGAACGACCTCGCGCGGGTGCTTGATTCCAAGCTCGGTCAGGTGGCGACCGATTCGAAGCACAGCATCAGCCAGGTATTTCAGGCGATGCAGCAGGAGTCGGGGAGGAGCGCTAAGCTGATCAGCGATGTAACCGAGAAGCTCACCCGCGTCGACGAGGCGGCCCGGCAGACGCTCGCGATGAACGAGCAGATCAAGAAATTGCAGGACACGCTCACCAATCCGAAACAGCGGGGGATTCTCGGCGAGTATTTTCTGGAAACGGTGTTGAAGAATGTTTTGCCGCCGGGATCCTATCAGATGCAGTACCCGTTCAAGGATTCGGTGATCGTGGACGCGGCGGTGTTTGTCGACAAGCGGATCATTCCGATTGACTCCAAGTTCTCGCTCGAAAACTACAACCGGTTTGCCGCGGCGATCGACCCGCTGGATAAGAAAAAATATGAAGCGGCGTTTATCGGCGATATCAAGATGCGCATCGACGAAACCTCGAAATACGTTAAGCCGCAGGAGGATACGATGGACTTCGCCTTCATGTTTATTCCCTCCGAAGCGATCTACTATGATCTCCTTATCAACAAAGTCGGCTCAACGGCGGAAGATAAAAACCTGATCGCCTACGCGTTCCAGAAGAAGGTAATCGTGGTCTCGCCGACGTCGTTCCTCGCGTATTTACAAACGGTGCTCCAGGGGCTGCGTAATCAGAAAATTTCCGAGCAGGCGAAGGATATCATCAAACAGGTGGATAATTTGCGGAAACACCTGATCACCTATGAGGATTATTTCGGGAAGATCGGCAAGAATCTTGGCACGACGGTGAGCGCCTACAACCACGCCTACAAAGAATTCGCCAAAGTGGACAAGGACATTTTGAAGATCGCCGGCGAAGCCATCGGCGCCGAGGTTCAGCAAATCGAAGCCCCAACGCTCGAAGAATAAGGCGCTCACCCTCTTCTTCCTCGCTGCGCGCTCCGGTTTGGACACATTATCCCCGCCTCATTTCGGGGATCCCTCCGGAATTCCTCAAGACACCAGTTCCGGCTTCCCTCTCATGAGCCGAGGTAATGTGTATGCCAACCCTGCGCTCATGCAGCTGCGGAGAAGAGGGTTCGCTAGTTTTATCTTTAAAATAAAAAATCCCCGAAGGGATTTTTTAGTACAGCCACTCGCGGTCGGGCTTCTGGTCCGGTTCGCAATGAAACATGATCACCCACACTATCAGCATGGCCATGCCGGCCATCGCAGCCACAAACCCAACCTTTTCCGATTTCGGGTAGGGTCCGAGAATTATGCCAGCCATGATCAGAAAAAAACCGCCGAAGAAAACGAGCGCCTTGCCCAACGGGTCCTCCTTTCAAGAACTGATGTCAGTGTATAAACTAAGGTGGAATGAATCAAGAAGTGATCGCCAAGCGCCAACAACAAGTTTTGCACGACAAGAAGTGGATCAAATTTTTACGGCGGACGTGGCTGTTCCGGCATATTCCATTCGTGGAATTCGCGGTGGCGGCGGGATCGCTCGCGACGGGGAATGTTCACGCGGACTCGGACTTTGATGTGATCATCGGCGCGCGGACGGGGCGGATTTTCACCGCGCGGTTTTTCTGCGTGCTGGCCTTCGGTCTTTTCGGCTGGCGGCGGAAGCGGCTCCACGGAGCCGACGCCGATACGACGTATAAGTCCAATAAGACCTATAGGTCTTATACTGCTGACAAAGTCTGTCTGAATCATTTTGTTACCGCGGCGTCATATCGGTTAGCGCCGCCGCACAATGCTTATTGGAAACATCTTTATGGGAATCTCGTGCCGGTGTTCGGCAGCGCCGGAAGGATTAAAAAATTTTTTGCGGCGAATGAAGATTGGGCAGAAGGGCGGGGATACGAAATCGATCTCCGGCATCTTCACCAGACCGATTCCCGGATAAAAAAAATACGGGAATTCCTCCTTGGCGGAAGGTTCGGCGACTGGCTGGAGCGGAAGTTGAAGGCAGTGCAGGTGGCGCGGATTGAGAAAAGTTTCCAGAAAGAAGCCGGCTACAAACCGCGCATCATTTACCGCGATGACGAGCTGGAGTTCCATCCGGATACGCGGCGCACGGAAGCCAATTGATTTTTTTGACCGCGCATTCTATCATTGAGCAAGTTCTTTTACTAAGAGGCCTCATGGACCGAGACGTCGGGCTTCAGCAGGAGGAGAAATGTCTGGAGGCGGTATATGCGCTGCAGTGCCGCGGCTGGCAATTCAACGGGTTCACGCTGCTGAAAGCAGTCAGAACGTACGGCCATCCACGTCCGGAAATCCGGAGATTTGACGGAAGGAGTAAGGCCGACCTTATTATCCTTTTCCGCCATGCGGACTGTGAGTATCCGCTGGTGCTGGTATTGCAGGTGAAGTCCACCCATAAGTCGTTCAGGCGCTTCAAGAACAGTCCCAGCAAGAAAAATATCAAGTGCATCTGGATCCGGCCGAGCGAACCCCTGAAATTCGTAATGGCGGAACTGAACAGGATTTTTCAGGAAGTTTTCTCGCTGGAAGTGAAGAAAAACCCTTTCCTGCGCCGCAATCTTTCCAAAAAAACACTCAAAATTCTTTATGAGGGCCCCTAGCAAAGGGGCCTTTTTTGTCTTACTATGATGGCGTTCATTGAGAGGTGAATATGGATTTGGAACACATCCGCATCAACCGGAGCGCGGTGGAAGCGCGGGCGAAGACGCTCGGCACGCGCCGGACATTCAAGGTGGAAGCCCAGGCGGCCTGCTATCTGAATATCGTCCGGTGCATCGATCTCACGACGCTGAAAGGCGACGACACGGAAGGCCGCGTGGAGCGGCTCTGCGCCAAAGCGCTCAATCCCGTGGACCGCGTACTTCTGGGGAAAATGAATCTCGCGACGCTGCCGATCACGGTCGGCGCGGTTTGCGTGTATCCGAATCTGGTGCCTGCGGCGGCCAATGCGCTCCGCGGCCGGGTTCCGGTGGCGTCGGTCGCGACGGGATTTCCCGCCGGACAGACGCCGTATGCGAGCCGGGAAAAGGAAATCGAAATGGCGATCGGCTATGGCGCCGCGGAAATTGACATTGTCATTCCGCGCGCCAAAGTGTTCGCCGGCCGCTGGCAGTCATTGTATGAAGAGCTCACGCTCCTGCGCGATGCCTGTGGCAAGGCCAGAATGAAAACCATTCTCGGCGTCGGCGATTTGAAAACGCTCGACAATGTCGCGAAGGCGGCGGCGGTCGCGATCGCGGCGAGCCGCAACGGCGATTTCATCAAAACATCGACGGGGTTTGAGGATACCAACGCGACGCTGGAAACCGGCCTGGTCATGGCGCGCCAGATCCGCGAAAGCGGACGGCGCATCGGACTGAAACCGGCGGGTGGGATCAAAACCGCGAAGGACGCGATGCTCTGGTATGCGCTGATGCTCGAAGAGCTCGGCGAAGACTGGTGCCGGCCGGAGCTGTTCCGGATCGGCGCCTCCAGCGGACAGGAAGGATTGCTCAACGACATCAATCGTCAGCTTTCCCATCTTGTACGCGGAACGTATTCGGCATTCCATCGTCAGTCAATTGGATAGGAGGTGCTGTTTGAATACCGGTACAATCAGGGAATTTCTGGACCATCCGGGGTATGGCCCCGCGCCGGAATCGGACGCGAATGTCCGCGCATGGCTGAAAAAATACGACGGAAAATTCAGCCACTTCATCAACGGAGAATGGATCGCGGCGGATCCGGAAAAACGTTTTCCCACGATCTGTCCGGCGACGAAAGAAGTCCTTGCCGAAGTGGCACAGGGCCAGCGCGCCGATGTTGATCTCGCGATGGCAGCCGCCGACACAGCAGGCGATTCCTGGAAGAAGCTCGGAGGATACGGCCGCGCCCGCTACTTGTACGCGATCGCGCGCTGCCTGCAGAAACACGCCCGGCTGTTCGCGGTGCTGGAATCGCTCAATAATGGAAAGTCTATCCGCGAAACCCGCGACATTGATATTCCGCTCGCGATCCGGCACTTCTATTACCATGCCGGCTGGGCAACGCGGCATGAACACGAATTTCCCGACATGCGGGCCGGCGGCGTGGTGGGCCAGGTCATTCCCTGGAACTTCCCGCTGTTGATGCTCGCCTGGAAGATCGCTCCTGCGATCGCAGTGGGCAACACGGTGGTGCTGAAGCCGGCGGAAACGACGCCGCTCACGGCACTGATGTTTGCCGAAATGCTCAAGGAAGAAGTCGGCCTGCCGCCCGGCGTGGTGAATATTGTCACCGGCGACGGGACAACAGGCGAATATATCGTGAACCATCCGGTTCCGTGGAAAATCGCTTTTACCGGATCGACGGAGGTCGGACGGATTATCCGCAAGGCCACTGCCGGAACGGGAAAGCGGTTGACGCTGGAACTCGGCGGCAAGTCGCCGTTTGTGGTGTATGCCGATGCCGATCTGGATTCAGCGGTTGAAGGAGTCGTCAACGCGATCTGGTTCAATCAGGGCCAGGTCTGCTGTGCCGGCTCGCGTCTGCTCGTCGAGGAGAGCGTCTCCGCGCGGTTCATTGAAAAACTCAAGACAAGAATGAAGAAGCTTCGCGCCGGTCATCCGCTCGACAAGGCGATCGACATGGGCGCCATCAATTCCGAAGCGCAGTTCTGCAAAATCAGGGAGCTCGTCGAGTTGGGAAAACAGGAAGGCGGGGAAGTGTGGCAGCCCGAAAACTGGCTGCCCGATCTTGTCGGCTACTATTTTCCGCCGACGTTGATCGAACATGTTTCGCAGTCCGGCACGCTGGCCCAGGAAGAAATTTTCGGGCCGGTGCTGGTGTGCATGAGCTTCCGTACTCCCAGAGAGGCGGTGGAGCTCGCCAACAACACGCGTTACGGTCTCGCGGCGTCCGTGTGGAGCCAGGATATTGATAGGGCGTTTTACACGGCGAAGAAGATCAAGGCCGGAACGGTCTGGATCAACGGCACGAATCTGTTCGACGCCTCTTCCGGATTCGGCGGCTACCGCGAAAGCGGGTATGGCCGCGAAGGCGGAAGTGAAGGCGTCCGGGAATATCTGAAGGAGTCAGAAGTCCGGGAATACACCCATCCGGCGGCGTTCTTTATGAAGGATGTGATGCCGGAGGTTCGTGACGCGGAAGTAATCGACCGGACGTATCGACTGTACATCGGCGGAAAACTTGTCCGTCCCGATGGTGAGGCGAATTTTCCGGCGCGCGGCTATCGCGGGTGCCTGTTGGGCAGGCTGCCCGACGCCAACCGCAAGGATGTCCGCAATGCTGTGGAGGCAGCGCGGAACGCGCAGGAGGCGTGGGCGGATCAGACCGCCGACCTTCGCGCGAAAATTCTTTACTTTCTCGCGGAAAATCTTCAGGCGCAGAAACAGCGTTTTGGCGGATATGTGGCATTGGAATCGCACGGTTCCGAGAAGGCGGGTCTCGCCGAAGTGGAGATCTGCTGTTCCCGGCTGTTTGATTACGCGGCGCTCTGCGACAAGTTTGAGGGACGGGTCCATTCGGTTCCGGACCGGGCACTCGTTGCGGCATTGAAAGAGCCGATCGGCGTGATCGGAATCCGCGGAGCCGACGAATACCCACTGCTGGGGATGATCGGCGCAATCGCTCCCGCAATCGCAATGGGCAACACGGTGGTCTATATCGCCGGCAAATATTCCTATACGGCAATGGAATGCATCCAGGTTCTCCAGAACTCGGACATCCCGGCCGGCGTGGTGAATATTGTGTCGGCGCACAAGCCCGAGGCGCTCGCGAAGGTGCTCGCGGAACACGAAGACGTGGACGCAATGTGGTATTTCGGTGATGCGGCCGGCAGTACCATGGCGGAAGCACTGTCCGTCAGCAACATGAAGCGGGTGTGGACATCCTATGGCGCACCGCTGGATTGGCTGAACGGAGGCAACTCCGCGGTGCTCAAGTTCCTCTATGAAGCGACGCAAGTGAAAAACATCTGGTCCCCCTACGGAGTGTAGGGGGATTTTTTTATCCATTTGACAACGAATAGTAAATTTTGTTTAATTTTCATCAGTACGTTTGAGAGGGTTTTATGAGCTCGAAGAGCCGCATCGCAATCAGGGGTCAGGGGTTGGAAGATCCGGAGCTGGAAGTGGACGCGACGGTCTTCCATGGAAGGGTCTGCATTTCGTTCAAGCAGGATGGCAGCAGCCGCCAGCGGAAACTGGCCGATGAACTGCGGCGGACGCTCCACGAGGAACGGGATCCGTCCATCGTCCAGAGCGACAAATGCTCCACCATGAACACCCGCTTCCCGACGATTTCCGAAATGCTGGAGTTCCTCAGGAACATCGGTTACAAATGCCGCGAATTTGCGGCCCGTTGACAACGGGCCGTTTTTTTATATAATGAAATTATTCATGGATGGTCGCTCGCGGAGCGGCCATTCTTTATAAATAAAAGGTTTACCAAATTAATTACAAAATGTTTGATTTAAAAACACTGAAAAAGGCGATCGACCAGATTGCCGAAGAGAAGGGAATTGACGCCGGAAAAATCCTGGAAGCAATCGAGTCTTCCATCGCCGCGGCGTATAAACGGGAATACGGGCAGAGGGGCGAGATGGTGAAGTGCAAATTCGATCTGAAGACCGGCGCCTTGAAATTCTGGCAGGTAAAAACCGTCGTCGATGAAACTACTGTCCGGATCGTCGAGGAAGGCACGGAAGAGGCGCAGCAGCCGATCCCGGAAAGCAAGCCGGTGGAATTAACACCGGAGGGCGAACCGGTGATTCCGCGCTATAACCCCGACCGGCACATGTTTCTGGACGAAGCCAAAAAGGTGAAGGAAGGCGTGAAGCTCGGCGACGAGCTGGAATTTCCCCTGGAAACGAAGGAAGATTTCGGCCGCATTGCCGCCCAGACCGCGAAGCAGGTCATTCTTCAGCGGCTTCGCGAGGCGGAGCGCGATTCCGTGCTCGGCGAATTCAAAAACAAGGAAGGCGAGATCGTCAGCGGCATCATCCAGCGTTTTGACCGCGGCAATGTGTATATTGATCTGGGCCGCACGACCGGCGTGATGTTCTACAATGAAACGATTCCAGGCGAGCACTATCGTGCCGGTGAACGCATGCGTTTTTACGTGGTGGCGGTGCAGTCCGACGCCAAGATGCCGGGCATTGTCCTCTCCCGCGCCCATCCCCGTTTCGTCAGCAAGTTGTTTGCGATGGAAGTACCGGAAATAAACGACGGCGTGATTGAGGTGAAGTTCATCGCCCGCGAGCCGGGTAGTCGCACCAAGATCGCGGTGATGTCCAAAGTGGACGGCGTGGATCCGGTGGGATCCTGCGTGGGCCAGCGCGGCACGCGCGTGATGGCGGTGTCCAACGAACTTGGCCAGGAAAAACTGGATATTGTAGAATATTCTGAAGACCCGGCGAAATTCATTACGAGCGCTATTTCTCCCGCGAGAGTGGAGCGTGTGGAAATTTTGCCCCGCCGCGAAGCCCGCGTCTACATTCCGGAGGACCAGTTAAGCTTGGCGATCGGCAAGGGCGGCCAGAACGTCCGTCTCGCCGCGAAGCTTACGGGCTGGAAGATTGACGTCCGTTCCGCCGCGAAACCGGAGGAAGCCCAGGAAGGCGGCATTGCGGAAGCCGCTGAAGAAAAATCCCCAGAATAATTTTAAATTACAAATTTTAATTGAATTTTTAATGACTTAATGTTTTAAACATTGAATCATTGATTCAAAATTGAAAATTTCAAATTTAAAATTTACAATCAATACTATGAATATTTATTACTTGATCTTCACTCCAGTCGCAGTCGCCATCGGCTACAGTGTCTATATTATGCTCTGGCTGAAGAAACAGCCGGCGGGAAATGACAAAATGAAGGAAATTTCCCACGCCATCCAGCTCGGTTCTTCCGCATATCTGAACCGGCAGTACAAAACGGTGGCGTATGTCGGCGTTCCTTTGCTGGTGTTGTTATATCTGGCACTCGGGTGGCTGATGGCGCTCGGATTTTTAGTGGGTGCCTTGGCTTCGGCGCTGGCCGGATACATCGGCATGAACGTGGCGGTCCGCTCCAATTCCAAAACTGCCGCCGCGGCTTCCCAGGGAATGGACGCCTCTCTGTCCCTCGCGTTTAAAGCCGGATCGGTTACCGGATTCCTGGTGGTGGCCCTCGGTCTGCTCGCGGTCGCCGGATTCTATTTCGCGACCGGCAGCGTCCGGTCGCTCATCGGCCTCGGTTTCGGCGCCAGTCTGATTTCCATCTTCGCCCGTCTCGGCGGCGGTATTTTCACGAAAGCCGCGGATGTCGGCACTGACCTTGTCGGCAAAGTGGAGGCCGGTATTCCGGAAGATGACCCGCGCAATCCGGGCGTGATCGCCGACAACGTGGGCGATAACGTCGGCGACTGCGCCGGCATGGCCGCCGATCTTTTTGAAACCTATGCCGTGACGCTTACCGCGGCGATGCTGCTCGGCGCCTCATTCTTGAAGGGAGCCCAACTCGCCTTTCCGCTCGTGCTCGGTGCGCTCGCGATCATCGCGTCCATTGTCGGGGGATGGTTTGCGAAGCTCGGAAAAAATAAAATGGCGATCATGGGCGCTCTGTACAAGGCGCTGGCGGTGGCTTTGGTGGTGTCCGCCGGGCTTTTCTACTGGGCATCCGCGCACTATTTCCCGGAGAACACGATGGCAGTATTCCTGACGACGCTCATCGGCCTTGTGGTAACTGTGCTCATGGTGCTTGTTACTGATTATTATACGGCGAAAAAATTCCGCCCGGTGAAGCTGATTGCTGAAGCCTCCCGCTCCGGCCACGGCACCAATATTATTATGGGTCTTGCCATCGGCATGGAATCCACGGCGCTTCCGATCCTGGTGATCGTTGCCGGCATGCTCGGCGCCTACGCGCTGCTCGGCGTGTATGGCATCGCGCTCGCCGCGACCGCCATGCTTTCTGTCGCAGGTATTGTGGTGGCGATTGATTCCTTCGGCCCGATTACCGACAACGCCGGCGGCATTGCCGAAATGAGCGGCGCTCCGAAGGAAGTCAGGGAAATTACCGACGCGCTGGACGCGGTGGGCAACACTACGAAAGCGGTGACCAAGGGATACGCGATCGCGTCCGCCGGACTGGCCGCGGTGGTGCTGTTTGCCGGCTACGTGGAAGGATTCAATAATTTCGGACGACTCGTGCTCTTTGAGCTGCAGAATCCGTATGTAGTGGCCGGTTTGTTTATAGGCGCGATGATCCCGTTTCTTTTCAGCTCGATGGCGATGCGCGCCGTCGGTGAGGCCGCGGCCGCGGTAGTGGAGGAGATCCGCCGCCAGTTCCGCGAGATTAAGGGGATTATGGAAGGAACTGCTAAGCCGGACTACAGCCGCGCGGTGGATATCGTGACGAAGTCCGCTTTGAGCAAAATGATCGTGCCGGCGATTCTGCCGATTGCCGCGGTACTCTTGACGGGATTTATTCTCGGGCCGGAAGCGCTCGGCGGCCTGCTGGTGGGAACAATTGTGACGGGAATTTTCCTCGGCATTTCGATGACGACCGGCGGCGCGGCCTGGGACAATGCGAAGAAATATATTGAAGCCGCGGGAGCCAAGGGCACTGACTGGCACAAAGCGGCGGTCACCGGCGACACCGTCGGCGATCCTTACAAAGATACCGCCGGTCCGGCGATCAATCCGTTGATCAAAGTCATCAACATCGTGGCCCTCCTGATCGTCTCGCTGCTGTAGATTGTTGACAAATCATTAGAATTTAATTATAGTGTACCTGTTCTTTTGATTGGAGCGTACGCTCGGAAGGAGGAATCGTGGGCTCTTTCAAGAAGTGGCTGCTTCTGGTGGGCGTGGTGGTTCTGGCCGCGGGTTGCGCGCCGTATGGACCCTGGCCGTTCTCGACGGAGGCGCAGCGGCGCGAGCTTCTCATCTATCCCGGCATGACGGTGAAGGAGGTTCAGGACTGGAAGGGGCATTCCCTCAAGGAGTCGCACCTCAACCCCGCGTCCGGCGCGAGTTTCCAGGCACAATTGCCGGATGATTACACCGGAGTCGGCTACTGGGGCATCCACCTTTCGCACTGTCTGGAGATTGTGCGGTTCGAGAAGGGCGTGGCGGTGGAGATCAGGTACGGCCGTAACGAATGGGCCGATCTCGAGTGGAATGACCACATCGCCGAGTTCAACGCCAAGCACTAGACAAGGAAAAACGTTCCCGAAGACCCGGTCAACACTGGGTCTTTTCTTTTGCGGAAAAATGTTATAATATATTTCAACAATGAAATCTTCATTCAAGAAATTGCCGGGATCAAAAATTGAGGTGGAGGTCAGTCTGGAACAGAAGGAATTTTTGCCGTACTACCAGCAGGCCTATGACGCCGCGCTGAAGAATGTGCATCTGAAAGGGTTCCGGCCGGGGACTGCGCCGAAAGAGATCGCGGAAAGCGCCGTGGACAAAGAAGCGGCATTCAATGAAGCCGGCCGCAACGCCGTGCGCTGGTCGTTGGATGAAATTACCAAAGACAACGAATGGACGCTGATCGATACGCCGCAGGTACAGATCGAGGACTCAAAGGATCTCGGCATCATGTACAAAGCGACGCTTACCGTGTTTCCGGAAATCAATCTTGCCAACTATAAAAAGATCGCGAAGAAAGTAATGGCGGAAGAGAAGCCCCAGCAGGTTGAGCAGAAAGAAGTCGACCAGACGCTCGAATGGCTCCGCAATCAGCGGAAAGAAGGGGAAAAATTGCCGGAGCTGAATGACGAATTCGCGAAATCGCTCGGCAAATTTGAAAATCTGGACGCGCTCAGGAAAAACGTGAGCGAGGGAATTCTGGCCGAAAAGAACGTGCGCGAGCATGACCGGCTCCGTCTGAAGATGCTGGATGAAATCGCCAAGGAAACCGAAATCGATCTGCCAGAGGTGATGGTGCAAAAAACGTACAACAATATGATCAGGCAATACGGCCCGATGCTGAAGGCCGGCGGAAAAAAAGAGGAAGATGTCCAAAAGGAGGTCTACGAAAAATCGAAAGCGAATGTCCGGAATAACCTGGTGATGTACAAGCTCGCGCAGGTGGAAAAACTGGAACCGACCGAAGAGGAGGTGAGGAAGCAGCAGGGCGGTGTTGAAGATGATAAAAATTACCAGTATATTTATGGAGTATTGCAAAACGAAAAAGTCTTTACATTTTTGGAAGCACAAAAATAATGAAAAACGAATTACACAACGACTATCTGATCCCGACCGTCATTGAGCGGGTGCCGGGAGGCGAGCGGGCGTTTGATATCTATTCCCGCCTGTTGAAAGAGCGCATTGTTTTCCTGGGCGGACCGATTACCGACGGGCTTGCCAACGTGATTATCGCCCAGCTGCTCCATCTTGAGCACGAGGATCCGAAAAAGGACATTAAGCTTTACATCAACAGTCCGGGCGGTTCGGTTACGGCCGGCATGGCGATCTATGACGCGATGCAATATGTGAAGCCGGATGTCTCCACGGTCTGCATCGGCATGGCCGCGTCAATGGCGGCAGTGCTGCTGGCAGCCGGCAAAAAAGGGAAGCGCATTGTCTTGCCGAACTCGGAGATCCTGCTTCACCAGGTGATGGGCGGCGCGGAAGGCCAGGCGGTGGAGATTGAAATTACCGCGAAACAGATCATTAAAATGAAGGACAAGCTGAACCAGATCATCGCCAAGCACACCGGCCAGTCTTTCGCGAAAATCGAGAAAGACACCGACCGCGATTATTATCTGAGCGCCGAAGAAGCGAAGGCATACGGAGTGGTGGACGAAATTGTGAAATCCAAAAGATAGCCCCCCGCGCCGTCGGAGTGTTTCAGTTGATTTATTCTAAAAGTGTGTTATTCTTTCGGCGTCGCCAATATTGGCGGAGGCACTTTGAAAATCGAAAGGAGAAGCGGTGGCTCGGTTGATGAGTCTGGACGACGCGAGGCAAATACTCAACGCACAATTTTCAGATTCGGAAACCCTTCGGCTCATTGAATTTTTGGAAGCGGCGGAGGGAACGTCGCGATCGTGTACGCGGCCAGAGTTTCCGACATTCGCCGTATTCCAAAACCTGCACAAGCTGCTTTTTGGAACATCCGACATTCGCGCGGGCAATTTTGGAAACAAAATCCGGTGGGATTTTTATCCAATAATCAAAGAGGTTCCGCGAATCAAAAAAATGATTCAGGAATTTTTTGCGAAAAAGGATACGCCGAAACCGGTTCAAAAAATCACTCCCGTCAGGGTCGTCTCTCACTTGGAGACCCAGCGGCGGCTTAAAGAAAAATTGATCAAAGAGCTGTTGGAATGCCCGGACCACCTTTCCGTAGCTCAGCACACAACAGGAAAGGTGACAGTCACCAAACATGCCTGGCAAAGGTTTGTCGCGCGGTATTGCCATGTCACAAAAATCGGCAATCCACATTTCTATGACAAGGAGCATTTCATCAGGCAATTGCAGCGCTGCTTCTCAGCGGCGCATGAAAAACAATTAAGCGTGAAGGGGGAGATAAAGCGCCTCTTCGCCAACCGGCTTGAGGCGGTGCGCTACTTTTACTACGCGCCGCTCAATCTCCGGTTCGTTGTTCTGGAGGAGCGCCCCGCGCTTCTCACGGTAGAGATCGCGAATCGATGGTAACAACAAAATCTGGCTCGAATAGCCAGATTTTTTATTTCAGGTAAAATGGACTGTATGAATTCAGACGGTGAAAAGCTGCTTGCGCGGGGCGTGGCCGAGGTGATTGTGAAAGAGCATCTTGAGCATGCGCTGAATTCCGGCAGGAAGCTGCGGGTGAAATTCGGCATCGATCCGACCGCACCGGATTTGCACCTGGGCCACACCGTGCCGCTCCGCAAATTGCGCCAGTTCCAAGATGCCGGCCATCAGGTGGTGCTTATTATCGGGGACTTTACCGCGATGATCGGCGATCCTTCCGGCCGCAACGAGGCGCGCAAGCCGCTTACCGAAAAAGACGTGAAGCAGAATCTGAAAAATTATCTGAAGCAGGCGGGAAAAGTACTCACTATCAAAAAAGCGGAAGTCGTCTACAACAGCAGGTGGTACAAGAAGAATGCGGAATTGTTTCTTGATCTCGCCCGCCGCGAAAGCGTCCAGCGTCTTCTGGAGCGGGACGACTTCCAGAAACGGCTCAAAGAAGGAAAGGAAATCACCGTGCTGGAGGAATTCTACCCGTTGTTGCAGGGATACGATTCGGTCATGGTGAAAGCCGACGTGGAAATCGGCGGCACTGACCAGAAATTTAATCTGCTGATGGGGCGGAAGCTGCAGCGATCATATGAAATAGCCGAGCAGGACGTGATCACGCTCCCGCTCCTGGAGGGGACCGATGGCGTGAAAAAAATGTCCAAGAGCGCGGGGAATTATATCGGCTTGGACGAATTGCCCATGGATATGTTTGGCAAGATTATGGCCGTGCCGGACAATCTGATTGATAAGTATTATGAGTTACTGACTGATGAAAACCGGACAATGCCGGATCCGCGCGAGGCGAAGCTGGAGCTCGGCCGGATTATTGTCGGAATGTACCACGGAACAAAGGCGGGCCAACAGGCGAAAGAAGAGTTTATCCGGGTATTTTCAAAAAAAGAAGCTCCTTCAGAGAGGCCGAAAAAGAACGTGGCCGGTCTGAATGTAGTGGAGGCGTTGGTGAAAGCGGGTGCTGCGGCAAGCAAAAGCGAGGCGCGCAGACTTGTAGAGCAGGGGGGTGTGGAATTTAACGGGCAAAAAGTACAAGACGCCGGCGCAACAGTTCCGGAGCATGTCACGGTCAAAGTTGGCAAGCACCATTATTTTGATACATAATATAAGCATTATGGAAACATTTCCCCGTCAGGAAAGTTTTGAAAGTAAGGAGCCCAGCTCTGAAGATTTGAAGCGGGTGGAGAAATTTTTGGAGAAGGAAACGGCGAATTCGAAAAAAGAAAAAGAGTCATACGAGCGGAGTCTGGATAAGGAAACTGCACGCACCGTCCTGGAGGCGCTTGGCGTGAAGAGCAGCAGGGAGCTTGAAGAAACCTGGCGGGCGCTGGCAGAGCTGGAGCAGACTACGCCGGAAGATGACAAGGAATTTTTAGACGAGATCCGCGCGCTTAAGGAAGCCGGAGTGTAACTTTTTAGCTGGCAATCGGAGCGTTTTCCTGTTAGGCTGTGTTTAGTTTTTTGAGACTGGAGACGGAACATGATGCGTTGGTTGATTCGCGGCGCAGCGCTTATGGCGCTGGGAATCGCCGCCTGCAACGGCCCCTGTGTCTTTGAGAAGTCGCCGGTGATGCTGGTGGGCGGCCCGATGATTCAGTATGGCAATTACGATGGGCGGAACGGAATGATCGTTACCTGGCGCACCGACAAAGATGCCGTCGGTAAGATCGAGTATCGGGAAGCGAAATCCCAATATTGTAGTGAGCGGTCCACGTATTCCCAGGAAGGCCGGCACGTCTTCTGGTTGGGCGATCTCCGGCCCTACCGGGTCTATTCCTACAAGATCTATGCCGACAATTTTGAAATCGGCAGAGGGGAATTCCGGACGGGCCGCCGGGCACACGAGCGTTTTTTCTTCACGGTATTCGGCGATTCCGGCTCGGGAACGCCCGATCAGTATGCGGTCGCGGAGGCGGTGGCGGAAAGAGATCCCGACCTGATTATCCATACCGGCGATCTCGTCTACTCCAAAGGCGAGGACGAAAATTACCCGGGCAAATTTTACAAACCGTATGCCCGGCTGATCGCGAATGCGCCATTCTTTCCTTCGCTCGGTAACCATGACTGCGGCACTGCCGACGGCGGACCGTTCCTGAAGAATTTCTTTTTGCCCGGCTACGACTTCTGGGCTGACCGGAACCGCCGTTATTACAGCTTCGATTATGGTAATTCCCATTTTGTCGCGCTCGATTCCAATCAGATCACCGACGAGCAGACCGACTGGTTAAAGCGCGATCTGGCGAAGTCCGGCGCCCGCTGGAAGTTCGTGTTCTTCCATCATCCGGTATTCAGCAACAACCGGAAAAATACCGAAACGGACGCAATTAAGGAAATATGGAAGCCGGTGTTCGAGGAGTACGGAGTGGACATTGTTTTCAACGGGCATGATCACATCTATACCCGCTTCCAGCCCGTGAAAAACGTAACCTACATCGTGGAGGGCGTGGGCGGGAAAAACCGCTACGAGCTTGCCGGGAATGACCCGCGGGTGGCCTTCACTGACAACCAGCATTTCGGATTCGGGCTGGTGGATATGGAAGGGGATCGGCTGACCTTCTGGCATTATGCCCTTACGGATCAGGGCGTGAAAATCTGGGACTGTCTCTATCTTGCTAAATAAAAGCAGAACAACATAAAAACTCCAGCCATGGCTGGAGTTTTTATATATTGGAGCGGGAGACGGGATTCGCACCCGCGACCTCTTCCTTGGCAAGGAAGCGTTCTGCTGCTGAACTACTCCCGCAAATCGCCGGACTATTTGCCCAGACTTTGTTCCGTGTTGGCCTGCTGCTGCGCCTGCTGGGTCGACACCACAGAACCAAAGTTCATGTAGGTTGCCACCAGGCCGAAAATGACCAACCCTATAAAAACTATTTTTAAAAGGTTTTTCATAACCTTGAAAGGTATGATAAGATAAATTATTATAGAGTGCAACTTTTGGGAATATGAACAATAAATCCTTATATACCAATATTTTTTGGGCGGTAGTCATTTTAATGTCGTTGGCGCTCATCTTTTCCTTCGTATTTACGTCGGGTCCGGAGAAGACCCATCTGGATATGAATGAACTGGCCACGAAAATCAATGCCGGCGAAGTTCAGAAAATTACGGTGAATGGAAATGACCTTACCATCTCCCTTAAAAACGGCGATCAGGCGACGGCGACCAAGGAAAGCGAGTCCGGACTTACGGAAACGTTGAAGAATTATGGAGTGGACCCGAAGGCGCTTCAGGGCGTCGCCCTGGACGTTCAGGAGGAATCGGGGACGAAGTTCTGGCTCGGCATTCTGATCCCGACAATCCTTCCGCTGGTGATCATTGGAATAATGTTCTGGCTTATTTTCCGCCGGGCGCAGTCCGGGAGCAATCAGGCGTTCACGTTCGGACGGGCCAACATCCGGCTTTTCAGCGCGTTCAAGGACCGGCTTACGTTCAAGGACGTCGCCGGGCTGAAGGAGGCGAAGCAGGAACTGGTAGAGGTGGTGGATTTCCTGAAAAATCCTCAAAAGTATCTGGAGATCGGCGCCCGCATTCCCCGCGGCGTGTTGCTGATGGGCCAGCCGGGAACGGGAAAAACGTTGCTTGCCCGCGCGGTTGCCGGTGAAGCCAACGTGCCGTTTTTCCATATTTCCGCGTCGGAATTCGTGGAAATGTTCGTGGGAGTGGGCGCCGCGCGCACGCGCGACGCGTTCGCGACCGCGAAAAAATCCGCTCCCTCGATTTTATTTATTGACGAAATCGACGCGATCGGTCGGGAACGGGGAGCGGGCGTAGGCGGCGGACACGATGAACGCGAGCAGACGCTCAACCAGATTCTCGTGGAAATGGACGGATTCGACCGGGATACCCAGGTGATCGTCATCGCGGCCACGAACCGGCCGGATATTCTGGACCGGGCGCTGCTCCGGCCGGGGCGGTTTGACCGTCGGGTAGTGTTGGATATGCCGGACATCCGGGACCGCGAGGAGATTCTGAAGGTGCACGCCCGTGGAAAACTCATGGAGAAGAACGTGGATTTGCGGCGGGTAGCAGTCCGGACGCCGGGATTTTCCGGCGCCGATCTTGCGAATCTGCTCAACGAATCGGCGATCGCCGCGGCGCGGCACAACCGCAAGACCATCTCCCAGCAGGACCTTTTTGACTCCATAGAAAAAGTGATTCTCGGGCCGGAGCGGCGGGGTCGGGTTATTTCCGAAAATGAAAAGAAAATTACCGCGTATCACGAGGCGGGGCACGCGCTGGTGGCGGCGAGTTTGAAGGACGCCGATCCGGTGCATAAGGTTTCGATTATAAGCCGCGGACCTGCGGGCGGGTACACGCTGAAACTTCCTCTTGAAGAGAACCGGCTCCGCACCCGGTCCCAGTTTTTGACCGATATCGCGACCATGGTGGGAGGATATGCTTCGGAAAAGATAGTATTCGGCGATCTTACCACCGGCGCGTCCAATGATCTTAAGCAGGCATCGGAGCTGGCGCGTGCCCTGGTGACGAAGTACGGCATGAGCGACAAGCTGGGGCCGCTCACCTTCGGAAAAACCGATGAACTGATATTTTTGGGCAAGGAAATAAGTTCAGAACGCAACTATTCCGAGAAGGTGGCCGCGGAGATTGACGAAGAAGTGAACGGATTTATAGAGCGCTCATACGACGCAGCGAAAAAAATTATTACCACCCGGAAGAAAGCACTGGACGCGATCGCTCACGCGTTGATTGAGAAAGAAACGCTGGAACACGAAGATTTTTACGCCTTGCTCAAGCCGTTTAATCTGAAACCGCTGGCGGTGTAACGCCTTAGTGCTGCATCTTAGTGTGGGTGCGCCTGGGATCGAACCAGGGACCAGTCGTGTATAAGACGACCGCTCTGCCACTGAGCTACGCACCCTTATCTGAGCAAAATGTACCACAGCTTTGAGGCACAGAAAAGCATCATTGACAAAATAGCACATTTTATGTATTATTGCGATTAGTAAATTTGAGAGGTGAGACATGCTGGATGAGTCAAGTTCGGCGTTGCCGGCAATCACGCTTTCCCAGGTGGAACGGAGCGAGTCCTGGATGTCCGGATCGGACGAGATGGCCGCCAAGCTGATCGAGGCGGTTACCAGAGACGGGTCGGTTCCGAAGCCGGATGTCATCAAGCGGCCGGAGTCGACGATCGTGCCGCCTGAAGAAATGGCCGCCTACTTTGCCGAGCAGAAAAAGAAGGGCGAGCAGAAGCAGGAGGCGCCATTCATTCTCAAGGGTCGCCATGCCGACGCGTTTTTCCAGAGTCTCAACCTCCTTTCCGCCGACGTGGCGGGTGGTGAAGACCCGGAAGTCGTGAGGCGCGAGACGGCGATCCGGAAATCGCACCGGTGGCAGCCGCTGACGGACGTGGATGTTTCCAAAATTATCCGGAGAGAAACCGACAAGGAAATCCGAATCGGCTGATCTCCAGGCTCCCAGTGTTACTGGGAGCTTTTTATTTTTTAAGAGTATTCACTTTTTCTTAATTTTGTTATACTATAGGCAGCTAAATGATGGATATTGCAAAATGATCCGCCTCGACACCGAACTCAAGATTATCAGGGGAATCAACGAAAAGTTTTTGGCGAAGCTCGATAAGCTGAATATCAAAACTGTCCGTGATCTGCTCTGGCACTTTCCCTTCCGGTACGATGATTTTTCGACCATCGTCAAAATAGCGGATCTCAAAATAAACCAGGCCGCTACCATCCACGGCGTGGTCCGCAACGTTTCACTGCGGCGCTCCTGGCGCCGCAAATTCGTTATTATCGAAGCCTTGATTGCCGACGACACGGGAGGCATTAAAGCGGTCTGGTTTAACCAGCCCTACATCGCAAAGGCTCTGCGTTCCGGATTGCGCGTAAATTTTGCCGGAAAGGTGGTGCTTTCCAATGAGGAGCTTGTCATGCAAAGCCCGGCCTACGAACCGGTTGCCGCGACCACCCAGACGAAGCATACCGCCGGTCTCATTCCGATTTATTCCGAAACCAAAGGGCTCACCTCGAAGGGATTGCGGTTTCTGACCGCGGCCATTTTGCGGGCGATGGAACCCGCGAAAGATTTTATCCCCCAGCATATTCTTGACGGGTACGAAATTCCCAACCTGATGAGCGCGCTCCGGGCAATTCATTTTCCTGCCACCCTGGCCCAGGCGGAACGGGCGCGGGAACGCTTCGCGTTCAGCGAACTTTTACTTCTCCAGCTGACTAATTTGAAAAACAGGATCGCGCTTGCTAAAGAAAAAGCGCCGCCGCTTCTTATAGAGGAGAAATGGGTTGAGGAGGTGATCGCCGGACTTCCATTTCCGCTTACCGGGGCCCAGCGCCGGAGTCTGGATGAAATTTTGAACGATCTGCGGAAAAGCCAGCCGATGAACCGCCTTTTACAGGGCGACGTGGGATCCGGAAAAACCGTAGTGGCGGCGATCGCGGCACTCGCGGCCGCGAAGAATGGAAAGCAGACCTCCTTCATGGCGCCCACGGAGGTGCTGGCGCGCCAGCATTACAAAACGCTGACTGGGATTTTCAGGCATCATCCGATCGGAATCGGCATGCTCACCGGCTCGGAAGCGCGGATGTACTATGGCGACGCCTTGGAAACAAAAACCACCCGGTCCAAGCTCCTTGCGGAGATTGCCGCCGGAAAAATAAAGCTGGTGCTCGGCACGCACGCGCTGATCTCCGAAGGGAAAACCAGGAAGCCGGTGGAATTCCGGGATCTCGCGCTCGCCATCGTGGACGAACAGCACCGGTTCGGGGTGGATCAGCGCGCGGCGCTGGTAAAACAGGAGCGGCAGCCGGGATTGGAGACGACCATACACTTTCTTTCCATGAGCGCCACTCCGATTCCCCGTACGCTCGCCCTTACGATCTTCGGCGATCTCGACGTGTCGATTATTGACGAGCTGCCGAAGGGAAGAAAGGAGATTTCCACCAAAATAGTGCCGCCGGAACACCGGCAGAATGCTTATGAATTCATCCGCCAGCAGATCAAGCAGGGGCGGCAGGCGTTTGTAATCTGCCCGCGCATAGAAAAATCGGAAGAAGGAAAACATGAGGAAGAGAGGGCGGAGGGGAGCGTGGACAAGCGGAAGAATCTTTGGGCGGAAGTGAAAAACGTTACCGAAGTGCACGAATCGCTCTCCAAGAAAATATTTCCCGATCTCCGCGTGGCGATGCTGCACGGCAAATTGAAAAGCCCTGAAAAAGCGCAGATCATGTCCGAGTTTTCCGCGGGCGCGACGCATATCCTGGTTTCCACCTCGGTCATTGAGGTCGGCGTGGACGTGCCCAACGCCGCCATCATGATGGTGGAGGGCGCCGACCGTTTCGGGCTTTCCCAGCTTTATCAGTTCCGCGGCCGGGTGGGGCGCGGCGAGCATCAGTCATATTGTCTTCTTTTCACGGACGCGACTTCGGACGTGACCGCGCACCGGCTCAACGCGCTTCTGAAAGCGAAGAACGGATTTGAACTGGCGGAAGAGGATCTCGCGATCCGCGGACCGGGCGAATTCATCGGTGACAAGCAGACCGGCATTCCCGACATCGCCATGCGGGCGCTTAACAATATGGAACTGGTGAAAGCCGCCCGGGAAGCGGCGCAGGAAATTCTGAAATCCGACAAAGAACTATCCGGATACGCGCCGCTCCGCGCCGCCCTTACCGCGTTTCAGAAACAGATCCACCTGGAATAGCGCGCGTTTTTGGAGTGACCCAGAATCCCAGTTTGAATTTTCCGCCGAGCAGGAGGCGCGTCTGCGCTTCGATGGCGGGCAAACAGCCGAAGAAAATCAGTGTAATGGGGGTGAGCAGCCATTGCGCCACATAGCCGAGATAGTGATACGGCCTGAACCAGTCCGGCTTTTTCGGCAGGAGCATGATGGAAAGGATCGCCGAAGTGGCGATGCCGATGCCGGAGATGGTCATGATAGTCCGGGTGGTGCCGGGGAGGTTATAAGAGAGAAGTGTTTCCTTAAAGACTGGCCCGCCGATCAGGATCGGCAGCCAGCCGAGCGCGAAGATCAGTAATGAATCGGTCGCCCAGCTCCGGTAGCTTTCAATCTGCATGATTATCCAGAACAATTTTTGTTTGAGCGGAATCAGGGGATCGCGGCGGAACCCGTTCAGCATATACGCGACATTTTCCGCGCCGTACGCCCAGCGGCGCTGTTGTTTATAAAGATTTTTAAAGGTGTGCCACAGGGACGGCGCCACGTTCGCGTCCATGGACACGGGGTAGGTAAGCGGCACCACCCGCCAGTCGCCATGATAATGAATCAGGCATTGCCAGAAGATGCGTGAGTCTTCCGAGACGACGTCCGTCTGCCAGTAGCCGATCTCCACCAGCGCCCGGAAGGGCATTGAATGGGATGAGAAGGTGACGAGCGCGTGCGACCGGGACTGCATGATCATCTGCCAGAACGTGGAGGAAAACGCGACGACGCGCCCGAGCATGGAAGTCTGGTAAATATTATTGGTGAAAAACGGGATCGGCTGGAAGCTGGAACGCTGGGGTTTTTCGCAGGTGAGGAAGTTCCAGGTAAGGCAGCCGAAATAGTCGGGAAAGACCTGGGTGTCGGCGTCGAAGACCGACACGAGAATATTCTCGTAGGGAATGCCGGCTTCGTCGATCAGATGCCTGGCCTGCTTTGCCGCCCAGGCGCTGTTGGATCCCTTGCCGGCGATCTCCCCGGCGATATTGTCGGGATGCCAGCTCACGAGGAATTTGAAGAATTCTTCGCCATACTCGCGCTGGATGCGGCTGACGGTGGCAATGGTTTCCGCGCGTTTCCGTTCCTCCGCGGCAAGCACGACGATCATATTTTGTTTCGGGTAGCGGTTATGCTTCAGGTGCTCGAAGGTATCGCGCACCAGCTCATACGGTTCGTTGTACATCGGCAGGATGACAAGGTGATATATTTCCTGCCAGCGGGTTCCCGAAAGCATCGCCATCCAATCCGTCTTCAGCTGGCGGCGCATATTCATGTAGCTGGCCCGGAGATGGAAAAGAAGATAAATCGTTTTGAGCAGCCAGTACACGTCAAACAGAATAATGAATACGGCGACGGCCGCCGGAAGTTTCCAGGAAAGGCCGATCACCGATAATAATATTGCCCAGGCAAGCATCCCGGGCAACATTTCGAAAATACGCGCGTGCTTCACGCCACTATCTTAGAATATGCGGAGGTAGTTGTCTAACGAATATATGCCGCCGCCGTTGGTGGCAAAAAGGACCGCCACTGCCAGCAAAATAACATCAAGTTCGTAGCCGTCTTTCAATCCCATCCCTTTGCGGATTTTCCAGAGGGTTGCGACGCTCATATCAATAACGAAAAGCCAGGACACATACGGCAGGGCGAATCCGACAAGGATTGCGCACGCCCCCGCGGTTTCAGTCAGGCCGAGAATGAGGGCCCAGAACGAGCCGGGGCGGAATCCCTGCGCCGCCAGCCATTCACCGGTGCCTTTCAGGTTTTTAATTTTCGGCAGACCGTGGGCAAGGAAAATAGTCGTAAACACCAGACGGAGAATAAGGAATCCCACACCGCTGATTATGGAAAGCATGTTCACCATTACTATTATAGTAGCAAATCAAAGAATGGTGCGCCTCACCGCGTAATCGTCCAAAAATTTCTGAAGAGACCGCCGTTGCATATCGGTAAGGTGTATAGAAGGACGTTTTTCCTGCAGGAGGGCAATGGCGCGGTCGAGCTTCATTCTTTGCGCCACTGCCAGATAGGCTGCCACCAGCGTGGGCGCCCGGCCATGGCCGCGCAGACAATGCACATACACCTTCTCTTTGTTTTCGATGAGCTGATGCAGGAATTTAATGCCGGCGTCGAATTGTTTGAAGGACGGCGCGTCTTTGTCTTTTACCGGCAGCCAGAGATAGTACTCGGCGCCATAGGGTGCGTCAATGGTTTTTTCTTCGAGGGAAATATCGGCGCGAATTCCTTTTTTGATCAATTCTTTTACAAAATGAGCCTGGCAGCAGAGATTGCTGCCGACGTAAATCTGGTCAGTGATCTTGGAATATTCAAACAGCACTTTTTTCGGATGGTTCTTCCTGAAAAAATCGTCAGGTTGCCTGATTGTCATAATTCTATTATACTATGTAGAATCAAATTGAGGTCCTATCGTCTAGTGGCCAGGACGCGTCCCTTTCACGGACGAAACGCGGGTTCGATTCCCGCTAGGACTACTACAAGCAAAAGCACCGGCATCCGCCGGTGCTTTTGCTTGCTGATGCTCGGCGGGAATCGAAGACCGCAGCGAAATTCGCCAGCGGGCGAATGAGCGAGGGGCGGGCTACAAGTCCGGCCACTGCGGCGGCCGGACTTGTAGCCGATTCCCCAACCTTTATTTTTTAAGATAAAAGTGGTTTAGTATATGCAATGAAAATTCTGGCGATTGAAACGTCCTGCGACGAGACATCCATCGCGTTGGTGAAAGGAAGCGGGGGATTGCGGAGTCCCCGTTTTACCGTTTTGAAAAATATCGTTTCGTCCCAGATTGAAACGCACCGGCCGTTCGGCGGCGTGGTGCCGATGCTCGCCAAGCGGGAGCATCTTCACAATCTTCCGAAACTTTGGGAACAGCTCAAAAAAGAACACCCGAAGTTCGACGCAATCGCGGTCACAGTCGGCCCCGGACTTTCTCCGGCGCTTTGGGCCGGCATCGAGTTCGCGAAAGCGCTTGCGAAAGAATTGAAGAAGCCGCTGATCGGCGCCAATCACATGGAAGGACACCTCTACAGTAATTGGCTGCAGCCAATTACTGTAAATAAAAATTTAAAATTTAAAATTAAAAATTTTGGTATCGCCTTTCCGGCGATAGCTTTAGTGGTAAGCGGCGGGCATACGATGGTACTCGCGCTGAAGTCTCCGACGAAATGGGAAAATCTCGGCGAGACGCGCGATGACGCCGCCGGCGAAGCCTTCGATAAAGTGGCGCGTCTGCTTGAGCTGCCGTATCCCGGCGGTCCGGAGATCCAGAAAATTTCCCTGAAAGGAGATCCGAAGGCGATCGCCTTTCCGCGCCCGATGATGAAAGAAAAGAATTACGAATTCAGTTTTTCCGGAATCAAAACATCGGTCTTGTATTATCTGCGCGATAATCCGAAAGCGAAGAAGGCCGACGTTGCGGCGTCGTTCCAGCAGGCGGTGATTGACGTGCTTGCGGGCAAAACCATCCGCGCCGCGCGCGAATATGGCGCAAAATCCGTCCTGCTCTCCGGCGGAGTATCGGCGAACCGGCTGCTCCGGGAAACGCTGGCCGCAGAATCGGAGCGGATAGGCGCGGAATTTTACGTGCCGGATTTTGCATTCAACACCGACAATGCGGCGATGATCGCCGCCGCGGCCTACATCCAAAAACTCCGCAAAAAGACACTCGCGCTGGAGGCCCAGCCCAACCTCACCCTCTAAAGTAAGAGGGAGGCTTTCGGGATGTTCTTGAGGGAATATCTCGGAGCCGATTCGGCTTGGTGCTTGGCGAATCGGCGAGAGCTAAGTGGTGCCGTTGCGCCGCAGGAGCGCAACGGACACCCGGTTCCCGAGAGAATTTCCCGAAGGCCGGATGGGACTGTGGATAACTTTGCTTGCGTGGGCGAGGCGGGATTGCAATAATGGTCTTAGCCCTTCGAAAGCCAAATAACAAACGTTCGCCCTCTAGGCGAGCATATATCGGACATACTACGTCCGAAACAGTTCTTTTCTTCCTAATTCACAAAAGGGTAATCTCACGATTACCCTTTCTTTTTTCTCCAACGGAAGACAACAAAAAAGCCCTCGCATCCTGCGAGGGCAAATTTTTTTAAATGGGGGACTTCGGCGCCTGCATCCAGTTGCGGTTGAGAATTTCAACCCGCCGGATTTCGACGCTCTCGCCGGCCCTGATTACCTCGATGAATTTTCTTTCCTCGAGATTGTGCAGGGCCATCCTCACCTGGCTGTGAGTGAGATGAAAGCATTCCGAAATGATTCCCACCAGCTTCGGCGAATTCAGGTCGCCCCGGTAATCCTGTTCGGTCCGCAGAAGATACCTGAACAACTCCTGCACTGTTGTCTTCTGCGCCGCCTGGCTGCCGTTCATACGTCTCCTCCTCCGAATGTGAAGAACAAAACCAACCACCGGTTTATCCTAAAACAACGCTTTCCAAAAATCAATATTTTGGCTACACTGGCGGCAGAACGTTAAAAGGAGACCGTCCTAGAGATTTGTGTGGAAAGGAGAAGACTAGTGTTCGATGAGAAGATCGTGCAGCTTCGGGGATACGCCGGACAGGCGGGCATTTCGGATCGGGTGATGGAAGATTTAAGCACGCCTAAGGCGCGCCACGAAATGAAGATCCGCGCCCGGGTGAACGGCGCCCAGAAAAACTTTCAGCTGATGCTGGCGTTTCACTGCAATCCGCATTCCACCGGAGCCCGGCCTTACAAAGGTGGATTCCGTTTCCATCCGGCTGTGTCGATGGATCTGCTCTCGGCGCTCGCGCTCGACATGACGGAAAAGTGCGCGCTTGCCAAACTTCCCTTCGGTGGCGCCAAGGCGGGGATCGTGATCGATCCGGCCCAGCACACCCAGGAAACGCTCCGGCAGGTTACCGAGCAGGCGACCGAGCAGCTGCTCCGCAACAATTTGATTCATCCCGACGTGTACGTGCCGGGTCCGGACGTGGGCACCAATTCCAGCACCATGTTCTGGATGTACAACAAAGTGGCGGAGTGGAACGTGCTTTCCCGGATGCCGAACGTTCCCGCCGTGGTGACCGGCAAGCCGCTGGAGTATGACGGCTGTCCGGGACGTGAAGACGCGACCTCGCGCGGCCTGCTGATCCTTCTCAGAAAATATCTGGAGCTCACGGGCCGCAGCGACCGGAGTGTCGCCATTCAGGGATTCGGCAATGTCGGCATGAATCTCGCGAAGCTTATTCATGAAGAGTTCACGTTCCTCCGGGTGGCCGCGGTCAGTGATGTCTCCGGGGGGATTTACGACGAAGGCGCGGACTTCAGTATGAAGGACGTGCTTGAGTACTACCGCGAACATAAAACGTTCGCCGGCTACCGGAATGACCGCTACCGGCTTCGGAATCCAGGCGATGTTCTGTATGCGAATGCCGACATCCTCATTCCGGCGGCGGTGGAAAATCAGATTACCGAGCAGAATGCCGATCGGATCAACGCGAAACTGATCGTGGAAGCCGGCAACGAAACCACTACCACCGGGGCACAGGCGATCCTGGAAGATCGCGGCCTCACTTTCATTCCCGGCATCGCGGCGAATGTCGGTGGCGTGACGGTTTCGTATCTGGAGTGGAGCCGCAACCGCGGCCCGCGGCGCCATGACGTGAATCTTGAAGAAGATCTGCGCCAGGTGCATCGCCAGCTCGACCAGATCATGACCGGCATTATCGAGGAAATTCACGCCCTTCATCAGTCGAAGGGATGCTCACTGGCGGAGGCGGCGCATACGCTGGCGCTTCAGCGCATCGCCAAGCATCTTCAGACCAAGCACAAATAACGCACCCGCCTGTTGACCAGGCGGGTTTTTTATTGCTAGGATACTCATCAGTTTCTTGCGGAGACAGACCGATGAAAACGTTTTCGGTAGTACTGGAACTGGAAAGCGAATCGCACAGCGCAGTCGCCATGAAATTTACCAGCAAGTCGGAAATCGGAATTTTCGCCGCGGATGAATCCAGGGCGCGCACACTGATCAGGGAGAATTTCGGCCACCGGATTGTCGCGGGCCACTCGTATGAAATCAAATGCGAGGGCGATGCCCCCGTCAATGCCAAAGAAGGCTTCGCAATCCGGCCAATCGAGTGACCAAATCCCACCTTACTTAGGTGGGATTTTTATTGTAGGATAAGGGAATTATGGAAATGGAAAAGGAGTTGGCTCCGGCATATGAACCAAAAGGGGTTGAGGAGAAAATCTACCGACAGTGGGAGGAGTCCGGTTATTTCAACCCCGATAATCTTAAGGGTGCGAAAAAACCTTACGCGATTCATTTACCGCCGCCCAACGTGACCGGTTCGCTGCATATGGGACACGCGCTCAATGCGACGATTACCGATATCCTGATCCGCTATCACCGGATGCGTGGTTACAAGGCAGTGTGGTTTCCCGGTACCGATCATGCCGGCATCGCGACGCAAAGCGTGGTGGAGAAACAGCTGAAAAAAGAAGGAATCAGCCGCTGGGATCTTGGCCGGGAAAAATTCGTGGAAAAAGTCTGGGAGTGGCGGCAGAAATACGGCGACATCATCATCGGCCAACTGAAAAAGATCGGCGCCTCGGCTGACTGGTCGCGTCTGCGCTTTACGATGGACCCGGCCTACGCCACCTGGGTGAAAAAAGCCTTCATCCATTATTACGAAAAGGGCTGGATCTACCGCGGCAAGCGGCTGGTGAGCTGGTGCACTGCCTGTCAGACGTCGCTTTCCGATCTGGAGATCGAATACAAAGAAGAGAAGGGGAAGTTGTGGCACCTGAAATATCCGCTTGCCGATAAGAGCGGATTTGTCGTGGTCGCGACAACCCGTCCGGAGACAATGCTGGGCGACGCCGCGGTGGCGGTGAATCCCAAAGACAAGCGTTACGAAAAGCTCGTCGGCAAAAAAGTTTTGTTGCCCCTGGTGAACCGGGAAATTCCGATTATCGCCGACGACGCGATCGATATGACGTTTGGTACCGGTGCGGTGAAGGTGACGCCGGCGCACGACCAGACTGACAACGAGATCGGCCAGCGGCATAACCTGCCGATGTACGAGCTCATCAATGAGCGGGGAAAGATGGCTGATCTCGCCGGAAAGGATTTCGCGGGGTTGAAAGTCGCAGAGGCGCGCGCAAAGGTGGTGGCGGAAATGGAAAAGTCCGGGCTTTTGGAAAAGACCGAGGATTTCACTCACAACGTGGCAGTCTGTTACCGGTCGGGAACCGTACTGGAGCCGCTTTTGAGCAACCAGTGGTTTTTGAAAATGGAAAAATTAACCGCGGCGACGCTGAAGACGTTGAAGTCCGGCCAGACCAACATCCTTCCGGAAAATTTCGGGAAGACGGCAATGGCCTGGCTGGAGAACATCCGCGACTGGTGCATCTCGCGCCAGATCTGGTGGGGACACCAACTTCCTGTTTACTTTTGTAAGCAAGAGGCAATTTCAAATTCGCCGGAAGAAAAATTTTTAGTAGCTGCAGAAATGCCGAAGCAATGCCCATTTTGCAAGAATTGCCAGATGGTTCAGTCGGCCGATGTCTTAGACACCTGGTTTTCATCGGCGCTCTGGCCGTTTGCCGGTTTTGAACCGAAGGAAGAAAAAGAAATACTCAAGCAGTTTTATCCTTCCAGCGTGCTGATCACCGCCCGCGACATCATCAATCTCTGGGTGACGCGCATGATTTTTTCAGGATTGGAATTCATGAAAGAGACGCCGTTTCCGGACGTGCTGATCCACGGCACGATTCTTACGAAAGAAGGGAAGCGCATGTCCAAGAGTCTGGGAACCGGCATCGATCCGCTCGGCCTGATCGAGAAATACGGCGCTGACGCAACGCGTTTTGGCATTATCTGGCAGGCGATGGGTAATCAGGATATCCACTGGGATGAGGCAGCGGTGATGGCAGGCAAGAAGTTCGCGAACAAGCTCTGGAATATCGCCCGATTTTCTCAGGCAAAAATCGGGAAGTTCAAAGTTCAACGCTCAACGTTAACATTGGAACACGCGGAAGATAAGGAAATTATGGAGAAGCTGGAAGTTTTGAAGACAGAACTGGATAAGGATATCAAGGCGTACGACCTCGGGCCGGCGCTCCATACAATCTATGATTTTGTCTGGCACGAAGTGGCCGACAAATATATCGAAGCGGTGAAAAAGCGGGAGGATGAAAATGCTAAAATAGTATTACAGGAGTTGCTGCGGCATTCGCTGACTATTCTCCACCCGTTTATGCCGTTCATCACGGAGGAGATCTATCAGCGGTTGTTTGCCCATGACGGCAGCATGCTTCTTGTGATTGGTGATGCCTAATACAATATCTTCTCAAATTGATAATCAAAATTTTGCCTCAATGCCGAGGCGCGAATCCGCAGGTGTAGACTCTATTCCCAGGATGAGCAACGAAGGCAGTGAGCAAAATTTCATTACCGAAGGAGCCGCGACCTTGGCTGATTTCGTCGTTGCGCTCGCTCGGAATGGAGTCCATACCTTCACTCGCGCGCCTAGAAATCAGACACAAGGTCGCAGGCTTCAATTGATCAAGATATTGTATTAGGCATCACTTATGCTAACCCTTTTTATGATCCTGCTCGGCATGCTTCCCAGTCTCGCCTGGCTGGTCTTTTATTTGCATGAGGACATCGAACATCCCGAGCCGAAGTCCCTCATTTTCTACACGTTCATTGCCGGCGCCCTGGTAACCTTCCTCGTGCTCGGGTTTCAATACACCGCGCACGAATGGCTGAGCGCCAACGGATTTCCTATTTACAGCTTCCCTTCGTTTCTTGTGCTGGCGGCGATCGAGGAGTTTTTCAAATATTTCGCCGTGTGGATCACGGTGAGCCGGCGCAGAGAATTCGACGAGCCGATCGACGCGATGGTCTACATGATCGTGTCGGCGCTCGGATTCGCCACCGTGGAAAATATCGGCTCGATTTTTCAGGCCAGCGCCGCCGCCTATCCGAGCCCCGGGCCGCTTGAAACCACCGCGCTCCGTTTTGTCGGGGCGACCCTCCTTCATACGCTGACTTCCGGCATTGTCGGCTATTATTGGGGCAAGGCGCTGGCCAAACACGGCCACTTTGGCTGGCTGGTGTTCAGGGGCTTATTCACCGCGACTTTATTGCACGCAATATTCAACTCTCTTATAATTAAATCAGAACCTCTCGCCCTGCCACTTATCTTTCTTATGTTCATCGGAATGTTCGTGCTGAGTGATTTCGAGAAACTTAAACACCCGCAATAACAATATGGAAAACGAGGACCTCCAAAACGCAGACGAAGAACTTCAGCCCCAGGAGGGCGCGGTTCCGGAAGTTGACGCCGAGCTTGCTCGCGCGGGTAGTTCCGCATTGGCGGAGAGAAGTAAAACCGAAGAAGAGCTCTACGGGGGAGAGGAGGGTCAGTTAACCATCGATCTTTATCAGACGCCGGACGAAATCATTCTTGAGGCTCCCATTGCGGGAGTGAAGCCGGAAGATCTGGATATTTCCATCACCAACGAATCCGTCACCATCTCCGGGAAGCGGGAGAAAGATCGCAAGATAAAAGAGGAAGATTATTTTTATCAGGAAACCTATTGGGGGAAATTTTCCCGTTCCATTATTCTGCCGCAGGAAGTGGACGCGGAAAAAGCCGAGGCCTCGGTAAAGAACAGCGTGCTGATCATAAAGCTTCCCAAACTGAACCGGCAGCGTTCCAAGAAACTGAAAGTCCAGCCGGAGTAAAAATTCCGCGCGCATTCGGTTTACTTTTTTACAAAAATATAGTACTTTATAGGTAGAATTTTGATTTACGAGGAGGCTTCGTGGACCTCGGAAGAGTCGGTGCGATTATTCCCGGCGGGGGATTGAAGTGCGCCTTCCAGGTAGGCTTCTTCGAGGCAATCGATGAAGTCGGCATCAAGCTGGAAAAAGTGCAGGGCGTGTCCGGCGGCGCGCTCAATTCCGCGAAATACGTGGAGGGAGGATCCCGGGAACTGAAGGCGGTCTGGCTGACCGTGGAACGGAACGGTTCCAGCTGGGTATTCAGCAACGCGGAAAAGTGGAAGCATCTCGCCTTCGGAGGACCGGCGCTTTACGGCGAAGAGGGACTCTGGCGGCTGCTCGGTACGATTGATCTTCTGAAGATCATGAATTCGCCGATCCATCTCGAGATTGTGGTGTTCAACGAACTGACCGAGAAGCTGGAAGTGATCCGGAACCATGAATACAATCCGGCGAATCTCGAGCACAAAGATCTGTTGCGGCGTTTTATCAAGGCTTCGGCAAGCTACCCGGGATTTTTTCTTCCGGAAGAGATCAACGGCCAGATCTATTCGGACGGGTGCGGCATTGTTTCCGAGTCGCTGGCCGATCTGGATACGGTCTTTCTGGTCGAGAGCAGCCAGCCGCGGATCACCGTGAACCCGGCCAAGCTCCCCTGGAAGGAAAGGATACTCCGGAAGATCTCTTCCCTTATCGATGAAGGATACAAAGAAGATATCCGCGCCAGCCTCAGCAAATTCCAGCTGTTTCCCGATGACGAAGAGGATAAGGAATGGCCCGTCTGGAGAAAGCTCAAGGAGTTTCTCAAAGGCGGACCGGTCTCGAAGCGTCTTATCCTCATTCAGCCGTCGATGAATATCGACACCCTGCGCATCAACTCCTGCGAAAAAGGCGACATCAGCAAGTCGATGAAGCATGGCTATGAAAGCACCAAAGGAATGCTGGCGCGACTGGCCACCATCTAACCCCTCACATCAGAGGGGTTTTTCATATAGAATCAAGGCATGACCAACGAGTATTTTACCGAGGCCATCGTGCTGGATAAGGAGCCGGCGGGGGAAGCGGATCTTCAGGTATTTTTATACACCAAAGACTTCGGAAGGATTACTGCGAAAGCAGTAAGCGCCCGGAAAATTGTCTCCAAGCTTGCCGGCCATCTTGAACCGTTCAATATCATCCAGGCCCGGCTGGTGCAGAAAAACCGCTTTCAGGTAGTGGATGCGCTTGCGACCGGTGCCCTGCCGAAACACCCGGAAACGCACCGGGTGCTGAAGCTGGTAAAGGAACTTACCGGCGAAGGACAGCACGATCCGGAACTGTGGGAGCTCCTAAGAGGCGGAAGTATCAGCGGATTGAGCGTGCTGGGAGCGCTCGGATTCGACAGCCAGTATGCCGTCTGCGAAAACTGCGGCAATGAAAAACCAAGCCATTTCATTTTTCAGCGGCTGGAGTATTACTGCGCTTCTTGTTTTTCCCAATCTGGTGCGCCGCCCGCCTTCGCGCTAAACTAAGAGCTATACATCTATATGAGTTTGCGCGCGAAAGCTATTCTTATTTTTACCGCCGTCATTATATTGGGCGGCGGCGTGATTGCCTATGTTGCCTATCAGGCCAAAGTTTCCAAAGGATTGGACATCCAAATTTCCGGTCCGGAAAAGGTGCTCGTCGGCGTGCCCTTTGACGTAAAAGTGAATGTCGTCAACAGTTCGGATAATCTTCTTGATCAGGTCCGTTTGAATATCAATCTTCCCGACGGGCTGGCCTTTCTCGGTTCTCCCGCGGCGAAAAATGTTGATTTCCGGGATCTCGGAAGCGTGCAGCCCGGCGAGGTGAGCCAGCAAACCATCAGTCTGATCGCGCTTAACGGGCAGAATACGTATAAGCAGATTACCGCGAGCGTTTCCTATCTTTCCGGTTCGCTCAGTTCGCGTTTTCAAAAGGAATCAAGTTTCCAGCTCGCGGTAGGTGATTATGGAATCACGCTGGATATCGCGACGCCCCAAAAAGTATTCAGCGGCGAATCGTTCGACACGGGCATTACCTACAAAAATTCTTCCACGATTGATTTTGACAGCCTGAAGCTGGCACTGGAATACCCGCCTACTTTTACCCTTTCCCGTTCCACGCTCAAGCCGGACGTCGGCAACAACACCTGGCTGCTCGGCGGTCTTCATAAGAATTCTGAAAATACGTTTACCATTACCGGGAATATTATCGGTCCCGACGACGCGACCTTCGACCTGAAGGCGACCGTGTACGCGACGTTTCTCGGCCAGGAGTACCCCATCAATATCAATGCCGCCACCCTTTCCATCGCCGCCTCGCCGCTTTCCATAAAAATTGCGCTCAACGGAGGCACTGATTACATCGCGAAGGCGGACGACGCCCTTCATTACACGCTTACCTACACCAACAATACCGATATTGGGCTCCGGGATGTGATCATCACGGCGCAGCTGGTGGGGGAGATGTTCGATTTCAGCCAGCTTTCCAGCAATGGATCGTTCAATTCGGTCAACAATACGCTGACCTGGAATGCCTCGAACATCCCATCGCTCAGTTCGCTGTCGCCCGGCGAGTCCGGTGAAATCGATTTCGCCCTGAAAACGAAAAGCGCCTATCCGATCCGGCGTTTGAGCGACAAGAATTTCATGCTCAAGGTGCGGACCACCATCGAATCGCCGACGGTACCCAACTTTGTCCAGGCCAACAAGACATTCAGCCTCAGTTCGCTGGAAACAAAAGTGGCTGACCAGATCAGGCTGGCCACCAAAGTGCTTTTCCGCGACCCGAATTCCGGCATTTTGAACAAAGGGCCGTTTCCGCCGCGCGTGGGCCAGGCCACCCAATTCACCGTCCACTGGCAAATCACCAATTATTCCAATGACGCGAAGGACATTACCGTCAGCGCGTTTCTCGGCGGCAACGTCAAATTCACCGGCCTTGCCAAGGCGAGCGCGGGCGCCGCGGTGCCGACCTATAATGACCGCACCCAGCAGGTAACCTGGACGATCGGCCGCATTCCGGCGACCGTGGGCGTGATTTCGGCACCCCTGGAAGCGACATTCCAGATTTCAGCGACGCCCTCCTCTTCCGACGTGGGCACGTTCATGCAGGTGATCCAGGAATCGCTGATCAAAGCCACCGATGATTTTACCAACCAGGGGATGGACGGCGCCACTCCTCCGGTGACCACCCAGCTGCCGGACGATCCGACCGTTATCAATACGCCCGGAATAGTGAGTAAATAATTTTTAATTTACAATTTTAAATTTTCCAATCAATTTTCAATGACTCAATGTTTAAAATATGTAAGAATTCAATCATTCATTTTAAATTTCAAATTTAAACTTTAAAATTATTGCAATGGACCTATTAGAAAAAATAGTTAATCTCTCAAAACGCCGGGGTTTCATATTTCCTGGCTCCGAGATCTATGGCGGTCTTGCCAACTCTTGGGACTACGGCCCGCTTGGCGCCGAGCTTAAAAAGAATATTAAAGATGAGTGGTGGAACCGCTTTGTCCGCCGCCGCACCGACATCGTCGGCCTGGACGCGGCACTAATGATGAATCCCAAGGTGTGGGAAGCGAGCGGCCACGTCGCCGGCTTTTCCGATCCGCTGGTGGAATGCAAGAAATGCCACACCCGCTACCGCGCTGATCAGATTAATATCAACACCGCCTGCCCGAACTGCGGCAGCAAAGGAACATTTACGGAGTCCAAGCAGTTTAATCTGATGTTCAAGACGTTTATGGGGCCTTCCGAAGAAAAGGCGAATACGGTTTACTTGCGGCCGGAGACGGCGCAGGCGATGTTTGTGGATTTCAAAAATATACTGGAGACGACCCGGAAGCGTCTGCCGTTTGGCATCGCCCAAATGGGCAAGGCCTTCCGCAATGAAATTACTCCCGGCAATTTTATCTTCCGCACGCGCGAATTTGAGCAGATGGAGATTGAGTATTTCGTCCGGCCGGAGGAGTGGGAGAAGCATTTTGAAAAGTGGCTGAAGGAAATGAAGCGGTGGCTGAAAGATCTCGGCGTCTCCGAAAAGAAACTGCACTACGCGGAGATCCCGCCGGAAGAGCGGGCGCATTATTCTAAGCGCACGGTGGATGTTGAGTATGAATATCCGTTTGGCCGTAAAGAACTGTACGGCCTCGCGTACCGCGGCGACTTTGATCTCGCCAGCCACGAGAAGGCGAGCGGGCAGGATCTGAAATATGTTGATCCTGAAGAGCCGGGCAAAAAATTCCTGCCGCACGTCATTGAGCCGACCTGGGGCGTGGACCGCTCCGTATTGGTGGCGATGCTGGAGGCCTATCACGAAGAAGAGGCGCCGACCGCCGAGAAAGGGGAGAAGGAGACCCGGATCGTGATGAAATTCCCGGCTTGGCTCGCGCCGGTTAAGGTGGCGATCCTGCCGCTTTCCAAAAAGCCGGAGCTTTCCAAGATTGCGAAGCCGCTTTATGAAGAGCTCGCGGAGCAATTCGTCTGCGAATACGACGAGACGCAAAGCATCGGCAAGCGCTACCGCCGGCAGGACGAGATCGGCACGCCGCTCTGCGTGACGGTGGATTTTGACAGTATCAAAGACAAAGCCGTTACCGTCCGCGACCGCGACACAATGAAACAGAAGCGTGTGAAAATTACCAAACTTGCGGAATATCTGAGCGAGCAGTTAGGAAAATAAAAAATCCCCAACCGAAGTTGGGGATTTTGGTCCTAGCGATCGAAGTGGCCGGAGGCATCGATCTTCTCAGCTTTTCCCTTACAACGTGCCCGATTAAACCACGCAAGGGCGCACACCAGAAAGATCAGAGACCCGACCACATATGCCCACCAATGGCCATTTGAGAAAAACAGGCCATCCAGCAGCAAGAGCAGAGATATTGCACTGTCAATCCAGCCCAAAATCTTGCACCGGCCCGCCGTTTTTCCATCCATAAAGGCGGCCACGACTATAAGTGTCGCCGAGATCCAGAACAGCGGAGAATACATCGCGTGCCTCCTACTAAATAACTTTGCGTATTCTACCAAATATTTTAAATTTGTCAAATATGATTTTGAGAGCGAACCCTCCTTCCCGCAGACAGGATTGTAGCCCGACGTCCTGGCGAGGAGAAGGAGGGTTCGCTGGAGATTGCCATGCAAGCTCGCAATGACGCAGGTGAAGTGTTAAAATAATTTCATCATGCCGAAAGAATTTATCAAGAAAACTCTGAAGAATGGATTGCGGGTCATGATGATTCCGCGGCCGGACAGTCTCGCGACGACGGTGCTGGTGCTCGTGGAAGCCGGTTCCAAATACGAAACCAAGGACATCAACGGCATTTCCCATTTTCTGGAGCACATGTGTTTCAAGGGAACCACCAAGCGGAAGCGGGCGATCGACATTGCCGGGGAACTCGACAGCATCGGTTCGGAATACAACGCCTTCACCTCGCAGGAGTGGACGGGCTATTACGCGAAGGCGCAATCCAAGCACAATGACACGATCGTGGACGTGGTGACCGATCTCTATCTGAACCCGACGCTCGAGCCGGAGGAAATCGAAAAAGAGAAGGGCGTGGTGATTGAAGAGTTGAATATGTATGAAGACACGCCGCAGCGGAAAGTCCAGGATCTGTTTCTGGAATTACTGTATGGCGATCAGCCGGCCGGCTGGGATGTGGGCGGCACCAAGGAAGTCGTCCAAAGCCTGACCCGGGAGAAGATTATCAATTACCGCGCGAAGCATTACGTGGCGAAAGCGACGGTGGTGGTCATTTCCGGTAATTTTGACCAGAAGGAAATGCTACAGCGGCTTGAAGGCCATTTCCGCAATATCAGCACGGACAAGAAATTCGGAAAATTGAAAACGGTGGAATCGCAGGCCAAACCGAATATTCTTCTCCGGTACAAGGAATCTGACCAGACCCACATCGTACTGGGAACGCGGGCGTTCGACGTCTTCGACAAGCGGAAATACGCTTTGGAAATTCTTGCTGATGTTCTGGGCGGGGGGATGAGCTCCCGGCTTTTCCAGCGGGTGCGGGAGCGGCTCGGCGCCGCCTATTATGTCCGCGCCGGCGCCGATCTTTTTACCGATCACGGCGTATTCTCGGTGTCTGCCGGCGTTGACCATAGAAAACTCGAGCAGGTGCTCAAGGCAATCCTTGAAGAGTTGCAGCATGTCGCCGAAGGCGAGCTTACTGAAAAGGAGCTGACCAGCGCCAAAGATCATCTGAGCGGCCGGATGCTACTCGGTCTCGAGACGTCCGACGCGCTGGCGATGTTTTACGGCGGACAGGAAATTCTGGAACGGACGATGCATGAGCCCAAAGATGTCGCCAAAGCGATCGCGAAGGTCAAAAAGAGCGAAGTGATCGCCGTGGCCAGGGACATTTTCAGGAATAATAAGCTCAATCTGGCGCTCATCGGACCGTTTAAGGACAAGTCGGTGTTTGAGAAGATTTTACATTTTTAATAAAATATAGTTATATATAGGATATAGGAATGGAATCGAAGGGGCTGACAATAAGCTGGGCAAGCCTGTGGCGGGTGTTGTTGATGCTCGTGCTGGCTTCAATTTTATTTATCGCGCGGGATATCCTGATCTCGCTGTTTTTGGCACTGGTCATTTCTTCGGCGCTTGATCCGATCGTCAGCTGGCTTGAGAAAAAGAAGATTCCCCGTCTGTTGAGTACGTTGGTGCTGTATATTGCGATGATCTTCTTTTTGGCGCTGGTCGCCTACGCAGTCATTCCGATCGCGCTTTCCGAATTCAACAACTTTTTGACGAACATCGGAAAATATTCCGGCACGCTGTTCAACGTAATTAACGCTTCCGGGTTGATCGAATCGATCAACCAGACGCTCGCGAAGTTCACCAATCTGCTGTTGAGCGGGAGTACGTCGCTTCTGGATGTGGGGGTGAAGTTCCTCGGCGGTCTTTCGACGGTCATTTCGGTATTCATGCTTTCGTTTTACCTGACGGTCGGCAAGGACGGCGTGGAGCGCTTCTTCGTCACCATTCTTCCTGCGGTGTATGAATCAAAAGCGCTCGGCCTCTATGGCCGGATCAAAAAGAAACTCGGCAGCTGGCTCGCCGGGCAGCTGGTCTTGAGCGGCATTTTCAGTCTGCTGGTATTCATCGGACTCTCCATTCTTGGAGTGAAGTACAGTCTGTTGCTCGGCCTGCTTGCGGGCATCATGGAGCTCGTGCCGTTCGTCGGCCCGATCTTCAGCGGCAGCATAGCGGTGCTGGTCGCGTTTACCACCTCGGTCCAGCTTGCGTTTTACGTGCTGATCCTGTTCGTTATCCTCCAGCAGCTTGAAGGAAACGTGCTGGTGGCGGCGGTCAGCAAATTCTCCACCGACATGGATCCGGTGGTGGTGATCGTCTCGATCCTGATCGGGGCCAAGGTATTCGGCATTGTGGGTTTGATTCTGGCGGTGCCGGCGGCGGTGCTTCTTCAGGAGGTGGTGTCCGACTGGTCGCAGATCAAAGCGCGCCGGCGTGGACTTGGTCTCTAAAACCGCTATAATGAATAGCGGTTTTTAATTTTATGAAAAAAACGTTTTATGTCACCACTTCCATACCGTACGTGAATTCGGCGCCCCATCTCGGGAATGTCCTGGATTCCGTATATGCCGACGTGCTGGCTCGCGACAGGCGGCAGCGTGGTTTTGACGTCCGGTTTCTGACGGGAAGCGATGAGCACGGCTCAAAAATCGCGCGAAGCGCGGCTGCCGCGGGTATCACGCCGCAGGAATTTGTCGACAAAAATTCGGAAAAATTCCGGGAGCTGAAGAAGATTTTGAATTTGTCATGGGATGATTTCATCCGCACCAGCGACCGGACGCGCCATTGGCCCGGCGCCCAGAAATTGTGGGACACGCTCGCGGCGGCGAGGGATTTGTATAAAAAAACCTACCGCGGACTGTACTGCGTCGGGCATGAGGCGTTTGTTACGGAAAAGGACCTGGAAAACGGCATCTGCAAAGATCACCAGAAGGCCCCAGAAGTTATCGAAGAGGAAAACTGGTTTTTCAAACTCTCGAAATATTCAAAGGAAATAGAGAAAAGAATTAACGATCAGGAATTAAAAATCATTCCGGAAAGCCGCGCGCATGAGATTCTGGCACTGCTCAAAGAAAGGTTGGAAGACATCAGTTTTTCCCGTCCCGCGAAGGATTTGAGCTGGGGCGTCCCGGTCCCCGGCGATCCGGGGCAGACAATGTATGTTTGGGCGGAGGCGCTGGTCAACTATATTTCGGCGCTGGGGTATGGAAGCGCCGACGAATCATTGTTCAGGAAATACTGGCGCGGCGCGGACGAGATCGTGCAGGTGATCGGAAAAGACAACCTCCGGTTTCATGCGGCGATCTGGCCCGGCATGCTGCTCGCGGCCGGCCTGCCGCTTCCCAAAACAGTGTTTGTCCATGGATTTTTAACGGTAGACGGGAAAAAAATTTCCAAAACCGTCGGTAACGTGATCGATCCGGTGGCGCTGGTAAACAAATACGGGACCGATGCCGTCCGTTATTATCTGCTGAAAGAAATTTCCCCGTTTGAGGATGGTGATTTCAGCTATGAAAAGTTTGAAGCGCTCTACAATGGAGACCTTGCCAACGGACTCGGCAATTTCGCGGCGCGCGTGCTCACACTCGGAGAAAAGTTGGGCAACGTGAGCGTGGATTCCAAAAAGGAAACCAGGAAAGAGGTAGCCGCGAAAATAGAATCGGTGAAAAAAGAATCTGAAGAAAAGCTGGCCGCATGTAAGTTCAACGAAGCGCTGGCGGCGGTCTGGCAACTGATTCATTTTGGAGACGCCTATGTGAACGCGGAGAAGCCCTGGGAGGGTAACAAGAAGGACGTGATTTTGAACGCGATCGTGCTTTTGGACAATGTCGCGGCCCTGCTCACACCATTCCTGCCGGCGGCCTCCGAAAAGATCACCGGCGCGATCCGCTGGTCCGGCACTACTTTGGAAATAAAAAGACCCGGGGTGTTATTCCCGCGGGTCTAAGATTTTGGGGTGGCTAAAGAACAGGGCCGTCCTCTTCCAGGATTAGAAATGGGAACGGAGGGGAGGGGGAGCAGCACCACATTCGTTGAACCAGCCGATGACCGGTCAGATCATCTATCCGCCGCGCGCATCCGATTCCTTCGCGCATCGCTGCGCTCAGAACGTGGAGCGCGCACGGAACCTAATTCGCCACCCCAAGTTTTACTATTCAAAAGAGCGAGTGTAATATAGCACATATGCTTTTTGATGTACACACCCACGTCCATTTCCCGATTTACGATAAGGACCGGTCCGACGTTATGAAGCGGGCGCGGGAAGCAGGAGTAAAAATGATCCTGGTCGGCACACAGGCTTCCACTTCGGCATCAGCCATCGCGCTGGCCGAGAAAAACCCCAAAGACGCCTGGGCAACGGCCGGTTTCCATCCGAATCACCTCGCGGAAGAGTGGTATCACGACAAAAAAGAACAATCCGCCGGCGAGCCTGAGCAATTTGATATTGACCGACTTCGGGAACTGGCCGAGCACCCGAAGGTGGTTGCGATCGGCGAATGCGGGCTGGATTATTACCGGCTGGAAAATAACCGCGAGGCGCAGATCAAAAAACAAAAAGCCGCCCTTGAAGCCCAGATTGAACTCGCGGCGTCGCTGGGCAAGCCGCTGATGATGCACAATCGCCCGTCCAAAGGAAACGATGATGCTTACGAGGACGCGCTGGCGATCCTGAAGTCCTCTAAGACAGGCGTGGATAAGATCTGCCATTTTTACGTCGGCTCGCTTGCGATCACCCGCCAGTTGGCGGAGGCGGGATTTTATTTTACCTTTGGCGGGGTTATTACCTTTTCCCGCGACTATGATGAGGTTATAAAATACATTCCGCTGGACCGGATTCTCCTGGAAACCGACGCGCCGTATGTCGCGCCCGAGCCGTACCGCGGCCGCCGCAACGAGCCCGCATATATTATTGAAACTGCGAAAGTGCTTGCCCAGATCAAAGAAACAGATTTCGAAAAAGTTTCCGAGCAGACGACTGCCAACGTCTTGAAAGTTTTCCGGATTAAGGTATGATCTTGGCAGTTCTATAAGGAGGCTTCATGATCAACGGGGAAAGACTCGTTGCCGCGATTGCGGAACTCGTCCAACTGACGAATGCACGCGCGGTGCATTGGACCGGCGGAGATATGACCGTCTGGAAGTGTCAACATCGAGATATGGAAATTCTTGTTTGGTGGTACCAGGACGACAAGCCTTCGATTCACATCGGCGGCGGTCATATCCAAGGCTATGAATTCGGGATCCAGGAATTGCTTAATACTATCCGTGCCCAGCAATCGGCGATCGAGGACGCACCGGCTTTCGAAGCGCGGCGCGCTGTCGAGCAGGAAACCAATGCCGCCAAACTGAACAGGGCGGTCGAGCAGCTTCTCAAGAAGGCTTGAAGGAGGAATAAGTTCATGACCGGTAAGAAGTACAGCATCGTATCCTGCGATCTTATGTTCGATAATGCCGAGGTGGAGAGAGCGTTGCTTGATCATCCCGATATTGCAGAGGCGGCGCTGCGTACCATGCCGGATAGCCGATACAAGGAACGCGGCCAAGTCCTGGTCCTCTACCTTCGTTTGAAGGGCGAGCTCGCAGACAAGCAATGGTATATTCTCGCCGAGCTGGATGCGTTCCGCAACCACATAAAGGACCATCTGAAGTCACGCTTGGGGATTCCGGCCAATACGCTCGTGCTCGTGCCCCTCCCCATCATTGTCCAGATCGTGAAGCTGCACGAGGGAAACCTTTCGGAGGCGGCCGACAGGAAGATCAAGGAACTGGAAAAGAGGTTCGCCGAAGACAAGACCTTGCGCTATCACCAGGTGTAGCCGACTTACAAAGTCGGCTTTTTTAATTCACAGAAATCCCTTAAAATAGAGGAAACGTGATGAAATACGACTTTAAGAAAATAGAGAAGAAATGGCAGAAGGCCTGGGCGAAAGGGAAGTACCAGATCTGGCACGCTGGCGATTCCGGCGCGAAGAAGGCCTACGTTTTGGACATGTTTCCGTATCCTTCCGGTGAGGGGCTCCACGTCGGCCACGTGGAGGGCTACACCGCATCCGATATCTACAGCCGCTTCCTCCGGATGAGCGGCCACAACGTCCTTCACCCGATGGGCTGGGATGCGTTTGGTCTGCCGGCGGAAAATTTTGCCATCAAAAAGAAAATTCACCCTAGCATCGTGGTAAAGAATAACGTCAAAAATTTCACGCGCCAGCTGAACTCGCTTGGATTCAGCTACGACTGGCAACGCGAGGTGAACACGACCGATCCCAATTATTACAAGTGGACGCAGTGGATTTTCCTCCAGCTTTTCAAGAAAGGCCTGGCCTACGAGGCGGAGATCCCGGTGAACTGGTGCCCGAATGACAAGACGGTGCTCGCCAACGAAGAGGTGGTGGAAGGTTGCTGTGAGCGTTGCGGCGCGAAGGTGGAGCGCAAAAATCTGAAGCAATGGGTGATGAAAATTACGGCCTATGCCGACCGCCTGCTTGACGATCTAGACGGCCTGGACTGGCCGGAAAAGGTGAAGGAAATGCAGAAGAATTGGATCGGCCGCTCCGAGGGAGCGCTCATCAAGTTCCATCTGGTCTGCGACCGGGTCTGCACCGAGGATGAGATCGAAGTATTCACCACCCGGCCGGACACGCTGGCGGGAGCGACCTATCTGGTGCTGGCGCCGGAGCACGCGAACGTGGAAAAGCTGAAGTCCCGGATTTTGAATTGGGAAGCGGTGCAGAAATATGTTGAACAGTCCAAAAACAAAAGCGAACGGGAACGGCAGGAGAATAAGGAAAAAACCGGCGTGGAATTGAAAGGGATCCGTGCCACCAATCCTCTCAATGGAAAAGAAATTCCGGTCTGGATCTCCGATTATGTCCTGGCACACTACGGCACCGGCGCCATTATGGCGGTACCCCAGCATGACGAGCGCGACCGCGAATTCGCGGAAAAATTCGGTCTGCAGATTATTGACGAGCCGCTGATCCCGAAGGACGAAGTGATCGCCAAAGTAAAAGGGAAGAAAACGGTCAATTACAAGCTCCGCGACTGGATTTTTTCCCGCCAGCGTTACTGGGGCGAGCCGATCCCGATCATCAAGTGCGAGCAGTGTGGCAACCAGCCGGTGCCGGAGAAGGATCTGCCGGTGAAATTACCGAACGTGAAAAAATACGAGCCGACCGGCAATGCCGAGTCGCCGCTCGCCGGTATTAAGAGCTGGGTTAACGTGAAATGTCCGAACTGTTCCGGCCCGGCGAAGCGCGAGACCAACACCATGCCGCAGTGGGCCGGCTCCTGCTGGTACTACCTCGCCTATGCGCTCGGAATTAAAAATTTAAAATTTAAAATTAAAAATTTAGGAGACGGAATCTCTAAAAAACTTTTTGATTACTGGCTTCCCGTCGACTTGTATGTTGGCGGCGTGGAGCACGCGGTATTGCATCTTCTCTATGCCCGTTTTTGGCACAAAGTTTTGTTTGATATCGGCGCGGTATCTACCAAAGAACCGTTCATGAAACTGGTGAATCAGGGGTTGATTCTCGGCCCGGACGGTCAAAAGATGTCCAAATCGCGCGGCAATGTGGTGAATCCCGACGATATGGTGAAAGAATTCGGTGCCGATTCGCTCCGGCTCTACGAAATGTTTATGGGGCCACTGGAAGACGCGAAGCCCTGGGATCCGCGGGGAATCATCGGCTTGTACCGGTTCCTTTCCCGGATATACAACCTGTTTACCGCCGGCAAAAAGTCCTACAAAAAGGATCCCGCAATCCAGAAGGCCCTCCACAAAACCGTCAAAAAAGTTACTGCTGACATCCGGGAGTTTCGCTTCAATACGGCGATCAGCGCGATGATGATTCTTCTAAACGAACTGGAGAAATCCGCGCCCGGGCCGGACGATCTCGCGATGTTCGCGGCGATTCTTTCGCCATTCGCGCCACATCTCGCGCAGGAAGGGTGGTTCCTGCTCGGCAAAAAGGGTTTGCTGGATCACGAATCGTGGCCGAAGTGGGACGAGAAGCTGATCGCCGAAGAGTCGTTTGAATTGCTCGTCCAGATCAACGGCAAACTGCGCCATAAAGCTGTAGTGAAAAAGGGTATCAGCCAAGAGGAAGCGGAGGCGGAAGCGCTCCGGCATCCGGAGGTAAAAAAGTGGATTACCGGCGAGCCTAAAAAAATTATCTTTGTAAAAGATCGCTTGATTAATTTCATTCTGTAGGGCATAGTAAAGCCAGAAATTTGAAGGGGTTGCTGGATGGCCAGGAAGACGACGGAACTGAAGACCTGTCCGATCTGCGAAGGCGTGTCAGTGAACGCTCCGAAGTCCGTCCGCACAGAATGGCGGGAACGGTTCTTCGATGCCGAACAGAAGGGCGAAAAGATTTTTAAGCAGGTTCGTAAAGCGATCCTTAAGGAAATGGACGCATTCCGGCCCTGCGCGTTTTGCAATGAAGGCCGGGTTCCAGTGACCGGTCGGGACCGGAGGTAAATATGGAAATCTGGCTGGTGCGAATCTGCAAATTCTGCCAGGGAGTCGGCGTACAGGCAGTGCGCCCCGAATATGAAAAATGGCGGAACGCAATGCTCACCTTTATCAAAAAAACCTGCGCCAGGGAAAAGCTGGATGACCGTACGCTTGCCGCAATGGTAGTCCGCTTCTCCAACCAGTTCACGAAAAACAGAAAGAAGTGTTCCTGGTGCGAAGGGAAGGGAATTTTCAAACCCGAACTTTTTTCCGATGAAAAAATCTGAAATCATCCGCGATTGACGGATGATTTTTGTTATATACTGAAAATATACCTTATGTGTGGAATCGCCGGATATATAGGAAAGAAAGAAGCCCTGCCGATTGTCTTCGCGAATTTGCGGAAACTGGAATACCGGGGCTACGATTCGGCGGGCGTGGCTTTTTTTGTGAACCGGGGGAAAAACCTCGATGTCCGGGTCATTAAAAAAGCGGGGAAGATAGACGTGCTGGAGGGCGCCATCAAAGACGAAACTTCCTGGCCGGCTACCGCGGCGATCGCGCATTCCCGGTGGGCGACCCACGGGGTTCCCAATGAACCGAACGCGCATCCTCATTTTGACTGCAAAAAAGAAATTTTCCTTGTCCACAACGGCATTATCGAAAATTACCGGGAACTGAAGGAGGGGCTTGCGCAAAAGGGACACCGCTTCCGTTCCCAGACCGATACCGAAGTCATTGCTCATTGCATAGAAGAGTACGGTTTTCAGGCGGCGCTGAAAAAGATAAAAGGCGCATACGCCCTGGCGGTAATTTTCAAAAAACAGCCGGGCACTCTTTATTGCGCCCGTCTCGGCAGTCCGCTGGTGGTGGGAGTCGGGGACGGCGAATATTATCTCGCTTCAGACCCGACTGCGCTTGCGGGAATCGTAAAAAAAGTAATCTATCTCAAGGACCATCAGCATGGAACCCTTTCGCTCGACGGCTTGGTGATCGGTCCGGATAAGCCGAAAATAGAAAAGCTGGAAATCAGCGCCGAGGAAGCCAAAAAAGGAAACTTCCCGCACTTTATGCTCAAGGAGATATTCGAGGGTCCGGAAGTGATCGCGGCCACGCTCCGCGGGCGTCTTGACCCAGCAAAGGGAGGGGTGCGGCTTGGCGGACTGGAAGAAGTGGCGTCCAGGCTTCGGAAGCTTACCCAAATGGAAATTCTGGCCTGCGGCACTTCGTATTATGCCGGACTTGTCGGAGAGCTTCTTTTGGAAGAACTTTCCGATCTTCCTGTGGAAACCATCCTGGCTTCGGAATACCGGTACCGGAAGAACCCTGTCCGTCCGGGAACCGGCGCGCTCTTCATATCCCAATCCGGCGAAACGGCCGACACGCTGGCGGCGCTCCGCAAAGCGGGCGCAAACAAATTCCTGACCCTTGGCATTGTGAACGTGGTCGGGTCGAGCATTGCCCGGGAAACCGATGCGGGTGTTTATAACCAGATCGGTCCGGAAATCGGCGTCGCCTCCACGAAGGCGTTTTTGTCCCAGCTGGGCGTCCTCACCCTCATCGCGCTCTATCTTAGTAAGAATCATGCCTTGCGGCGCGAGCTGGTTCGCGAACTGGCGGGGATACCGGCGAAAATCGGCGCGGTACTCAAACAGGGGCCGCGCATACAGAAACTTGCCGCGCGTTACGCGGAGCATAATAACTTTCTCTATCTGGGACGGGGGTATAATTATCCCACGGCGCTGGAGGGAGCACTTAAAATAAAAGAAATTGCCTATGTGCACGCCGAAGGTTACGCGGGAGGGGAAATGAAGCACGGGCCGATCGCGATGGTTGATGCCCGGTTTCCGACCATCGCCCTGGCGACGCGGAACAGCGTCTATGACAAAATGATCTCAAACCTTCAGGAAATCAAAGCCCGTTCAGGGCCGGTGATCGCGATCGCCACCGAGGGTGATGACAGTATCAGAAAAATCGCGGACGACGTATTGTATGTCCCGAAAACCCACGAAATGCTGGAGCCGCTTATCAATATCGTGCCGCTTCAATTATTCGCCTATTACTTCGGGGTATCCAGGGGTTACGATGTAGATAAGCCGAGAAATCTTGCCAAGTCGGTCACAGTCGAGTAATATAGTTCACGTTATGAAATATCTCGGTTTAATTTTAGGGCTGTGCTTCGTGGTCTACGCGGCGTTCGCGATGTACACCTACACACCCGCGATGATCAAGGGGGCAAAGCTTGCCGCCGTGGACATTTTTAATCTTCTCCAATCCACCACCAACAAAACCGCCGTTACTTCCTCTCGGTAAGCTTTACCTTCGCGTTCATTGTCTTTTTTCCGCGCATCACCTTGAATTCCAGCACGTCACCCACATTTTTGTCCTCCAGGATATCCTGAATCGTATTTTTTTCCGTGATTTTTTGGCCGTTGCATTCAAGAATGATATCCCGTTCTTTTAATTTGGCTTTGTCGGCAGGACTTCCCGGAATGATTGCTTCCGCGTGGGGTTTTTGCCCGACGATCATCGCCCCGTAACTTACCGGAAGCTTGAGCCGCGCCTGCATGTCTTCGTTGATATTCATATACCGGAGGCCAAGCAGCGGCCGCTTGATCCGGCCGAACTCTTTCACGTCCGCGAGATCGCGTTTGGCGTAATTTACCGGGATGGCGAATCCGAGATTCTGCGCGCCGAAGACGATTGCCGCGTTGATGCCGATTGCTTCACCGTTGAGATTTACCAGCGGGCCGCCGGAATTTCCCGGATTGATCGCCGCGTCGGTCTGGATCAAGCCGCGCAGTTCCTGGGGAGCGACCATCGGCGCGGTGGCGGCGCGGATAGAGCGGGAAAGACCGGAGATGATGCCGAGGGACACGGTATTTTTGAAAATACCGAGTGCGTTGCCGATGGCCAGGACGGTTTCGCCCAGCTCCAGTCCGGTGGATTCGCCGAGCTTCACCGTCGGCAAATCCTTGCCCTCAATTTTCAAAATTGCCACATCGTCAACCGGGTCGCGGGCAAGCACCTTTGCCGTGTATTTATGATCGTCATGAGTCATCACCGTGTATTCGGCATTAGGATCGACGACCACATGTTTATTCGTAAGAATGATGCCGGATGGGTCAACGATAAAGCCGGAGCCGCCGCCGATCTTGATCATGCCGTGGGCGTCAATTTCTTCTTCCGGAATATCAAGATGAGGATGTCCGAAAGGCAGGAAGGGGAGGATTTCCGGCGGAATCTCTTTTTCAAGGTTTTCCAGACTTTTGGAAATGACAATGGACACTACCGACGGCATAACTTTTTTAATTGTTTCTTTAATAGTCATCATGTATTTATTATAGAGAATTTTCGGGAAAATGAAAAAGACGGACACGTGTCCGTCTTGATGGTTACTTCTTCTGATCCCGCGATTCTTTATCGAGAGGCAGGGGACCTCCCGGCAGATTGTGCAATCCGGGCGTCGGCGTTTTCGCCTTCGGGGTTTCTTTCGCGGTGCCGCGGTACCAGATCGTGATAACCGTGTCCATTCCGCAGTTGCCCTGGGTCTGATTGACGACCTCGATCGTCTTTTCATTGAGCGCCAGCCAGTCAGCGATTTTCTGCTCGAGTTTGGGGGCCTGGTTGCCGTCGGTCGGCCCGCTGAAGATCTTCGGCTTCAGGGTGCCGCTCCCGTTTTCGGCCGCGAAGCCGACTTTGATTTCCGCCGGATGCGTATCGACCGCATCGAGCAGCTGGTGCGCGCCGAATGCCAGAAGCATGACAACGCCAAACACTATCGTCACGGCCGAGGCAGCGCGAAGCGTAGCAGTAATCATACGACCTCCGAGAAGAACTACTCGTAGTTTACCAAACCAGGATTGCGCACACAACAAAGACAGCGTGAGTACATTTCGCGCGGGAACATGAAGGGTGCCCAGGACTGGATTTGAACCAGCACGCCTTTCGGCGCTACCACCTCAAGGTAGTGCGTCTGCCAATTTCGCCACCTGGGCTTATCCTTTCTTATAACAGAAAAAAACCGCCTTGTTAAGCGGCGGTTTTTTCTTCCTTCTTGGATTTCGCAGCGGCAACGGGGGCAGTCTTTTCTACCGCCTGGACACCCAGCTTCTGCCGGGTCTGTTTTTTGGACAAATCCCGGATATAATAGAGCTTCGCGCGCGAAACTTTCTTAGGCGAATTCAATATCTCCACCTTATCAATGCGGGGAGACCAGATCGGGTAGACTTTTTCCACGCCGACACCTTCCACGGTCGCGCGCACGGTAAACGTCGCGCCTTTTTCGCTTCCATGCTTGCGGGCAAGTACCAACCCCTCAAAACGGGCCAAGCGTTCCTTGTCGCCTTCCTTTATTTTTTCCCAGACGCGGACGTTGGCGCCCGGCGCAATCCTCCCTAAAACTTCAGCGGAAATCATGTGGAATATAGTAAGCTATTCCTCTTAAAATTGCAAATAACGGGGTATACTAAGCTCATTATGCGGATTCTCGCCGATGTGCGGCTGTTAAGCAGAGGGGGATCTTCCGGGATCGAAGAGTACACCAGGAATATTATGGCATCTTTGCGCGCGATCGATCGGGAAAATCAATACGACTTCTTTTATAACGGCCTGCGTTCCACGCCGCTTAATTTTCCGGGAAGTCCTTCTGTTATAAACTGGAACATTCCGAACAAATTGCTCGATGCCTCATTCCATTTTTTGAATTGGCCGCCGGTCGACAGGTTTATAAAAACCGACTTGGTGTTCAGTCCGCATTTCAATATTTTGAAAACCAGCCGGGCGCCCCGGGTGATCACGTTCCATGATCTTTCTTTTCTCCATCACCCGTACTTTTTTTCCCTGAAGCAGCGTTTTTGGCACTGGCTGCAGGATGCGGCGGGGCAGGCGAGAGAGGCGCGGCAGATTATTGCGGTTTCAGAATTTACGAAGGCTGACCTGGTGCATCTGCTGGGAATTGCCCCGGAAAAAATAACCACGGTCTATTCGGGGATTTCCGAAGAATTCAGGAGGGTGCCGGTGGCGGATCAGGATGTCCGGCCATTCTTCCTTTCTTTGGGAACGCTTGAACCAAGGAAAAATGTGCCGGCAATTATTCAGGCGTTCAATATCCTTAAGCAGGAAGCGCAGTTCGCCGACTGGCAGCTGGTGATTGCCGGCCGGCCCGGCTGGATTCATCAGCGTATCGACAAAGAAGCCGCCCGGTCTCCATTCCGTTCTGATATTATTTTTACCGGATCAGTGCCGGCCCGTGAACGGGTGCTGTTATATAATGTAGCTAAGGTCTTTGTATACCCTTCATTTTTCGAAGGATTCGGCTTCCCGCCACTGGAGGCGCAGGCCTGCGGGTGTCCGGTGGTCGCGTCGGACCGCACGTCGCTTCCGGAGGTTCTCGGAAAGAGCGCCCTCCTGGTGAATCCCTGGAAATCCGAAGAACTGGCGATGGCGATGCGCGAGGCTGCTCTCAACGGGCGCGTGCGGGACCGGCTTGTCGCGGCCGGACTGGAAAATGCGGCCCGATTTACCTGGAACGCCGCGGCCCGTCAAACATTGGAGGTATTTCAACGCTGTGTCTAAAAAATTTTTTGATATCAAACACCCCGAGCACAAAACTGCCACGCCGCGCGTGGTGCAGGTGATCCAGTTTCTGCCGTCCCTGCCGATTTTGAACAATACGAAACTCCGCCGGAGGATCGGCGCGGTGCTGGTGGCTGCCGCGGCCGGGATCATTCTCGTGTCCTTGTTCGGCGCGCATGTCTTTCAATTCAAGGAAGACGCGACGAACGCCGCGCCGAAAATCTACACGGATTTCAAGACGGGCGCCAAAGCCTTGTTCGGGTTTGACGTCGATAAAGCGCGGACCGCATTCGAATCGGCGCATCAGCAGGTGGCGGCGTTGAATGAACAGGAACCGTTGAGCGCGGTATCCACAATTTTGAGCGATCTTTTCCGGGTGAGCCAGGGTGCCGTGAATATCAGCACATCACTTGCCGATCTCCAGCAGAACGGCCTGTCATTAATGCTTGGCAAGCGTGGCAAGGAACTGATGGCGATACTCCATGCCATTCAGGATAATCTGGCCGACGTGCACGCGGTGAGCGGGGATCTCATCAGCCGCGCGGCCGTTTCCGGGTATGATCTTGGCCCGGGGTTCAGCGATATGGGAGATAAACTGGGCAAGGCGGACGAGTTTCTTTCCGCATTCCTGTCCTGGATGGGGTCGGCCAACCGGCAGCGGATGCTCGTCTTTTTCCAGAATCCTTCGGAGATGCGTCCCACGGGAGGATTTATCGGCAGCTATGGAATCGCCACCCTCTTTCAGGGAAATTTTCTGGATCTTGCCGTGCGGGATATTTACGATCCGGATGGTCAGCTGGACGTGAAGGTGGTGCCGCCAAAACCCCTGCAGGGAGTAACCGGCTGGTGGGGGGCGCGGGACGCGAACTGGTTCTTCGATTTCCCGACTTCGGCGAAGAAGGTCACGCAATTTCTGGAGGCATCAAAGCTGTATAAGGAGCAGGGAGTGACGTTCAGCGGTGCGGTTGCGGTAAATGTCGAAGTGCTCGGTGACGTGCTCGACGTGCTCGGTCCCATCGATCTTCCCGAATATCAACTCACTATTACCAAAGACAATTTTCTTAAAGAGTTGCAGGAAGAAGTGGAGGCCGGGAAGGACAAGTTCCAGGGACAGCCCAAGCGGATTTTGAAAGTGCTCGCGCCGGCGATTTTTGAAAAACTCGGGCAGCTTTCCGGAGACCAGAAGCAATTGCTGGCGCAGAAATTCGCGAAGCGCATCGCGTCAAAAGATATTATGGTGTATTTCAAGGATCCGGTTATCGAATCCTACGCGCAGTCACTGGGGGTGGCGGGGGAGGTCGCGGCCTTGCCGGAGAATTTCTTCGGGGATTATCTCGCGGTGGTGAATGCGAGCGTGGCGGGCGGCAAGAGCGACGCCATGATCGAGCAGCGTATGAAACTGGTGAGCGCCGTTGAAATTGACGGGCGGATCCACGATCAGCTGACCATTACCAAAACGCACCAGGGTGCCAATGAGCAGGAGTGGTGGTACCGGGCGACGAATCACGATTATCTCCAGGTCTATGTGCCGAACGGCAGCCGGCTGCTGCGCGTGAAGGGTAATACGGAAAAAGCCCTCACACCGCTTGTTGCCTATGCCGGCAGAGCATTCTCCACGGATAAGGATGTAACGGATCTGGAAGCCGGATCATTTATGGGAAAGGATATTTTTACCGCCTGGCTGGATACCAAAGCCGGCGCGCACACTACGATCGGGTTTGATTACTACGGTCCTTACCGGTTTTCATTCCGGCCCGGCGAGTACCAGTTCATATTCGACAAACAATCCGGATATCACGGCGGGCTTGATCTGGAGCTTCATGCCCCCGATGGTTTTCAATGGCAGGAAACCAGCTCCCCGGTTTTTACCGCTTCGTATGACGATCTTCCGGCGCGGCTAGCATTGCAGCTACATCTCGCGGCGGTTCCGCGGTAAAACGTGCCGTCTTCCCGTTGGGGAGGGTGAGTTCCAGCGACTGCGCGTGAAGCATTAACCGGGAAACTCCCTTCGGCAGTTCCCGCTGGCTGTAAAGCCGGTCACCTACGACCGGATGTTTGATGGCGGCGAGATGCACCCTGATCTGATGGGTGCGGCCGGTCAGCGGCTCCGCCTCCACGACGCTGTACGGTCCGATTTCCCGCATGACCCGGTAAATGGTCTTCGCTTCTTTTACGAGCTTCGTGTCCAGATCTATTTTTATCGTGCGCTTGAGCGTTCCGGGTTTGATCCCAATCGGTTTTTCGATGATTCCGGAGTGCATCTCAAATGTTCCCCAGACGATTGCCAGATAGACCTTCCGGATGTTTCTGGATTGGAATTGTTTTTTTAAAAATTCGAATGCCGCCTGTGTTTTGGCGACAATCATCACGCCCGAAGTTTCTTTGTCGAGACGATGGACGATGCCCGGGCGGAGCTCCGGATCGTCTCCGACTTTTTTGATGGACGGATACCGTTTGATAAGCCACGCGACCAGCGTGCGGCCGCCCGGATGGGCTTTGATTCCGTGTACCAAAAGTCCGGCGGGTTTGTTGATGACCAGCACGTCTTTATCCTCGTAAAGAACTTTCGGTAATAAGGAAGTCATGTGCGCCCTGCTGGGATCGAACCAGCGACCTTTTCAATGTCAATGAAACGCTCTACCACTGAGCTAAGGGCGCATTTATGCAAAAACCAGAGGTTTGGTGCCCGGGGCGAGAGTCGAACTCGCATGCCGTAAGGCGCACGATTTTGAGTCGTGTGCGTCTGCCAGTTCCGCCACCCGGGCATTTTTGTGATGAACTATTAATAATTTACGGGATTTTGTAGTAAAATGGAAGGGTTATGCAAGAAACCAATCCGCCGGTCCAGGGACCGGTGTTCCTTATCGAAGTAGATAAAATTACTCCCAATCCGCAACAGCCACGGCGGGATTTTGATGAAACCGCGCTTCAGGAGTTGGCGAGCTCCATCCGCGAGTTCGGGATCCTGCAGCCGATCGTAGTGACGAAGATTGAGGAGATGAAAGACAGCGGCACCGATGTCCGTTACATTCTCATCGCGGGAGAGCGGCGCTGGCGGGCCGCCCAGATTGCCGGGCTCGAGCGCATTCCGGCGGTGATCAAGAGTGTGAATCTGGCGAAGGACCGGCTGGAACTCGCGATTATTGAAAACGTCCAGCGCGAGAATCTGAATCCGATCGAATCGGCGCGCGCCTACGCGCGTTTGTCGGATGAATTCGGACTGACCCAGCGGGAAGTAGCGGCTCGGCTCGGCAAAAGCCGCGAAGTGATCGCCAATACGATCCGGTTATTGAGCCTCCCGACCGCCATTCAGGACGCGATTTCCAAAAACCAGATCAGCGAAAGCCAAGGGCGGCTGCTGTTAACGGTGACTGAACAGGCCCAGCAGCAGGCGTTATTCGAAGATCTTTTGCGGAACAGCATCAGTGTCCGCGAGCTGCGCTCCCGGATTCAGACTTTGCAAAAACCGGCTCCCATTCCGGAGCAGGTTCCCGTAATTCACGCGATTGACCCGGAAACCGTTTCGCTTCAGCGAGAGTTGGAAGGTGCGCTTGGGGCGCCGGTAAAAGTGGAGCGCTCCGGCGAAACCGGTAAGCTGATCATCACGTTCTATTCTCCCGAAGAATTGCGCGGGATCATTGAGCGGTTAAAAGGCGGAACTACACAAGACGGTACGTTGCCTCCTTTATCTCTTTAATCTTTTTCAGTTTTTCCAGAAGTTTTTCCGCTTTTTCTTTCGGCAATACGCCGCACTGAATTTTTACCAGCGGCAGTTTGGTGTTGATGGACTGAATGTTCACGTGCGACCGGCTGATGATGCCGGTAATTTCGCTGAGCAGGCCGATGCGGTCCGCGACGGAAAATCTGAATTCGGCCGTTTTCGGCTCGCGGCGCTTCAGGGACGGGCTGCCGTGGCGGAGCGCCGCGCGGATATGGTTGCGGGCGTTGCCGGTATGCACGAATTCCAGCCAGGCCTCGGACGGTCCCTTATTTTTCTGCGTCATAATTTCCACCACGTCGCCGGATTTCAGCGGATGTTCCAGCGGCATGATCTTTCCGTTTACCTTTGCGCCGGCGCAGTGATTCCCGACATCGGTGTGGATCTGATAGGCAAAATCCACCGGCGTGGCTCCGACCGGCAGATCGATGACCTCGCCTTTCGGGGTGAGGGTGAGGATGCGGTCTTTGAAAAAATCGATTTTCAGCGACTGGACGAACTCTTCCGTGTTGGTGAAGTTTTTCTGCCAGTTGCGGAGCTGCTGGATCCAGGACAATTCTTTTTTATTGGCGAAGGCGGTCGAGCGTTCCAGATAATCCCGGGTATTTTTAATCTGCTGATAGGCGAAGTGGGCGGCGATGCCGTTTTCCGCCTCCTCGTGCATCTGTTCGGTCTTGATCTGCACTTCGGTGATTTTATTTTCCGGACCGAAGACGGTGGTGTGAAGCGAACGGTAGCCGTTCGGCTTGGGAAGGGCGATGTAATCCTTAAAACGGTGGGGAACCGGCGGCCAGATTTTATGCACCGTGCCCAGCGCGGCATAGCAGTCTTCCAGAGACTTCACCATCACCCGCATGGCCACCAGGTCGTAAATACTGTCCACATTCATATCGTAGCGGAGCATTTTTTTGTAGAGGCTGGTGTACCGCTTCGCCCGCGATTCCATCCGGACGATTTTCACGCCGTCTTTTTTAAGCTCGTGTTCGAGGATCGGCTGAATGCGTTTGGAATACCGCTCGCGTTCTTCGAAGCGTTCTTTCACGTTGGCGATGATCCATTTGTATTCCTGCGGATAAAGGTAAGGGAAGGCGAGATCTTCCAGTTCGCCGCTTAACTTTTGCATCCCGAGGCGGTAGGCGAGCGGCGCGTAGATTTCCATTGTTTCGAGCGCGATCCGCTTCTGTTTGGCCGGAGGAAGCGCGTACAGCGTCTTCATATTATTAAGGCGGTCGGCGAGTTTCACGAGAATGACGCGGATATCCTGGCTCAAGTACAAAATAAATTTGCGGAGGTTTTCCACTTTGGCTTCCACGCCGCGGTAGCGGACTTTGCCGATTTTCGTCACGCCGTCCACGAGAAACGCCACCTCTTCGCCGAATTCATTCCGGACATCCTGAAGCGTGAAACTGGTGTCTTCCACGGTGTCATGAAGGAGTGCTGCGGCCACCGTCGCCTCGTCCAGCCCCCACTCCACGATCTCCTCCGCCGCCGCGATCGGATGATTGAAATACGGCTCGCCATTTTTTCGCTTCTGGCCCGCGTGAGCTTTTTTGGCGAAGTCGTAAGCGTTCCTCACGAGATCGCTTTTGCGAAGGATGTCGTTCAGAGTTGCCATTTTCTTACCTTCACGCTATCGTACTATCAGTTTTTTTGAAAGGAGGTAGGCCTCTTCTTTCACACAAGCTCTGTGCGCGATGCCGGCTATTTTCTGCAGGCACTAGGCGCGACGACGAAGGCGTAGACTCTACGCCGAGGAGGAGCAACGCCGTGGCGGTCGGAAAATAGCCACATCCCTTCGGGTTGGTGCTAAAATCATCTATCGCGGCGTCGCTCATCCTTGAAATAGAGTCTATATCTGCGTCCTCGCTCCTGGCGCTGGCTGATTTTAGCTACCAACGCGCAGGAGATTTGTGTGGAAAGGAGAGGTCTAATGAGGGCATTCCAGTCGTTGTGCGACTTCGCGCACGATCCTTCGACCGGCCTGAAGCACATCCGGATCAATCACGACGCGATCGTCGCGCTGGCGAAAACATTTGCCGGCAAAGAACCGTCCGCGCCGAACTGGCGCCAACCGGCGGAGATTTTTCCGGAAAACGATTTCGTCTATGCGAATCATGAATTTTACCGGAACGCGATCAACGCCTGCTACGCGGACCCGGCGAATCCCGACGCGAAGTTCGGCATCGCGGCCAAGAAACTTTCCGGCTCGATGGCGATGGGTCACTGCTTCTGGCGGAAGTTCGGCGAGCGGCCGGTCAGCCCCGACGATATTCTGGAACTGACCGACACGCCGGGTGTCTTGGAAGAGTTCTTCCGCGCCGACGTGCCTATCCCTCTTCTGGAAAAACGGCGGCAGAATCTCCGTCAATGCGCCGTGGTTCTGGAAAAATACTTTGACGGAGATCCGCTGAATATTCTGGAGCAGTCGCGCTACCGCGTGCTTCTCGATCCCCAGGAAGGAAATGCCGGGATTGTGGATCACCTTTTTGAGTATTTCCCGGATGCGTTCGGCCAGGATTACGCGGTCTGGAAGGATCACGTTCTTACGTTCGCGAAGCGCGCCCAGCTCTGGCCGTGTCTCTATCAGGGACGGGCGCTGGAGCCGGGGAGCAAACTCCAACCGCTCGCGGATCCGGAGAACATCGGTCCGATTCTGGATTACCACGTGGTCAACGTGCTCCGGTATCACGGCTGCCTGGAATATTCTCCAGAACTCGCGGCGAAAGTGGACAGCCGGACCCCGATCGCGCGCCACAGCCCGGAAGAGATTGAGATGCGGGCGAAGGCGGGCGCCGTGATCGTCAAGCTGGTGGAGCTCATCAATGCGATGCGTCCCGCCGGCGTCCGTCAGTGGACCGGCGTGGAGATCGACGCGGCGCTCTGGCTCTTCGGCCGGGAAGCCGCGAAGAAACATCCCTACCACCTCTGCCTGACGATGGATTACTAACATCTTCAATACCAAAACTAAACCACCGACTATTCGTCGGTGGTTTTTTCTTCGGGGTTCAATTCTTCCTCTTCCGGCTTATCGTCTTCCTCCTGTTCCTTGCCGGCGGTCTCCAGTTTTGCGGGAGCATTCGGGTTGCCGGTTTCGGCGGAGGCCTGTCCTTCCGCGGCGGGCGGATTAAGCGGGTTCGTCCAGGACGCATAATCGCATTTCGGATACCGGTTGCAGCCCCAGAAGATTTTGCCGCGGGCGCGGCCGCGCGTCACTTTGCGCTCGATGACATCGCCTTCGCCGCACTTCGGGCACTTCATGCCGATGCTCTTCGGCGGTTCTTTCGGCAAGGCTTTCGTGGTCTTGCAGTCCGGAAAGCCGGAGCAGGCGAGAAACTTTCCAAAGCGGCCGTATTTGATCATCATCGGCTTCCCGCACTTCGGGCATTTTTCATCCGTCATCTCATCTTTGATCTCTTTCTTTACGTCGATATATTTCTCCTCCAGATTCTTGGCGAACGGCACATAAAAATCGCCGATGAGCTGCTGCCATTTTTCCTTGCCGTGCGCGACGTTGTCCAGCTGTTCCTCCATTTTCGCCGTGAAGTTGATGTCGACGATCTGCGGGAAGTTTTCAGTGAGTACTTTGTTTACCAGCTCGCCGATTTCGGTCGGTTTGAACTTGCCCTGTTCTTTCTGGACGTAATTGCGCGTCTGGATAACTGAAAGCGTCGGCGCATAGGTAGAAGGGCGGCCGATGCCGTGTTCTTCCAGCGCTTTGATGAGGGTAGCTTCGGAATACCGCGGCGGCGGTTCGGTGAAATGCTGGAACGGCGTGATCGCGTTCGCGCGCAGACGGTCGCCCTTGGCAAGATCGGGAAGATTTTTTTCCGAAAACTTCTGCGGCCAGACCTTAAGGTAGCCGTCGAAAATGATCTGCTGGCCGTTCGCCCGCAGGGTGTATTTGCCGGCAGTGGCGTCAGCGGCGGTCAGCGCAATTTTTGCGGCAGGCATCTGGGAGCCGACAGAACGCTGCCAGATCATCTTATACAGTTTTTTCTCTCCGGCATCAGTCAGGCCGATTGTGTCCGGGTGGTCGAAGACGTGCGTCGGGCGGATGGCTTCATGCGCCTCCTGTACCAGCTTTGATTTCGCTTTGAAGAGACGGGGAGCAGCGAGCGCGTATTCCTTGCCCAGTTCTTTTTCGAGCCATTCTTTCGCCGCGCCGACGAATTCCCCGGAAAGATTGACCGAGTCCGTACGCATGTAGGTGATGTGGCCGTTCTCATACAGATGCTGGGCGATGACCATCGTTTTTTTCGCGGAAAAGCCGAGACGGCGGGCGGCCTCCTGCTGCATTGTGCTGGTGGTGAAAGGGGAGGGGGGATTTTTCGTTGCTTCTTTGCGATGGATATCGGAAATGACAAAATCGGATTTCTGAAGTTCTGCGACAATTGATTCGGCCTGAGCTTTCGATTTGATATCAAACTTCTCAATCGCGGTATCATCAATCTTGGTCAGATTGAATTCGATCGAATCCGATCCCTTGAGCAGCTCCGCCACGATCGTCCAGTACTCCTCCGGCGTGAAGGCGCGGATTTCGTTCTCGCGTTCCACGATCAGGCGGACGGCCACCGATTGCACGCGTCCGGCGGAAAGTCCCCGCACCACTTTTTTCCAGAGAAACGGGGAAAGTTTGTAGCCGACCAGGCGATCCAGTACGCGACGCGCCTGCTGGGCGTCCACCAGGTTGGTGTCGAGCGCCCGCGGGTGTTTAAGGGCGTTTTCAATGGCGCTTTTGGTGATTTCATGGAACACAATGCGGCGCGGTTTTTTGATGCCGAGCGTTTCCGCCAGATGCCAGGCGATCGCCTCTCCCTCGCGGTCTTCGTCAGTCGCGAGAATAATCTCATCGCTTTTCTTTGCGTCCTCTTTGAGCTGTTTCACCACCTTCTTCGCTTTGACGGGAATCAGGTATTTCGGTTCGTAGTTGTGCTCGAGGTCGATACCCAGCGTACTTTTAGGAAGGTCGCGAATATGGCCGTATGAGGATTCGACTTTATAATCGGGTCCGAGGAATTTTGAAATTGTCTTTGCCTTGGTAGGGCTTTCTACTATTACTAAATTCATAGTTACAAGTAATATCTGCCGCCGGATTCCTTAACAATACCCTGAATTATGAGTAACGTCAGGTTTCGGGTGACGACAGAAACATCCATTTTCGTTAAATCCCCGATTTTGTCAACCGGAACGGCTTCGCCCGCGGAACGGATCGCGGAGACAATTGCCTTCGGCGTTTCTCCCAGCATGGCTTCCTGAAAGGGAAGGGTTGCCGGCGCCATCGGGGCCAGATTGAGATCATCCAATACCTCCGCGGCCGTAGTCACCAGCCGGGCGCCCGCGCGGATCAAGGCATGCGATCCTTTATAATTTTCGTGATTCGCCGGGCCGGGCACCACAAATATCTCCCGGTTCTGTTCGAGGGCGTGAGTGGCCGTCGCGAGCGCCCCTGACTTTTCCGGCGCTTCGATCACAATAATCCCGAGCGATAGTCCGCTCACAATCCGGTTGCGCTCCAGGAAGTGATTCTTAATGCTCGGCATTCCCGGATCATATTCGCTGATGAGCGCGCCGCTATTGCGGAGCATGCGTGCGGCAAGATTTTCATGGTGTACCGGATAGATTCTGTCGATTCCGACGGGGAGGACGGCAATCGTCCGGCCTTTGGCGTCCAGCGCGCCTTCATGCGCGGCGCCGTCAATGCCGAGCGCCAGACCGCTGACAATCACCGCTCCCGCGGCCGACAGTTCTTTCGCGAATGACCGGGCGATCGTCAATCCCTGCGCGGTGGCCTTCCGCGTTCCGACGATCGCGATGTGCGGCCGGCTGTCCAGATCAAAACCGCCTCGGGCGTACAGCTTAAGCGGGGGATTGGGAATCTCTTTCAGCGCCGCCGGGTAATTGGCGTCGCCGGAGCGGATTATTGCGAAGTCGGGGCGGTCGGGCATTGTGATATAATAATAGTAATGATGAGTTTCAAAAAGCAACTCGGGGTCCAGCTTCTGATCGCGTTCGCGGCAATCGCCGCCGCATTGATCGCCACCCAGCTCATTGCCAGCCACCTGGATGCAAGCGCCAATGCCATTCTTGAGCAAAAACGGAATCTGGCGCTCAGAATTCATGCCACCGACCAGCTTGCCTCGCTCAAAGCCGCGTCCGACAAAGCCCAGCCTCTGGTCGCTTTTTTAAACAGCACGCTTCCTCCCAAAGACGACCTGATCAATTTCGGGCAGTCGCTCCGCCAGCTCGCGAAAAACGAGGGGATCGATCTCGGTTTTTCATTCGGCGGCGAGGCGCCGCCGAAAGGAAATCTTCCGGGCTATATTCCTTTCTCGATCACCGGAAGCGGAACGTACGAAAATTTTCAGAAGTTTCTAAAGGACGTGGAAAGCAGCCGTTATTTCGTGAAATTTAATTCGTTCGATCTCGTGCGGGAAGGCGACACCAACTCTTTCAACCTCCGCGCCGACGGCCAGGTGTTTTACCAATAATATGCAAAAATCCCTGTTATTCTATATCGCGGGCGGCCTTCTCGGCCTTTTCCTCCTTATCTACGTGATCTATCTGGTCAATTTCTTAGTGAGCAGGATTTCGGTCGTCTCGGGAACGAATCTTTTGCAGACGCCGCAGATTACCACCTATAACTTTGATAAGTTCAGGCAAATTAAGGGGGCGCCGCAGCAATAGTTGCGACGAAGGCAAAAATACGTATACTAGCTAATATTGGCTTAGAGTTTTTCGCGTGTGTAGTTCAGTGGTAGAACGCTGTCCTGATAAGACAGAGGTCGAAGGTTCGATTCCTTCCACACGCACTTCTAAAATAGAATCGAAGCCCGCAGCTCAATTTCTAGCAGGAAATTGAGTGAGGGGCGGCCTGCGACCGAGGCGAGCGACGGCGAGCCGAGAGTTGTAGGCGATTCCTTCCACACGCACCCTACCCCAAATTTATCTGTTTTTAAGCTCAAAAGCGGCCTATTGACATTTTTTAATAGCATGGTAAGATGTTGGCACATAAAAGATCCCCAGATGCGGGGTTTTTTTATTACCCAATATGAATACATTATTGCAGACTCTGATCAACGGTGCCTTGTCGCTTTCCATCATCGCAAATATCGGAGCGATTGCCCCGATTGCGAAAGTGGACGCGCAGGCCGCGCCGGTAGCAATCGAGCAGGTGGCCGACACGTCGCTTACTGCGACCGCGCCGATGGACGAGGAGGTAACGCGTATGTCCGCGAAGATCACCGCCTATTCGTCCACGGAAGACCAGACCGACGATTCGCCGTTCATTACAGCGTCCGGCGCCCATGTGGCGGATGGAATCGTGGCCTCGAATTTCCTGCCGCTCCATACCCACATCAAGATCCCGGCTTTGTTCGGGGAAAAAATCTTCGTGGTGGAGGATCGGATGGCCAAGCGGTTTTCCGACCGGGTGGATATCTGGATGCCGGACCGCACCAGCGCCTGGAAATTCGGTCTCCAGCACGCGGAAATCGTGGTGCTGAAGTAAAAGTCCCAGTCAAAAAACTCCCGTCTTGAGCGGGAGTTTTGTTATACTGGGAGGATGGTCGGCCATATTGTCAAAGTTCGTTTCGCGATCCTTCTGTTGAGCATCGGTTTGGCGATCACGTATTTTTACGCGGCGATCTCCGGTCTCCAGCATCCGAGCGACTGGATCGGATTTTTTCCGCCTTTTCTGCGCGACAATCCTTTGGCGGGCACGATGCTCACCGGATTTTCCATTTTTGAGATTATTCTGGGCGTGTGGCTGATATCCGGAATCAGGACAGTGCTCGCGGCGGTGATTTCTACCCTCCTTATGATCGGTATTATGGTGGCAACGCCCGATTCTCTGGTAATTACGTTCCGCGATATCGGGCTGGCGTTCGCTTCAATGGCGCTGGCGGTGTTGGCCAGGTAGCGCTACACTTACAGAAGTTTTTTATGGAGGCCGGCTATGGCTCCCGATGATTTTCTCGTGCGTCACGGTTGGTGGGTCTTTCTTGTTGCCGCGATAATTATATTCGGCCTGCGCGCGATGATTATACTCCGCCCCGGGAAATGCGCCGGCTGTCCCTGCTGTACCTGCAAATGCCGGCAGTGCGTTCCAATCAAAACCAAAAATCCCCAATGAAAGGGGATTTTATTTTTTAGCTGCTTTTTATTTTGTGCTCGGGGTGGGAGTCGAACCCACATAACCTTGCGGTTGGAGGATCTTAAGTCCTCTGCGTCTGCCAGTTCCGCCACCCGAGCATAATCGGCTTTGAGGCGCCGGTGGGAATCGAACCCGCGTATAGCTGTTTTGCAGACAGCTGCCTTACCACTTGGCTACGGCGCCATTATTATTCTCTAGTATCCTCTTCCAGCAGCGCTTTTTCAACCCCGGCGGCTTTTTCGGGGCCGAGGTCAAGTTTGAAATCAATGCGCGGCGTCGGCTTGATATTCATCATGCGGACCAGTTTATATTGAAGTCCGCGTTTGGCTTTTTGGAGAATCTCCAGCACTTCCTCACCCTTTTCCGAGGGAATCACGCTTATTTTAATCATCGCTTCAGTCACATCCTTGCTGACACGGACTTCGGTGATCGTGATAAGCGCGCCCGGGATGTCAATTTCCCGGAGCAGCAGCTGATTCAACTGGTCCTGGAGGAGTGAACTGACACGGTCGGGGCGGTGGAATTTCATTTATCGCTGAATGAGAATGTCGCCGACGGCTATTTCGGTCTGGGAATCAAATATCAGGCCGCACTGATTTCCCGCGGCCACGGACTTCACGTCGCGCTTCATGCTCTGGAGATTGATTATTTTCCCGCTGCCCGTTACCGTGCCTTTGCGTTCCACTTCCAGCACCGCGTTGTTGGAAATTACCCCTTCCTTCACCTCGCCGCCGATAACCTGTTTGGTTCCTTTTTTGCTGAACGCCGCGAGAATTTCCAGCGTGCCAAGCGCTACCGCTTTGCCGAGCGATGCCAGCGTTTCTTCCACGGTTTTTACCAGATCATAAATAATTTCCGACTGGACGATTTTGATATTCTGGGCGCGGGCCAGCGTTTCCGCCGCCTTGCCGGCCTCCGTGCGGAATCCGATAATAAACGACTTGGTGGACGCCGCGAGCTTCACGTCGCCGTCGGTAATATCGCCCACGCTCTCTTCGACAATTTCAATATGCTGATCCTTTTTCAAGGGGAGCGTCTTTACTACCTGGTGCAGGGCTTCCAGCGAACCGCTGACATCCGCCTTTAAGATTAAATTCACCGTTCCTTCCCGGGCTTCCTTTGAAATGATTTTGCGCGGAGCTTTGGTAATCGTGGCGATTTCTGCGTGCGGCCCGACGTGAAATTCGTCGCCCGCTTTCGGTACGGAATCGAATCCCATCACAATTGCCGGAGACGAGGGGAGAAGCTGGTCAACTTTTTTACCGAGAAAATTTTCGAGAATTTTCACTTTTCCGGAAACGGCGCCGGCCGCGATCTCGTCGCCCTGCTTCAGGGTGCCGTCAGTGACAATCAGCGTCGCCATGACGCCGCGCCGGCGGTCCATCTTGGACTCAAGCACAATGCCGCTCGCGTGATGCGCCGGATCATAATCGAGGTGTTCCAGTTCGGCGGCGAGCAGGATCAGGTCCAGGAGATCGTTCACGCCGTCGCCGGTAAGTGCTGAGACCGGCTGGTTGCTGACGTTGCCGCCGTAGCCTTCAAGAAATACGCCGGCCTGCATCAGCTCGTTTTTTACTTTGGAGGTATCGGGAACCTTATCAATCTTATTGATGGCGACGATGAACGGTGTCTTGGTTTCCTGGATAATCCGGAGCGCTTCTTTGGTCTGCGGCTGGACGCCATCGTCAGCGGCGACGATCAGGATGGCGATGTCGGCGATGCCGGCGCCGCGCTCTTTGATTTTGGAAAACGCCTCATGGCCGGGAGTGTCTATAAAAGTAACGCGCTGGCCATTATGTTCTATTTCATATGCTCCGACGGATTGGGTAATCCCGCCGGCTTCTTTGGCGGCGACATTGGCTTTGCGGATGTAGTCGAGAAGGGTAGTTTTCCCGTGGTCCACACTGCCCATTATTACTACAATTGGAGAGCGCTTCATGCTCCAAATTGTGCCAGAAAATTGAGATTTGGGCAAATAAATCTTAAATTTTAAAGTTTAAATTTGAAATTTAAAATGAATGTTTAATGCTTAAATTTTTTAAACATTACGTCATTTAAAATTGATTAAAAATTAAAAATTTTAAATTGGTATAATGAACCTATGCCCGATATCAACAAGCTTCTTAAGGACTACCTGGACTATCTGGAAATCGACAAAAACCGTTCGCCGAAGACGCGGCAGAATTACGAACGTTACCTCAACGCATTCCTTTCTCATCAAAAGATCAAACAATTGAAGGATTTGACGCTGGACACAATCAATAATTTCCGGCTGGCCATGGCGCGCGAGAAAGATATCAAGAAAGTTACCCAGTCGTATTACGTGATCGCCATCCGCAACTTTCTGAAGTACCTCATCAAAAAAGATTATGACGTGGTGGCGCCGGATAAAATCGAATTGCCGAAGATCGCCCAGCGGCAGATTGAACTTGTGGAATTCAGCGATCTGGACCGGCTCCTTGCCGCGCCTGATTTGGGCACGCTCCGCGGAATGCGCGACAAAGCTATTCTGGAACTATTCTTTTCCACCGGACTCCGCCTCTCCGAACTCTGCTCGCTCAATCGTTATCTGAATTTTGATAAAGGCGAGCTGACTGTCCGGGGAAAAGGGGAAAAACTGCGGCTGGTGTTCATTTCCGACGGCGCCAAAAAAGCGCTCAAACAATATCTCGACAAGCGTCCCGACACCCACGAGCACCTTTTTATCAGCCTGGATAAAAGCGACAAGGTGATAGGCAAGATCACGCCGCGCGCCGTCCAGCGCCTGGTTTCCTACTACGCGCAAAAAGCCGGCATTACGCGGCGGCTGACGCCGCACGGCCTGCGCCATCTTTTCGCGACCGACTTACTGATGAACGGCGCCGACTTGCGTTCGGTCCAGGAACTGCTTGGCCACGCCAACGTCGCGACCACGCAGGTCTACACGCACCTCACTAACAAGCACCTCAAAGAAGTCCACGACGCTTTTCACGCCAAGCGCCGTTAGAGAATTTCAACCCGGCCGATGGAGTGGAGGAGGGATTGCCCGGTCATTTCGCGGGGTTTTTTGATGCCCATGATATCCAGGATTGTCGGCGCCACGTCGGCGAGAATGCCGCTCGGTTCACCGGAAATTACCGGCGTCCCATCAGCCTGAGATTCTTTGCTGATGATCAGAAGCATCACCGGGTTGGTAGAATGTTCGGTATCGATTTCGCCGGTTCCGGCGTTGATCATCTCTTCGCAGTTGCCATGGTCGTCAGTGATCACCAGGGCCCCGCCCATTTCCAGGACTTTCTTTGATATCTTCCCGAGGCATTCATCCACGGTTTCAATCGCTTTGGCGGCGGCTTTGAGATTGCCGGTATGGCCGACCATGTCACCATTCGCAAAGTTGATCGCGATGAAGTCGTATTTGTCCTGGTTCAGCCTCTTGAGCACCTCGTCAGTTATCTCATAGGCCGCCATCTCCGGTTTTTTGTCATAGCTCGTTACTTTGGGGGAGGGGACGGTTTCGCGGTCTTCGCCGGGAAAAGGCGCTTCGCGTCCGCCGTTGAGAAAATAAGTAACGTGGGCGTACTTTTCTGTTTCCGCGATATGAAATTGTTTTTTGCCCGCATCGGACACGACTTTCGCAAGCGGTTCGGTGATAAATTGGGGCGGGAACGCGACTTTGGCCTTCTGGCCTTCGGTATATTGCGTCATGGTAATGACCAGGAGGCCGTCGATTTTTTCCAGCATTTCCGTCAGCTGGCGGGCGCGATCGGGCCGGATATTGAAAAAGATGGCGCAGTCGGCGGGCTTCATTGTCGCGACCGGTGCGCCTTTTTTGTCCACCATCACGGTCGGCTCGATCACTTCATCTTCAATGTTATGGGCGTAGGCGTCGTTCAAAAGCTGCTCGGCGTTTTTCGCGGTCGGTCCTTTGCCGGCGGTAAGCGCGTCCATGAATTTCTGGACGCGATCCCAGTTTTTACTGCGGTCCATCGGCCAGTAACGGCCGCTTACGCTCGCGATCTCGCCGACGCCATACTGCTTCATCGCCGCTTCAATCTGCCGGAGGAAGGTGGGCGCAGAGCGGTGCGGCGCGTCTTCGCCGTCGGTGAAAAGATGAAGATACACGCCACCTTTATATTTTTTCAGCGAAAGCATTTTCAGCAGTCCGATGAGATGGTCGAGGTGGGCGTGGATGCCGGAGTTGGTAAGCAGCCCCATGATATGGATATTCGGCCGTTTCACCGCTTCGTCCCACACGGGAATTTTGAAAAACTCGCCGCTCTGGATCGCCAGGCTGACGCGGGGGTAATTCTGGTAGAGGACGGTGCCGGCGCCGATGTTGGTATGGCCGACTTCCGAACTGCCGACTTCGCCCCACGGCACGCCGACGTCAATACCCGACGCGCGGAGTTTCGTGCCGAGATAATGCTCGCTGAAATATTTCAGATTTGGTTTTTTCGCGAGCGCCACGGCGTTGCCGTTCGCGTCATCGGAAAGTCCGGTGCCGTCCAGGATCGCTAAAACAACAGGTTTGGGCATTCCACTATTATACTGTGCCGAGGGTGGGATTTGAACCCACACGCCTTGCGGCGCCAGCTCCTAAAGCTGGTGCGTCTGCCAATTCCGCCACCTCGGCATTTTAAACAGCTCGGCTTCGCCTCGATCAAAAAACTGTCGAGGTGTCGGCCCTGGGCGCTTTTGCGCCCGCTTTCGTTTCGCTCAAGCCCACGAGAGCATACCATCAAGCCCGCTCGAGCGGGCTATCCAGAGGATATCCACAAGTCATTCACAAAATCGGGAAGCTCCTGAATGACCGGATGATACTATTATACGTAGCTCTTCGCAATAATTCGACAGGCTCATTACGAGAGGAGGAAGAACGTGAAATCGAATATTTCAGAAATAATCGAAGGCCAGCGGAGCCGGGAGACGCGACTGGCAGGTATAGTGTTCAAGTATTGCCCGGACCTGGTGCTTCATTCGCGGGTCGGGAGGGGACAGGCGCGAACCTTCGTGCCGCGGTTGAGATTCGATCGTTCGCGGCGGTTCGGCTGGTTTTTCCGGCTTTTCACCGGGCGCATCTCCAGTCCCGCCCTCGCGATTACGGGAAACATCCGTTCAGCGTTGGACATGAGCCGGGAATGGATTCCCATCGAAATTCACTGCTACGACATGGGATTTCTGAATTCCGTGCTGTGCGTTGTGGTTGCCTATCGGAATGAAACCGGCTGTCCCGCGCGCGTAATCGAGGAACCGCTGGCGGATGATTCGCGCTGGAAGCCGGCGATCCGCGTCCTGCTCGCCATCGCCGCGATGAGCGCGATCCTGATCGGCGTGAGACTCCTTTCCATGTCGTTCTTCAAAAATCTTTTCAGCTTCTGATCCCGCTCCTTGACGAGCGGGATTTTTTGTGTTAATTTATTCACAGTTTTTTGAAGAGAAATGGAGGAGGCGAATGAGAAGATTTGCGCGAAGAGCGTTGACCGGGTTCGCGCGGCTGTTGGCGGCAGGAGTGGTGTGCGGAGGAAGCAGTGCGCTCGTGTGGGCGACATGGCGCTGTTCCGGCATTCCCGGCCTGGCGGGTGCCGCGATTCTGATCGCGGTGCTTGTCCTGAAGCCGGCGTACCGGAATATTCCGACGCTGCAGATCGGCATGACGACGTTTCTCGGCATGAGGACCGGGCGCGTTCTGCCCGAAGGGCCGGCGCTGGTGATTCCCTGGCTTGAGAAAGTCTGGCTGTTTGATTACGAGGTGCACGTCGCGCGGGCGGAGGCGAAGGTCTACTGCAAAGACGGCATCGCGCTGGTCGCAGGCGGGCTTCTGAGCTGGCAGATCGATCCGGATCTGCTGTCCACGAGCTTCGTACTCAACAGGGAAAAAATCGAGAGCGAACTCGTGAACGCGGCGCGGAGCGAGCTCGGCATGATCGCCAGCGTGTACGGCGCCCTGGAACTGAAAGATTCCTGGGAGGCGGTGGCCAATCTCATCAACTGTTCGTTGCGGATGGGAACGCCGCCGCACATCGCGGAGAGCATCCCGCCGGCGCGCCGGCTCGACTTCTACGGCAGCATTCCGTTCCGGAACCGGCTGGAGCGCGAGCCGCGGCTGGACGAGGAGCGGTCGGAAATCGAGAACCGTTGCGGCGTGCGCATCATCTGTTTCACGCCGGAGCCGCCGGAATTTACCGAGGGCACGGGCGAGGCGCTGGAGAGCGAGGGCCGGGCGATTCTCAAATCGAAAGCGGATCGCGTCGCGGCGGCGACCAAACTTGAGATCACCAGAAAGGCGAAGGAGGAAGGGTTGCCGCCGAAAGAGGCGAGCGTCTCCGCCGAGCTGACGATGGGCCAGCGGGTGGAGCGGAAGATCCATGACCTCGGCGGACTGGAGCGGCTGCGGCCGTTCCTGCCGCCGGAATCGCGTACCTATGGAGGAGCCATATGTCTAAGAAACTGACGGCGGTACTGATGATTGTCGCGTCACTTCTGATCACCGGCGGATTTCTCTGGAAGTCCGGCACACTGCAGGCGACCGCGAAATCGATGGCCGAACGCCATCGGGAGGATCAGGCGCGTCAGCGAGCGGCGGCGGATGCCGAGTGTGCGCGCAAGAATCAGGCGGAAGCCTGGCAGAAGCGATGCGAACAGCTGCGGCATCTGCCGGTGGACGGCCGGGCCGCGATCTCGTTCCACGGTCTGCAGAAGACACTGGAGTGCGAGCTCCGGCCCGACCGGTGGTCGCGGGAGATCCGGCTTCCGGAGAAGTATGTCAGCTGGACGATCAACGTTTCTCCCGAAGACGGCCATCTGCTCTGGTTTGACGGCGAGGCCGAACCAGTGGAGCTGAACAAGGACGATCCACCGAGGAATCTCGGCCCGCGTCCCGGAAGCTTCCGGATTCTCGGAAAGACGGCCGGTCAGAAAGCCAAGATTACGTTTGAAGCGCAAAAGCCCCCTTTTTAGGGGGCTTTTCTTATACACGGCCATACTTGACAAAATGAGCTTATTTGTTCTATTATATTGGCAGTCGTTTGATAGTCTTTTTTAAAGAAAAAATAGGAGGAATGTGTGAGTCTGATGGCGATGATTGGCGCGGGCGCAGGAGTTCTGCTGCTCGCAGCGCTGTTGTTCCAGTTCCGGCGGAAGATTGTCCGGCTTTGGAAGCTGACGCTTTCGCTGGTGATGGTTCCCGTGGTGTTTACCGCGGTGGTGCTCATTGCGAAGTTCCGCGAACCGCTCAGCGCGTTCGCGGGCAGGGTGCTCGGCCGGATTGCCGGCGCCTGGTCCCTTTCGTGGGCGTTCGCGGCGGTTGTGCTCGCGCTTGCCTCGGTGGCGACGGCGGTGGCGATCTCGTCCAGTGACGAGAAGGAAGATATGCCGCCTCCAAAGTTTTCCCGGGTGCCGGCGCTTTGCTGGATCGGCGCGATTCTCTGCGCGATGGTGGCCTACCTGCCGAAGTTCGGCGAAGCGCCGTGGTTGATTTCCGCCATGATGGCGCTCGCAGTGCTCTGGCTGATCGCCAGCTGTGTCATGATCGTTCCGCGGTATCACGCGGGCGTCGTGGCGATGGGCGACCGGCCGGTGCGGTCGGTCAGTTCCGGATGGACGCTGGTCTACCGTCCCCTCGGACTCACGGTCGAAGAGGTGGTCGAAGTGCACGAAGTGCGCACGACTTCCATCAACGACGTGATAATCCAGGTGGAGGTGGGCGGTGTCGCGACGCCGGGAACCGAAAAAGAGCCCCTGAATCTCGAGATGACGCTGGAGTACAAGCCCAACGCGGTGAAGTACATCCAGTTTCAGAGCGTGAAGCAGGAGAAGCTCGAGCAGATTCTCATCGATCACCTGGAAGGGTTCGCCACCGACGAGTTCAAAAGAGTGGTGAGCATCCAGGAGGCGTACGACAAGCTGGAAGAGATCGAGACCAAAATTCTTGATCTGTTCCACGGGATCCAGGATACCTACGGAGTGCTGGTGCGGAGCATCACGATTGATGACGCGGCGCCGGATCCGAAGGTCATCCAGGCCAAGATCGAACGCCAGAAGAAGCTGAACGATGCGAAGCTGGATGTGGAAATCCAGGCCGAGATCAACAAGAAGCGTCAGAAGGAGATGGCCAAGATCCATCAACTGGCGCTCAAGATGATCAAGGAGTGCGAAGCCGCCGGCCAGAAGCTTTCATATAAGGAAGCGGTGGCCCGCGTCCAGGTGCAGTTCGGGATCGTCAAAGAGTCCAAGAACACGATCGATTTCGGTCCCGGCATCCAGGGCGCCATCGGCGAAGTGATTCCGTTGTTCTCCCGTGATCGCGGTCCTGAAAAGGATCCGATGGGTTTCGGAAAGAAATCGTAAGGAGGAACTATGGCAGATGCGAAAGGCGGAAAGGCCACCGCCAAGAAGTTGGCCGGCAAGAACAAGTTCGTCACGTTCATCGCGCTCGCGTTCCTGCTGATCGGGGTCATGTACTTCAACTTCGGCAAGACTCCCGCCGATATTCTCGGCGGGAGTTCGAAGCCGGGTTCGGGAAGCTTCACGACGCCGAACAGCCGCTCGAGCCAGCAGGTGGGTGACCGCACGGATTTCGTGCGGTCCCTGCCCGACAGCGGCAAGCCCGTCGTTCGTTTCAGCGGCGAGAAGCAGGTGGTGGTGGATCTGAAGACCGATGAATGGTCGCAACAGGTCATCATCCCCGTTTCTCCAACAAAATACGTCGATTGTAGAATCGACGTAGATCCTCCGACTGGCTATTTCGTGAAGTTTCAGGATGGCCAAGTCGATCTGGTAACTGCAGACCAAAGAGAGTTCGTTGATCATGGAATGAAGAGGGGAATTTTCCGAATTCTCGGAACCTCTTCAGGACAAAAGGCAACGATCACTGTTTTTTTTCGATCTGTGGCCAAGTAACCAAAACCCCCAGAAGCAATGCTTCTGGGGGTTTATTATTTTACGTTAGCGCGAAGGTAAGATTGCCGCGTCACTTCGTTCCTCGCAATGATAGCACTATTGCGTCCTACCGTGCTCCGACAATCGCGCCGGCAACGGCCACGATCAACTGCGCGAGAAGCGCCACGCCTACGCCGATCACGGCATAGATAATGGTATTTTTCGCGGTCTGGACTTTGTCTTCGTTGCCTGCCGCAGTCATATAGTTCCACCCGGCATAGATCACCATTACCGCGGCGATCACGATGATCGCGGTCAGGAAGTAGTTGGCAATCGTCCGGATAATGCCGAACAGCTGGTCAATCGGGTTGCCACGCACCGCTACCGGGGCCGGGACTGTCTGGGCGCCCGCGAGGAGCGGCAGCAGCGCCACTGTCACTACTCCCGCGATTCCGAAAATCTTTTTTGTCATATTAGTAAAGCTGGTTTCATCTCGACCTTGAACACTTTCCATTATAGCATCCCGCACATAAAAGCAACTCTTTCGCTTTTCCACACGGCTTTAACCAGGTATGTACGGGACAAGAATTAAAGCTGGACTCCCACAATTTGTCCCACAATCGCGATGATCACCTTGAAAAGAAGCATCACGCCGAGACCGATGACTACATAGAGGATGATCCGCTTGCCCTGCGAGACCTTATCCTCGCTTCCCGCGGAGGTAATGATGAGAAACGCCGCGTAGATAATCATCACCGTGCCGATGAGAATGGACGCCTCCAAGAGAAATCCCGCGATGGCGTTGATAACCTGAATAAGCGTTTTATTGGTTTTGAGAGGATTAGGGAGAGTTGTATTTGGAGGTTGAGTAAAGCCACTGCTTTGAGCATGTGCCAAGAACGGCAGTAAAGTGGTTAAATAAATCGCTGAAATTATTTTTTTCATATTAGAAAATTGATCCTTTGGTGAAGAAGTTGAGGACGGTGTTGACGATCAGGTAGGAGCCGAAGGCGATGGCGACGCCGATGACGACGGCGGTGATGATCTGCTTGCCTTTCGCGAATTTATCTTCGTTTCCGGCTGCTGTCAGTATAACAAATCCGCCGTAGGCGATGAAAAGCGCCGCCAGCGGGACGACGATGTACACCATAAAGTTGATGATCTGCTTGATGAACTCCACGGCGGCGTTGAGATTGCACGATCCCGGCTGTCCCGGCGGCAGGGAGGGATTACATTTCGGGGCGAGATTCTGAGCCATGGCCGGAACGGCCAAACTAAAAAGTAAAAATGAAAAAGTAAAAACGATAGTTTCAATTTTTAAATTTAATTTATAATTTTTCATTTAACGGCTTCGCCGCTGCATCAGGTCGGTGACCTTGCTGGCGGCTTCGGAGAGCGCGCGGTCAATCTGCAGGCGGCCGCCGTTCACATCGGCGATCATCTGGGAGAAGATGCTGTCCACCGCGGCGTTATCAATTTCCGGCCAGGAGCGGGCGGTGAGCGCCTGTTTGGCGAAGATGCCGAGATCCGGCTGGGTGGAAATATATTCATCAATCAGCGCGCGGAGCGCCGGCGGGCGGCCGGAAAGCTGAAGATATTTACGCGAAGCGTCCGGGTTGGCGCCGAGGAACGTCACGAAATCCTGGGCGAGCGGCTGATTCTGGGTCTTATTGGAGACGGCGATACCCCAGTAGTTGGCGAAATTCACCGGCGAGGTCGCCTCTACCGGCTGGAGCATCGGCGCCACGCGGAATTTCAGGAACGGGCTCTTGTCTTTCAGGAACTGGATCTTGTCCGAATAGTTGAACATGATCGCGTCCTGGCCGGCGGCGAAATCATCCAGCGAGAAGGGAAGCGAGTCGTTCCAGGTATACGAAGAGTCGCGGCCGGAGGCGAACTTCGTGTAGTAGGCGAGCGCCTGCTGGCCTTCCGCCGAGGCGAAGGTGGCGTTTTTGAAATCACTGTCGGTCATCTGCGTGCCGGCCTGCAGCATCACCAGACTCAAAAGATCGGTCGCGTGATCAATGCTCTTGTCGGAGCCGCCGACCGCCGCCGCGGCCTTGGTGATCCGCCCAGCTTTGTCAATTTCGCGGATGCGGGGGATGATCTTTTCCAGATCGGCCCAGGTTTTTGGCGGCAGGGAGATGCCTTTCGCGTCAAAGATATCCTGGTTGTAGTACAACGCGAGCGTATCAAGATAGAGCGGATAGGTCCAGACGGCGTTGTCCGGCGCGAAATCCTGCTGGACGATGGTGGGGAAGAGCGACTTGAAATTGGCGAGTGCCGAGGCGTCGGTGCCGAGCGGCAGGATCTTATTGGAGTGCTTCGGCAGCCAGGTGTTGTGGAACATCAGCACGTCCGGGCCGGTATTGCCGGCAAGCGCGTCCACCAGCTGCTGTTCGTACGTACCCGGGTCCATCTGGACGTAGGAGATATCAATTTTGGACTTCGGATACTGCGCTTTGTACATATCTATGAGCGGCTGGATGACGGCGCTGTCGTCCACGCCCCAGAACTTGATCTCGCCCGACACCTGCGTGGATGACTTCTGCGTGCCAAACAAAAATACGGCGATAATTCCGCCGATGACGAGCAGTGCGAGGATGATGATAACAACCCGGGGTTTCATTACTAATTATTTTAGCATATCGGTATTTGTGATCGTTGATCTGGTATACTTTATCCAAGATGTCAAAATCACACTCCTTCAAAGTAATTCTGGGCGGGGCGGTCGTGGTGCTGCTGGCCGGGTATCTCCTATTTTCCGGCAAGGAGGTCAGCGGCGCCGCTACCTATACGAATCTGGAACAGAGATACGCCATACAGTATCCGAAGTCCTGGTCCGTGGACGCGTCCAAAAATCTGGAATCGCCGAGCCAGGTCTACTTCATTTCTCCCGAGAAAAAGTCCGCGCTGAACAGCAACCTCGCGGGCGACCTATTTCCCTACGATGTCGCGGTGATCGCCTGGAGCACTAAGCAATCGCTTCAGGAGTTTCTCAAGCCTCAAACGGAGAGTCCTGACGCGGCGGATGTGCGCACAATTTCCATCAACGGCCTGGACGGCTACGAAAGCACGAGCGGCGCCAATCACGCTTTTTATTTCAAGCGCGGCAATATGATCTTCCAGATTGATATGGCCTCTGACAATTTTACCTTCCCCGAGCAGCGTCTTCAGATCGCCCAGAGTTTCACGTTTACAAAGTAACAATTCCGGCGACTTTGTCGCCGGGTTCCAGCGTCATGACGCGCACGCCCTGGGTGGCGCGGCTGGCGAGGCGGATCGTGGCGAGCTTGGTGCGGATGATCTGTCCTTTCGCGGAGAGGGCGAGCACTTCCTCCTCGGCATCCACCACCGACGCGGCGACGAGTATGCCGGTCTTGGAGGTGATCGCGGCCGTCTTGATGCCGGATCCGCCGCGGCCCTGGACTTTATATTGCGTGAGCGGCGTCTGCTTGCCGTAGCCATTGGCCATCACGACGAGAAGCCGGGCATTTTTCAATCCTTTCGGGATCAGATCCATTGACGCCACCTGGTCCTTACCCTTGAGACGGATGGCGCGGACACCCGCGGCGGTGCGGCCCATGGTGCGGACTTTGCCTTCCTGAAAACGGATGGACTGGCCCTGCTCAGTGGTCACGATGATGTCGTCGCCGCCGGATGAGAGCCGCACCCAGTTCAACTGGTCGCCCTTCTTGAGGCCGATGGCGATGATGCCGTTGCGGCGGACGTTGCCGAAATCTTTGAGCGAGGTCTTTTTCACAAGGCCGTTTCTGGTGACCATCGTCAGATTGCCGTCGCTCGCTTTTTCATAGGTGATCATGGCGCTGATCTTTTCCTCAGTCGGGACTTCCAGGAAATTATGGATCGGCTTGCCTTTGGATGTGCGGGTGCCGGCGGGAATTTCGTAGACCTTCGTCTGGAAAACCCGGCCGCGGTCGGTGAAGAAGAGGACGTTGTCGTGCGTGTTGGCCGCCATGAAGTGCATCAGGAAATCATCCTCGTTGACGTCGGAACCGATCAGGCCTTTGCCGCCGCGGCCCTGGGTCTTGAACGACGCCGGCGGGACGCGCTTGATGTAGCCGCCCTGCGACAACGTAATAATTGTTTCTTCCTGCGGGATCAGGTCTTCTTCCCTGAACTCACCGAGGCCGCTGGCCACGACTTTCGTGCGCCGTTCGCTCTTGAACTTCTCTTTCAGACCGGCAACCTCGTCCTTGATCACTTTCAAAATCTTGGCCGGGCTTTTGAGAAGCGCCGTCAACTCGGCGATAATCTGCTGTTTTTCCTTCAGTTCGTTTTCTATCTTTTCTCTCTCTAAATTCGCGAGCGTTTGAAGCTTCATTTCCAGAATCGCCTCGGTCTGGCGTTCGGAGAACTTGAAGTTCTTGATCAAATTCTGCTTGGCGTCGTCTCGGTCCTTGGACTTCTTAATCGTCGCGATCACCTTGTCTATAATGGAAAGCGCCTTGGAGAGGCCCATCAGGATGTGGGCGCGCTCTTCGGCTTTCTTGAGATCATACTGGGCGCGGCGGCGGACGATCTCGTTGCGGTGTTCCAGATACGCTTCCAGCACGTCCTTGATGGACATGACCTCCGGCTGGAGGCCGTTCCGGAGCGCGATCATATTCATGTTGAAATTCTTCTGGAGATCCGTGTATTGATAGAGCTGGTTGAGTACTTTCTGAGGCGTGGCAGTGGATTTGAGTTCGATGATGATGCTGATGCCGTTTTTGTCGGATTCATCTCGGACGTCGCGGATGCCTTCGATTTTCTTGTCAGTCACGAGTTCCGCGATTTTGATGATCAGTTCGGACTTGTTGACCTGGTAGGGGATTTCGCTGATTTCAATATAATACTCCTCCTTGGAAGCGCCTTTTTTCTCCTTGATCTCGGCAAGGCCGCGGGTGGTGATGGTGCCATGGCCGGAGACGTAGGCCTCCACGATGGCTTTCTTGTCATAAATGATGCCGCCGGTCGGGAAATCCGGGCCTTTCACGAATTCCATGAGGTCGTGCGTGGTGGCCTTCGGATTGTCGGCGAGATGAAGGATCGCGTCGGCGACTTCGCCGAGGTTGTGCGGCGGGATGCTGGTGGCCATGCCGACGGCGATGCCGACAGCGCCGTTCAAAAGCAGGTTGGGGAGTTTGGCCGGCATGACGCGCGGCTCCTGGCGGGTGCCGTCGTAGTTGGGGATCCAGTTTACTGTTTCCTTATCAATATCTTCCAGCAGTTCCTCGGCGATCTTGGCGAGGCGGGCTTCGGTGTAGCGGTAGGCGGCGGCGGAGTCGCCGTCAATGGAGCCGAAGTTTCCCTGGCCTTCCACGAGGGGATAGCGGAGCGAAAAATCCTGCGCCATGCGGACGAGGGCGTCATAGACGGCCATGTCGCCGTGCGGATGGTATTTGCCGAGCACGTCGCCGATGACGGTGGCGGCTTTGCGGAATTTGGCGCCGTGGGTGAGCCCGGCTTCCCACATCGTCCAGAGGATGCGGCGGTGCACCGGCTTCATGCCGTCGCGCACGTCCGGCAGGGCGCGGCTGACGATGACCGACATCGCGTAATCCAGATACGACTCCTGAAGTTCCGTGCCGATCTCGCGGTCTTCAACATTCGCCCGCGGTATTACCGCCTTTTCTTCGCCCTCGTTCTTCTTATTTTCTTCTTTCTTTTTTGCCATGGTTACCTTAATTTCGTCGGGGGAATTGCCGGCAATCCCTCCAGTGTAAAGTTCTGGTCCTGATTCTCAATCACGATGTCGTTATGTTCGGCGACTTTGCTCGCGACCACCCCCTGCACTTTGTCGGCGATGATTTTCAAACCGGCGGCGAAGACCGAGAAAAATCCCGGCGTCTGGGGCTGGGCGTTGGCGGCCACTTCTCCCGTATCCGCCTGCGCCGTCTGGGCAAGCGAGGGGATAGTAACGCGCACGTAGACCGTCCAGAGTCCGACGACGACGATCATGGAAACCGCGCTGAAAGCCGCCAGCCAGAGTTTTTTGGTGCGCTCGTCGGAGTTTTGAATTTTGGCGATAAAGGTTCTCATTTACCCCGTTAGATAGTTTTTTAACCGATTCTTTATATATCGTTTACCCCAAGCAGTTTTCAGATATTTTTCGCGATGGGTAGCGTCCTGCTGATGGCCAGACGCTTCATAATATACCAGTTTGACGGGTAAACGATCTTTCGTTGAAGCGACCTTACCTTCGTTATGAAGTTTTAATCTGTTGTTAAGGTCGCTGGTATAACCAGTGTAGAATTGACCATCTTTCTTACTTTGCAAGATATACGTGTAATACATTGTATCTAACGGGGTGAACTTATGCTTTTAATACCACCACTTTCATTCCCGGTGTAATATCTTTTTTCTTGATGACCAGTTTTTCCTCCGGTTCGGCTTTCTTCTCTACTTCCTTCAAAAACGCCGCCACCTCCGCCGGCTTTATATATGAAGGGATGACGATCTTGGGCTGGATCTGCTTGATCACTTTGGCGCTGATGCCCGCCGGCGCGAAGAGAATGTCCACTTCGCCGAGCTTGTCCAAAAGCCCCGGCTCCATCTCCTGCATCGCCTCGCCCATAAACACCAGCCGCATCTCCTCGGTTTTTACCAAGTAAGTTGTGGCCAGCCCGCCTGAGGCGGGAAATCCCCCCATTTCCACTTCGGAAATTTCATATTCGCCCGGTCCGTAAATATGCCCCGCTTCCGGCGGCCACGTCTTTAGTACGGAGTTCTTAGTTCCAAGTTCTAAGTTCTGCGTATGCAGGGTTATGTCGCCTTTGAAACGCGGCAGGGGATCAGTGATGATACTCACTTTTCCTGATTGGATCTTAAAGCACCGCTCTCCTGCGTAGGTGATTACCATAAGAATACTTTCTATTTTACACTACTTTCTGACCAAAACAAAGTATTTATGCTACTTGAAAAACATCTGCTTAAGAGTGATAATGAGCGAGAAATCAATGAATTTTACTTGCCCGTACTGTAATAGGCCAACGACAATAACCGGCCCCAATTCTTTTTCTGATTGGCGACATATCGTTATAGCAAAATCAACGCTTGGGAATGCCGGGTTATTTTCTCGAGCTATTACTTGCCCCAATAAAGAATGTAATAAGCTTTGGCTTCATATTGGGCTTTATGAGGCAGATTATGCAGGACGCCGAGTTGAATATAACCGCCTGAATCAGTGGCAGCTTTTGCCAGAATCGGAAGCGAGGGTTTTACCAGAGTATATACCCGCACCAATACAGGAGGACTATTATGAAGCATGCAGAATCCGTGATTTAAGCCCGAAGGCATCCGCCACACTCGCGAGACGTTGCCTACAGGGCATGATCCGTGATTTTTGGAAGATTAAAAAGGCGCGACTTAAGGAAGAAGTTGATGCGCTGGAAGAAAAAGTGGATGCGGATACTTGGTCGAGTATAGATGCAGTCAGAAGTGTCGGTAACATTGGCGCGCACATGGAAAGAGACATTGATGTCATCGTTGCGGTTGAGCCACAAGAGGCGCAGCTACTAATTGGTCTTATCGAGCAATTGATTGACGATTGGTATGTCGCCCGAGATTCTAGGCACAAGCGCACAGAAGAATTAAAAAAGTTGGCAATGGATAAGCAAGAACAAAGAAGTGGAGCTGAAAAAAAGGAAGAATAAAATTATGCGCACAAGTACAAAAATATTAATCGGAGTAGTTGCTTTTCTTGCAGTATTATTTGTATTTACCCGGTATGCCCCTAACTCTCCAAAAACTGATCCAGAAGCAATAAAGAAAACGCTCCAAATATTAATCAACGGCAACGACGCCAAAATACAAGAACTCCAGGATGAGATCAAGAAAACCAGAGCTTCAAGTGACTGCCTGAAGTCAGCGATTGTGTCATATAAGGACCAAGGCTTTCAGGAAATTTTAAGCAGTTGCCAATAACTTACTCAAAGAATAAGGCATTGCACTGGTTTGGCATTAATTAAATAAAAAATCCCCCTTGCGGGTATTTTTATTTTCGGCGAAGATGGCTGGATGGCCGATGAATTACCAGAGGGGCTGAAGGGAATGAAAAAAGTTAAATCATCTGACGGTGATTTTGTCGCCAAGAAAAAGCCCGGAAAAATATATGTTTCTGACTTCTCTGCAAAAGAGGGGAAGTATTTTAGCGTGATTGCGGATGAAGGAGGTGGCAAGGTTCTGCATGATAGCGCCCGACTTCAGATCCGAGCTTGTTTTATCACGAAGCTCGGACAGGTGAACGAATTGAAGATTCAACGATTTGAAAAAAAGAAAGGAGAAGTCGTTCCGGGCAGTGTAGTCGAAATACGTATTGACACCGCTAATTTAGCCGTGCTCCGCGAGTTTGTCGACTTTATCCAGCGAGCCGACCTAGCATCGGTTGCTGCCGGGCGGCTTAGTTTTGACGCCGACCTGAAGCTAGAAAAAGGATTACAGGCCAAGCTGGTGGCTCTTGCGCAGGACGAGGGCGGGAGGGCAATGCTCCTTAAACTTTTCGAAGATGGATATCTCACATCTGGCCTCGATGTTTCCGATCTTATCAAAAAAGGATTATCGCATGAGAAGCTTGAGCAAAAATTTGCCATCCTTACAAAATTTGAAAAACTAATTAAAACCCCCGATATCAGCGAGTTAAAGATTCAGGAATTTCTCACTTCGGCGCCATGGATTTTTGGTCCTGAATATACTGCTGTTGATATTCGCGATGCCGGTTCATCCGGAGTACCGGATCGGCGCTTGAAAAGAATCGACGGGCTGAGCGATATCTTAGAGTTCAAGCTTCCGTCCGCTGAAGTTCTGAGAGCTGATAAAATGGGCAGGCAATACATTGCGCCCGCGGCGGCTGAGGCGCTCGGTCAATTAATGGCCTATCTTGAATACTATACGAGCGAATACCAGGAGCTAAAAAAAGACGTGGATGGGAAGGAGGTGCTAGAAGAGTTTCGTGGTCGTTACTACAAGCCAAAGGGAATCCTTTTAATTGGTCGGAGAAGCGCCGCTTCAGGAGTTGATGGCGTGAAGGCGACGACCGACGTTCAACCGAAGCACCTGCGGCGCATGATGTCATTCTTTCACGGCATCGAGGTTCTCACATATGACGATTTAATTGAGCGCGCTCGGAATGGATTGGTTGCAATATCGGGCGATGGCGCATCTACGTGGGTGTAGTTTTGACTTCCTATTCACCTTTTGCTACTATTGAACGCAAGTTGTTTCTCGCGGGAGAACTCCAATTATAAACCAATCGGCTTCGCGCGCTGCGCGGGCCAACAAATAAATTACTTATCCGGATGACGACTCCAGTTAATAAGACGAATTCACAGCTTGGGAATATTTTAAAAGCCGGCACCAATCTGGTTACGATCCTCAAGCAGGGTGACCTGGTGGAAGCGAAATTAATGAAGCGCGCGCAGAAAGCGGTGTATTTTGATCTCGGCGCGCTCGGCACCGGCGTGGTCTACGGCTACGAACTGATGAACGCGCAGGACGCGCTCAAAGATCTCAAGATCGGCGACAGCACGACGGTCAAAGTCGTGGATCCGGAAAATGCCGACGGCTACGTGGAACTTTCGCTCCGCGAAGTGGGCAAGCAGAAGGCCTGGCAGGAGGTGAAAGAGCTGAAGGAAAAAGGCGAGGTCATTTCCATTAAAGTGGGCGGCGCCAACAGCGGCGGCCTGATGACCGAGGTGAATAATCTGAAAGCGTTCCTGCCGATCTCCCAGCTTTCCAGCTCGCATTTCCCGAAAGTGGATGACGGCAACAAGGACAAGATCACCGAAGAACTCAAGAAGCTCATCGGCACGGAATTGAAAGTGAAGATCATTGACGTCAATCCGCGCAACTACAAGCTGATCCTCTCCGAGCGCGAGAGCGTGAGCGAGAACGTCAAGGAATTGCTCACCAAATACAAGGCGGGCGACGTCGTGGACGGCACGATCTCCGGCGTGGCTGATTTCGGCGCCTTCTTCCAGTTTGCCGACAACCCGGCGATTGAAGGCCTCATCCACATTTCCGAGTTGAGCCACAAGCTTATTGAGAATCCGAAGGATGTGGTGAAAGTCGGCGACGCGGTGAAGGCGAAGATCACCGAGATCAAGGACGGCCGCGTGTCGCTTTCGTTGAAAGCGCTCCAGCCGAACCCGTGGGATACGGTGGAATCGCGCTACAAGGCGGGCGAGACCTACAAGGGAACCGTGCTCCGCTACAATCCGTTCGGCGCCTTCATCGGCCTTGATTCCGAGATCCAGGGATTGATCCACGTTTCCGAATTTGGCGGCATTGAAGAGATGAAAAAGGCGATAGAAGTCGGCAAGCAGTACAACTTCACGATTGACTCCATCAAACCGGCGGAGAAGCGCATCATTCTCAAAATGAAGAAATAAAGGTATACTCAAAACCATGCTAACTTCCAGAAAGAAAAAAACAGTTATCAAAGAACACGGCGTACATGAAACCGATACCGGCTCGGCGGCGGTTCAGATCGGTTTGCTGTCCAAGCAGATCGAGGAACTGACTGGCCATCTCAAGAAGCACCAGAAGGATAACCACTCCCGCCGCGGATTGCTTAAGATGGTCGGCAAGCGCCGCCGCCTGCTGGTCTATCTCGAGAAGACCGACAACAAGACCTACAACTCGCTCGTCAAGAAACTCGGGCTGAAAAAGTAGCCCCGCCGGTACAATATAGGGTTATTGTGACGCTTAATAACTAACACATCATGATAAAAAACAAAGAACAGAGAGTCGGAATCTTCATTGATGTCCAGAATCTCTATCACTCCGCCAAAAATTTATACAAGGCCAGGGTGAATTTTAAGGAACTCGTAAAATCACTGACCGGCGGGCGCAAGCTCATCCGCGCCATCGCCTACGTCGTGAAGACCGAAGCCACCGAAGGAGAGTCGGCTTTTTTTGACGCGCTCAAACAGGCGGGCATCGAACTCCGGATCAAGGACATCCAGATCTATCCGGGCGGCGCAAAAAAAGCGGACTGGGACGTCGGCATGGCGGTGGACGCCATCCGCATGTCTGGGTTTCTCGATGTGATTGTGCTGGTGACGGGGGACGGCGACTTCCTGCCGCTGGTGGATTATCTGAAGTGGGGCGCCGGCCGGGTGGTAGAAGTGGCGGCCTTCAGCCGGACAACCAAGACCGAGATGAAATCGCAGGGTGATGAATTCATCCCGATAGAAGATATCCGCGGCGCCCTCATCCGGGGAGCGATCGGCCGGATGAACAGCCGCCGGGCGGGTAATCAGGAAAGCGCCGACAACGAATAACACAAATATGGAACTCAACAAAAAACAATTTAAAATGGATTTTCACGGCCGGCCGCTGACGCTGGAAGTGTCGCGCCTTGCCGAGCAGGCCAATGCCGCGGTGATCGGCCGCTACGGCGACACGGTGGTGATGACGACGGTGGTGATGGGCGACACGGAGCGCGACATCGATTATTTCCCGCTCACCGTGGATTACGAGGAGCGTTTTTATTCCGTCGGCAAAATTCTCGGCAGCCGGTTCCTGCGCCGCGAGGGCCGGCCGGCGACGGAGGCGATTCTCGCGGGTCGCGTTATCGACCGCTCCATCCGTCCGCTGTTTGACCACCGCCTGCGCCGCGACGTGCAGGTGATCGTTACCGTGCTCCAGCTCGATGATGAAAATACCCAGGATTTCATCACGCTTCTGACGACCTCGGCGGCGCTCGCCATTTCCAATATTCCGTGGAACGGCCCGGTGGCCGGGATGTCGCTGTCGCACGACGGCAAGGCGCTCATGCTAAACCCGACCAACTCCCAGCTCGCGAAGGCCGAAGCCGCGGAGGGCGGTTTCAGGAGTTTTGTCGCCGGGACGAAAGACCGGATCAACATGATCGAACTCGAAGGCGTGGACACGCAGGAAGGCGAAGTGGCCAAGGCCTACGACCTGGCCCAGAAAGAAATCGCCAAGCTGGTGGAATGGCAGCAGGAGATCGTCAAAGAAGCAGGCAAGCCGAAAGCCACCGTGCACCTCGCGGAGATGGATCAGACGCTCGTGAAAATGGTGCGCGATTTTCTCAAGGACAAGCTTGAAGGCGCGATGTTCGTGAAACAGAAACAGGAAATGGAGAAGAAGATGGCGGAACTGCGCGGGGCGCTCCAGGGGCATCTTGTCACCGCCGGCCTCGGCGACGCGAAGCAGATCGCGGAAGCGATGCATATTTTGGACGAGGAAACCAATGAACTGGTGCACGAAAAAGTCCTGCGTGAGCAGAAGCGGCCGGACGGCCGCAAGCTCGACGAGATCCGCGATCTCCACGCCGAAGTGGGCGTACTCAACCGCGCGCACGGTTCAGCGGTGTTCATCCGCGGCAACACGCAGGCGCTTGCGGTGACGACCATCGCCCCGCCGGGATCGGAACAACTGGTGGAAGGCGTGACCTTCTCCGGCAAAAAGCGTTTCATGCTCCATTATAATTTCCATCCGTACTCCACCGGTGAGACGGGGAGAGTGGGAAGCCCGGGACGGCGCGAGATCGGCCATGGCGCGCTTGCCGAAAAAGCGGTGCAGAGTCTGATCCCGCCGCAGTCTGAATTTCCCTATACAATCCGCGTGGTCTCCGAAATCCTTTCGTCCAACGGTTCATCTTCCATGGCCACCGTGTGCGGTTCGTGCCTTTCGTTGATGGACGCCGGCGTGCCGATCAAAAAACTCGCCGCGGGCATCGCGATGGGCCTGATGACGGGAAAGAACGGCGAGTATAAAGTGCTCACCGATATCCAGGGTCCGGAGGATCACCACGGCGACATGGATTTCAAAGTGGCGGGAACGCATGACGGCATCCGCGCGATCCAGATGGACGTGAAAATTGACGGCCTCACCAACGCGATGCTCAAGGACGCGCTCGCCCAGGCGAAGAAGGCGCGCCAGGAAATTCTGAAAGTGATGGAGAAAACCATTTCCAAACCGCGCGCCGAGCTGTCTCCGTTCGCGCCGCGGGTGCTGACAATGAAAGTGAATCCGGAAAAGATCGGCGAGATTATCGGTCCCGGCGGCAAGACGATCAACGGCATCATCGAGCGGACCGGTGCGCTTACTATAGATATAGAACAGACCGGTGAAGTCTTTATTGCCGGCGCCACCAAAGAAACCGCCGAAGCCGCGTACAAAGAAGTGGAGAGCATCGTCAAGGAGTATCACATCGGGGATATTGTGGAAGGGCCGATCGTGAAAATTCTGGAATTCGGCGCGATTGTGCAATTCGCTCCGGGGCGCGACGGGATGATCCACGTTTCCGAGCTTAAGCAGGGATTCGTGAAAAAGGTGGAGGATGTGGTGAAGCTGGGCGATGTTGTCCGCGTCAAGATTATCAAAGCCGATCCCGACGGCCGTATCGGCCTTTCCCTGAAGGCCATGAACGAGGGGAGCAAATAGCCAATCCCAGCGAGGTTATCCATGCGGAAGCCGGATTGCTTCTCGGGAACGTCCCGCAGATATATATAAAAAAACGAACCCTCCTTCCCGCAGACAGGATTGAAGCCCGACGTCCTGTCGAGGAGAAGGAGGGTTTGTAAAAAGTTATTCTGTTTCCCAAAAGCAGTCTGGCTGACCGAGTGCCAAGTTATGCACAGAACCGCCGATCAACGGCGGTTCTGTGCGTTATAATGAACCTAGATGTTTAAGCCAAAGAGAATACTCTTTTTGGTGCTTATTGGACTGGCACTGTCAGGCTTTCTTTTTGCATGTGAAAGGACGGCCAATGCGGAACTCACCGTCGTTGCCGGGCCGTACACGAATGCCGCGTTGCAGCAGGTGTCTGACAGCCCCGTCCAAACACTGGAAGGTTGGTTCCGCAATCTTGGCAGTTTAATTATCAGCAACGTGCGCCATACCGCGGTGAGCGTGGCGGATATATTCCGGCCCGGCGCCGCCCAGCCGCTGGCCCAGCTTCTTCCGCAGAACCAGCTTGCGCAAACAGTAGAAGTGACTCCGTTGCCCGGCACGGAAACGGTCAACAAGACCACCTCCACGTCCGGCTCGGTCACCACTCAGGTCATCGAACGTCAGATCACCCCGATCCAGATCAGTGTCAGCGTGAGCCAGAACGCTTCCAATAGTAATCTCCAGACGGAGATCAACGCGCTCCAGTCCCAATTCACCGCCTTCCAGCAATCCCAATCCCAGGTCACCCAATCTATTTTCCAGGTGGTCGGGCAAAGCAGTATCTCCAGCAAATTTGTCACTGATCTTCTCACTGATGCCAACATTCCCAACAACATCACCGTTTCCGGATATCTTCCGGTGGCCGGAGGCAGCTTGAGCGGCGATTTGGGTGTGGGTGGCGTATTGAGCGTCACCGGCACTGCTACTTCTTCGGTAAGCGGTCCGCTCACTATCACCACGACGACCGCGACCTCTTCCTTCAGCGGGGGATTGACGGTGGCGGCGACGAGCGGCGTCTTCGGCATCGGCACGACTACTCCAGGCGCTGCGCTCGCCGTTGCGGGCAACGCGGTAGTCGGCGGGAACACGACCATCGTCGGCAATCTGGACATTCAGGGTTCCTGCACCGGCTGCGGCGGTTCTTCGATCGTGAATCTTAGCGAAGCCGGATCGCTCGATGGCTTTGCCTCCACTGCTCCCTGGGGCGTCTTATCGGTTGAGCAGATATCTTCCAACAATACCAACCTTCCCGCCTTTATCGTTTCCGATCAGGGCACCTCGACCGCCTCACTCATCGTGATGAACAACAACGGGTATGTCGGCATCGGCACCAACACTCCTTCGGAGCGGTTTACCGTGGGAAAAGGGAATTTCCTGAATCCGATCGCGAGCACGACGCCGCTTGCCGGTGTGGATTTCGGCAGCGATGCCGTTGAGGGCATGGCCATTGTCGGCCGCTACGCGTATGTAGTAACGACCGGCGATACGGGAACCTGCACGACCTCAACGTTTACCGGCTGCGAATTCAAGATTATCGATCTCCACAATATCAAAAAACCGGCTATCGTCGGCGGGTACGATCTGGAATCCACCAGTTCCTTTACCGATGGTGGCGAGTCCATCGCGGTTTACGGCCGCTACGCGTATGTCGGGAAGTACCAGAGTGCGAAAACCTGCAGCCAGCCGAACAATGTCAAAGGCTGCGAGCTGGTGATCTTTGATATTTCCAATCCGGCTTCCACGACGGTGGTGAGCGGCACCAATTTTGACACTGTGGGCATCCGGGCGATTCAGACGAACGGCCGCTATGCATATATCGGGACCAGCCGGGACAGCGTGACGTGCTCCGTTCCGGGCGAGCCGGAAGGTTGCGATTTTCAGGTGTACGACGTATCCAACGTTGCCTCCACCACCTTTATCGGCGGCACAGATCTTAAAGACGGAGTCAGCAACATCGGAGTTACCATCAACGGGGTCCAGATCCGCGGTAAATATGCCTATGTCGCCAAGTCGGAATCGGGCGGCGAAACGTGCGACACTACATATGTTACCTGCGAATTTGTGATCTATGATATTTCCGATCCGACCAACCCGACGGCGATCGGCGGCGCCGATCTTGGTCCGGCCGCCAACAGCCAGGTGGCGTATGGACTCGCCATCCAGGGACGGTACGCTTACATTACTACTGACGACCAGGCTGCCGCGTGCACCCCGTCTACCGGCAATGGCTGCGGACTGCTCGTGTTTGATATATCCAATCCCGCCTCTCCCTCGCTGGTAAACGGTTTTGATATCGCCAACAACAGCGGCTCCGGCGTCATCGCCTTCGGACATTATCTGGTAGTGACCAACTCCGTTAATTCCGGGAATTGCACCGGCCAAAGCGATTGCACCACGAGTATATTCGATATCAGCAACCCGAACTCTCCTTCGTTTCTTGCCGGCGTTGATACCGGCGAGAAGGGCGTCGTGAGCGATGGTTTTCTCAACGCGGACGGCCGTTATCTGTTCATGTATGGCGGCGAAAACAGCACTGTCTGCAGTGGCACGGATGTGAGCGGCTGCGAACTTCGCGTCTACGACCTCGGCGGCTCCGAGATCGGTTCCGCCAACATCGGATCCCTGGAAGCGGGCATTGTTTCCACGCAAGGCGATCTGACCGTCGGCGGCAATGCCAGGATCGCCTCCGGCCTCAACGTCGGCTTCGCCGGCATTGGCACTGAAGGCACCCTGATGGTAGCTTCCTCATCTTCATTCTTCGGACCGATCGGCGTCGGCACCACTTCACCGCAAGGCATGGTGGCTATCGATAACTCCGTCGCCGGCACCAAAATGCCCGCACTTCTCATCAAAGCCGGCGGCACGGGCAACGGCAATATCGCCATCGCGGTTAGTTCAACCGAAGTTTGCAAAGATACCGTGAACGTCGCCACCTGCGTGCTCAACGACCTTGCGGAGCTTTACCCTGCTTCCGGTCAGCTGGAAGGCGGGGACATCGTTGCCTTTGATTCTGGCGCGCCGATTAATGTGAAAAAAGCCGGCTATGACAATCGTGAACAGCTGGCGGGTGTTCTCTCTACAAACCCGGCGATCGTTTTTGAAGGTTCCAAGATCAAGATTATGGGCGGCTCTTATCAGTGGGAAGGCAGCAGCGTACCGGTAGCGCTCTCCGGAAGAATTCCGGTCAAGGTCTCTCTGGACAACGGTCCGATTCATATCGGTGATCCGATCACGATCTCTACTTCCACGCCCGGCGTCGGCGTGAAGGCCACCGAATCCGGCAAGATCATCGGCTACGCGCTGGAAAATCTCGATACGGCAACGACCGCCCCGGGAGTATTTGAAAAAGTAATGATCTTCGCCAACCTGACTTACTGGCAGAATCCGAAACAGGACAGCCAGAGTTGGCTCGCCGCCGTCGCTGACTGGCTGAAGGGAGCGGTAGTAACAATACAGGAATTATTCGTCGGGAAACTTACGGTGGGAACGCCGGATCAGCCGGCGGGAATTACCATGTATGACCAGGCGACCGGACAGCCGTACTGCTTCGGTCTCCGGAATGGCGCCGCGGAATATGTGCCGGGGGCGTGCGGATCCGCCGCGTCTGTTACCACGCCTTCTTCACCGTCCGATCCTTCGCCATCTTCTTCCGATTCTGCAACTTCAACGACCACTCCGGATACTGCTACTCCCGATACCGTGGTTCCTGATGCCTCTGGCACGCCGTCGCAGTAGTAGAATGTCATGTCCAAGAAAATCTTTTTCGTCATTGGAGCAGGGTTAGCACTGCTGGCCGCGACCGCGTTCGCGCAGACGACTTTCACGCTCACGCTCCATCTTACCAATCCCGGACCGGATGCGGTGAATGTTGTCGGCAAATTCACCCTGCCCGATTGCCTTATCCCGCAGAATTTGCCGGCGGGCCAGTCTTGGGATCCCATCTCGCGCGTACTCCGGGCGCCGCTTGGCCCGCTCGCGAGCGGAGAGACTGCGTCAATTCCGATTGAAGTGGAAGTGACAACTCCGCAGTGCTCCGGCAACGCCACGGTGGAAGGGGAATACACCTACAGCTATGTTACTTCCGGCGCGGGCGGCGGCAGCCAGCCGGCGCAACATGTTCCTCCCACGCCCGAAACCATTACTCCCGCTCCCGCCGAGCAGTCGGCCGCGCCCGGCGGCGCCAGCGCCGGCGGACCGCTCCAGACTTTGAATTTCCTGCCTTCGCCGGTCGCGAACGCGGTGCGGTCGCTGCGGGAAAATCCCCAGGCGGTGGCGATCGTGAACCAGGCGGTGGCGCCGGCGGCGCTGCTCGCAAGCGCCCTTTCCACCATCGTCGTTACCGGCAACGCCGTAGCCGCCGGGTCGCATATCGTCCTCGGCTGGTGGCAGACGCTCCGGTTTATTTTTCTTGGATTTTTAAAACGGAAGCCGAGATATCCCTGGGGGCGTGTGATCAACCAGTGGACGCAACAGCCGATTGCCGGCGCCCGGGTAAACGTGGTGGAGCCGGTGTTCAAGCGGGTAAAAGAAACGCAGCTTACCGACCGCGAGGGACGTTTCGGATTTCTGGTAACGCCCGGCGCCTATTACCTGACGGTGTCCCGGGCGGGGTTTGCGCCGGCGCACACCGAGGAGTTTTCCGTGGGGGAGAACGTGGCGGCGCTGAATCTGACGGTGGAAATGGTGGAAACGCGGAGAATTCTTTCCGACGTGCGGACCTGGTGGGTGAAATTCATCCATGCCGTCAACGACTTTTTGTACCAGATCAATCCGCTGGTGCTGGTGGTGGGCACGGGAATCAGCGCGTTTGCACTTCTCGTGGTGCCCAGTACGCTGAATGTGATCGTGCTGATTTCCTACGCCGTAATTGACGCCGCCAAAGCCTGGCTTTCACTCTATTCCGCGAAGTCCTATGGCCTGGTTATCGATCAACAGACCCGTCTGCCGCTCGCGTTGAGTGTCATCAGAATTTTTAACGTCGACAACAACTGGCTGATCGGCACGCGCGTCGCCGATGACCGCGGCCGCTTCACTTTCCTTACGCTCCCGGGGCGCTACTATCTAAGCTGCGACAAAGCCGGTTATCAGGAGTTGAAAACCGCCCCGATCGCGATCAGCCACGCCAATATTTTCAGGCAGACGCTGGCGCTTGCGCCGGCTTCGCAGGATATTCCGCCCAGTTATCCACAAAGTCTTCCGCCCGATGAAAGTCGTGGTATTATGAAATAGTAAAAAACTATGGACGGCGACGATGTAAAAATAACCACCGGTGAAGGCAGGGGTCCGGAAACCCCGCCTGTTTCCCCGTCCCCGATGACTCCTCCCGCAAGCCAGCCGGATTTTCTTTCTTCCGATAATCTTGCTCCGTCTCCGGTCCCCGCAGGGGTGGAAGCAGGCCCGCGGCCGCTTCGCGTCATCGTCTTTGTGCTGGTCGGGCTGATCTTTGTCGTCGGCATCGGCGCGCTCGGTTATTTCGTTATCTACCCGATTATTTTTCCGGCAAAGGCTCCGGCGGAAAATCCCGCGGTCAACACCCTGCCTCCGGTAACGCAGGCGTCTCATGCTTCCTATCTTAAGGCTTCACCGTCGGGAACCGCCGAAATCAAGCTTGGCGATACCAACTATCCGACCATTGCCAGCGCCCTGCAAAATGAATCCCTCAATCAGCTGGCGGACGGCCAGTATAAAGAAGTAAGAATTTCCAGCAACAGCGGGCAGGTTCCCTTCGCCGCGTATCTCGGCGGCGTGAGCCCGGCGACAAAAGCGCTGGCTCTCGGCGACTGGTTTGAAAATGATTTTACGGCCCTGTTGTACTATGATCCCGCCGGTGTGTGGCCGGTGTATGTCGCCAAATTGAAACAGGGCGTGGCGCCGAGCGCGGTCATGTCGGGTTTTAAAGGCGCTGAAGGCGTCCTGGATCTTTCCAACTTCTATCTGAACTCGCCGGGAACGTTCAGCGCGTTCAAGGATGGAAAAGTGGCCACCTACGCGACGCGGTATACCATCGCAAGCACCCCTGGCGCTGCGTTCAACTATGGCGTTGCCGGAGATTACTTTATCATCAGCACCAACTACAACGCGCTGAAGGGCGTGTTGCCGAAGCTGGGACTCTAACACCTACTATGGCGAACAAAGACTTTGAAGATCTGAAGACGAGACTTCTTAAGGAACAAAAAGAAATTGCCGAAACGCTCGCGAAAATGCCGGAGGTGCCGGATTCGGGCAGCGACGTGGAAGGGGAGGAGGCGGAAGAGGAAACTGATGAAGCGGAGGACTATTTCAACCAGATCAGCCAGAAGCAGGCGCTCAAAACCCGTCTCGTGGAGATCAAGGATCAGTTAGACAAACTTTCCAGGGGTTAGACGGTTATCGGAAAATTCTCTCGGGAACCGGGTGTCCGTCGCGCTCCGGCGGCGCGCCGGCACCGCTTAGCTCTCGCCGATTCGCAAGGCACCAAGCCGAATCGTCTCCGAGATATTCCCTCAAGAACTTTCCGATACCCGTCTTTTTATTTATTTTTTTGAATAATGAAAAACCGCCCTCGAAAGGGCGGCTTAGTTTTATTTGAATCGCTTGGAGCAAAAGCCGGCTTTGCGGGCGTAGATCGCGGGTCGCGGCGGGACATATTTCCGGGCGTTTTCCCACCAGGTTTCCCAGACTTTCCTGGTCAGGTCCCAAGTGGTACGCCAATCAGTCCAAAGGATCGCGCTCATATCATAGTCAGTCAAATGAGAATATTTTTTGTGGTATTGAGCAATTATTTTCTTAGCCCTGATAGTCCCAGTCGTGATATTGGGTGCGGTAAACATCCTCCAGATTTCCACTATGCGGCTATCGTGGCACGACCCGACGTCGTAGTATACTTTGCCCGTCAGACGGAAAATCATCCCACCTCCTAAGTACTTCCGAAATATTATCACGAAAAAATCTCCTGTCAATTTGCGCGGGAAACTTGGTTGCCGTAGTATTCCTTCCAACACATGTCCAGCGTTTCCAAGGTGTACGCGGCGGAACTTGATGGCATTGAGGCGAAACTCATTGAGGTGGAGACGGATATCAACGCCGGCCTGCATTCCTTTACTATAGTAGGGCTCGCGGACAAGGCGCTCTCGGAAGCCAAGGAGCGGGTGAATTCGTCGCTCAAAAATATCGGGGTCAAGGCGCCGAGCAAGGAGAATCGCCGGATCGTAGTGAACCTGGCGCCGGCGGACATCAAAAAAGCCGGATCGCAGTATGATCTTGCGATTGCCCTTGGCTTTTTGCTGGCGAGCCAGCAGATCAAGGAATTCAACCCCGAAAAGAAAATTTTCGTCGGCGAACTGTCCCTTGCCGGCATGCTCCGCCCGATCAATGGCGCCCTCTCCATCGCGCGGCTCGCGAAGAAGCTCGGCTACCGGGAATTATTTTTACCGAAAGAAAACGCGGAGGAGGCGGCGATTGTGCCGGGGGTCAGCGTCTATCCCGTCGGGCATATCGAGGACCTGATCCGGCATCTGGAAGAGAAGAAACCGATTGCGCCGCAATCCGGAACCACCATAGACTACCGCAAGACCGGAGATTTTCCGGATTTTTCCGAGATTAAAGGCCAGGAACACGCGAAGCGGGCGCTCACCATCGCGGCGGCCGGCGGCCACAACCTTATCATGATGGGTCCGCCCGGCACCGGTAAGACGATGCTCGCCCAGGCGCTCAATTCCATTTTGCCGCCGCCGAATCCGGACGAAGTAATGGAGATGACCCAGATTTACAGTGCCGCAGGAGCGCTCGGCGATCAGCCGTACATCAACTACCGTCCGTTCCGGGCGCCGCATCACAGCGCTTCGCCGGTCGCCGTGGTGGGCGGCGGGCAAATTCCGAAACCGGGCGAGATCAGCCTCGCGCATCGCGGCGTCTTGTTTCTGGACGAACTGCCGGAATTCCGCCGCGATCTTCTTGAATCGCTGCGCCAGCCGCTCGAAGGCGGCACGGTGACGGTTTCGCGCGCGAAGGGAAGCCTCCGGCTGCCGGCAAAATTCATCATGGTCGCGGCGATGAATCCCTGCCCGTGCGGCTACTATCAGGATCCGGAAACACGCTGCACCTGCGGGGCGCACGAAGTGTTCCGGTACCAGAAAAAAGTTTCCGGCCCGCTGCTCGACCGAATCGACATTCAGATCGACGTGCCGAGAGTGAAGATAGAACAGTTAAGAACGCGTCATCCGGAGCCGGTCAGCGATAGCGGGAGAATAATTAAAAAAGTTCTGGCCGCGCGGGCGATTCAGAAAGAACGTCTGGAAGCGCACCGATTGATCACCAATTCCGAAATGTCCTCGAAGCTGGCCGACCGGCTTATTGAACTCGATGCATCAGCCGAAAAATTCGCGAAAGAATTTTTTGATAAATCCCTCCTGTCCGCCCGCGGCTACTACCGCGTGCTGAAAGTGGCGCGGACCATTGCCGATCTGGAAGGCGCCGGGAAGATTTCCGAAGGACATCTTGCCGAAGCGTTTGGCTACCGGGTGAAAAGTTTGCAATCCTGACGTCTTTCCAAGGCAATCCAGGGGGTAGCCCCTTTCCTTTTAAAAGACGAATAACTACTATATATAGTAGCTGTTTGAACCGTCCCCGAAAGGGACAAAAGGAGTTTCTATGAAGCGGGCGATGTTGTTCGCGATCGCGGCGGTCTTTTCCATGACATTTGTCTGCGCCCAGGAGGCGAAGCAGGATCCCAAAGGCTGCGCCGATTGCCAGCAGGCCAAGATTTTCGAGGCATTCAAGGATTCAGCGGTCGACGTGCAGACGACGCTGGCGCTGGAGACCGGCGAGCATGCAGTCTTTGCGGGCAGCGGTACCTTCATTGATAAGGATGGAACCGTGCTGACGGCCGCGCACGTGGTGAAGGTTGAGAACGACCAGTTACCCGGGTTTTTCGGGCCTCCGATAAAGATCGTCAGCTATGATTTCTGGGTGACGGTGAAGTCCAAGAACCGGACGTACCACGCCGAACTGATCGGCGTGAATACGGCCAATGATTCGGCGCTTCTCAAAACGCAGGATATTGCCGCGGCCGACTTCGTCGCCGCGAAACTGGGCAATTCCGACGAACTGAAGGTCGGTGACAAGGTCTACGCCATGGGGAACACGTTCGGAGTGTTTTCCAATTCGCTCACGAGCGGCCACGTGGTGGGATTGCACCGGCATATCGGCGCCGACTATCTGGAGGATTTCATCCAGATGGATGCGTCCATCCAGCCCGGGAATTCGGGCGGTGCACTGATCAACGAGAAGGGCGAGCTGGTCGCCATCAACACCCGCGGCGCCCGCTCCGGCGGCAACCTCGCGCTTTCCGTGCCGATCAATTTCATCAATCTGGATCAGCTGAAGAAGGGCCAGACCAGCCTGCCGTGGTTCGGCGCCGAGGCGCTCATCGACAACTTCCCGCGCGCCGGCGGCCAGGACGCTTCGATGGTGGAAGATCTCGCGTTCCTGAACAAGCTGACCGGTCTTCGTTCGACCGAACAGTTGAAGACGCTCGCCAGAATCAGCTACAAGGATCACTGGGCGATCGTCGGCATGGTCGACGAAATCCAGCGGGGCGACAAGTTCTCGCCGGCCAAACGCTGCGGCATCAAACGCGGCGATCTCATCATCAAGGTGAACGGCAAAGAGATCAAAGACGGCATGGAAGTCCGCAAATCCCTCGTCGAGATCGGCACCGGCAAAGAACTGGAAATTGGATTCCTCCGCGTCGACAAAGACGGCGTCGTCAATCAGATGTCGTGCAAGATCACGCTGGAAAAGAAACCCGAAGAAAAGAAGTAAACAACCCCAACTCCCGCACCGCGGGAGTTTTTCTTTTCCGGAATATTTGTTACGCTAACCACAGATTTTTTGAAAGAGGTGAGATAATGAAGGCCACACAGAAATGGGGAAAGAATGAGCGTCATCTTAATACGCTGGCATTTTTTGCGAGCGCGCTCGCATACAATGCCAGCGAGAAATCCATTGCGCAGATGTTGGCGAAGCTCACCACAGACCAGAATCCGAGATGGATGGAAGGCGCCCGCGCCCGGGCGCGCGCGATTTTTGAAATCGGCAAGGATGGCCGCGTGCGTGCGGTGAAGCAGGACGCATTCAAGAAGGTCATCAAAGACGGTTCGATTGCTTCCTACGCGCTTCTCTGCGCGGTATGTCGGCGCGTGAATCAGGATGGCGATCGGCTGCAAAAGCTGGACGATCTCATTGAGAGCCGCGAGATCAGTGAATGTGAGCGCAATCGCCTTAAAATAAAGCGTGCCGAAGTGGAAAAGTTTCTGGAATCGGTACTCATATGCGGGGTCTAAGCCCCGCATTTTTTCCAACTTTTATAAACCCAGCGAGGATATCCAGGGAATTTTATCCCGGAGGCGAGCTCCGCCAATGTTTGAGCCGACCGTTTCGCAGGCCGAGCGGGCAGGGTGTCTCGCGGAGCGAGACGAGCGAGGCCGAGAACGAGCGCAATTTTCTCGCTGGGAAAATTGATAGCGTGTCGGCGAAAATGTTGGCGGAGCGAGCTCTTAGCAGCGGGAATTTCCTGGTGACCGAGCGCTCTCTTGACTCTTTTTTAGCTATCCGTATACTGGTATATACGAATGAAGAATTGCCTCAATACCTAAGCGGACACCTCACCGACTTTTAGGAGTTTGTTGTGGAGCCGCTCAGAGAAGCGGTTTTTCATTCTTACGACAGTATTTTGAAAATTGAATTTGTTAAATCGAGCTTGCGCTTGTATTTCTTATACGGAATACAACGCAACAACATGTTGTGTGGCAACACAATATGGCAAGTAAATTACTCATGCGATATGTGATCCACATATCGCGCCAACTGTGCCCAAAGTTGAGGGCGCAAATTAAGGGCGTACGATG
>CAZWVU010000004.1:0-86377 GCA_964637575.1 uncultured Candidatus Saccharibacteria bacterium
TCAAAGGCAACCTCGCGGTGGAAGCGACGACGACGGCCTCCAGCGTGATCGCGACGTCAACCTTGAGCGTAGGCACAACGACGCCGGCGGCGGCCTTCTCTGTTAAAGCACCCACCGGATACCTGGCTTCATACATAGATACCGGCGGTGGTTCTACCGAGCCGGTGCAAAGGATCGCGTATGGCGGCGGCCCCGGTTCCTACAATCTCGAACTTCAACAAACGGTTTCCTCCGGTGTGGTGACGTGGGCGTTCAACCAGAAAAATAATGATACTCAATACAACAATGTTGTGGTATTGGATAGAGGCAACGTCGGTCTGGCGACCGCGACTCCCTACGAGCGGCTTTCCATTGCCGGCAATGGAGCGCAGGGCGCCACAGACCGGAAGACGATCGCGTTTGATAACGGCGGCTGGGGCAACCCGGTCGCGGCCGGCGCTCAAAGCAATGGCGACAAGATAACGTTCTTCCAGAGCAGCACTCAAAAGGTTGGTATCGGTTTCCGCACCGACAACTCTATCTGGTTTCAGGATGACGCCGGTGGATACTCCTTCTATACCGGTTCCGGTGACGCCGTCACCGACCCGACCGAAAAAGTTACCATTACCAACGCCGGAGATCTTGGTGTCGGCACCACCGTTCCCGGCACCAAGCTCGACGTCCACGGGTTTGGCGAGATCGCGGGCGACGCGGTGGTGCAGGGGACGTTGAAAGCGTCTTCCATTATAGCCACCTCATCCTTTGCCTCCGCGCAGTTCACCGCCAGCGGCGGCGCGACAAACTCGCCAGCCTTTAATTTTACTGGAAATGGCGGTAGCGGCCTGACTTCTGGCGGCGCGGATAGCATGCTTTCATTGGTCACGAATGGCGTTACTCGTCTCGTGATTAACAAAGCCGGCGATCTGGCTGTCGGCCCAACCGGTTTGGGTGGGATTACCGGCAATGTCTCAAATGGCGTATCTTTGTCCGGCGACGTACGACTTCCCAAGTTTTCTAACGCGACCGCTTTCCTGCAAGGCAGAGACGACAGCGGAACAAATAACATAGGATTTACGATCCGCACCCAGCTCTCTGGCACTACCAATGACAGCGTGTTCATTTCTCCCGATGGCCGGCTGGGTGTCGCTACTGCCACACCCGGAGGCATCATTGCTGTTCAGGTTTCCACCGCGACGCCGGCCGTCCTTATCAACCAAACCGGCACCGGCGAATCGCTCCATATCAATAATGGCGGCGTCAACGTATTGACCGTGCAGGGAAACCAGGTGGGTATCGGCACGGGCACGCCGGCGACGAACCAGGCGCTCGCCGTCGCGGGCAAGGCGATGCTCCTGGATAACGCGTCGGTATCCACCGGCATCAACTCCATTTCCCTCGGCCAGAGCAATGGATCGGCGTCTGCTGACAGCAACGCGCTTACCGTCTTCGGCCAGGCCGAACCCCGTCTGGTCGTCCAAGGCGGCGGAAGCGTCGGTATTGGTACGACGGCTCCGGGCACGATCTTGGATGTTCACGGCGGATTTGAAGCGGCGGGGAATGAATATATTCTCGGCACTTCCACGGCCTCATCATTCATCGCGACGTCAACGTTGGAAGTGCGCGGCTCCGGCGGCGCGGCGACGCCGACGTTGTTTGCAAATTCCAACGGGAGGGTCGGCGTCAATACCGCCACCCCCGCGTATACATTAGATGTTGGCGGCGACGCGAATGTGCTAAACTTCCTGCACTTCCAGAGCACCCAAAACGCCTTTGATACCACCGATACCCATTCGGTTATCTACGGCACCAGCAACGGCGGAGCGGCGTACCCATTCCTCACCGCCGGCAACCTGGTCTTGCAATCCCGCCCGTCCGGCGCCAGCCGGGATATCGTCTTTGTCACCGGGACAGGCCAAACTATCCAGCAGGTGATTACCGGAACCGGCGACGTCGGTATCGCAACCACAGTCCCCGGCACCAGATTGGACGTTCACGGCTTCGGCGAAGTGGCCGGGGGTTTGAACATCGCCGCGACTTCCACCGCCTCGTCATTCATCGCCACTTCCACGTTGGAAGTCCGCGGGCCGGGCGGAAGTTCATTCACGGTCAACAACGGCAAGGTGGGCATCGGGACTTCCACGCCGGTAAGCCAGCTCGCGGTGGCGGGCGGCAACATCTTCCAGTATTCCGGGGCGCCCGCCGCGTTTGACGGTTTTGATTTCGGCGCGACCGCATCCTCGACGTATGTTGAAGGCAAGTATGCGTTCGCCGTCCAAGGCAACAACGCCGGCACCTGCTCCGGCACGACGGTCACCGGCTGCGAATTCGCCATTCTGGACATGACCGATCCTTCCGGCGCCACGGCGATCAGCGGACAGGATCTGGGAGGAGGCGGCAACGGCATGACGGTCTTCGCGGCCGGCCGCTACGCCTATGTCGGCCGCTCCAGCGTCGCCGGCACCGGCACCTGCTCGGCCGCCAACCCGGGTCCCTGCGAGATTCAGATATTTGATATTTCCAATATCGCCTCCACGACCATGGTCTCCGGCATTGATACCGGATCCGATGTGACCTCGGTCATCGTCGTCGGCCATTACCTCTACGTGACGGAAGCCGCCAACACCGGCACCTGCTCCACGACCACCAACACCGGCTGCGAATTCGCCGTCTACGATATTTCCAACCCGTACTCGCCGGTCTCCGTCGGCGGTCAGGATCTGGGCGATAACGCGCTCACCGTCAACGTCTTCGGCCGCTACGCCTACGTCGGCAAGGATAAAAATAACGCGCTGGTCTGCAACAGCAGCAACCAGAAGGCTTGCGAAATGAACGTGTTTGATATTTCCAACCCGGCCTCCACGACCTGGATCGGCGGCACGGATTTGAGCAACGGTGCGGAGAGCATCTATCTTTCCGACCGGTTCGCCTTCGTGGCCAAGTCCAACAACGGCGGCGCCTGTGTGAGCGGCGCCAACTACGGCGGCTGCGAATTCCTCGTCTTTGATATGTCCAACCCGGCGTCGTCCACCTTCACCGGCGGCGTGGATCTCGGCGCCGATGCCAAGGACGTCTGGGTCTCCGGCCGCTATGCCTACGTCACCCAGTCCAACAACGGCGGCACCTGCTCCGGCTCCACCGTGGTCGGCTGCGAATTCGCGGTCTACGATATTCTGGACCGCAATAACCCGATCGGCGTGAGCGGATTTGATCTCGGCGGCGCCGACGGCACGGGGGTGTATGTCGAAGGCCGCTATGCGGCGGTTACCAAGTCCGTCCTCGCCGGCACCTGCTCCGGCACGACGGTCACCGGCTGCGAATTCTCCGTGCTCGATATCGGCGGCCTGGAAGCCGATTCGGTCACCGCCCATTCCCTGGAGGCCGGCAACTTGCAGGTGCGCAACAATGCCACCGTGCTCGGCCAGTTGAACGTCGCCAGCATCGCCGCGAGCAACGGCATCATCGCCCAGAACGCCATCACCGTCATCGGCACAAGCACCGGTGGCGCCAGCAACTTCATTGCCGCCACCTTCGGTGGCGCGGTCGGCGTCGGCGCCACTTCCACTCCGGGCGCCATGCTGGATGTCGCGGGCGGCGTTGAATTCAAAGGCAACGAATATGTCTTCGGCACCTCCACCGTGAGCTCGCTCAACGCGACCTCCACCCTGTCGCTCGGTTCTTCCTCGCCGTCCACCCTGCTTCAGTTCACCGCCACCGGCAACGGCTACTTCAAGGGCGGCCTCTCCGTCGGCGCCACCGCGACAACTGTCCAGGGCGCTATCTCCAGCGGTGCCATGGCTTCGTTCAGCCAGATCTACGTGCATGACACCGCCACGTCCACCTTTGAAAGCGGCATCAAGATCGCCAGCAACAACGGCATCCAGACGCCGGCAGTCTACGCCGCGGGGGCCGGCGCCCTGTCGGTGGGTAACATTGCAGGAAATACCGGACTCGCCGGCAACGCCATCAACATCTCATCCGCCGGCGTCACCAACCTAACCGCGGTGAGCGGCGTAGGTATCGCCAGCGCCACGCCCAGCATAGGCGGCTTTTCAGTAGGCGGTTTCGGCAACGTCAAAGGTAACTGGAACGTGGCCGGTACGACGACCGTCGGCTCCTTGTATGCCACAACCACCGTTTATATTGGCACTACCACTATTGAATCCAACGCTACCGGTACGGTTGCTTTGCAGGTTGGTGGAAAAGCAGTCATAGGAGGTAATGTAAGCGTCTTTCTCACAAGGACAACTGGAAATACTGGTACCAGTTGGGGTGTTTGTCACTCCGGCTCTAACAACGATTTAGCTACAGCAGTGTGGCTTACGGATTGCGAAGCTACTCCAGCTTTGGACTTCGCGGAGTTTTATCCGACTGCCACCGGTACCGAGCAGGGCGATATCGTGACGACCGGTACGGAATTTGTTTCTACTAAAGACCCGGCATCAGGCGATAACGTCCTGGTATCCAAGCTGGTGAAATCAGCGAGCGCGTATCAGCAAAATTTGATTGGTATTGTTTCTAAATATGACAACGGCGGCGATTTCACACATATGATCGGTAAAGATAGCATCAACCCATCTGATTCTCCGCAGCCGATCGCGCTCAACGGCCGCGTGCTGGCGAAAGTGACGATAGAGAATGGCCCGATCAAGACCGGCGATCCGATCACTTCCGCCTCTCTGCCCGGTTACGGAATGAAGGCGACGAAGTCCGGCAACATCGTCGGTTATGCCCTCAACGACTGGACGGCCACCTCCACCGACGGCACCGGCATGGTGATGACCTTCGTGAAGCTCGGCTACTGGAAGAATCCGGCCGACTGGACGATCACGCTGGATGACCAGCCGGCGACCACCACGCTCCAGAATTCGCCCAACGCCATCGCCTCCGGCACGCCGGTTTCCTATGTTATCAACCAGAAGGGCTCCGGCGACATCCTCCAGCTTCAGCAGAATAATGTGAACCGCTTCCTCGTCCACAACGACGGCACCTTGGAAATCAACACCAGCTTCAACAGCGTCACGCCGGGCAATCTGCTGGTGATCAGGTCCAACGACGGCGAGATGTTTAGCATCAACAGCCGCGGGGACGTGGCGGTGAAGGGGATCATCAAAGTGGAAAATGACTCCTTCGCGGGATCCATCCGCACCGATACCACCGGCCGCGCCCAGGTCAACTTCGCCTACAACGTTGGCGGCAAACCGAGCGTCCAGCTCACGCCGGAAGGCAGTGATCTCATGCTTGCCCAGATACTTCAATTTATCCGCGACGACGCCGGCAACTACACCGGGTTCGTGCTGGAAGCGGCGAAGCTCAACGGCACGCCGGCGACCGGCGCCACGGTGCACTACTCGGTGACCGGCAAGCAGGACGGCTACCAGACGACCGATTCGCCCGCGATCACCGTCCCGGTCCCGGATTGGCCGGTCAACCAGGTCAATGTAGCTCCGCCATCCAGCCCTTCTTCGCCGTCGAGTCCGTCACAGCCATCTTCAACTTCCACCACCACGCCGGCCGTGGCTGATACCGAAGCGCCGGCGATCACGCTGATCGGCAGTGCTTCCATAACGGTGGATCTTAATTCCGCCGGCTGGTCCGATCCCGGCGTGACGGTGACCGATAACGTGGATCAGGACCCGACTGTCAGCCCGAACCTGACGCCGAAGGCCTCGCTGGACGGCGCCCCGCCGGTGGAGCTCGGCAATCTTTCTCTGGACACCAGCGCGACTGCCACGCACACGATCGTCTACAGCGCCACCGACCTCGCCGGCAACACCGGCTTCGCCACCCGCACCGTCAACGTGATCGACCCCAATAATCCGTAAAGTATCCTGGACTTATAGAACCTATGGGATAAAATAGGACGGATATGTCCTATAGAGATCTGAAAAGTTATCAGCAGGCGACAATCGTCTACGACTTTACCGTTGAATTTTGCAGGAAATATATTGACGCGCGATCGCGCACCGTTGACCAGATGGTGCAAGCGGCCAGATCGGGAAAGCAGAATATCGTGGAAGGTTCCTCGGAGAAAACTTCGGAAAAATCCGAATTAAAATTAATCGGCGTCGCGCGGGCATCTTTTCAGGAATTATTGGAGGATTACGAGGATTTTTTAAGACAGGGGCATCTGCGAAAATGGGAGAAGGACTCCGCGCAGGCCCTCGCGTTGCGGGGGCTGGTGTATAAGACCAATAGGTCTTATATGACGTATAGGACTTATATTTCCGAACCTGAATCGGCCGCCAACACCGCGATCTCCCTGATCAACCAAACCAATTACCTTTTAGACCGTCAGATACAATCCCTGCAGGAAGAATTTATCAAAACAGGCGATTACAACGAAAAACTCAACCAGGCCAGGAACGAAGAAAGGAAGCGGCAATTGGTGGGGAATTTGTATGATCCGAAAGGCCAGGCGGCGTGGCGGGATTTGCTGAAGAAGCCGAAAGAAAATGTATAACTTAAAATTGATTATAGAGGCGGGAGCTGGTATAGTAACAAAAGTTTTTTAAGAATGAGGTGGGTATGAAGCCCGGAAATTGCGAGTTGCTGGTAGTCCCGCCGGCGCATTTCGACGTGGTGGATTCTTACAACACGCGGATGCGCCCCGATCATCCGTTCGGCCGGCCCGACAAAAAGAAAGCGATGGAGCAGTGGTCGCGGATGATCTCGGCGCTGTATCACGATCTCGGCGCCGTGCTCCACTTCGTCGATCCGGTGAAGGGGCTCGCGGACATGGCCTTCGCCTGCGATCCGGGGCTCTGGATCAACGATTGTTTCGTCGCGGCGAATTTCCAGGTGGGTCCGCGGAGGACGGAGCCTGCATATTTCGCGGACTGGTTCCACGATCATGGATACGAAGTGGCCCATCTTCCCCACGGCGCCTATTTCGAAGGCGGGGACTGCGTGATGATCGGCAACGTGGCGGTCATCGGCTACGGCACGAGCCGCACCAACTGGGAAGGCATCAAAGCGCTGAAAAAAATCCTGGAGCCGCGCGGCGTGCGGGTCCTGCCGATTCGCCGGATGACCGAAGAGTTTTATCATCTGAATTCCGTCTTCACCTGGTATCCGACCGCGAGGCTGATCGCCTATTACGCCGAAGCGTTTGAGCCGGAAGCGCGGTCCAAGGTCCAGGCCGCCCTGCCGGACGTGACGTTCATCTCCACGCTGTCGTCCGAGGCTGTGATGAGAAATCATCCGGAGTTCGGAGGCGAGCGCCTCTACAGCTACTGCCTCAACGCGCTGGAAAATTGCGGCAAGGTCATCCAGCCGTACTGCTCCGGCGAACACCAGGCGCTTCTGGAAAATCACGGGCTGACCGTGATCGTACCGGAAGGCGGCTCGTCGGAATTCGAACGCTCCGGCGGCTCCTACCGTTGCCTTACGATGATCCACAATTTTGTCTGATACAAGCTTCCGCCCCTGCCCGCAGGGGCTTTTTTACAGATAAAATAAAAATCAAAAAAAATTTGGCGGCGCCGGAGATGTCCTGCTACACTTCATGTATTCTTATGCGGAGAAATTTTTACCTCGGATTACTGATACTGGGATCCGGCATGCTCATCGGGTGGATGGGGAACGGCGTTTTTAACGGCGCCGGCACGCTCAATGCCTCCGATTTTCAGGAAAAACACGCGGGCGGATACAAATTCATCAGCCCGCTGCTCGAGTGCACGGTGGCCGAAAAGCTGATCACCAACGATCTCCTGCCGTTCCGCGGAAAGCTCAACGCGCTGGTCGCGGACCTCGATAAACGCTCCGACATCGACAATGTCGCGGTGTATTTCCGCGATCTCAACAACGGCGCCTGGATGGGTATCAATGAAACCTGGCTCTTTTCGCCTGCCAGTCTTTTGAAAATGCCGATTATGGTCGCAGCGTTTAAGCAGGCGGAAAGCGACCCGGCCTTTTTGGAGAAAAAGATCGTCTATACAGGGCCGGACGATAACGGCCCGGAGTATTTCAAGCCGACGGTTTCGCTGAAGCAGGGCCAGTCCTATACCATCGAAGAGTTGATTGAGCACATGATCATTTATTCCGACAATAACGCTAAAGACCTGATTCTCAAGGATCTCGACATCAATATTTTGAGCGATGCCTTTACCAACCTCGGCGTGGAGCAGCCGGTGGCGGGCAAGACCGAAAACTTCATCGACGTCCAGAGCTATTCCTCCTTCTTCCGCATTCTCTTCAACGCGTCATATTTGAGTAAAACCTACTCGGAAAAGGCGCTGGAAATTTTGAGCCGGACGGCATTTCAGGACGGGCTGGTGGCGGGAGTGCGCGGCGGCACGATGGTCGCCCATAAATTCGGAGAGCGCGACATCGCCGGGCAGAACCAGCTCCACGACTGCGGCATTGTGTATTATCCCGATCATCCCTACGCGCTCTGCGTGATGACCCGGGGTAGTAATTTCGATGCGCTCAAAAATGCCATCGCCACGGTTTCCAAATTTGTCTACGATCAGGTTGACGCGCAGGCGAAGCAGAATTGACATGGCGGAAAAATCTGGTAATATATCCGCAATCAATACTATGCGGGTACTTGTGGTGGAAGATGAAAGCGCGATTTCGCAGTTTCTGAAAACCTCTCTGGAGGCCGAGTCTTTTGCCGTGGATGTCGCGGAAGACGGCGAAAAAGGTTCTTCGCTCGCGCGCACCAATGAGTATGACCTGATGATTCTCGACAATGTCCTGCCGAAAAAGTTCGGCCTTCAGGTCTGCCGCGAGGTGCGCGAAAGCGGCAAAAGCCTGCCGATTCTGATGCTTTCGGTGAAGGCGGAGACGGATATGAAAGTCCAGCTTCTCAATGCCGGCGCCGACGATTACCTGCTCAAGCCGTTTTCCTTCGCGGAGCTGCTCGCGAGGATAAAAGCGCTCCTGCGCCGGCCGAAGCAGATGGAGGGCGAGATTCTTTACGCCGACGATCTGGCGCTGGACACGAAAAAACACAAGGTTATCAAGGGTGAACGGGAAATCCATCTTACCCGGAAGGAATTCACCCTGCTGGAGTATCTTTTGAGGAACAAGGGGACGGCGCTGTCGCGGGGAATGATCATGGAACACGTCTGGGATATGGCGGTGGACCCGTTTTCCAACACGATTGAATCGCATATTTTAAGCCTGCGGAAGAAGCTGGACTGCAAAACCCGGGAGAGCCTTATCCAGACTATTTCGGGAGTGGGGTATAAAATCGACTAGATTTTATTTTTATTTTATCTTTTCTTAATATTTAATTGATAGAGAGCTTTGATAGTGTTGGGTAGTACGTTAAGGAGCAGTATGTGGTACCGGTGATTGAGTCTCTTGATTTGCCCGCGATTCCGGAACCGAACGTTGCCTACAAGCTGTTGCCCAAAGATCCGGACGAGGCTTACTACCGCGAACGGACCGACCGGAACATCGGCTGGATTACCCGTGAAGAACAGGACATCATCCGCGACTCGGTGGTCGGCGTCGCCGGCACGGGCGGGATGGGCGGCCTGGTGAGCGCGGTGCTGCTGCGCGCGGGATTCGGAGAGATCCGGATCGCCGACTGCGAGGTGTTCGATACTTCCAACATCAACCGTCAGCTGGCCGCGCGCCGCGAGACGGTCGGGAAGAGCAAGGGCATCGAAACCGCCCGCGAGCTGCGGCGTATTTCCGCCGACTCCACGCTGGTGGTCTATCCGATGGGAATTTCCGAAGACACCGTGGACCAGTTTCTTGCCGGATGCGACATCGCGCTCGACGAGGTGGAATTTTTCGCGATCAGCGCCAGAATTTTGCTGCATCAGCGGGCGCGCCGGCTCGGCATTCCGCTCATCAATTGCAACGTGGTCGGGTTCGGCACGCGGCTGTTCTTCTTCACGCCGGATTCGATGACGATGGAGGAGCTGCTCGGGCTGACCTATGATGCCGCGAAGCGCCTGGAAGCGAGAGCCCGCGGTGGCTCGGCCGACGCCCGCGATGAAATCATCGAGCGGGTGATGAAGGGCCTGGTGCCGGAGATTCCGGAATACAAAACCAACGACCGGGAGATCCTTTTCCGGCGTTTGCGGGAGGAGGGCAAGGCGTCGATTTTCGCGACGAACCCGCCGCTCTCGACGGGATTCGTCGCCGACCGGCTGGTGCTCGAGCTTTTGTCCCGGAAATCTCCGGTGAAACGGGAAATCGTTCCCGCGCTGGAGATGCCGGGGTATCTGTATTTCGATGCCGCCAGAATGGAGGCGCGGGCAGTGAGGGGAAGATGGTAAAACTGCTGTATTATCCGAGCGAGATTGAAGAGGCCTGGCGGCTGATCAATCAGATCGCCGCGGAACGCTATCATTGCCGTCCTCCGCCGCTTCCGCAGTTTCTGTTCGGCGCGTTCGGGGACACTGGCGCCATTACCGGAGCGGTCGGGATTGATTTCTGGCGGAGGGACGGGACGCTGCCGCTGGCGGCGCACTGGAAATTCGGCCCCACGCCGTTTCCCTGCACGCCCGATACCACCGCGCAGATCGGCCGCTGGATGGCCAAGGCGCCGGGAGCGTCGTTCGCCCTGCTTCACCGGGCCGGCACGTTCTGCCGGTTCTGCGGGAAAAAATACTGGATCGCGGAGGCAAAGCCGAAGATCATCGAACTGCTTTCGCGCGCCGGATTTCCTTCCTATAAAGTGGAGGGAGCCGTCCTCCTGACCGATCAGACGCCGGAAGACGGCCGGGGATACTACCTCGAGGATCCGCCGGCGCTCTATATGTTCGTGTTGGAAGAAATGATCGAAGTTTCACGTCAAAAATTATCGCCTGGCAATTAGCCGGGCGATATGCTTTATTGGAGCCGATGGCCAAGGATATCCTTCAGGATGCGGTGCTGTTAAGCATCGGTCTTACCAACATTCTGGTGGCGCTGTTTGTCCTGCTCCAGAATCCGCGCGCGATTATCAACCGCGCGTTTTTCGCGTTTGTGTCCGGCGTGGGGCTCTGGATCAGCGGGCTCGGACTTCTTTTTATTACGCACGCCTTCGTGTTTAATCAGCTTATTTTTTACGGCGGCGCTTTGGTGTTCGGCGGGCTGACCGTCTTCGCCGCGGTCTTTCCCCGCGGCCAGCGCCTGCCGCGGCGTTTCTGGGCCATCTTCATTCCTCTGGCGGCGAGTGTGGCGCTGGTGCCGTTTAATCTGTTTGTGAGCGGGATGACGGTTCTGCCGAACCACCGGATCGCGCCGGTCAACGGGCCGCTGATGCTTCCGTACGCGCTGGTGATGTGCGGATACGTCGCGATCAGCGTGCTGTTTCTGGCGAGGAATTTCCGGCAGGCGGACGGCGTCGCCCGCATCCAGATGCGCTGGCTTTTTTCCGGAATCATTATTTTTATGGCGGCAGTTATCCTGACCGATGCGATCCTGCCGGCGCTCGGCTGGTCGGGGCTGAATCTGGTCGGCCCGGCCGGTTCGATTATCTTCGCCGCCTGTGCCACGTACGCGATCGGGCTCGAGCGCGTGGAGCTGTATGAAAAAATCCGGCGCCATTCGGAGGAACTGGAGGAAAAAGTCCGCGAGCGCACCGCCCAGCTCCGGCAGGCCCGGGAGGAGGAGCGGCAGGTGATGGCCGACATTTCGCACGGGCTGCAGACGCCGCTGACGATCGTCCGCGGCGAGCTGGATCTCCTGAAAGAAAAGTTTCCCGTGGCGGACGGGACGCTGGACATGCTCACCAAATCCATCGACGGTATTTCCAAATTTATTTATGACTTTCTGAAGCTGGCGCGGTTCGAGGCGCCGCAGACGGCGTTCAAAAAAGAACCGGTCAATTTCAGCCAGCTGCTCCAGGAGCTGGTGGAATATTTCGACGTGCTGGGGCGGGCGAAGGACGTGGCGATTGTCGGGGAGATTGAGCCGGACATCACCGTGTCCGGCGAGCGGGAAAAACTGGAGGAGCTGGTCACCAATCTGGTGAGCAACGCGTTCAAATACATCGGCGAGGGGCACGGGAAGAAGATTGCGATCGCGCTCCGGCGCGTGCCAGACGGCGTCGAACTCTGCGTCGAGGACAACGGCGCCGGGATTGACGCGGAAGACCTGCCCAACATTTTCAACCGGTTTTACCGGTCGAAAGCGCGCGGCCGGCGGAGCGTGGAGGGCACGGGACTCGGGCTGGCCATCTGCAAGACGATTGCCGACAAGCATGGTGCGGCGATCAGCGTCGAGAGCGTTCCCGGAAAAGGCACCCTCTTCCGCGTGCTGTTTCCGTTATCCGGCCCAGTCGCTCAGAAGAATACTTAAGTCGAAAATATCGATGCTCTGGTCATGATTGAAATCCGGCGATGGCCGGCCTTCGTTGAGTACGGACTGGAGCGCGCTGGCCACCTGCGGCTGGTTGAGCGGCCGGCCCCACCAGTAAAATAAAATTCCCGCGTCGAGAATATCCACCCGGCCGTCGCAGTTCAGATCGGCGCCGGAACAGGGGATGATGAGATGGTATAAATATTTAAAAATATCCAGAATCGGGCCGCCGCCGGATCCGGTCGGTCCGGGGGCCGGGGACGGCGCGGGTCCGCCGCCTCCTCCCGCTGACGGCGCGGGATAATATTGAAAACCCTGCTTGAGCTGGAAGCTGCCGGAGCTGCTGATCCCCTGCAGAGTCTGGCCGAACGAGCCGAGCAGTTTATAATTCGCTGACGAGGAAAAGCCGCTGGAGTTGAACACGGGTGCGAGTATCTGGAAACTTCCGGAAGTGAGGTTGCTCGCCAACGCGAAGTCAGCAAAAAATAGCTGGCACATTATCACCATCAGCAGGCACGCGGCGGCTTTACGCATAGGTTTATTATAGCAAAAAAGAAGTTATCCACTCTTCCCAAAAGCCGGATGGTATACTGGTAGTAAATGGCAAAGCGCACGAGAGCCACTATTTTTGCTGTTCTTCTTACTCTGGCAACCTTCGGGCCGATGCTGGCCGGCGTTCAGGATGCCCGGGCCGTGTTCGGCGCCTCGCTTTTTCTTTCTCCTCCGGCCGGCAGCCAGACGGTCGGCAGCACGTTCACTGTTTCTCTTCTCCTCAACACAAACGGGAACGCGATCAACGCGGTCCAGGCGGATTTGAGTTTCCCGCCCGACAAACTGCAGGTCGTCTCGCCGTCGCTCGGCTATTCCATCATCAGCGTCTGGACGAACCAGCCCCACTTTGACAACGTCGCCGGCACCTTGAGCTTTCAGGGCGGGATTCCCAATCCCGGCATTACCACCGACCGCGGCGTGATCGCGACCATCACCTTCCGGGTGAGATCCATCGGCGACGCGCTCGTGAGATTTCTGGACACGTCCAAAGTGCTCCTCAACGACGGCCGGGCGACGGACGTGCTTACCAACAAAGGCGACGCGATTTATTCCCTGACCCTGCCGCCGCCGCGCGGTCCGGTGGTGGTTTCGGAAACGAATCCCGACCAGAGCCGCTGGTATCCGAGCGCCTCCGCGGTGCTGCGCTGGACCAACACGTTTCCGGTAGACGGATACAGCTATGTGCTCAACGACCAGCCGATCGACATTCCCGACGACACCTCGGAAGGCCAGCAGAATTTCGTCATTTATAAAGGACTTTCCGACGGCATTCATTTCTTCCATGTGAAAGCCTTGCGGAGCGGCGTCTGGGGCCCGGCGACGGACTTCGCCCTGAATATCGATACCGCGCCGCCCGCCGATTTTCCGATAGAAATTTCCCCCTCGGACAGCACGAGCAACCGCCACCCGGTGATTAATTTTCTTACCACTGACGCCGCGTCCGGGCTGGATCATTATGAGATCAAAATCGTACCGCTGGGCGTTCCGGATGGCGCCGTGTCCGGCTCCAGCGACAACCGGAAGCAGTTTTTCAGCGAAGCCAGCAGTCCTTACGCGGTGACGCTGGATCTCGGGGCGTATGACGTGATCGTCCGGGCTTACGACAAAGCCGGCAATTTCCGGGAAGTTACCCAGCGGCTGACCATCAACACGCCGATTCTCCAGATTTTGAGTCTCGGATTTCTGCCGCGCTGGCTGGCGACCCTGATCGGGCTGGTCCTACTGGCCGCCCTGCTCTACTTCGCGCGGCGCGTCTGGATCTGGCACCGCGAAATCCACCTCCAGCATCTCCTCGGCGCCATGCAGGATCCCCAGATCGCCGAGAAACTGAAGCAGCTTCAAAACAAGCGGTCGCAGTACCTGCGCCATCTGGTGATTCTTCTCGCGGTGGCGCTGAGCTTCGGCATCGCCGGTTCGCGCGCGGCCCGCGCCGAGGAGCAGACTCCGCCCCCGGTGATCACCACCATCGCCAAGGATATTTCCAATGAAGAGGCGTTTTATATCGGCGGCAAGGCGATCGCGCCGGGAGGCACCGTGGTGATTTACCTGGAAAACACCAAGGACGGCGAGACGCTGAGCGCCACCGCCGACGTGGACAAGAAAGGCGACTGGTTCTACTCCTTCCCGACCTTCCTGAATCCCGGGCAGTATCTCGTCTGGACCCAGTTGAAAATCGGCCAGGAAACCAGCGCGCCCAGCGGCCAGCAACAGATATATGTCTCCCAGACGGCGATCCAACTCGGCGCGTCGCGGTTGAGTTTCGACACGTTGTATCTCATCTTCATCGGCATCCTGCTTGCGGCGCTCGCCGGATTGCTCGGGTTCATCGGCTACCACGGTTATCACGGCCGCGCGAAACAGAAGCGTCTCCTGAAAGAAGTGCGCGAGGCGGAAGAGGCGGTCAAAGCGGGCTTCCTGCTCCTGCACCGCGACATGCAGGCGGAGCTGTCCGCGCTGAAAAAGAAAAAAGCGCGCGAACCGTTCACGAAAGATGATGAAACCCGCGAGCGGCAGCTGATGCAGGACCTGGACTGGGTGAACCAGTATATCGAAAAAGAAGTGCGGGATATCGACCGCCTGCTCGGGGCGTAACATGCCAAAACGAGAAACAGCCCTGAAATACATCATCCGGGGGATCATCTTCCTCGCGGTGTATTTCGCCGCGGGAAAATTCGGGCTGTCGCTCGCCGTCGCGACCAAGCAGGTGACGACGGTGTGGCCGCCGACGGGGATCGCCCTCGCATTCCTCCTGCTGTTCGGCGAATGGCACTGGCCGGCGGTTTTTATCGGGGCGTTTCTGGTGAATATCACCGCGCACGAGCCGGCGCTCGCGGCGCTCGGCATCGCCATCGGCAACACGCTGGAAGCGCTGCTCGGCGCCTATCTCGCGCGGAAGGTGGCCGGGTTGGAAAAATCGATCCGGCGGCTGAAGGACGCGGTGGGATTCACGGCATTCGGCGTGCTCTTCGGGCCGGCGGTGAGTGCCACCTTCGGGGCACTGACGCTGGCATGGGCAGGGCTGGCGGACTGGCAGGCGCTCGGCTCAGTCTGGATTACCTGGCTGGTCGGGGACGCGATGGGCGCCCTCGTGGTGGCACCGCTGATCCTTTCGTTCGCGGACGAGAAGAATCAGAATCTCTTCCGGAAAAAGCCGGTGGAAACCTTCGCGCTGTTCGGCCTGCTGGTGCTCGCCAGCCTGTTTGTGTTCACCACGCGGACGGGCGATTCGCTGATCACCGGCCAGCTGAAATTCCTCGTGTTTCCGTTTCTCCTCTGGGCGGCGCTGGCCTTCAGCCAGCTGGGGGTGTCCATCGCCCTCCTGCTGATTACCGGCATTGCGATCACCGGCACTATTTTCGGACTGGGTCCCTTTATGGGAACGGCGGCGGTGGTTGAGCAGAACCTGATCCTGCTCCAGATTTTCATGTTCACGGCCGGCGTGTCCGGATTGCTGCTCGCCGCGGCGGTGGAGGAGCGTGACGCGGCGCGGGGGGAGGCGGTGGAAGGCGAACGCCGTTACCGCCAGCTCGTGGAGCTTTCTCCGGACGCGATGTTCATTGAACGCGCCGGCCGGTTCGTGTTCGTGAACAGCGCCACGCTGAAACTGTTCGGCGCCCGGCATCAGGACGATCTGCTGGGGCAGAATGTGGCCGACTTCATCCATCCGGATTACCTCCAGCCCAAGATGGAACGGCTGCGCGCGCTGGCTGAACGCAAAAGACCCGTGCCGCTGGTGGAGGAAAAAATTCTCCGGCTGGACGGCCTGCCGGTGGACGTGGAAACGGCCTCAACCTGGCTTATATATAAGGGAAATCCGGCGGTGCAGGTGATCATGCGGGACATCCGCGAACGGAAAGATGCGGAGCGGAGACTGCGCATTTCCATGGAGAGCGTGGAGCGGGAGCGGGCGAAAGACGAAGCGCTCCTGGAGAGTATTGCCGAAGGCGTGGTGGCGATCGATACGGTCGGCCGCGTCATTTATATCAACGATCAGGCGGAGGAACTTTTCGGTTTCACGGAGCGCGAACTGCTGGGGAAGGTGTTTAATGAAATCGTTCCCGCCGAGGATGAAAAAGGTGTCCTTATTCCGATCAGCCGGCGCGCGCTTTCGCTCGCGGTGGCGACGAAGAAGCGCTCGCCGCTCGCCGCCGATTTCATTATCCGGAAGGACCGGACGAAGGTGCCGGTTCACGCCACCGCGTCGCCAGTGATCCTCGAGGGCCGGGTGGTGGGCGCAATCGGCACGTACCGCGATATCACCAAAGAAAAAGAAATTGAGCGGGCCAAGAGCGAGTTTGTCTCAGTCGCGTCGCACCAGCTCCGCTCGCCGCTCACCGCCTTCAAGTGGGTGATTGAACTTTTGCGCAAAGAAAAAGTGAACCGGAGCGTGCGGACGAAAATTGAGTATCTCTACAAGTCCAACGATCGCCTGATCACGCTCGTGAACGATCTTTTAAGCGTGTCCCGCATCGAGGTCGGCACGGCGATGGTGAACAAGCAGCCATCCGACGTGAAGGGGCTGATCGGAAACGTGATCGGAGTGCTCACCCCGGACGCCGAAGCCAAAAAAGTGACGGTGCGCGTCCAGGCGAAGATTGACGTGATCAAGAGCGTGATCGATCCCAACCTTTTTTCCGAAGCGTTCAAAAATATCCTGGATAACGCGATCTGGTACGGCCCGCCGTCGTCGGAAGTGAAAGTGATGATCGACCAGCGCGGCAAGGAATATCTGATCAGCGTCCACAATGCCGGCCCGTCCATTCTGGAAAAAGACAAGCCGAAGCTGTTTACGAAATTTTACCGCGGCACGGGTGCCGCCGATCAGAAGCCGACCGGCAGCGGACTCGGGCTTTTCATTGCGAAATCAGCCATCGAATCCAACGGAGGGAAAATCTGGTTTGAATCGGCCGCCGGGCGGGGGACGACGTTTTATTTTACGGTACCGATCACCGCCTGATGTGCTACTATTAAACCCATGACCAAGAAACAGACAATATTTGTGGTGGAAGACGAGGAAATTCTCGCCAATTCGATCCGGGAATATTTACAGGGCAAGGGCTATCTCGTGGAAGTGGCGAACAACGGCGCCGAGGCGATCAAAATGATGCCCTCCGTCCGCCCCGACCTGATTGTGCTCGACATCGTCCTGCCCGAAGTGAATGGGGTGACGTTTCTGAAAGAAATCCAGAAGGCGGATTCGGAATTCAAGGATGTCCACGTGCTCGTGCTCACCAACCTGCCGGGCGATCTGGAAAGTTTCCGCGCGATGGGCGTGAATGCCGACGGGTATTTCGTGAAGGCGAATACCAAGCTGGAAGAACTCGCGAAGAATATTAAAGCGACGTTAGGTAAGAAATAGCGTTTCCCACGTTCCGCGGTTTTTTCCCTTCGTACTGAATCGTTTCCGCGTCCAGCATTTTTATCCTTTTCCCGCCGATGACGGTGTAGACTCCCGGCTCCGGATTGAGCGCCCGGATCTTCCGCGCCAGCGTTCCGGGATCTTCTTTGGCAATATCCACGAATCCGTCCGCGCTTTTAAATTTTTTCGTGAAGGTGGCTTCCGCTTCGTTTTGCGTGAGGGGATCCACGCTTCCCGCGGCGAATTTCGGCAGAATCTCCGCCAGCAGGTCGCCGGACACGTCTGCCAATTTTTCCATCAGGGTTTCATAGGTATCGCGGTTCACGATCGCCGTCACGCGCTGCGCGAGGATGGCGCCGTGATCCACCTGCTCATCCAGCAGGAAAAGCGTGGTGCCGGTCTCGGCTTCGCCGGCGAGGATCGCGCTCTGGATCGGCGTGGTACCGCGGTATTTGGGAAGCAGGGAAGGGTGGACGCCGACCATTCCCAGCCGCGGAAGTTTCAAGATCTCATTGGGAAGGATCTTGGCGTAAGCGGCGACGACAGCGAAATCCATTCCGGCAATTTTCAATTTAAAATTTTCAATTTTCAGGTCATCCGGCTGGAGCACTTCAATCTTGTGCTTTTCTGCGACCACTTTTGCCGGCGGGGGAGTTATCACCTGCCTGCGTCCGACCGGCTTGTCGGGATTACAGACCACCAGCGCGGGAGGCGTGCCGGCTTTGATCAACTTTCCCAGAATGATGGCGGCGAACTTGGGGGTGCCGAAGAAAGCGTAATGCATAATTTTAAATTCTAAATTTTAAATTTGAAATGAATAACCTAATTCTTAAATGTTTTAAAAAACATTGAGTCATTTAAAATTGATTGAAAATTAAAAATTGTAAATTTCAAATTCGTTTTATTTAACTACTGGCACCCGCTCCACCTGCCTTGCTTTATCGATAAAAAGCTTCCCGTTCAGATGGTCGACTTCATGCTGGAAGACGCGGGCGAGCAAGCCCCAGGCTTTGATTTTCAGCGCCTTGCCGTTCTGATCCTGTCCTTTCAGCACGAGGCGCGCGGGACGGTCGACCGCGCCGTACACGCCCGGAATGCTCAAGCAGCCTTCATCCATCGACGCGGTTTCTTTGGAAAGCTGGGTGAGTTCGGGATTGAACACCGCGTAAAATTTATTCTCCACTTTGGCGACAAACACCTTGATATTCAATCCGATTTGGTTCGCGGAGAGACCGATGCCGTCCGCCTGCTGCATCATCTGGCGCATGGTTTTCACCAGCTCGCGGATTTCTTTTTTGCCGTACGTTGAAAAATCAAAATGCGCAGTGGGCGTGCGCAGGAATTTCTCATCTTTTTTCTCCGCGGTGGTAACTATTTTCATCCCACACATAACTTACGCCTGAAGGCTATCGCGAAGACGTTCTTTTAATCTTCGCAATCCCTGGGCGTGAAGTTTTAATGATTTCTCTCGACTATAGGCATCGCTTTTGGAGCGATAGCCTTCAAAGTATACCAGCTTCCAAGGTAGATATTTTGAGGTGAATTCTGAATCACCCTCATTATGTTGAGTTAACCGCTTAGGTAGATCATTGGTGCATCCAATGTAAGTAATGCCGTGCTTCACTGATTTGAGGAGATAGACGTAATGCATGATTAGCGTAAGTTATGTGTGGGATTCATTATTTCTTCGTTTTTTTCGTTTTGGCCTTCCGCCTGCCTTTCAGGACTCTCATAAAATAGGCGCCCTTGCGGGTGATGTCCTTTTTTTCGGCGACCGATTTGGCGATGGTCATTACCGTGTGGTCGCCGAGCTGTTTCGCGAGCTTCATATAAAGCCCCTTGTGCTCCTGGTCATCTAAAATAGAAGCAATTTCGAGCCCTGTCAATTGATACGATTTGGTGATCTTTGATTTGTTTCCCCGGCGTTTCAGTTCATCAAAGTATTCCTTACTGGATTTAGGAAGCGGACGCATATTATCATTGTATCAAATGACGAAAAAGCGCCTTTTCATCGCCATCAATCTTCCCGAACGGATCACGCGCCCGCTTCAAAAAGAAATCGAGACAATTCAGGAAACCATTGATCCGGGCATCCGGTTTTTGAGCCGGCACACCTGGCACATCACGGTAGCGTTCCTCGGGCAGCAGTCGGCGGACGATATCAATGCCATTAATAATGTGGTTGCCGACGTCGCGTCACGCTTCGAACCGCCCTCCATCCAGTTCGACAGGATTACCTACGGGCCGGTCGGACGCACGCCCCGGATGATCTGGCTCGTAGCCGACCGCGCCACCTCGGAGCGGATTGCCGCGATGAAATCGGAACTGGAGCGCGGGCTGTTTGAAGCGGGGATCCAATTTGAGCAGGAGCACCGGCAGTTCCATGCCCACCTGACGCTGGCGCGTTTTGCCGCATTCAACCGCGAATCGCTTGCGCCGCTGGACGTTCCGTTCCGGCACAGTTATGAGGCGCCGGCGCTTGAGGTGATGGAGTCGCATTCGCAGCGGGGAGACGCCGAGTATGAAATCCTTGCCTCGTATAATTTTTCCGAGTAAGATTAAGAAAATGTTTCTTAAGAAGCCCATTACCATATGGATCAGCGGCGCGCTTGTCTCGCTGTTGCTAATCGGCGGTTCGCTTTTCGCCGGCTACCGGCTGGGCGAGCAGCATCCCGAGGTGGTCACGGTGAAAAACGTCACCAACACCGACGACCCGTCCGTCAGCGCGGATTTCGGTTTGTTCTGGCAGGTGTGGCACAAACTCAAGGATTATCATATCGACGGCAACAGCATTCCCGACAAGCAGATGGTCTATGGCGCGGTGGCCGGGCTGGTGGATTCGCTCAAGGATCCTTACACGGTGTTTTTCCCGCCGGCAGAAGCGAAAAAATTCGAGCAGGACGTGAAAGGAAACTTCGGCGGCATCGGCGCCGAAATCGGCATCCGCGACGATGTGGTGACCGTGATCGCGCCGCTCAAGGATTCCCCGGCGGAAAAAGCGGGCTTGCGGGCGAAGGACAAAGTCCTCGCCATTGACGGAGCGCCGACCGACGGGCTGGGCGTGAATGACGCGGTGGGCAGGATCCGCGGCGAGATCGGCACGAAAGTGACGCTTACCATCTTCCGCGCCGGCTGGGACAAACCGAAGGATTTTGTGATTGTCCGCGACGAGATCCGCGTGCCGACGATTGATTCGGACGTGAAGGACGGCATCCTCGACGTGAAGTTCTACGCATTTAACCAGAACGCGCCCCAGCAGTTCTATAACGCGATCGTCAACGGGGCCAACAAGGGCGCCCGGGGGATGGTGCTGGATATGCGTAACAATCCGGGCGGCTATCTGGACGTCGCGGTGTATCTCGCCGGCTGGTTCCTGCAGAAAGGCGCCACGGTGGTTACCGAGCACGTCCGCAGCGGGCAGGACACCGTCTATACCGCCGACGGCAACGCCGCGCTCAAGGATTTTCCGGTGGTGCTGCTGCTCAACGGCGGATCCGCGTCCGCGTCTGAAATTCTCGCCGGCGCGCTCCGTGACGACCGCAGCATCAAGATCGTGGGCGAAAAATCGTTCGGAAAGGGGACGGTGCAGGAGGTCCAGGACCTCAAGGACGGCTCCACGCTGAAGATCACCATCGCCAAATGGCTGACGCCGAGCGGCCTCACGATCGACAAGAACGGCCTTGTGCCGGACTATGAAGTAAAGCTGACCGATGACGACGTGAAGAATGACCGGGATCCCCAGCTGGACCGGGCGATGCAGGTGATCCAGTCGATTGTGGCGAGCAGCACGCCTTCCCAGTAGTCTCCTCCTTCGCCAGGACGTCGGGCTACAATCCTGTCTGCGGGAAGAAGGTATGCTCGTCTTCTGTTCTTCTCCTCGCCAGGACGTCGGGCTACAATCCTGTCTGCGGGAAGAACAGAAGACTTCGCTTTTATTTTTTTTGTGTGGAAAAAACCGCCGGCATGGGCGGTTTTAGTTTTGGGAGGGTTTGGCAAGATCGTTGACCACGTTTTCCTTGCGCTTCTGTTCGGATTTGTACTGCAGCGCGAAGAGACGGAGCGGCCGGATTTCTTCCTCGCTTCCTTCCAGCGCATGACAATCAATCCGTCCTTCCGAATCGTCGGCGTAGGCGAGCAGAATCACTCCCGGTTTGGAAATGTCCATGAACGAGCGGCGCGCGCCGCGGTGGTCAATGCAGGCGATAATCGCGGCCCGGGCGGCATCCGCGTCCAGCGGGCGCTTTTCCAGATCCTTGGTGGTGTCGTCCTTTTCTATTGAAAACGTACGGAGAATGATCATAGCAGTCCTTTCGTTGACAATGAGCGTATTCCTGTACTATACTCTTTTTATTAAATTTTTTAAGCTATGGCACACACTAAATCAGGCGGTTCGACCCGGTTAGGACGCGATTCGGAGTCCAAACGCCTCGGCATAAAAGTAAACGAGAAAGAAGCCGTAAAAACCGGCGAAATTATTGTCCGCCAGCGCGGCAGCCATGTCCTTCCGGGCGCCAATGTCGCCCAGGGCGGCGATGACACGCTCTACGCGATTAAAACCGGCGTAGTGAAATTCACGGACGTGAAAAAAACACGTTTTGACGGCACCCGCCGTTACGTCAAGAAAGTCCACGTCATTACTCCGCAGAAATAGAAATTTTCGCGATTCCCCTCACTCCCTTCCCGAAATCAACCGGCACCTCATGCGTGCCGGTTTTTCGCAGCGGTTTTTCCAGGCCGATCCTCACTTCGCCATATCCTTTGGCGGCCAGCGTTTTCCGGATATCTTCGGCGGTTACCGATCCGAACACTTCGCCCTTAGCACCTGCCTTCACGCGGAATTCCAGGACGTCTTTCTTGAGCTGCGCGGCGCGCTTGGCATAGCCGTCGATCAGCGCTTTCTCTCCGGCGTCGATGTGCGCTTTCATTTTCATCGCTCCCTCGTCCGCGGGCACCGCCAGCTTCCGCGCGAAAAGAAAATTCCGCGCGTAGCCGTCGGCGACTTCCTTCACCTCATTTTTCTTTCCTATTTTTTTAACATCCTGCAATAACAGAACTTTCATAAGAATAATTGTCTATCCGAGACGGTCATTTTGTATGAAGGTAAGGAGTGCCTTGAACCAGAGCCGGATTGCCCGCCAGAACGGCATGATGGAAAGCAGATAGTTGAGCTCCACCAGTCCTTTGAGCGCCCATCCGGCGAATCCGGAAATAATAAACGGCCCCAGTTTCGCCACCGCCCACTTTCCGCCCACCGGCACCACGTAGGGATACTCCGACGCCCGGTACTCGCGGTGGCGGGGATCGCCGGTAATATCGCACCAGACATTGTGAGCCGCCACGTCCGCCTGGGAGATGGCCGCGCGCGCCACGCCGGGGACCGGCCGGCCGGTTGTGGGATCGGTGAAACAGATCGCGTCGCCGATGCCGTAGACTTTGCCGTAAAGATTGAGATCCGGCGTTTGGGGAAGGCAGCGCATTTGATTTTCCACCTCCACGCGCCCGCGTTTCTCCAGCCTCAACGGCAGGTTGGCCATGAGCGAAGCCGCCTTCACGCCGCCGGTCCAGATCAGCAGGTCATACGGCAATTCGCTGCCGCCGGCGAGCAGTATTTTTTCGGGGGCGACTTTGGCAATCGCCTGATCGGTGATGATTTCCGTGCCGAGCCCTTTCAGGCGGCCCTGGATTTTTTCAACAATAAGTCCGGGAAAGCCGAGCATCAGCGACGGTCCCGCTTCCACGAGCGTGACCCTTACCCGGCAGCCGGGAAACTGGTCCGCCAGCTCCGCGAACCATTCCTGGATCTCCCCCGCGAGCTCCACGCCGGTCGAGCCGCCGCCGCCCACCACGATCCGGACGTCTTTTTTTTGCTGGACCGCCTCCAGCACCGCGTCGCGGATTTTCAGCGAGTCGACGAAGGTTTTGAGTGTGAGCGAATGTTCTTTCAGTCCGGGAATATCAAAATAATTCGTTTCGGAACCGAGTGCCAGAATGAGATGGTCGGGGCGGAGCACCCGGCCGTTCACTAGATTCACGTAGCCGTCCTGGAGATCGAGCGACTGCACTTCCGACTGGATAAATTCCACGCCCATCGGCGCCACAATCGTTTCCACCGGAAAGGTGACCAAGCTTTTGATGTCGGAGTAATTCGCCGTTTCCTTCGAGGTGGTGGCCGATTCGTACAGCGTCGGCGTGTAGGTGTGATAGGCGTTGCGGTCAACTAGCACCAGTTCGCAGTGTTCCATGCCGCTCCGGCGGATTTTTTTCGCGAGCACAATGGCCGCGCGGAGACCGCCGAATCCGGCGCCGAGAATGACAATGGTGTTCTTCCGGTTCATTATTCATTAGTTTATCATCTCCGCCGGAAGTTTGCTTCACGCGGTCGGCAATGAGATAATAAGAACATGAAATTCCTCGCGGATTGCCCGAAAAAAGATCTGGCGGGAAAAACCTGTCTCCTGCGGGTGGATTTTAACGTGGAAAGCGACAAGGACGCGCTCCGGCTTGAGGCCTCCCTGCCGACGATCAAATTTCTGCTGAAGCATGGCGCGCGCGTGCTGATGCTGAGCCACCGAGGCCGGCCCAAAGGCGCGGAGAAAACACTTTCGCTCCGGCCATTCCTCCCGTTCCTCAAGAAGCATCTCAAAAAAGAAGTTCATTTTCTGGAGACGCTGCCGGCGCGTCTGCCGGAAGGCGACGTCTTTCTGATGGAAAATCTCCGGTTCTGGCCGGAAGAAGAAGCCGATGACACCGGTTTCGCGAAGCGGCTGGCGAGGCTTGGTGATCTCTACGTGAATGACGCGTTTGCCGTCTGCCACCGCGCCAACGCTTCCGTCACCCAACTGCCGAAACTTCTGCCATCCTACGCCGGACTTCTTTTGCAGAAAGAAATCGAAACATTGTCGGAAGCGATGAAGAAACCGGAAAAGCCGCTCGTGCTTATCTTCGGAGGGAGCAAGGTGGAGGATAAGGCGCCGGTGATCAAGTATCTTTTGCCGAAGGCGGCGAAGGTGCTGCTCGGAAGCAGTGCGCTCAACAATTCTTACTCTCTGCCGAAATCGCCGAAGATTGAAAAGCCGGTGGACTGGATGGCGGAGGGCAACCTGGCGATGGATATCGGTTCCATTACCGCCGAACGGTACGCGGAAGAAATCAAACACGCGAAGACAGTCATCTGGAACGGCCCGGTCGGAAAGTTTGAAGACGCGCAGTACCGCGGCGGCTCGGTGGCGCTCGCGAAGGCGGTGGCGAAGAGCGGGGCGTTTTCCATCATCGGCGGCGGTGAGACGACCCAGCTGATCCTTTCCCTTAAGCTTCGCAACAAAATCGGTTTTCTTTCCACCGGCGGCGGCGCCATGCTGGAATTCCTCGCCGGGAAAAAACTGCCGGGCATAGAAGCGCTCCGCTAAAAAATTTTAAATTTAAAATTATGAAACCCATTGTGATCTTCCACGGTGAATGTTGGGACGGGTTCGGGGGCGGGTACGCCGCCTGGAAAAAGTTCGGCGATGACGCCGAATATGTTCCGATGAAGCATGGCTTCGCGGCGCCGGACGTCGCCGGCCGGGACGTGTACATCATTGATTTCTCGTTTCACCATGACGTGATGGAGGAAATTATAAAAAAGGCGCGCCGCGTCGTGGCGCTGGATCATCACGTGAGCGCCGAACAGGCAACGAAGATGGCGCATGAATTCGTCTACGAACTGGATCATTCCGGCGCAGTGATCGCCTGGAAATATTTCCATCCGGACGAAAAAGTGCCGGAATTGCTGCTTCATATCGAAGACGTGGATATCTGGAAGTGGAACCTTCCGCATACCGCGGAATTGATGGCGTATATGGGTCTGGCGGAGTACGACTTCAAACTGTGGGATCAGATCGCCGCAGATTGGGAGGATCCAAAAAAATTGGCGGCGTACGTGGAAAAAGGATCGTATCTTTTGAAATACGAGGACGCGATGGTGAAACGGCTGATTGACGGCGCGATGCTGGTAGAGTTTGAGGGATACAACACGCTCGTCGTGAATTCGCCGGTGCTTCATTCGGAGATTGGAATGCGGCTGACCAAACTGGTGCCGCCGATTGCGATCGTCTGGAGCGAAAAGACGGGCATCCGACGCGTCTCGCTGCGTTCCGACGGCACCGTGGATACCACGAAGCTGGCGGCGAAATACGGCGGGGGCGGACACAGGGCCGCATCCGGCTTTGCTGTTCCATTGGACAAGCCTCTGCCCTGGAAGATTATAGACAAGAATCCATTTAAAAAAGATGGCGAGCAAAGCTAAAAAGCAAAAGTATTACGCGTGCTACATTCCGGAGACGCAAAAAAAGCTGGTGACGGATATATGGGCGGAATGCGAATCCCTCGTGAAGGGTGTGCGAGGGGCGCGGTACAAGTCGTTTGATTCCAAAGAAGAAGCCGAGCGGTGGCTGAGGGCCGGTGCCAGTTACGGGCCGCCGAAAGCGCGCGTGAAAAAAGAGAAGCAAAAAGCGCTGGAGCCGGGAATTTATTTTGACGCGGGGACGGGGAGAGGCGACGGCGTGGAGATCAGCGTCACTGATGAGAAGGGCAAGAATCTGCTGGATAAAATCCTTCTGCCGGAAGAGCTGAATAAATACGGCAAGCATCTGCTGGAAAGCGAAGAGGCGACGAATAATTTTGGCGAACTGCTGGCCTGCCGGTACGCGCTGATGATCGCGATAGACAGCGATATCAAAAAAGTTTTCGGCGACAGCAAGCTCGTCATCGATTACTGGTCCAAAGGATTCATCAAAAAGAAGGACGTGGCGCCGGAGACGGTGAAACTGGCGGAAGAAGTGATGAAAATCCGCAACGAATTTGAACTCGCCGGCGGCTCCCTCGGCCGTGTTTCCGGGGATATTAATCCGGCTGACCTGGGGTTTCATCGCTAGGACTGTTGGAAAGTTCCCCGGGAACCGGGTGTCCGTCGCGCTCCTGCGGCGCGACGGCACCACTAAAAACTCGGCAATTTGCAGGGCGCCAAGCCAAATTGCCTCCGTTATTTTCCCTACGGGAACTTTCCAACATCCTTTTCCATCAATCCCGAACATATTAGGTTGCTGGCGAGGAGAAAGAGGGTGGGCTTGAGCGGCGCGGTTGGAAATAAAAAACCCGGTCAACATTTCTGTTGCCGGGTTTTGGATACTAACCTTTGCAAATGGAGCTGACGCGGATGATGCTTCCGGGAGCCGGCTTTCCGACGGTTTCCCGAAGGAGCTTGAAAAGGCCGATACGGAGTTTGGTCTTCGCCTTCTTCTCCAGAACCTTTTCAACCCGGACTCGGACGTGCCATTTGATGTGCATGCGGTCTCCTCATTTCAAAACTTTCACGTCCAGCCACTTCACACCGAAGCGACGGGCTTCGGAGTGCGACGCCATACGGACATCGATGTGAGTGATGCCGCGCTTGGCGTCCTGGCGCATCGCGCCGCCGGTGTCGTCCACCTCGCGGAGGCCGACGCCGGGGATGTCCAGGCGGGTGTGATAGGGGAGCAGCTTTGGATCCGCTGCCACCCCGTCATACCGGCGCCCGTCCTTGCCGGTCGCCGTTCTCGCGAACTTCGACCAGCTGCCGCAGCAGATGTCGCAGGTGCAGTATGCCGTTACCAGCATTCTTACCGCGACATGTTCCGCGCGGTGTTCCGGAGCTTCCGGAGCAGCGATTTTTCCCGCCGCTGGAGTCGCCGATTGCGCCACCAGGCGCGGAGCCACTTCCATGCGTTGAATCTCATGGTTCGCTTCCCTCCGTGCAACCCAGATGACCCCTGCTCCCATCATCAACACCAGGCCGATGACAGGAGAAGTCTTCACCGCTCATCCTCCAACACAATGATCTGCATCTTCGTCCGCTTGAACGCCGTCACTTCCTCGTGCGTGCGCACGCGGAAGCACAACAGAAGTTCGCCGCGCTGCGCCAGCGCCTCTTGCAGGCGCCTGCCCGTGTCGTCGACGATTTTCTCGCCGATGCCGGGAAGATACACGCGCTTGCCGAAGGGGATCGCCTTCGGGTCGGCGGCGGCGCCGTCGAAGTGTTTTGCCCCGTCCTTTCCCGTGGCGGTTTTTCCGCCGGGATTGGAGTCGCCGCAGCACTTCGCGCACATGCAGTACGCGAACACCGTCGCTTCGCGGGCATCTTCCTTCTTCTGTTTCTGCTGGGCCATTACCGTTCCGGAATAGCCGAAGCCGAACAGGAAACTCGGAACCAGAAGCACTACGAACGCAAATTTGGTCACATTCCCTCCTCTTTTCAGTTCTCAAAGACCACAAAAATACCAGTATTTTATACCATTAAATAAGCCTACTTGTCAAGTATGACGCGGTATGGTATGGTGCAGGTGGCTGGCAATCCAGACAACCGCGCTCCGGTCCGCAAGGATCACGGGTGAGGAAAGTCGGAGCTCCCGTCCCGGTCGCAAGACCGAAGACAAAGGTAGCAGTTAACAACTGCCGGCAGTAATGCAGAGGTGCGAACAGTGACGTCCCGAAGCGAAAGCTGAAGGAGAGCCCCATCCCAACGTAGAAGGCTCAACCCGATTATAGGGATACAAGATCGGGGTGAAACGGCTAAATTCCTTACCGGGTGCAAGGCCGTACTCCGCAAGGAGAGTGCCGCTCGAGGTCTGCCGCGAGGTAGATCCCAGATAAATGGTTGTCCACGACAAAACTCCGCTTACGGATTGCCAGCCTTCAAAACCCCCGATTCGTCGGGGTTTTTGATTTCAGATGGGGGATTGACAAATAATAATAAATTTGTCATAGTTTCAGCAGTTCATATGGGAGGAGGCGATATGGCGAAGATTCAAACCGAGGTGGGCGAGGTGAAGCGTGTATGCGCGCCGAGCTGCAAGAAGAATCTGAAGCATGAGCCGTGCGCATGCACCGAAAAAACGAAGGTGGTAACCAAGGTGGAGATTTTCGCGGTCTTCGAAGGAGTGCGGCGGTACCGGGCCTATTTCTCCCCGAATCCCAGAAATCCCGGAAGTCTGCCGAGGATTTCCAACAAGGAGCGCTTCAATGAGCAGGGCCAGCCGGAGGAAGTGAACGTCCAGATTCCGGACACCATCTACGTGGTCATGGCCCGCCGCGCCCTTGCCATCATCAACAGCGGAGCCCCTCAACTATGAGGGGCTTTTTCTTTCGCAACGCCCGACGCCGGCGCTCCTTCTCCTCGGCAGGACGTCGGGCTACAATCCTGCCTGCGGGAAGGAGTGCCGGCTCATTGAGAGAAAGAGGTAAGTTTGTGTGGATTAGTTTCAAGCGCAAGTGTGTTAAAATTAGACCATACGTTATGCCGGCTAAAACGGTTAAAAAACCGACGGAAAATAAGGTGGAAGAAAAGCCCGCGAAGTCAGGCGGCGCTGACGCGGTAAAAGGCGAACTTTCCAAATCACCGAGCGAACTTTCCATCATCAAGCTGGTGGACAGCCTGGTGCAGGCGGCGTTTCTGGCGCGCTCTTCCGATATCCACATCGATCCCGGCGAAAAACAGATCGCGGTGCGTTTCCGGATCGACGGAGTTCTTCATGATTTTTATGTCTTCCCGAAAGAAATTCAGTCCGAGGTAATCAGCCGCATCAAAGTCCTCTCAGGGCTTCGGACCGACGAACACCAGGCGGCCCAGGACGGACGTTTCCGGCTCACCTTCGACACGGTCAACGTGGATGTCCGCGTCTCCATCGCGCCGACCTACTATGGGGAAAATTGCGTGATGCGTCTGCTTGCCGATCAGGCGGCGTCATTCACGCTGGAGTCGCTGGGATTTGAAGGCCGCGACCTGGAAGTAGTGAAACGGAATATCAAAAAACCGTACGGCATGATTCTCGCCACCGGCCCGACCGGCTCCGGCAAGACCACCACGCTCTATACGATTTTGAAAATGCTCAACACGAAAGATGTTTCCATCATCACCATCGAAGATCCGGTGGAATATTCCATCGACGGACTGGAACAGATCCAGGTGAACTCGCGCACCGGACTGAGCTTCGCGAGCGGGCTCCGCTCCATTCTCCGCCAGGATCCGAACATCGTCATGGTGGGCGAGATCCGCGACGAGGAGACTGCCGGCATTGCGGTAAACGCGGCGCTGACCGGCCACCTGCTTCTTTCCACGCTTCACACGAACGACGCGGCAACCACCCTGCCGCGCCTGCTGGATATGAAAATCGAGCCGTTCCTGATCGCTTCCACCGTTAACGTGGCGGTCGGCCAGCGGCTGGTAAGAAAAATCTGCCCCGACTGCAAAGTGAAAAAACCGGTCGGCCCGGATGAATTGAAGAGTCTCGCGAGCGTGATTCCCGCCAAAGTGCTGGACGCGGCGAAGACGTTTTACCATGGCGAAGGATGCGCCAAATGCGACCACAGCGGCTACAAGGGGCGCATCGGCATCCATGAGGTGATGGAGATCGACGACGAGGTCCGGGTGGCCTTGATGAAGAGCGCCGACGCGGGAGAAATTAAAAAGATCGCTGTGAAAAACGGCATGACGACCATGGTGGAAGACGGATTCCGCAAAGCGGTGGACGGCGTTACCACCATCGAAGAAGTATTGCGCGTCATTCATGAATAAAACCTCGTTTCTTTCCGGCATCTTCACCCGCGTGCCGATCGAGGATCAGGTGCTTTTGGCGCGCCACCTTGCCGTGATGGCGAAGGCCGGGCTGCCGCTCCTGGAAAGCGTGAAGATGATCCAGAAGGAGACGAAGAGCAAGAGTCTGAAAAAAATCCTTGATCAGGTGGTGGTGGACGTGAGCAACGGCCAGTTTCTTTCCGCGAGCCTGGAAAAGCATAAAAACGTGTTCGGCAATCTTTTCATCAACATTATCCGGGTGGGCGAGTCGGCGGGCATTCTCGCGGAAAACCTTAATTACCTCGCGGACGAGCTGAAAAAGAAGCGGGAACTGAAGAAAAAAGTGACCGGCGCGCTTATTTATCCGGCGGTGATTTTTGTGGCCACCTTCGGCATCACCGGATTGCTCACCGTGTTTATCTTCCCGAAAATCCTGCCGATTTTTAAAAGTCTGAACGTCGAATTACCGATTACCACGCGGATCCTGATCTGGCTGAGCAACGCGCTCACGAATTACGGCCTGTATCTGATCCTGGGCCTACTGGCATTGCTTCTCGGAATTTATGGCATCTCGCTGATCCAGAAAGTCCGCTATTTTCTGCACTGGGTATTGCTGAAGCTTCCCATTTTCGGCAACATTTCCCGCAGCGTCAACCTGGCTAATGCCAGCCGCACGCTCGGCCTCACGCTCAAAAGCGGCGTCCGGGTGGTGGAGGCGGCGACGATCACCGCCGAGTCCCTCACCAACCTTGTCTACCAGCGGGAATTACTGAAGGCGGCGGATCTGGTTCAGCGGGGAGAAGCGCTCGGACCGATTCTGGAAAAGCACCCCAAACTTTTTCCCTCGATTGTCACGCAGATGGTCGCGGTGGGCGAGGCGTCCGGCAATCTAAGCGAAACGCTGCTGTATCTTTCCGACTTCTACGAAGGCGAGGTGAATGAAATTACCAAAAATCTTTCCAACGTGCTTGAGCCGATTCTGATGGTAACGATGGGCATCGTGGTGGGATTTGTCGCGATTTCCATCATTACGCCGATTTATGAAATCACTTCAAGCATCAGCCCGCGCTAAGGGGAAGGGCGCGGGGTTCACCCTGCTGGAAACGCTGCTCGTCGTGTCCATTCTGGCGCTGCTGTTCGCGATCGGGTTGCCGGTGGCGTTCAATTTCTATCAGGCCTACCAGTTTGATTCGGAATACGAACTCCTTTTTTCCCTACTGGAACAGGCGCGCAATCAGGCGCTGACGAATTATCATGAGGCAAGCCACGGTCTTTCCATTAACAGCGTGAACTTCGTGCTGTTTCAGGGTTCCAGTTTCGCCGCGCGCACCGCGGCGCAGGACAAAACCTTTCCCCGCAATTCCGCCATTACCATCGCCGGCCCCTCGGAAGTGGTCTTCAGCCAGCTGGACGGTACCGTGGCGTCGAGTACGTTTACGGTGAGCAACAGCTACAAAAGCCACGATCTTTATTTGAATTCGGAGGGATCGGTGTATTCAAAATAATGAAAATTTTGAATTTAAAATTTACAATTTTAAAAAAAGAAGAAGGGCAGTCGCTTGTTGAGCTCCTGGTCGCGATCGGCATTTTCAGCATCGCGACGGCCGCCGGCTTCAGTTTATTTTTCGGCGGGCAGATCATCTCCACCGACAGCTCCAATATCAATCTGGCCACGGATTACGTCCGGGAGGCGCAGGACGCGCTCCGCGCGATCCGCAACCGCAATTTTACCGAACTGCTCACCGACGGGCCGCACGGCTTTACCTTCAACGGATCGGAGTGGCTCCTGTCGTCCAGTACCTCTGACACGAAAGATGTGTTTACGCGGCAGGTGAACATCGCCAAGGGGGATTCGGATAACATCAAGATCGCCACCACCACCGTCACCTGGTCCAGCGCCGATCCCAGCCGGACCGAAAGCCTTACCTTCGTCGAGCAGTTTACCGACTGGGAAACGCCGCTCCAGAGCAGCTGCAAGTCGCAGGCGCTGACCGGCGACTGGACGAATCCGGTTACGCTTGGTTCGGCGGATATCGGTTCGGGAAATTCCGGGACGGACGTCGTCGCCAAAGGCAGTTACGCCTACGTGAGCGGTACCGCTTCTTCCGCGAGCAAGCCGGATATTTTTGTGTTTGACGTGAGCGCGCCCGCGGCGCCGGTGCAAAAGGCTTCACTCAACGTTACCAACGGAGGAATCAACGCGCTTTTCCTGAATGGCAATTACCTCTACGCGGCTTCGCCCGACAACAGCAAGGAATTTCTGGTCTTTGACGTGACTACCCCGACCAGCATCACTCTCAAGGGTTCGCTGGATTTAACCGGCAACGATGACGCGCTTTCGGTAGTGACGATCGGCACCACTGCGATCGTCGGACGGCAAGGAAGTGCCGCCAAACAGATCTCGTTTATTGACGTGAGCGACCCGGCCAATCCGAGCGTGATCAAAGAATTCACCAGTCCCAATGGCGGCGATATTACCGATCTCGCCTACACGGACAACCGGCTCTACGCGACGAATTATCTTGCCAACGGCACCGCCGACATCCTGACATTCGATATCACCGATCCCAGAAACCCCACCTATATCAGCAGTTACGATGTTCCCGCCACGGACAAGCCGCTTTCCGCGTACGTGGAAATCAAAGCGGGCGGCACCAATCTTCTGCTGGGCGACGGCGACAATGAACTGGTGGCGGTGGGGGCGACAACCACGAGCGGCATGTACGTCCGGAGCCGGGTGAACGTCGGGGGCAAGGTGAATGATACCGTCTGCGTGCTGGGCAATCTCGCGTTTCTCGCCACCGATAACCAGAACGCCGAATTTACCGTGGTGAATGTGAATAATCTCAACAGCCTTTCCGTGTACTCAACTCTGAATTACCCGAATTTCGCGACCGGAATCGATTTCGACAGCAACAAGGTCTACATGGCGGTGCGAAGCAACGACGCGCTGCGCATTATCACGTCGCAATAAAACTTATGCAGCCAAATTTAAAATTCCGGAACAGGGGGTTCACGCTTATCGAAACGCTTATCTATTCGGCGATCACCACGCTGTTCCTGACCGCCGCCCTCCTGATGATCTATCAGATGATCAGCAGTCTCCAGCGCGGGAAGAATGAACGGGAACTCGTGGAAAATCAGAAAGTGCTTGAGCAAAAAATTTACTGGGCGCTTCAGAGCGTGTCCGCCATCAATTCGCCGGCGGCGAACGCCACTACCACCAGCCTGTCGGTCAACCGATTGAACTACGGCTCGAATCCCATCCTGATTGACATGAACGGCGGCGTGGCGCGGATTACGAAAGGAGCGGGAGCGGCCACCCCGGTCACCAATACGTACTCGGATCTCCAGTCCATGACTTTTCACCAGTACAGCTGGGACGGCCGGCCGGCGATCCGCGTCCAGGCCACACTGGTGAACCACGTCGCGTCCACATCCGTGAGCATCGACACCACCATCATCACCAAATGACCATTTTAAATTTCCGGGGCGGCTATATCGCCATCACCACTTCCATAATATTATCCATCGTCATTTTGGCGATCGCGGCGGCGCTCGGCAGCAATCATCTGTTTACCCGGATGAACGTTTCCGATTTTGACGACAAGCAGATGAGCCTGAGTGACGCCCGGTCCTGTCTGGACGAAGCCCGCCTGAAACTTTCGGATGATTCCAGCTATGCCGGCAATGAAACATTCAGCGTCGGGAGCGACCAGTGCACGATTGTATCCGTCAGCACCTCCGGCTCCAACAAAGTAATTGAGGCGCAGGCGGCAGTAAGCGGCGCTACCACCGATCTCCAGCTTACGGTGAAGACAGTTGATTTATCCACAGTTTCCTTAGAAGAGCTTCCCAATTTTTGATATAATTGGATTATTCGCTATTTGAAGCGGGAAAGGTCGTGTAACAATAATGAACAACAACATGAAAAAGAACTCAGGTTTTACCCTCATTGAATTGCTCGTGGTAATCGGAATTATCGCGATTTTGGCAGGTGTGGTAATCGTAGCGTTGAACCCGGCCCGGCAATTCGCCCAGGCTCGGAACACCCAGCGCTCGGCAAACGTGAACGCCATCTTGAACGCAGTCGGTCAGCGTCTGGCTGACAACCGCGGCACATGGCCCGTAGTTGCCGGCGATTGCGCCGCCCTCCCGACCGCGACGACGACGATCTCCAGTTCGCAGTACAACATCTACAAGTGCATTGTGCCGAACTACATGAGCAGCCTCCCCGTAGATCCTTCGAACGGTACTCTTACCGATGCGACGGATTACGACAGCGGCTATGAGATCGTGAAGGACACGACGACCGGACGGGTTACCGTGAACGCCAAGTACGCGGAAGCCATTGCCGGACTTGCCTCCACGACGATTTCCGTTTCACGCTAAATTCCCATGAATAAACAATCAGGTTTTACCCTCATTGAATTGCTCGTGGTAATCGGAATTATCGCGATTTTGGCAGGTGTGGTAATCGTAGCGTTGAACCCGGCCCGGCAATTCGCCCAGGCTCGGAACACCCAGCGCTCGGCAAACGTGAACGCCATCTTGAACGCAGTCGGTCAGCGTCTGGCTGACAACCGCGGCACATGGCCCGTAGTTGCCGGCGATTGCGCCGCCCTCCCGACCGCGACGACGACGATCTCCAGTTCGCAGTACAACATCTACAAGTGCATTGTGCCGAACTACATGAGCAGCCTCCCCGTAGATCCTTCGAACGGTACTCTTACCGATGCGACGGATTACGACAGCGGCTATGAGATCGTGAAGGACACGACGACCGGACGGGTTACCGTGAACGCCAAGTACGCGGAAGCCATTGCCGGACTTGCCTCCACGACGATTTCCGTAAGCAGATAGTCTGCGAGAAACCAAAAAACCGCTTAGGCGGTTTTTTGGTTTTAGGAGAAAAGTCCGTGCTTCACTATGACCCAGAGCGCCCGGAGGCCGTCAGTCCAGCGGATTTTTTTGCCCTCTTCAAACGTGCGCCCATAGTACGAGACGCCGATTTCATAAAACCGCCAGCGTTTTTTACCGAGCTTAATCGTCACTTCCGGTTCGAATCCAAAATCTTCTTCAACGAGCCGGACCGACCGGATTGCCTCGCGGCGGAATACTTTATAGCAGGTTTCGATATCGGTAAGGTTGAGGTTGGCAAAAAGATTGGTGAGAAAAGTGATGAACCGGTTGGCGAGATAATGGCCGAAGAGCATCACGCGGTGCGGCGAAGACCCGACAAAGCGGGAGCCGTACACCACGTCCGCCTTTCCTTCCGCGATCGGCTGGATCAGGCGGGGATAATCCGCCGGGTCATATTCCAGATCGGCATCCTGGATAAGGATGATATCGCCGGTCGCCGCGGCGAGTCCGGTGTGAAGCGCCGCGCCCTTGCCGCGGTTCATTTCGTGACGGAGGACGGTAGCGTTGGGCGCCTGGTAGCCGCGGAGAAACCCGCGCGTGCCGTCGGTGGAGCAGTCATCCACAATAATAATTTCATCCGGTTTCTGTTCCTGCACTTTTTTCAGGATGAGGGGCAGGGTTTTTTCCTCGTTATAGACGGGAATGATTATGGAAAGCTTCATCCCGCACATAACAAAGAGTGCGTTTCACGCAATCTTTGCATAAGATCATGCCGCGACTTTTCCTTGGGTTGATTTTGCATAAATGATTATAAGGTTAATTGCTCTTTGTTATGTGTGGGATTCATTACAGTATTTTGTATACCACCGTGTCCGGATTTTCAAACACGTTCCGGAAGGCCGGCGCGGTGGAAAGGTATTTGTTGAGCGAAGGATTCCGTGATTTTTCCAGCACGATATAAGAAGCATGGAAGTCATTTTTGAGCGCCTGATAGGTGCTTTCCACCTGGCCGGCGGTGCAGCGCACTTCGGCGCAGGTGTAGCCGGTAGCCGCGTCTATCGAGTAGAAATGGGTCTTCCAATACAGCTGGGGATTGAAGTCATATTCAAAGATCGGATCCATGCCGTTGATGTAGTAGTTGTTCGGATCCCAGAAAAACAGTTCGCCAAACCGGTCCCAGTGGATGTTGAAAACGATTTCGCCGGGTTTCGTGTGCTGGCCAAGCCATTCGCCGGCTGGCTGCATCAGGAGGGGATGGAAGGCGTTGGTAACATAGGTATCAAAACGGTAGATATTCTTGAACGGCGCGATAATCAGGGCGATTATGGCGGCGAGGACCGCCAGCGTGTGGGAAGCCGAGCGGCTGTTTTTTTGCTGATAGAAAAGAGTGGCCAGCAGCGCGATAAAGATACTACCGAATCCGACGAAGAGTTCGTTGGAACGCCGGGCGATTCCGAAGGTCATCGCCGCGAAGATCAGGGTAAGGAGTCCGCTGCTCCAGACGGCAACCCGGATTTCCGGGCGCAATTCCCTGAACCTTCTGCTTTTAATCAAAAACAAGAGAAACCCGGCGGCCAGTATCAGAAGGATGGTAATAGGAATAAGCTGATCGACGAAATTTTCCCAGACAAAAGGCGTCAATTCCCTGCCGAAACGGAGTGGCAGCATCTGTTGTTTCACCGACATCAGCTTTACCACCTGAATGACCGCAAGTTTCAGCGTGCCGACGGGGTTGGGACGGGCGAGCCAGCCGGCCAGTACGCCTGTGCCGGCCGCGAGCAGCGACCGCCAGCCGGCGCCGCGCCGCGAAAGAACATGAAAGAGCGCCACGGCCAACGCCACAATCCCCGCGACCCAGATAAGCGAAATATGAATCCAGGCGAAGACCGCTGAAATCGCCGCGATTGGCCAGAGTCCGCGGAGTGAGACGGGATTTTCCACCAGGAAAGAAAAGAGCAGCAGGGTAAGTCCGAGCGACAGGGGATGCGGACGGAGCATGGCCAGCCGGTACATCAGATCGGCGGTGATGACGGCGAAGATCATTGTCCAGAACAGCGGCCAGCGGACGCGGAGGCGCTTGAATGCCCAGAAGGCGAGAAGGAGCGAGGCGATCGTCACGGCAAAGGTGCCCCAGTAGATCCCGTATATCAGAAGATGGAACAGCGTGAAGGGGATCAGGAGGATATGGAATCCATACCAGATATCGGAAGCATAGGTTTTGATTGAAGAATCCTGCGTCCAGGGAAAGGCAGTCTGGAACGGGCCGTTGACGCGGTATTCCCAGGCGTGCCGAATATGGTAAAACCCGTCCGTGTCGGCGATATTCGGGAAGAGCTGGGTATGAAGCAGCAGCGCGAACAGGGTGATGACGGCAAAGGCGGCGAGCCATTCATACTTTTTAAACATTTATTGATTGTAGCAAATAAAATTCCCCGACGTATATCGGGGAATTCCGGTCAGACTTTCGCGGCGAGATGGAACTCCACCTTGAAGGGTCCGGGAGTCTGGCGCTCTTCTTCGTAGGCGGGCAGTTCCAGCGCTTTGCCGAAGTTTTCGTACTGCACGAAGATGACGCTGCACTCTTTCTTTCCGCTGACGGCGTACACGCGCACGGATTCGATGAGGCCGCGGGCCTGTTCCGCCCAGATGCCGAGCGCCATAGCCTGCATCGCTCCCACGGAGGCAGCCAGGATTGCCGTTCTCCAGTCGCCGAAAGCTTCCTGCTCGATCAGCTCGAGCTCCTGAAAAATCGCCGCCATTTCCCGGGAAGCCGCTTCCGCCGAAACGTCCACGGTTTTGCCATTTTCCTTCCGCTTCACTACGCACCTCACTCAAATTTCTACCATCAAATTACTAAAAAAATGGCAAAAAGTCAAATTTTATTTTACTCGGTACACAAGTTCATTTTCAGTGGCGAACACTTTTTCAAAATGCGGATCGGCGGCGAGATTCGCGGCAAAACCGGCATTGCGGTCCAGCTCCACCATCACGTATTTCGCGCGAAAGTCGCCGGCGATGGCTTCATACAGCGATTTCCCGTCTTGGGGCGTACAGGGGAGCGCCGGGCAGGTGTACGGCTTGCCGCCGACGGCAAGGAAAAAATTCTCAAAATAAAGTTTCGGATTGTAGGCGTATTCAAAGATCGGATCAGCGCCGTTGATGTAATAATCGCGATCATTCCAGAAGAAGAGCATCGGGAAGGAATCCCAGGAAGTGTGAAATACAGTATCGCCGGGGCGGGAATGATCCTTCAGCCACAATGAAGCAGTTCTCAACTGGTCAGCGCCGCCCGCCGGCTCGGCGGCGTAGGTGGTATAGAGATAGGAATGCCAGGTCAGCATCACCAACAAAAGGCAGCCGAACACCAGCGACACCGCCGGTTTTTTAGAATGGTGCCACCATGAAAAAAGCGACGCGGCGAGTATCACCGCGAAAAGGGCGAAAAAATCGGTGGCGCGGCGGCCGAGCGTGAAGCCGAGCGCCAGAAAGACAATCGACAGGCAGGAGGCAGACCAGACAAGACGTTTCATTTCGGAAGGAGCGGCGGAGAATTTTTTGGATTTGAGCGCGAATGCCAGAATCCCGATGGCGATCAGCCAAACGGCAAGGATGGGAATGAGTTGGGTGAGGATGACGGTGCCGTTCAGCGGCCGGAGTTCGTCGCCGGAAAGAAGCGGGACGCCAGCCCGCTTCGCGGCGATCAGCTCAAAGAGCTGAATCCACAGGATCTTCGCGGCGCCGAACGGGTTGGGGCGGGAGAGCCAGCCAAGCAGCGTGCCCGCGATCACGGACGCCGGCATCTGCCAGAAATGTTTTTTCTCCACCCGCGCAGTAACGATTGCGACCACTGCGGTAACGAGCGGGGCAATCCAAAAAAAAGCGAGGTGCAGAAAAGGGATCGCGAACGCGAGCGCCGCAAGCAGGAGCCAGGATTTTTTAGTGGCCGGCTTGGCCTGAACGGAGCCGAATGGCCTGATAAGGAAAGAAAAAATCAGGGCGAGAAACGCGATGGTCAGTGTGTTCGGCCGGAGCTGGTTCAACCGGAAGAGCAGATTCGGCGTGGCGAAATAAAAAAGAAGCGTCCAGAAAAACGGCCAGCGGATTTCGTGGCGTTTCAGGACGAAATAAAATCCGAGCAGGGCCAGTGCCGCGAAGAGTGTCGCCGCCATTTTTACGCCAAGCGTGAGATCGGAAAAGACCGTGAAAGGGATCAGCAAAAGATGAAAGCCGTACCAGATATCGGCCTGATATGTCTTCCAGACGGAGAATTGCGTCCATGGGAAATCGGTACGGAATATCCCGTTCTGCGCGTAAACTGCCGCGTGCGTGATGTGATAAAACTGGTCCGGTTCAATCAATTGTCCCGGACCGAACACAAACACCGCGGCAAGCGCCAGGAAAAGTAAAAACACCGGCAGCCAGAATTTCATACATAAAAGTATATATCATGTAAGGAAAAAGCGGGTCGGGCGTCTTCTACAGTGAGCCAAAGGTCGAAACCGAAGCTCATAATTACAAAATAATGAACACAAATATGAAAAATCTTCTCATGGCGTTCGCGTTTAGCGTGGCGGTAACGGCGGTAGTCGCAGTCGGTTTGCCGGTGGCATTTGCCGAGGCGGACTCGGCGACGAGCACGCCGGCAACCCATCAGCTGGCGCAGATGTCGGTGAATGTCGAACGGAACGGTAATATAAAACTGGTCGGACAATTGACCGCCGTCAGCGGCACTAATCTTACGGTGCAGAGCTGGGGAGGCGCCTGGGCGGTGGATGCTTCGGCCGCGAAGATCGTCCGCCGGTTTAACGGCGAATCCAATTTTGCCGAGTATCAGGTCGGTGACACGGTGACGGTCTGGGGTGACGCTTCCGCGAGCGGCCTTACCGTCAAGGCGAAGATGGTCAAGGATGAATCCATCCAGAAGCGGGGCGCTGACTTCATCGGAGTTATTTCCGGAGTCAATGCATCCAGCACGACCAGCTTCACGCTGACTGTGAAGAACCGCGGCGCGCTGGCGATTACGGTGAATGCGGATACCAAAATCACCATCAACGGCCAGTCCGCGTCTTCTACTGCGGGTTTGACGAACGGCATGTACGCGAGCGTTACCGGAGTTTGGGATACCACCAACTCCACGGTCATCGCGGCCACGGTGAACGCCAGGACCGCGGCGAGCGTGCTTGATGACGCGAATCCGAGCTTCCTGCAAAAGATATTCCGCTTCTTCGGAGGCAGGGGCAAGGGAGAAGGCAAGGGAAATCAGGAATAGTTCACGCAAAACATCCGCTTCGGCGGATGTTTTTGGTTTCTTTGGTTTCGCGAACTCCTCCTTCTCCTCGCCAGGACGTCGGGCTACAATCCTGTCTGCGGGAAGGAGGAGTTCGCTGCCGTCTCGCAGAATGGTTTTTCAAGGGAAATCATGCTAAATTAGGAATAGTTTTTTTAGGAAAAAACGTATGGACAAGCAGGGCTTGCCGGCGAATGTGAACCCGTTTTGTGTCGTGGATGATCACTGCCTGTGCGACGGCTTGCATGCGTATCACTGGCCCGGATACTTCGCTGAAATTCCGCGGTCAGAACCGAACCGCAATCCGTGTGGTGTTACCGCGCGTGCGGATGTGCAGATGCCGGCGCTTTCCCAGCAGGAGGCGGAGGCATTTGTGCGCGACGTGCATGACCACGATTGTCTGAGTCGCGTATTTGCCGTAAAGGAAGAATGGAAGCACCTTATCCCCGCTGATTTGAGGAAATCCGTGCTGGTGGCAAAGACTACCGAAGGCCACTGCCTTTCCGACGCAACGTATTATCTGGAATAATCCCCGCGCCCTCTCTAGGGCGCTTTTTCCTTCCGCGCTGCTCAAATTACCTAAGGCGTACTGGTAATACTTATAAAAACGGTCTTCCTACGCCAAACATCGCGGATTTTCTTCTTTTAAAAATAACTGCGAAGTCTTCCGTTCTTCTCTGTAGCCAGCCGGAATATTTTCGAGGGAATATCTCGGAGCCGATTCGGCTGGCCTGGCGCATGGTTGCGCCAGGGCCAAGGGTGCCTTGCGAATCGGCGAGAGCTAAGTGGTGCCGTTGCGCCGCCGGAGCGCAACGGACACCCGGTTCCCGAGAAGATGTTCCGGCTGGTTGAGGTGGCAGGAGAAGAATGGAAGACAAGCCCACCTTGTAAGAAATATGCTATTATATCGTCGTATATGAGGGACTTGGAAAAAGAATTTTTAAAATCCTATGACCAGTACGCCGACCCGATCTTCCGCCACTGCTACTTCCGGGTTTTTAACCGTGAACGGGCGAAGGACCTGATGCAGGAAACGTTCATGAAAACCTGGGAATACATGCAGAAAGGAGAGGTAAAAAATGTCCGGGCGTTTCTCTACCGGGTGGCGAATAACCTCATCATCGACAATTCCCGCCGTAAGCAGGAGCAGTCGCTCGACCGGCTGCAGGAGGAAGGATTCGATCCGGGACAAGACACGAGAGACAGGCTGACCAATTTTCTGGAAGGAGGCGAGGTGATCAAAGTTCTCAATAAACTGAATCCGAAATACCGGGAAGTGATCCAGCTGCGGTATATCGACGATCTCTCGCCGAAAGAAATCGCGGAGACGATCGGGGAGACCGAGAACAACGTTTCCGTGCGACTTCATCGCGGTATCAAGGAGCTCCGGGATATCCTGGAGTATGCGGAAAATCCGCTTCGGGAGCGCAATCAAAAACATGGATAATCTTATCAAAAATTTAATCAAACGGGCGAAAGGAATTTCGTTGAACGGTGTTGAGAGGGCGGAAATCCGCCATCGTCTTTCTGCGTTCGCGCGCGGGCATGAGGCCCTGGGCGCCGCATCCCGGACTCCGTGGCTGATCCGCATACTGAAGCCGGCGCTGGCCGGAGTGATTCTTGCCGGCCTGGCGGGCGGCGGAGTTTCCTTTGCGGCTGAAAATTCTTTGCCGGGCGATCCGCTCTATCCTGTGAAGATCAATGTTATCGAACCAGTACAGGGATGGTTCGCCGTTTCTTCTGAAGCCAGAGCCGATTGGGAGGCGAAGCTGGCGGAACGGCGGCTGGAAGAAGCCGAGAAGCTCGCGGCCGAGAACCGCCTGGACGATGAGAAGCGCGCCGAAGCCGAGTCGGAGTTCCAGAAACACGCGGAAAAAGCCAAAGAGCATATCGCCGCGCTGGAAGCCGGCGCCGATCTCAATGCTGCCTCCAATATCAGCTCGCGCATCGAGGCGTCGTTCAAGGCGCACGGAAAAATTTTGCAGAAACTGATGCGCGGCGGGGAAGTCGGCGCCAAAGCTGACGCAGAGGCGGACATTGCTTCCACCACCCGGGCGGCGATAGAAGCGAGAATTTCCGCCGAGGAAGGTCCGGACGAGCAGTCGGCCGCCGAAGGGAAGGAGGGAGCGGCGCAGAGCAAGATCCAGGAAGTGCAGCAGTTCCTGTCCGGACTGGACGCGAGTACGACCGCGCAGGCGAACGCGCGTCTGACCGAGGCGGATACCGTATTCGCGCAGGGACAGGCGGAGCTTTCGGCCGGGCATTCTGGCGCGGCCTTCGTGCTCTTCCAGCAGGCGATGCGGATCGCCCAGGAAGCGAAATTACTGATCGAAGCGCATAAAAATTTTGAGATTGAATTGAAGCTCAACGGCAATTTCCATCTCAAAGGCGACCATGAAGATCAGCGCGCATCCGAAGGGGAGGGCAGTGCCAAAACCGAGGCGGAACTTGACTTGAATTTGTAGTGGCTCCGGCCACCACCCCACTTCCTCGGGAACCGGGTGTCCGTTGCGCTCCAGCGGCGCAATGGCACCACTAAACGCTCGGCGATTTGCAGGGCACCAAGCCAAATCGCCTCCGCGATTTTCCCTGTGGAGTGTGGTGGTGGCCTCTTACTTATTTTAGGAATCAAAAATCCGCCTCTTCGGCGGGTTTTTGATTTAAGAACCTAGCAGCAGCGGCCTTGGCTGCCATCGCAGCACTTGCACTTTCCCTTGAACATTTTCTTCAAGCCGATGAGCGCAAGCAGAACCGGCCAGGCCATATCAACAAAATCCGATCCCAAGACGCCAAGCGCTTTCAATAAAAACGCGAGACCGATCAGAAAAATGAAGAACCCGGTCGCTTTGTGGTGCGGGCACTTGCACATCATCCCGCCCTCTTTCATCATTCCTTCTCCTTCCATAGTGTGTAGATTTAAAAAAATTATATCGACCTTGCGAGATTTTCTAAGTATACCACACTCTTCAATCTGACGTTTGCCCAAGATAATAAAAAATCCCCCTGTTTTCAGGGGATTTGGTTGGCCCGGGAGGGATTGCCTACAACTCTCGGCTCGCCGTCGCTCGCCTCGGTCGCAGGCCGCCCCTCGTCCACGATTTTCTACTGAAAATCGGGACTGCGGGCTTCAATCCCTCCGAAACGATAAATCCCCTGAAACAGGGGATTTGGTTGGCCCGGGAGGGATTGAACCTCCAACCTCGCGGATTATGAGTCCGGCGCTCTACCAGTTGAGCTACGGGCCACCGCTCGAATTTGCTTTTCATAATATGCCATACAACCAGATGCTTGTCAATTCTTATCAACGCTGGTATGATGTTCCCAATGAAACTGATCCTGGTCCGGCACTGTGAAACCGATTGGAATGCGGCGGGGCGCATGCAAGGACAGACGGATACGAGCCTCAACGAAACGGGCCGCCAGCAGGCTCTGGATCTTTGCGATCAGCTCTCACCCCTCGGCATTTCCCGCATCTACAGCTCCGATCTGAAACGGGCGGCGCAAACCGGATATATTATCGGCCTCCGACTTGGAATGCCGGTGCTGGCCGAGCCGCGCCTGCGCGAGTGCCGTTTCGGAATGCTTGAGGGAATGACTTTCGCGGAAGCCGTCGGCCATTATCCGCATCCCCACCTTTATCCGTTCAATGCCCAATTTTATACCAGCGAAAAGCAGCCGTACGATTTTACCGCGTATGGCGGGGAAAGCCGCGGGCAGGTGCTGAAGCGCCATCTGGAGTTTATTGCGGAGCTCAAAAAAAATTTCCCCGACGAAACGGTGCTACTGATCGGGCACGGAACGGCGCTGAACACGCTCCTTGCCGAATTCGGACAGGAACCGAACCTGAAACGCGGCGAAATCCGTTTTCTCTAGTGTTTATTTGGTAAACGGTTTGTCGAACGCGAGCACCCAGATGAAATTCATGACGTACCGGGAAATAGTCCGGACATAGCCGTGTTTGCGGAAACGGCGGGAAGAGGAATAGACCAGAAGTCCGGGAGCAAAGATTACTTTGCCGATTTTCCGGAGCTGTTTGCCGATCTTCACGTCATCGCCGAAAAATTTGTAACTCACGTCCAGACCGCCGATTTTTTCCAGCGCTTCGCGCCGAGCCGCCACATTTCCGCCGAAGACGACGCTGCCGATGCGGAGAATGTAGTGCACCAGAAAATAGGCCGGATAGGCATATACAAGGAAGCCGTAAAACGTGATGAATTTTCCCAGCCCGTGCTGGTCGTGATAGGCATACGGGCCGCTGACCCCGACCACGCCGGGTTTGGAAAGATGGCGGATGGCGGTCTCGCTCCAGTCGGCGGCGAGCCAGTTATCGGCGTCAATAAAGGCGATGATGTCTCCCGTGGCGATTTTCCGTCCCGCTTCACGGGCAATATTGGTGCCCGGCGTCGTTTCTACGATCACTTTTGTCTTCGGATAAGCAGCGGCGATTTCCCGTGTCCGGTCGGAGCTGCCGTTGTCGGCAATAATAATCTCTTTGACCAGTTCCGCTGGTTGTTTTAGGATATATTCTATTGTCCGACCGATGCCTTCTTCCTCATTGCGGGCCGGGATGACAAACGAAATCTGCATATGAATTCTTTACTTGTAAAATCTGTGTTTGCGGCAAGCGCGGCGATCCTGATCCTTGCTTCTGTATTATTCTACCTGCAACTTGCGCCAATCCGCAACGTGATTGTGGTGGGTTTTGACGGTTTCCGCGACCTGAATATACTCGGCACGAGTGCCGATATTTCCGCGATTCTGGTGTCCGGAGGGCTGCTTCTTCTGATGAACATGGGTTTGGCGGCCGTCTGGGCTCCGCGGGAACGGTTTTATGCGGCGGTACTGCCGTTTGTCTCGCTTTTTATCTCGATATTGATTTTAATTTCGGTCGGTGTTACGATTGCTAGCAATTAGTTTCATATGTTTGCAATCATCGAAACCGGCGGCAAGCAGTACAAAGTAGCCCCCGGGCAAAAACTGAAAATTGAAAAGCTGTCCGACAAAGACGGAGCGCTTATTAAAGTCGGCGACGCGGTGTCTTTTGACAAGGTACTTTTGCTCGCCGACGGAGAGGACGTGAAAGTCGGCATGCCGAATGTGTCCGGCGCCAAGGTGGACGCGAAGGTGCTCCGCCAAGGACACGCCAAGACTGTGATTGTCTTTAAGTATCACTCCAAGACCCGCTATCGGAAAAAGAAAGGCCACCGGCAGCTGTTTACCGAGGTGGAAATCACCAGCGTGAAATAAAAAGAGGCTCATTGAGCCTCTTTTTATGTAACCGTAACAATCGTCCAGAGTTCCCGCAAACGGGAATATCTAGCTGCGGTTGTCCAACGCGCCGGAAAGCGTTTCTTCGTCGGCGAATTCAATTTCACCACCCGTGGGGATGCCGCGGCCGAGACGAGTAATTGTTTTCGTTGAATCCTTCAGTTCCTGGGCGATGATGGTGGAGTTGAGATCGCCGTAGGTGGTCGGGCTGATGGCGAGGATGACCTCTTCGGCATTGCTGATTGTTTTCAATCGGAGTTTTTGCATTGCGTTGAGCACGCCGTCTTTTTTAAGATCACCGAGGACGAGGTAGCGCCCGTTGAATTTTTTGGTCTTCTCCAATGAGAGGAGATCGGTTTCTTTTTCCACGATCGCGATCACATCCTTGCGGCGGCCCGGATCGGAGCAGATGGCGCAGAGATCTTTGTTGGGCGTGGTGAGAAAACACTGGCGGCAGCCGCTCAACTCGCCGAGGCCGTTGACCGACCGGGCGATTTCAAACACTTCGCCCTTGCCGAGCGAGGCTATGTAATATGCGAGCCGGGTGGCCTGACGTGGTCCAATGCCGGGAAGTTTCGCGAAATAATCCACAAATTTTTTTATGGGCTCGGGAAGCATATTAATGCATGGTATCCAAATCCTTGAAGCTGGCCTTTTCCGCGTCGAAGAACAGTTCGAATTCTCCGAGCGGGCCGTTGCGGTGCTTGGCGACGTTTACCATGGCGAGGTTGCGCGCCGGATCGTTCATGTCGTTTTTGTCGCGGGGTTCCTTGCGGGACATTAAGATTACCACGTCTGCATCCTGTTCAATAGAGCCGGATTCGCGGAGATCGGAGAGCCGGGGAGCCCGGCTGTCGCGCTGTTCGACGGCGCGGGAAAGCTGGGAGAGGGCGATGACCGGGACATTGAGTTCGCGGCCCAACGCCTTCAACTGGCGGGAGATTTCCGTGATCTGCTGGACGACGTTGTCGTTATTGAGACGCGGTTGGATGAGCTGAAGGTAGTCCACCACGATCGCGCTCAGGCCGTGTTCGGCCTGGAGACGGCGCGCCATGGAGCGCATCTGGATGATATTGGGCGACGGCGTGTCGTCCACGAAGATCGGCGCCGTGGAGAGCCGATCATAGGCGACCTGAAGCAGAGGCATATGCTCCTCCTCATTCAGGCGGCCGCTGCGGAGCTGCCAGAGCGGCACGCCCGCTTCCGCCGACACGAGGCGGTCCAGAATCTGATCCTTGCTCATTTCCAGCGAGAAGACGCCGACGGGCTGTTTCTCGCGGACGCCGATGTGGCGGGCAATGTCCAGCGCGAAGGAAGTCTTACCGACAGAAGGACGGGCGCCGATGACGATGAAGTCGGAGGGCCGGAGGCCGGAGAGAATGGCGTCCAGTTTCTTGAATCCGGTCGGCAGACCGCCGGGGCCGAGCTCGCCGCGCTGGAGCTTGTCGATGCGCTCGATGGTTTTCGGAAGTTCGTCGCGCACGAGTGTGAACTTCTGGGATACGGAACGCTGGGAGATGGAAAAAATCCGCTGCTCGATTTCGTCGAGCGCCGCTTCGAGGTCGCCGCCGACGTTGAAGGCTTTTTCAGTGATCTCCGCCGAGGCGGTGATCAGATCGCGGAGCACTTTTTTCTCCTTGACGATCTTCGCGTAGTTGGCGACATGGGACGCGGTCGGCACGGCGTCCATCAGCTGGCTTAAATAGGTGGAGCCGCCGATATCTTTGAGGATGCCGCGCTCTTTCAGCTCGTTGGAAACCGTCACCAGGTCCACCGGTTGGTGTTTGGTGAAAATTTTTAAAATGGAGTCGTAAATTTCGCCGTTCTGCGGATGATAAAAATCCTGCGGCTGCAAAATATCCGCGACCTGGATGATGGCGTTCTTATCGATCAGCAGCGCGCCGAGCACGGAGTTCTCGGCTTCCAGATTCTGCGGCGGAAGTTTCAATCCTGTTTTCTTCATGCCTGCCATTACCCTTCATACTACCCGCTTCGGAAGACCGAAAACAATAGGAAAGGGGGAGAACTTGTTAAGAAGTTTTTTTCGGCCAGAGAAACGGGCCGGCGGGCGTGTCTTCGAGGATGTATCCGAGCGTTTCAATCTCTTTCCGGAGCCGGTCGGAGTCGGCAAACTGCCTGGCGGCTCTGAATTTTTCCCGTGCGTTCGCCAGCTTTTCAGCTTTGGAGGGAATTTCCGGCATGTCCGGCGTGATGCCAAACAAATCCAGCTTCGCTATCAGCCATTTCCGGATTACTCCGGCTGTTTTTTTATCGAAATTCCAGATCTTCGGGTTGGCGGCGGCGATCAGCCCGAACAGCCCGGCCAGGGCGCCCGGCGTATTGAAGTCGTCTTCCAATGCCTCACGGAACTTCGTTTCGTAATTTTCAATTTCCAATTTAGGGTCTTCAATCCCGGAAGATTTTTTAGGAAACGCTAATTTAGCGAGAAACTGGGCGATGCCGTCCAGCGCCGCGGCCGACTGGCGCACCAGTTCGTCGGAGTAATCGAGCGGGGAACGGTAGTGATGGCTCAAGGTGACAAACCGGAGCAATGCCGCGGAATGATCTTTGAGAAAATCGCGGATGGTAATAAAATTGCCGAGACTTTTGGACATTTTCTGGCCGTTCACGAGGAGGTGGCCGGCGTGCATCCAGATCGCGGCCAGCGGCGCTTTTCCCGAGGCGGCTTCCTGCTGGGCGATTTCGGCTTCGTGGTGGGGGAACTTCAGGTCGATGCCGCCGCCATGGATATCGTATTGCGGGCCGAAAAATTTTTCGGTGATGGCGGTATCCTCGATGTGCCAGCCGGGCCGGCCTTCTCCGAGCGGCGTGTTCCAGGACGGTTCTCCCGGTTTGGAGAATTTCCAAAGCGCGAAGTCGCCCTTATTTTTTTTGCCTATGCTCTCATCGATGCGCGTTACCGAGTCTTCCGCCTGTTGGACGGTGCGTTTGGCGAGTTTCCCGTATTCGGGAAAAGTGGCGATATCGAAATACCAGCCGTCGTCCTCTATTTTATAGGCATGGCCTTTGTCGATAAGCGTCTGAATCTGGGCGGTGATTTCCTTTATGTATTTGGTCGCCGGCGCGTATTTCGTGACGGAATCTATGCCGAGCGCCTTCTCGTCTTCGTGGTAGGCTTTTTCGAATTTCTTGGCGACGTCCGCGGCGCGCACCCCCTCTTCGCGGGCGCGGCGGATAATTTTATCGTCGACGTCGGTGACGTTCTGGAGATAAAACACTTTCAGGCCGCGGGAGCGGAGATAGGTTGCGAATGCGTCAAAGACAATATAGGTGCGGGCGTTGCCGATATGGGCGTAATCATATGGCGTGAGGCCGCAGACGAAAAGTTTAAGAGGGCCGCGCGCAGGCGGTACAAGAGGTTCTTTATGGCCGGAGAGAGTGTTATAGATAAACATTCAATAATTTTAAATTTCAAATTTAAAATTTGGGTTACAGCCACTTTTTCTTTTTGAAGAAAATGATCAGGCCGATCACGGTGATGCCGAGCACAATAAAGATCGTCCAGAACCGGAGCGGCGTCGCGGTAATGAAGTTTCCGATAAAGCTGACGGAGAGGAGCGACGTGAACAGCCCGAGGGGAATGGCGAGAAACGCGAGGATGGTAAATCTTTGCATGACCTTGTTGGTTTTGGCACTCAAGAGCTGGCCGTTGGTCTCCTCGAGGGCCTCGATCGTGGCCTGGTAGTTTTCCACGTGCTGGGTGACTTTGGAATAATCGCCGGCGAGATCGGAAAGATAAATCTGATTATTCTCCCCCCAGAACTTTCTTCCTGTTTCCACAAGCGATTCCAGGAGAATTTCCTGGGGCGCGCTGATGACGCTGAAGTCCAGGACGTCGCGTTTTGCGTAGGAAATCTTTTCCAGCATCTCGTCCTCCTTACCCTTGAAAATTTCCTCGGAGATGGTGCGGATGTTGTCTTCCACGTGGCGAAGCTGGCGGAGGGAAAAATGGATGATCTCCTGGATCAGGAAATAGACGCACTGGGCGGTGTCATCCAGCGCTTTGGTTTTGAAATGAACATTGTTGTTGAGCGAACGCATGAAGGCGTCGATCGGTTCGAGGTCTTCGTAGTGCACGGTGATTACCTGCTTCTTCGTGATCAGAAAATCTATTTCCGCCCGCCGGGAAGTTTTCAGGGTCTTGTCGTAGACGGGCAGATGGTAGGTGAGGAAAAGGTAGGTGGGATAAAATTCGACGCGGGAGCGGTTGGAAAGATGAAGAAGCTCGTCGAGAATGATCGGGTGGAACTTATGCTGTTTTTTTAAAAAATCAATGTCCGACTTGGTCGGTTTGAGAATATCAATCCAGGCGGCGTTGTCAGATTTGGTTATCCACATCTATGTCATGATTATAATATATGAAGGAAATATTACGAAAACCGCTGGTCTGGCTGAATATTATTTCCCTTACATTTGTGGGCATTTTGATCGCGGGTCTGGCGTTCGGCTGGAATAATCCGGTCGCGGCGCCGGCGGGGGGAAGCGGGGCGATCAGTGTAAGTCCGGCCGGAAACGTGGGCATCGGCAACAGTGTGCCGGGCGCGAAACTGGATATTGCCGGCAACGTGCAATGGAGCGGCACGCTTCTGAACGGAGCGGTGCCATGGGCAAGGCTGTCGGCGTTTCCGGCCGCCTGTCCCGCCGGGCAGTTTGTCAGTCAGATCGGAGCCGGCCTTGTCTGCGGGGTGCCGCCATCTTCGAGCGGCGTCACCGGCAGCGGCACCATAGGAAATATTGCTGCGTGGACGGGAGTGTCATCGCTCGGGAATCTGACTGGAACCGTCACGTTTCCCGGAGATATCAATGTCCCCGGTCTTATCACGGGATCCCAGACCACCGTTTCCGGACCTCAAGCCTTCAATTCTTCCGGCTACTGGGGAGGCGCGGCCTTTGGCACTACCGGCGGAGCCTGGTCCAAAGTCTGCCCGGCCGGGCAAATTATGGTGGGCATAGGCCAGGCAACCAACGGAAGTCTCCCGACGCCGTACATCATTTGCGCGCCTCTGTAATACTCGATTTGCTATAATAAAAAGCAAATGAACAATCTATTGAAAAAGCCGTTATTTTGGACCAACGTCGCTGCAGTAACGTTAACCGGACTGGTAATCGCCGGGGTGGCGTTCGGGTGGAACAGTCCTCTGGCGGCTCCGACGGGCGGAAGCGGGGCGATTGTGACGGACCTATCCGGTAACGTGGGAATCGGTATTGCGGCGCCAACTCAGAAGCTGGATGTCGCGGGCAATGTCAAAGGAACCGGGCTGTGCATCGGATCCGACTGCCGCGCAGCGTGGCCGACATTTTCCGGCATCACCGGCCTGGGGACGGCAAATTATCTTCCAAAGTTTACCAGCGGCAATGCAATTGGCAATTCGCAGGTATTTGATAATGGTACGAACGTTGGTATCGGTAATGCCGCTCCAACGCAGAAGCTGGACGTGACCGGTAATGCCAACATTAGTGGCACGATCCGCGGTGCCACATACGGCTTTGGCGGAATCTACGTGAACCACGTCGGCGTTGGTGGATTTACCACGTGCTCGGTGGCCAATCCGTTCACGAATGCCTGTAACTGTCCGACAGGTTTTACGGCGAAGCTTTTTTCCTATACGGGTAGCGCTTTGAACGGCAGCATTAACGATAATCCTACTTACTTTTGCTGGAAATAATTTAATGAACAATCTTTTTAAGAAACCTTTATTTTGGACCAACGTCGCCGCGGTAACCTTGACCGGGCTGGTGATCGCCGGGGTAGCGTTCGGGTGGACCAATCCGAATGTGACGCCCGCCGGCGGCGGGGGAGCGATAACTGTTGATGCCAGTGGCAACGTGGGAATTGGCGGCCTGCCGAACGCGCTGGCCAAGCTTCGTGTGGCCGGCAACCTGCTGGTTGATAGCGGTTTTGGAATCACGCTTGGCGGAATAACCAGGACGACCTGGCCTTACGGCGGCTCGGGAGTCTTCTGTTCCACTGCGACAGGTTATCTGGATTGCTATATCGCGGGAGTGGACAAGGTCTACACCTTGACCGCCACTGCCAGTGGCGGTCCCATCACCCCATCGGTCACCTCGGTCAGCACTCCCGGCGTCATGCCGTATTCCAATATGGGTTGCAGTACTTCTACCGGATACCTCGACTGCTACGTTAACGCGACAGACAAGGTATACACCTTAACTGCCATTACCAGCGGCGGCCCGACCACTCCGTCAGTCACTTCTGTCAGCACCGTGGGCGTGCGACCGCTCTCCGGAAGTAAATGCACCTCCGCCACATACCTTGCGTGTTACATTACCGCCCCCGATAAAGTGTACACGTTGTCCGCTACCAGCAGCGGCGGCCCGATCACTCCGTCAGTTACTTCCGTCAGCACGGTGGGCGTGATGGTTTATTAGGTGGGCGATCGGCAGTTGACTCCCGGGCTTTTATTAATTAAAATTTCCCTGCAATGGATGAATCACCTGTAGGAGAACTCGAACAACTGAAAAAGGAACGTGACGAATACCTCAACGGCTGGAAACGCGCCAAGGCCGATCTGATAAATTATCAGAAGGAAGAAGCGGCCCGGCTGGAAGATGTTATCCGGTATGCCAAAGCGGGAATGGTAAAAGATCTGATCGCCGTGCTGGATAGTTTTGAACTCGCGCTGTCCGTAATGGAAAAAGATGGCAGGAGTGAAAAAGGAATATTTATGATAAAGGGACAGCTGGAGGAGGCGCTCAAGCGGGCGGGAGTGGAGAAGATATCCGTCGCGGTCGGCAATCCGTTCGACGCTAATTTCCAGGAAACAGTTGCCGAGAGGGAATCCGACCAGCCGGCAGGCACTATAATGGAAGTGGCGGAACAGGGATACATGCTTCAGGGTCGCGTCATTCGTCCGGCGCGGGTAATATTAAGCAAAGAAAAATAATATAATTACATCATGGCAAAAATAATCGGTATTGATCTCGGCACCACCTATTCGGAGGTCGCAGTCATGGATACGGCCGGTCCGCGCATTCTGGAAAACGCCGAAGGCATGCGGATCACGCCGTCCATGGCGGCGATCAGCAAGTCCGGCGAGCGGCTGGTCGGCCTTTTGGCGAAGCGCCAGGCGGTGACCAACCCCAAGAACACGATCTTTTCCGTGAAGCGGCTGATCGGCCGGAAATTTACCGATGCCGAGGTTCAGCGCGACAAGCAATGGCTGCCGTACGACATCCGCCAGTCCGAGAGCGGCGGCTGCGAAGTGAAAATGGGCGACCGGTGGTACAAGCCGGAGGAAATTTCGGCGATGGTGCTCGCAAAACTGAAAGCCGATGCCGAAGCGAAGCTTGGCGAGAAAGTAACGGAAGCGGTAATCACCGTGCCGGCGTATTTTGACGACAGCCAGCGCCAGGCAACCAAAAATGCCGGCGAGATCGCAGGCCTGAACGTGCGCCGCATTCTCAACGAGCCGACCGCCGCGGCGCTCGCGTATGGTTTGAATAAACAAAAGAACGAAAAGATCGTTGTCTACGATTTCGGCGGCGGCACCTTCGACGTTTCCGTGCTGGAGGTAGGGGACGATACGGTGGAAGTGAAGGCGACCGGCGGCGACACCCATCTCGGCGGCGATGATCTGGACAAGCGGATCATTGAATATCTGGTCAACGAATATAAAAAACTGGAGGGCGTGGACCTTTCCAAGGATGCGCTCGCGATCCAGCGTCTAAAGGAGGCCGCGGAGCGCGCCAAGCATGAGCTTTCCACCGCGTTTGAAACGGAGATCAATCTTCCCTATGTCACTTCCGACGCGTCCGGCCCCCGCCATTTCCTGATGAAACTTTCCCGGAGCAAACTGGAGGAGCTGGTCCGCGATCTGATCGACAAATCGGTGCAGATCCTTGACGCGACCATCAAAGAAGCCGGGTTCGCCACGGCGACTATCAACGAGATCGTCCTGGTCGGCGGCCAGACGCGCATGCCGGCGATGCAGGAGGCGGTCAAAAAATATTTCGGCCGCGAACCGCACAAAGATTTGAACCCCGACGAGGTAGTAGCGCTTGGCGCGGCGGTGCAGGCGGAAATTCTCGCGGCGAAAGACGAGGGCCGCAAGCCGGAGGGCGACGTGAAGGATATTCTTTTGCTCGACGTCACTCCGCTCTCCCTCGGTATTGAGACCCTGGGCGGCGTCTTCACGAAATTGATTGAGAAGAACACGACCATTCCGACCGCGAAATCACAGGTATTTTCCACCGCGGCCGACAACCAGACGTCCGTGGAAATCCATGTGTTGCAGGGAGAGCGGCCGATGTCCGCCGACAACAAAACGCTCGCCCGGTTCATTCTGGACGGCATCCCGCCGGCGGCGCGCGGCACTCCGCAGGTGGAAGTAACCTTCGATATCGACGCCAACGGTATTTTAAGTGTGTCGGCCAAGGACAAAGGCAGCGGCAAGACTCAGTCCGTGCGCATTGAAGCAAACACCAGTCTTTCCAAGGATCAGATTGAGAAGTTGAAGAACGAGGCGGCGCAGTATGCCGAACAGGACCGGCAGAAACAGTCGCTGGCGGAAGCCCGGAACAATGCCGAAAATCTCGTCTACGTCTCCGAAAAAGCGGTGAAGGACGCGGGCGACAAGATTTCCGCGGAGATAAAGGATGCCATTAATAAAAAAATAGAAGCGCTCAAAGCGGTGAAGGACGGACAGGATGCCGGCGCGATTAAGAATGCGGCGAATGATCTTTCCTCCGAGATCCAGAAGATCGGCGCCCAGATGTACGGGAATCCTCCGGCGGGTTCGGGAAATGCCGGCGAACCGCCGAAGCAAGAACAGTAATGACCAGAGTTTCCAGTAAGAAAATCGCGCTGGGTATCGCCGGAGTATGCGCGGCGCTGCTTTTCGGATACTGCTTCAGCGGATTCATCGCCGCGGCGACCGCGGTGAGTTTCCTCGGCGTGTGCGCGAGCGCGGCGCTGTTTCTCTCCCTTTTCCTGATTCAGGTGATGGTGGCCGCGGACGTGAAAACCACCATGCTCTTTGTCGTGCTGGAAATCGCCGCGATAAGCGTGTTTCAGATCGGGAATTTTTCCCCGGTGCTGGGCGCCGGAATTCTCGCAGGTGCCGGATTCCTGATCATGGCCTACTACGGCGGAGTCTCAGAAATTAAAAGCCGCCTGGATATTGAATTCACGAAAACCTCCCGCGTCATTATGGGATCGGCCACGCTCGCGCTTGCCCTGTTTGCCAGCTTTGCCTACGTCAATTCATTCGATCTGAAGAATCCCGCCGCGGCGCGGAAGAATCTTGAGGTGATCATCAAGCCCGCTGAGCCGATCGTGAGCCGGTACATCCCGAATTTTTCCACGCAGAACACGCTCCGCGAGATCGCGGCAAAAATGCTGCCCGCGAGCGAGCGCCTCTCCTCTCCCGCCGACCAGGCCAACACCATCTCGCAGATTTCCGTCAATCTCACCGACGCGCTCGCCAAACTCACCGGGGCCAGAATTGCGCCGACGGACCGGGTTATTGATGTCGTGTACAAAGCCACCCTTGGGAAGGTCGTATCCCTGCCGCCGTTGACGCAGACAATCGTCCTGATTGCCTTCGGGGTGATCTTTTTCTTTTTTATCAAATTCATCCTGTTCTTCGTGGACTGGGCGGCCGTGGGGATAGGCTACGGCTGGTACCGGCTTCTGAAAGCCGCCGGCTTTTTTGCCATCGAGATGCAGAACGTTCCGAAGCGTGTTATAGTAATTCAATAGAATCTTGATGAAGGACTATTACAAGATTTTGGGAGTGGAAAAAAGCGCTTCCGAGGAAGATATCAAAAAGGCCTACCGGAAGCTCGCGCACCAGTACCATCCGGATAAATCGGGCGGCAGTACCGAGAAGTTTAAGGAAATCAGCGAGGCGTACCAGATCTTGTCGAACAAGGACAAGCGTGCCCAGTACGACCGTTTCGGCCGCGTATTCGAGGGAGGACAGCCGGGCGGGACACCGTTCGGGAACGGGTTTGAATTTGGGTTCGGATTCGATCCGAACAACCTCGATGATCTCGGGAACATCAGCGATATTTTCGAAACCTTTTTTGAAGGAATGGGAGTCAAGAAACGGAAAAGCTACCATCGCGGTTCCGACGTGGAATATATCCAAGCTATCACCCTCGAAGAAGCGTTCCGCGGCATTGAGAAAAAATTAAAGGTGAAGCTCCACATCCAGTGTGCCGCCTGCAAATCGCTCGGTTATTTTGCCGATGCGGGATTGACCGAGTGCGCGACCTGCAGCGGCCGGGGAGAAATAAAAGAGTCCCGCAGCACATTCTTCGGAAGCTTTTCCCAGGTGCGGGCGTGCCCGAAGTGCCAGGGTGTCGGCCAGATTCCCAATAAAACCTGCGGCGACTGCAAGGGCAGCGGACGCACCGCGGCGAGCAAGGAAATCGTCATCCAGATCGCGCCGGGCGTAAGCAACGACCAGTTGATCAAACTGGTGGGCGCGGGGGAAGCGGGAGAGCGGGGAGCGGAACCGGGAGATCTTTATATCCGCGTGAAAATCGAACCGCACAAAATATTCGAACGGCACGGCGACGACCTGCTGGTGAAAAAAGAAGTGCAGATGGTGGACGTTCTGCTGGGAACTAAAATTGAAGTGCCGACGATCGGCGGCAATGTTCTGCGGGTGGAGATTCCTTCCAATTTCAATCTGAAGGATAAATTAAGGATTCCCGGCGAGGGTATGACGAAGTTTGGCGGGTACGGCCGCGGCGATTTATACGTCGATTGGGATGTAAAAACCCCGAAACGCGTCAGCTCCAAAGCCAAAAAGATATTGGACGACCTTAAAAAAGAATTTTAGGAATTATTCGGGTCCCTCTTGGGCGATTGCTTTCGGGAACCAGCGTCCGTCTGCTCCAGCGGCAGGCGGCGCTTCAGCTCTCGGCGGTTTGCTCCGCCTTCGGCGGAGACCCAGGGGCTCTCGCCCGGTAATGGGCGAGGCAAGCCAAACCGCCTCCGAGATGTTCCCGAGAAGCAATGCGCCCTACGATCCCGAATTATTTATAGAGGAGCAACCTCCTTCTTTGAGCCAGTATTTAGCGGAGGTAACAGTTACAAATTAAGGAGCCGGGACGACAGGAAAGCCGGAACTGGTGTCTTTGAGGAATTCCGGAAGGACTTCCGGAGTCCGGGCGACTATAATTTGTCTGAACCGCAGCGTACTGGCGAGGAGAAGGAGGTTACTCGGAGAAGACAAACCGCGGCCGTGGAGTTGCTGAAGGTTTTTGTTATAATGAATGAGTGTTTAAGATCATAGTTGCGCTGGTTTCTAACTTTGCCGCGATACTGGTGACGGAATACTTTGTTACCGGCTTTCATGTGACTCATGATCCGGTCGGCCTGGCCACGGTGGTGGTGCTTTTTGCGCTGGCGAACTCGGTAGTCCTCCCGGTCCTCCGGGTTATTCTGAAGCCGTTTATCTGGCTTACCGCCGGTATTTTGGGGGTGGTGCTCAATGGCATCCTGCTCTATGTCGTTGACAAATTATCCGATGGGCTTACAATAAATGGACTCAAGGCGCTTCTGATTTCCACGCTGATTATCGGAATGGTGAACGCGACCATTTCTTACGGAGCGAAGGTGTTCAGGACCGGCCAAGGCTAATTATGACGCATAACCTTATTTCCATTATTCAGGCAGTCGTTTCAATTTTGATCATCGCCCTGATTCTAATGCAGGAGCGTTCTTCCGCCGGCGGTTTGGGCGGCCTTCTTGGCGGTGGCGGTGACAGCGGTTTTTACCAGACCCGCCGCGGCCTCGAAAAGTTTTTGTTTATCGCCACTATTCTTTTGATCGTGGTATTTGCCGGGCTGGCGCTGTTGAACCTGGTAGTCTAGCGGGTTGTCCTTTGTCCGCGCGTGAGAAAACGCTATAATTAACTACATGCTTTTTAAATTTCTCCAGCTGTTAAAAAGCCTGACCAAAAAAGAGCGCTATGTATTAGCCGGCTCCGCGTTAATCTTCCTTATTTCCGGAATCTTCTTCGGTTTACGGACGTTTTATGACCAGACGGTGCCGCAGCCGGTGGAGGGCGGCAGTTATGTGGAGGGCGTGGTCGGTCAGCCGATCGCCATCAATCCGTTGATCGCGGGCGACAACGATCCGGACCGGGATCTGATCCAGCTTCTTTTCGCGAGCCTTTCCGATATCAGCTCTTCGATTAAGTCCGACGATTCGCAAAAGGTCTGGACCGTCACTATCAAACCCGACCTCCAATGGACCGACGGCCAGCCGCTTACCAGCGATGATGTGCTCTTTACTATCAGTGTCATTCAGGACCCGGACGCGCATTCGCCGTTTTTTGCCACCTGGCAGGGAGTAGTCGCGGAGAAAAGCACCGAGCACGAACTGAAACTCACGCTGAAAGACCCTTATGCTTTTTTTGAGGAAAATATTAAAAATCTGAAAATAGCGCCCCAGCATATTTTTGACAATATTCCGCCGCAAAATTTCCGCCTTTCCGACTACAACCTCAAGCCGGTGGGCAGCGGCCCGTATCAATTCATGGGATACACGAAGCGCCCGGACGGATTTATCGAGCAATATGAATTGCTGGCCAACCCGAAGTATGCGGCGCAAAAAGCGTACATCCGGAATTTCACTGTCCGGTTCTTCGCGAATAAAAATGACGCGATTGCCGCCTTCAATAATAAGGAAATTGACGGGGTTGGTGGACTGGAAAAGACCGATCTGGATGCGATCACTATCAATCATCATGTTATGAATGTAAGCCGTCCCCGGTATTACGCTATCTTTCTTAATCAGAGTACCAGTCTGCCGCTCAAGGAGCAGGCGGTGCGGCTTGCGCTCAGCTACGCGACCAACCGTGACGGTCTGCTCGCCGGCGTGCTCAACGGACAGGGTTCCGTGGAAAAAGGGCCGATCCCGCCGTCGGTGGCCGGGTATGACGATTCGGTATTTGCCGACAGCAAGTTTGATCTGGCACTTGCCTCCACCACGCTCGACAAAGCCGGCTGGAAGATCGATGCGGACGGTATCCGTTTCAAAATGATCCAAAAAAATAAAATAAAACTGGAATTCGACCTGATTGTTCCCGAAGTCCGTTTTCTTGTGGATACCGCGAAACAGCTCCAGCAGGACTGGCATACGGCCGGCATCAGCCTGAACCCCGTCGTGGTAAAGCCTTCGGACGTCATCACCAGCGCCATCAAGCCCCGTAATTACCAGATGGTGCTGTTCGGCAATACGCTCAACAGCAATCCCGATATTTTTTCCTTCTGGCATTCTTCCCAGCGTTTCGATCCCGGACTGAACCTTTCCCTCTTCAGCGATAAAACAGTTGACGGACTTCTGGAATCGGTCCGGCAGGATACCAAGGAGGACAGTCGCGATCAGTCCCTTTCCAAAATCCAGAAGCTGATCAACGATCAGAAACCGGCGGTCTTTCTCTATTCGCCGGATTATCTGTACGTTACTTCCAAGAATCTTGGCGGTTTTGCCGCCACGTCCATCGCCATTTCCGCGAACCGTTTTGACGGTGTCGCCGGATGGTACCTCAAGACTGCCCGCGTATTTAAGTAAGCTTGCCGGCCGGCCGGTAGTGTGATATTTTCCCCGTAGAACATTACAGAGAGGAGTAACGATGGCAATCACCCTGTTTTCGGGAGTGCTCTGCGTGTATCTGGTCGCACTGGTTATCCTGATGGTGGTTCTGAATCATGCCCTGAACCGCGAAGTGCCACCGGCGGAAACGATCGCGGTCACGCTTCCCACGCGGCACTTCCGCGTCGCATTTCACGCCTTTTCCAACGGCCACGTAGAGGCGGTGTTTGTCGAGGCAGCCGCCAAAGAAGACGCGGTTCAGGCGGTCCAGTTAGTATTGGGAGATGCAGCTAAAAACTATTCTGACTTTTCTGCGGTTGAGATCTGCCGCCACTGCCACAATATGCTCGAAAAAGAAGAGATCCATCCCAGCCCCCGTGCTTCGGAAGTATAAAACGGCCCGTCCCGCATCCAACGCGGGACTTTTTATTCCGCGGGAATAAACGCGCGGTTGCGGACCTGGCGGTGATAGCGGATGACGAAATTATGCGTCTGATAAATGGCGCGCTCGATCACTTCCTGCAGTTCTTTTGGAAGTTCGAGGAATGGCGTGGAGATATCGTTCGGCCGGAGTCCGTAGACCAGTTTGTGCGGTTTCGCGAATGAGATCAGGCGCACTTTTTTCGCTTCGGAAAAGCCGTCCAGCATTTTTTTGGCGGCCCGATATTGCGTAATGCCGCCGTCGATGATAATCAGGTCCGGATACGGCCATTCGGGATGATTCAGGCGGCGGGCGATCAACTCGCCGATCATGCGCGGATCATCGCGGGTCGGCGTCCAGCGGATGCGGAACTTCCGGTATCGATTCTTATCCGATTCCCAGCCGGTTTCCGTTTTGACGAGCGCGGTCATTGCGCCTACTGCCTCCTTCCCCGCGAAGTTCGAATTATCGTAGCACTCCACCCGCATGCCTGCCGGCAGCTGTTCGGCGGTGTATGCGGTAGGGACAAGCGCATAGTTTTTCCGTTCCAGAGTTTCCGTATAGACATACGGTTTATGGGCGAAGATGGATTCCAGCGCCATCCGCTGATCCTTGTCCTGTATCGAGTTCAGTAATTTCTGGCTCTGGCCCTTCAGAATCATTTTGATCCTCCGGATTACGTTCCGGTATTCGCTGATCTTCGCAGCGTCATCGGAGAAATTTTTATTGCAGCAAAAACCGGCGCATTTTCCGATTTGCGCGTTGAGGCAGTCGCGGAGATGTTTTATGGCGCAGCTGCAGTAGGGGAGCTGGCGCCGGATCAGTTTCATTGCCGTGTACAGCGCGCCGCTGTCCGTGAAGGGCCCGATCATTTCCCGTTTCATTTTCATATCTTTCACCTTCGGTTTCTTGTGCCCAATAAAGACCCGCGGGTAATTCTCCTTGGTGAATGACACATATAAATAGCTTGTATCATCCCGGAGAACGACGTTGTAGCGCGGCCGCAGAGATTTGATCAGCTTTGCTTCCTCGATTAGCGCTTCGATGTCCGAGCGGAGCGGAATATATTCGAGCCGGTCAGCCTCTTCGTGGAGCGACTGCGTCTTGATATCGGTGATCTTCAGATACGACTTCAGTCGCGCACGCAAATCCACCGCTTTGCCGACGTACAATACTTTTTCGCCGTTGCGGAATATGTACACGCCCGGTTCTTTCGGCGCCGTTTTTATTTTTTGGATCAGGTCCGCATTCATGCGCCAATAGTATATTGCACGAACGGGTAATTCGCAAGGAAAGGCGGCTTCCTCGGAAAAATTACTGTGAATACGATATAAGATTGAAGTGTATTATACTGTATTGTATGAAATGGAAGGTTCTCTTTGTAAGCATTGCGGCGCTGAATATGGCATTATTTGCGGCCCCGGCCGAAGCGGCTGGCGCGAAGCGACTTTTGTATCATGGGTTTTTCACCGGCCCGACGCCAACACCTTCCTATATTGCCGCCAACAAGGCCTACATAGACACCCTGCCCTTTGACGGACTGGCCGTGTATATGCGGAATCCGGATCTTACCTGGAATATTTCCGATCTGACGATGAAAAGCGGCAGTATTACTTACAGTAATATCTACAGCGTCCTTCAGCCGCTTGCCGGCCTGACCTTCGCGACGGTGAAGAATAATTACGCCCTGGTGTTCGCCCACAAGCCGGGAGATTTCTTTGATGACGCGCCCTGGACGACGGTTGCCCAGAATTTTGCCAACCTTGCCAAAGCCGTGATGGACGCGGGGTTGAAAGGTATCATATTTGATAATGAGCAGTATGACAGCTGGGGCAACTATCCCGATTCAGTCAATTACGCGAATCTTTACACGTTGAGCCAGTATCAGGATAAGGCCCGACAGCGTGGCCAGCAGGTAATGGCCGCCATGGTCACCCAATTTCCGGATATTTCCGTGATCACCTTACACGGTCCGTATGTTTCTGTGGGCAGCTCGCCCAGTCCCTGGTTCAACGGCGGCCTCGCCGCCTACAATGAATTGCTCGGCCCGTTTTTCACCGGCTTCGTACTCGGCCGCGGCTCATCCGCGCTGGTGGAAGATGGTGGGGAATTGTACACGCTCCGGACGGCAAATGATTTTTCCTCCGCCTACCAGTGGCAAAAATATAACATCGCCAACGCTACCGATGCCACCTTTATTCCTTCCACGCTTAAGCCCGTCTGGTCTTCCAATGTGAGCGTAGGCTATGGCGTCTACGACAAAGATTCTCTGAACAACTATGCCGTGGATTCTCCCGCGCTCATGCAATCCAACATCACGAACGCGCTCACCCGCGCCGACGACAACGCCTGGCTTTATACGGAAAGCATGAGCTTCCTCGCCCAACCGGGACAGCCCTACTATCCGGGAGACACGTATATCGCCGCGGTCAGGAACGGCCGGGCCGCCGCTCTGCCGGCTACCGATATCCTGCCACCTTCGGCGCCCGCGAATCTTTCCGCGGCGGCGGTTTCGCCAAGCCAGATTAATCTTTCATGGACGGCGTCCACCGATAACGTGGGTGTCACGGGCTACCGCGTCTTCCGCGGCGGCGTCCAGATCGCTGTCGTGACAGCGACTTCTTATCAGGACGCGGGACTTACCTCCGCCACTTCCTATACCTATACCGTGAACGCGTTTGACGCGGCAGGAAACGTGTCACCATCCGCCGGTCCGGTAACGGCAGCAACTCTCAACGCCGCGTTTGCCCGCGGCCAGCGGGTGCAGACGGCCACCCCCCTTAATGTCCGCTCAAAACCCAACGTAAAGGGAAAAATACTCTGTGTTCAGCCAGCGGGCGCGCTCGGCACAATTACCGGCGGCCCATCCAATAGCGGCGGCTATACCTGGTGGAGCATCAATTACGACACGGGTTGCGACGGCTGGAGCGCGCAGAATTATCTGGTTCTCATAGTGTCGCAGACTGCTGACCTGGAAATGCAAATACAGCGCCTTCAGCAGGAGCTAAGCGATTTACTGGAACAGCTCCATAAAAAATAACGCCCCGGTTCTTTCGGTCATTTTGCCCCGAACTTGTCAAATGGTCGCCCATGTTCTATTATGACCGCAGTTATTTTGAGAAAGGAGCTTTATGCCCTATGACAAAAAGTTTTTCGAAAGTTATCGAAGGTATCTTGCGGAGGAATCTGTCCGGCAGAGTCACGATCTGGTGTTCAGGAATTTCGCCAGATTTGTAAAAGAGCATCAAAACAATTCCGAGATGCTCTGGGTGGTCGATCTTGGCTGCGGCCTTTGCGAGTATGATGTCTACGACCGTTGTCATTGGGGGTACGTCGGAATCGATAGGGAGCCAAGGACCCGCGCCACCAACGTGCTGAAGGCAGACTACACCGCATTTGAATTCATGGATCGCCTTCCATTCGAAGCGAATGCGTTTACCAGCCTGTTCTCGATCGAGTGTTGTTATCCGCCCGCCCGGCGCTACGAGCTTTATCATCAGATCTTCAAAAAGATCCCCTCGATCAGGTTCGGGCTTTCCGGCGGCTTCTACTACGAATCAAGACGGCATCAGCAAACCGTGAGAGAGGCCGGAGGTAATATCAGTCATCAGACGATTGAAAATCCCACGCAGTGGGTATCGAGATATTTTTCCGAAGAACGCTTCAAGATCCACACCCCCTCGAAAATGTTTGGCCCGGATGTCGTGGAGATCTGGAAATTCTTCGCGAGAAAGTAACAACGCCGCCATCAGGCATGATGGCGGTTTTTATTTCTGGTGCTTGAAAAACTGGATCTGCCGTTCGCGCTTCAGCGCTTCGGCTTTTGTCTTATACGTACCCAGATTTTTTCCGGTCGTTTTCGAAAGCAATCGGTATCCTCCTTTTATTTTCCGGATCGTCATCTCTTATCAGTATAAAATAAATTAATCCCGTTGATTTCATGATCACAATCGTTTTTTGGATAGTCTGCCAAGCACAAATCTTTGCGAAGGACTTATAGCCTTATCGGTGCGATGCGTGCAGCCATACCAGCAGCACGGGCGGCGCATTCCCTCCTTGAGCTCCGAAACGACTCTGTCGATATGTTCTTTCCTCTTCCCGGGCGTCTTAACGGAGATAGCCCAACAGATCCATTCATTGCGGGCGAGCGGCGTGATATCTTCCCATGCCGCCCGTGCTTTAGGGCTGGACGTAAGAGCTTTTCGCAAATCTGCCGGCAGCTCATGAGTGGTGCCACCGGAAATCTTTTTTGCCATATGTTCACAGTATACAAATTTGTCGCACTCTAACAAATTAAAATACCCGCTTGGGATATTTTATTTCTGATGCGGAGGCGAAGGATTCGGCTACAAGTCCGGCCGCCGCAGCGGCCGGCTCGCAGCCCGCCCCTCGCTCATTCGCCTGCTGGCGAATTTCGCTGCGGGCTTCTCACCTTCCCCGAAATCCGTAAGCCGAAAAGCAAAAGCCGCCGCAAGGGCGGTTTTGTTTTCTGTTGCGGAGGCGGAAGGATTCGAACCTTCGGACCGGTTTCCCGGTCAACAACTTAGCAGGTTGCTGCTTTAGGCCACTCAGCCACGCCTCCAGAATTTAAACTTCTCGGCAGAGCCTCGATCAAAAAACTCTTATTTACTTCTCACACAATATCACTGATTAGTTTTTTTGCATATATACTGTAAAGAGAGGCATATATGAATAAAACTGCATACATAATTCTAAGAGTCGGGTTGGCGGTGACCTTTATTTGGATAGGCATACTGATTCTGATGAACCCGGAAGCGTGGGGAAGTAATATCCAACCGTGGGCCGCCAATCTTTTGCCGGTACCGTTGATCCAAATAATGACCGTGACGGCGATTCTGGATATCGCGGTGGGCGTTGGTTTTCTTATCAATCCGCTGGTCTGGCTCGCCGCATTGCTGGGCGCACTCCACGTTGCGAGCGTGCTTCTGGTGAGCGGCGTGACTGACATTACCGTGCGGGACATCGCTATTCTCGCGGCGACTGTCGCCTTGACGATTGAAAGGTGGCCGGGAAGACGGTAAAAGCATGGCACGGCTATCAGGAATCCTGCTGGTGCTCCTCTTCCTGATAATCTGCGCGTTGCTAGTGTATGCCGGCACGTCCCCGATCCTTCGTCCGGTTGCCGACGGCGTTTCCGACAGCGCGTCGTGGACAAGCAGCAACGGCAAGAAGTGCAACAAGACCGACTGCTCTGCTGCGGTGAAGGAGGCCCGCGGAAGTTTCTGTGATGGCAGTGATGGCGATGCTTCTTATATAGAAAGCAGGACGAAGAACGCGCGGCAGACGTTCAAATTGAATCTCTCCACGATTCCCGCCACTTCGACCATCACCAAAGTGGCCGTGACGGTCTGCGCGAAGAAGCGCGGCGCCAAGGATGCCGTCAACGCATTCCGGACATCGCTGTGCGTCAATGGCACATGCGCCAACGGGGGAGCGGACCTTATGGCTACGACTACGTACGCGTCTTTTACGCAGGTGTTTAATGTGAGTGTGGCGAAAACCGCGACCACCACTATCGAAATTGGCGCCGCGATCACCGGCACGAAAAACACCTTCATCCGCATCAGCAAGTTTGCCGCGCTCGCTACGTTCGGCGCTACCACCCCCGTCATTCCGCCATCGGGAACCACCTCGCCGCCGACCGGAACCACTACGCCCCCCATGGGTACGAGCACTCCGCCGACCGGGACCACGACGCCTCCCGTCGCCACCACCATGTCCGCTCCGGTCCGCGTTTCGTTCGGAGGAGCCGTCATCCCGACGCAGGCGTTATTTTCCGGACAGGCGTATCCCGGCGGAATAATTGAGGCGACCTGGGCAAGTCCGGTCGCGGAACAGTACGGGATCGTGCCGGAAGAAAGAACGGACATCGCGCCGGACGGTTCATTCCGGCTGCTGCTGAAAAATTTACTGCAAGCGCCCTATACGTTTATCCTGCGGGCGTTCGATTCTGACGGACGGCCGAGCGGCCCGGTTGTATTTACGGCGGACTTTGAATCGCAGGGCCTTTTCATGCGGGATGGATTGGTGTTTCCGCCGCGCGAAGCAGATTGACAATCGCTTCTTTCTATTTTATAATCTCGTTAGTTTTTTGAGAAAGGGTGAGCATGATCGAGGAGCTTGCGTACGAAGCGCTGCGGACACTGCCGAAGCGGCCGATTGTCCATCCCAACGGATTTATCCAGCTGTATCTGAATGAACGGCGCCGTCTGCACGTTTGGCCGGCAGCACCGATGAAAACCTCCGAGCCGATGCTCAACATCCATGATCACGTCTACGGTTTTACGAGCCGGATTCTGATCGGCCGCCTCCGGAATATCACGTACGAAGCGGTGGAGCACAGTGCGGGCAGCAATTATCTCTACAGCGTGCTGTCCTATGCCGCGACGGGTACCGAAACTCCCTTCGAGCGGTTGGATGGACGGTACAAGATGAAATACCTGGGGTGTCAGACACTGGCGGCCGGCGGTTCTTATCGGATGGAGCCGTTCGTGCTGCACGACACGGTGGCCTCCGGGCTGACCGCGACGCTGGTCGAAATCAACGATTTCGACACGAGTCTGCGCGCCCGGGTAGTCTGTCCCGTCGGGCAGGAGCCGGACGCCGGATTCCGCCGGGACGCGGAAGATCCGGAGGCGCTTTGGGGTATTATCCAGGAAGCGGTGGCCAGGATTTGTGGACAGGAGGAAGCGTGATTCATAAGATGCTCGCGGATTCGGAAACCGAATGTCGGAACATCCAGAGAGGCGAGGTGACGGCGCGGATTTTTCTCGCGAACTTCTGTCCGAAGGAATTCCAGGCGGGCGACAAGATCATCATCTGCTTTCCGGCGCTTGACGATCCGGTCGGCGTGGTGGAAATCAGCGAGGTTCACACCTGCGATTTCCTCGGACTGGATTTTCCGCGGGACGCGGCGCCGGCCGGATTTTCCGGATTCGGCGATCTGTCCCAGCATTTCCGGGGGATATATTCCGGGGTGCAGCTGACCGACATGCTCATCGTCGTGAAGTGGAGGCAGTTCGAACCGGCGCGGCCCTGCACGGAATGCGATGACCGCGATCAGACCTGACACTCAATCCTCCTTGAGCCCCATGCCAAACTGTTTTGGCGTGGGGCTTTTTAATTAAGACCGTTATGCTCGCACCCGGATTCCTGTCCGCGGAATCCGGGTGGGCTTTTTAATTAGGACTTTTATGACGGGCTTTTTCTTTTTCCGGGACGTGGTATAGTGGGGGCAGAAATTTGAAAGGACGAAACTGTGCTTGAATATCACAGAAAGATTCTCAAACGTTGCCGCGACTACGAGATCGTGGAAATCACCTGGCCGCCGGGCGCCAAAAGCCGTCCGCACGATCATGGCGACTCATTCGGATCGATTATTGTGGTGCAGGGCGTGATTTACCAGGAAGTATTTGAAAAAACCAGCAAGCGATTCAATTTTTTTTCAACATACGGCGCGCAGAAGGTCGTTGAGGAAACCCCCGACGTGATCCACGTGATGGGCAATTACTCCCGGGAGGCGCCGGCAGTTTCCATCCACACCTATGTGCCGCGTCTGAAAATGACGTATTACGACCGGGCGATTTTCCTGCAAGCGTGCCGGCGCTGTTGCGGAACCGGCCGGGCTTTCCGGGAGCTTGAAGGCATTGAATCAAACTGCATCTATTGTCTGGGCCATGGCGAAGTCAAATACTACGCTCCGATGTAATTCGGAGCGTTTTATTTTATAATGAATCCAACGTTACTTATGAGACAGAACAGCAAGATCCGGGTCGCGGTGCTGATGGGCGGCCCTTCTTCGGAGCATGACATTTCCCTCAAAAGCGGCCGGATGGTCCTGGCACATCTGGACCGGAAGCAATACGCGCCGAAAGCCGTGCGCATTTCCAGAAAAGGGAAGTGGCCGATTATTCCGAGCGAACTGAAAAAGAAATTTGATGTCGTGTTTGTGGCGATGCACGGGGAATACGGGGAAGACGGCACCGTCCAGCGGATTTTGAGCAAATATAATATTCCTTTCACCGGTTCCGGCACGAAGGCGAGCCAGATCGGCATCGATAAAGTGCGGTCTTCCGTGCTGTTTGAGGAAAGGGGACTGGCCGTACCGGATTTCGCGGTAATGGGCGGCGCCAAAAAATTCATGTTTGATTTCCCCATCGTGGTGAAGCCGGCTGACCGCGGCTCCAGCGTCGGCGTGAGCATTGTCCGCGATATCCGGGAACTGCCCGCGGCGCTCAAGGAAGCCGAGAAATTTTCCACGCGGGTCATGGTACAGAAATTTATCAGAGGCCGGGAACTGACCTGCGGCGTCCTGGAAATCAACGGCAAACCGCAGGCGCTTCCGCCCACGGAGATCATCACGAAAGGGAGCGCCTTTTTTGATTACCGGGCGAAATACACCGCCGGCGCCACCCACGAAATTACTCCCGCGCGGCTTACCGGGGATGAGGTCCGCAACGTCCAGGAGCAGGCGGTGAAAGCGCATAAAATTATCGGCGCCCGGGGCATGTCGCGCAGCGATTTCATACTGGGCGATGACGGCCGGGTCTATATCCTGGAAATAAACACGATCCCGGGAATGACGAAGACCAGTCTTTTGCCCCAGCAGGCGAAAGCCGAAGGGATCAGTTTCCCGGAGCTGCTGGATCGTATTATCCAGGCGGCGTTACGGTAGTTTTGGTACACTAAAACAATGCCTTTCAATGAAATCAGCTGGACGGGGCCGGAATTTGAACATTGGCACAAGCCCCGTCTCTGGTATCTCATACTCATCCTGATAAGCCTGCTCTTGATCATCACTGCGTTGTGGCAGGGAAATTTTCTTTTCTCGGTGTTTGTCGCGATCGCCGCGGCGCTGGTCGGCGTAACCGGAGGAAGGGCTCCGCGGATGGTGGAATACCGGCTGACCGACGAATCGCTGATCGTGGATCGCATCCGCGCCTATCTGTATGAACAGCTGGCCGGTTTCGCGACGCACCGCGTCGACGCGCTCGATGACGGATTTTCCCAGCTGGTGTTTCAGCGGAAGCAGCGGCTCGGAAGTTTTATCAAAATTTTATTTCCTACCAGCCGCACCCAGGAAATCCGCCATTTTCTTAACCGGTATCTGCATGAAATTGAATATCAGGAATCCCTGACGGACCATCTCTTCCGCTGGATCCGATTTTAAGATAGAGTATTCGGCAATTATGAAATTCACCACAAAAACTATTATTATCGGAGTAATCGGACTGGTCGTGCTCGCGGTCGGCCTCACTTTATTCGCGAAAAGCCAGCCGGGAAAATATGACGGCCTTGCAACCTTTTTGTCAGAGAAGGGCGTCAAGTTTTATGGCGCGTTCTGGTGCCCGCACTGCCAGCGCCAGAAGGAAATGTTTGGCAATTCGGCGAGACTTTTACCCTACGTGGAATGTTCCACGCCGGACGGGCAGGGTCAGACGCAGATTTGCATTGATAATAAGATTACCGGCTATCCGACCTGGGTGTTTCCCGATGGCTCGCGCATAAGCGGTGAGACTTCACCGGAAGATCTGGCGGCGAAAATTGGGTACACGTTTCCCAAATAGATGACGCCCCTTGTCTCTCTGATCAGTGAATGCCTTTCCGCGTGCACGGTTCTCGCGGGGTTCCTGTTCCTCGCGCTGATCTTTATTCCGGCAGTAAGGGCCTGGTTTGGCCGGCGGGCGCTCCTCGTTTCCTTTTTGCTGGCGCTGGGGGGCGTGGCCGGCAGCCTTTTTTATTCAGAGATCGCGGGGTTCGCTCCCTGTCTCCTGTGCTGGTGGCAGAGAATTTTTCTTTATCCGCAGGCGGTCATTTTCCTGATCGGGTTTCTGAAAAAGGATTCCCGGGCGCTGCTCTACGGCGTCTGGCTTTCCGTCCTGGCATTGCCGTTCGCGCTCTACAGCGCGTATCTGCAATTCGGCGGATTGCCGCTGGGAAATTGTTCCGCTGCGGGCGTGTCCTGCTCCATCCGTTATTTCCTGGAATTCGGTTACGTCACCATCCCGACCATGTCGCTGACGCTGTTCGCGCTTCTCATCGCGCTTTTCTTCGCAGGCCGGCGACTTGATGGAGAGATGAAATAATTGTATAAATAGTCCACGCCCTCGTCGTTCAATGGACAGGACACAAGATTGCGGATCTTGTAATGTTGGTTCGATTCCAACCGAGGGCACAATAAAAAGGAGCCCTTAGCGGGCTCCGGGGACGCCAACAAACGGCGTTTTGAGAAGTTGCATTCCATTTTCTCGGATGAAGGAATAGGCGGCAGGAAGCGCGATCATTCCGATAATGCTCAGCAGCGTGATATAGGCTGCGCGGTCACGTTGGCGGAGCTGGCGGGATAGCTCTTCATTATATTCCCGGTCAAGCGCCAGTATTTGTGACTTGAACATTTCGGATAGTGCGCCGCCGACGTGCTCTTCATAGGCGCGGCAGATCGCCTGCCTGGAGTCGTCTTCGAGTTCAATGCCGCGCCAGATAAGCAATTTTCTGGCAGCATGGACGGGGATCTCCAGCGTTTTCTGAAGAATGCGGCATTCCTCGAATTCAGTCGCCGGTTTTTGCTCCATCCGGATCAGCGCTTTTGCAAACCAATTGATTTTATTCCGGAAGTAGCTGCAAATGTCTTCGCGGGTCTGGTCCGGATTGAGCGCAATACGCCGCAGGGGATTTTCTTTGATGAGGCCCCCCTTTTCAACCGCAGCGGCGAGGTGGAAGGCGAAGGTCGGACTGATGGTGTGAAGCGGAGTGTTCGCGGTTTCCCAATCGAGCGGAATATACGCGAGTGGCACGTTTCGTATTCGCGCTTCCATGCATGAATTCCGGAGCCCGCGCAGAAGTTTCTCCGACGATGCATGCCGGTGAAGCACCAAACAATCGACGTCACTGCGCGGGGTATGGGTCTTTGTGGTTACGGAACCGCAGATAATGGCGCCGACGATCGCGCGGTCGGCTTCGACATCTTTTTCAATCGCGCAGAGTACTTCGGTAAAGCGTTCCAGCTTCGGGACCTGTTCCAGGCGGATTTCATCCCAGGTGAAAATTTTTCCCAAGAAGCACCTCTTGTTTGTAAATTAACTACACCAATAATCCCACGAACCCATCCCTTATTTCAACTGCAGGTTCTGAAGCCGCTTGATGCGCTCTTCAATCGGCGGATGAGTGGAGAAGAGCTGGAGCAGGATGGATGGCTTGAACGGATTGACGATAAAAAGATGGGCGGCCGCTTCCTGCCGCGGCTGGCCGGAGAGCGGGTACATTCTGGAATACTGACCCAGCTTCGCGAGCGCGCTCGCGAGTCCGTTGGGATCGCCGAGGGTTGTGGCGCCGGTTTCGTCGGCGAGGTATTCGCGTGAACGGGAAATCGCGAGATGGAGGAGTGTTGCGATGATCGGCGTAAGCACTACCAGCAGGATCGCGCCGATCGGGTTGCCGCGGCGATTGCGGTCACCGGAGCCGCCGAAGATCATCCCGTAGTAGGCGAAATGGGCGACATAGGAAAGCGTGCCGGCGAGGAGTGCGGCAATGCTGGAGATCAGGATATCGCGGTTTTCAATATGGGAAAGCTCATGGGCGAGCACGCCTTCGAGTTCCCGCTCATCAAGAAGCTGGAGGATGGAGGGAGACACGGCGACTGCCGCGTGCTGTTTGTTCCGGCCGGTGGCAAAGGCATTCGGCACCGGGAGATTTACTATATACAGCCTCGGCATGGGAATATTCATTTTTCCGGCAATGCGGGCGACAATCGCGCGCAGTTCCGGGTGGACTTCTTCCGGCATCGGCTGCGCCCGGTACATCGCGAGCACGAATTTGTCCGAAAACCAGTAGCTGGCAAAGTTCATAGCCGCCGAAATTACCAGCGCGTATACCACCCCCTGCTGGCCGCCGAAGTAATAGCCGATGGCGAGTACCAGGCCGGTTAAAATTGACAAAAATAAGAAAGTCTTGAATCGCATATCAACCTATTATATAGTATAGCCAGAACATTGGAAATGGAGGACAGGTGATCAAGAGATTTCCATCATATCGCGCGACCAACAGCCGGGTGCTCTTCAATTTTTTAGCACTTCCGGATGTCGACAGAGATGACGTCGAAGATATCCTGCTGGCACTCGGATTCAGCTGGTCGCAACGGAATCCGGACGACATTCTGGGAATATTTTCCAAGAGCCGGCTGGGCGGGAAATCGATCTATTTCCGGACCGCCAAACCGGCCGAAGCGCCGGATCTGGTGAATTGTTCAACGTTTACCCAGTGGTGTTACGCGCGGATCGGCATCGAGCTTCCTCTGCGCGCGATCCAGCAATACCAGATGGGGGAGCCCTTGCCCGACATGAACACAATTAAGGTCGGCGATCTTCTCTTCAAGTCCGGCGAGAAAAACTATTGGGATTATCAGGAACCAAAAATCAAAATAGGGCATGTGGCGCTGGTCCGGGATGTTGCCAGCAGGGATGGCGCGGTGATCCATGCCAGCAATAACGCCGGGGGCGTGGTGGAGATACCGGTCAACGAGTTTCTGAAGAAGAACAGTCCCTGCATTGCCGCCTGCCGGATCGTAACCGATCTGAAGCACTGGACCACGCTCAACATTCCCCCGGAACTGTCCTGGCGGATCCAGTCTTCGGACGACGTGAAATGGCTGATTTTGGAGCACATTAAGCCGGGAGGGTAGGGGTTGACCCCCGCTCTGATACCCACTGTATCGGGATAGATTTTCACTACGCAAACTGGTCATTATGCGCGGCCCTGAAGCTGCAATCAAGGTTCCAGAGCGGGGGTTGACAAAACTACATTCATATGGCATATTGTCCGTGTACCTTTGATAGCAAAGATTTTGATTGAGGGGACTCCAACTCTCCTCAATTAAATGTTTTTCGGGGTGGCCTCAGCCACCCCGCTCTAAATCAGCTCATTACATGTGTAGCGGGCTGATATCGGAGTCTTTTGAAAATGTGAAGGGGAGGATTTGTATGGACGGAACCACGCTCTTCGTTCTGCTCGGAGCGCTCGCGCTCGTGACGATCGGCCTCGTGTGGTATTCCAAGAAGCGGAGGATTCTCAAGGTGAACCTGCCCCCGTACCACGCCAGCGCCGCCCGGCTCTTTCCGGAGCTGTACTCGCAGGAAGGCATCACCGATGAGGAGATGCCCAGGCAGGCGACCTGGCTGGACGGTCCGAACGGACGCGCCCGCCGGATCTTCGGAGTCATCGTGGCGGCGACCAAAACCCGCTTCTGGCTGATGCCCTACGGCATCCAGAGGAAAGATGGCGGCGTTGCCTCGTATGGCAACCAGAACAGGCGGGACCTGGTGCGCCGGAAGCGCAGCATCGTCCGGATCATCGGCAACTAACCTGACCTCCCCGTCCGTCGCAAGACGGACAAGAACCCCCAGCCCCGGCCCTGCTGCAGATCACACGATGTGCAGCAGGGCTTTTTTATTTTCGGCGGGGGAAATTCGTTGACCGGCCTGTTAGTTTCTGGTACTCTTTTTTCCAGAACTTTTGCAAAGGAGCGAGGCATGAGCGACGACGTGCGTCCCGGCGGGACGGAAGACCCGGAAATCCATCTGAGCGGGCCGGTGCCGCTGGCGGATCTTTCCACGGCGAACGCGGTGATTGACCAGGAGCGACAGAAAGTCCACTATCTTGAACAGAAGCTCGCGGAGTCCAACCGCGCCTACGGGATTTTGGAACAGGTCAATGGCAATCTTCGGTCTGAGATCGGCAGTTGGCGCATCAGACGGAACAGCGCCTTTGGGTTGGCCGCGTTCATGGCTTTTTTGTTTGTTGTGGCTCTGGTTGGCTTGACGCGTGTCGCTATCCAGCGCGATGAGCACAAGGACGCGGCTGGCATGCCCATGCCGGTTCAGCAGGTCTCCACTCCAGAAATGCTTCCATCCAGCCGTTGTCAGTTTGCCGGCGAGCTGGTGGTAGCAAGCGTGTGGTGCCTGCCAAACCATCCGATCAAGGCCCTGCGTCAATGGAATTGCGATTGCGGCGAAACTCATTATCTCACGCAGTTTGAAGATGGTAGTGAAGGATATCGGATGATCACCGCGGGCATCTACCGCGAACTACTCGCAAAACGCAGCGACGAATAAAACTTCAAAACCCCGGGAATTCCGGGGTTTTCTATTTCATAAAATCGTGCTAACGTATACCCAGTATGGTGCCTATAGTTTAGTGGTAAAACACCGCTCTGTGGCAGCGGATTCGAGGGTTCGATTCCCTCTAGGCACCCCAGACGGTATCTAATATAACCGCAGAAGGTTCGTTAGATATCATCACAGGAATCTCGGCATTACGTCGGGATTTTTGTGTTTTAGGGGCGACTAAGGCTTTTGATTTACCAGCGATCACTGGTGTGAACTCCACCGCCATGTCAGTCACGATCCGTGGTTTCTGGCACTCTTTGTATTTCTCAGTGAAGATCAGACCTTCGGCTTGCATCAAGGCTCTTATAATCGGGCTTGGTATGACCGTCACCACTTTCTTATCCGTCACCTCAAACCGTTCCCAGTAAAGGCCTAGGAATAGTCGCTTCATTTCGTCCGGAGCTTTCATGTATGCCTCGTATGCGTTTCTCACAAAGAGCAGGATGTCTTGGAGCTCATCAATCCGCATATTAAGCTTCTTATCTTGGGCGTAGAGTTCGTCCTGTATGCTCTCGACCTGTTCTTTTATTTTCACTTTGATTCGAGTGAAGTCATCATCTGAAATCAATCCACCGAATAATTTCTCCTCGGCAGTGTCACGCTTCTTTTCAAGTATCATCTTTTGCGTATTTAGTCCTTTCTTATCTTTATTTATGACTTCCTTCCGACCGCTGTATATTTTCTCAATCTTGGCGACCATTCGTCCCACAAATGTCGGAGTGAATTCAATCAGTTTGAAAAGGTCAGCGATCTGCTGTTCCAAATCCCAGACTTCCACATATTTGTCCGAGCATTTGATCTGATCGCCGGAACGGTTGCAATGATAGTAAGATTTATTTTTCTTTGGGTGATGTTCGGCTGTGTATCTTTGTCCGCAGACGGCGCAGTAGGTCAGACCTCGCAGTATGAAGTTAAACTTTTGCCTACGACAGGCATAGCGGTTATGTTCGGCCATGACCAGCTGGGTGCGTTCCCATATTTCTTTTGTGATGAGTGGTTTGTGTTTACCAACACCCACCAGTCCTCGCCAACGCATCTCCCCGTAGTAAAACTGATTCTTAAGTATCTCAATCATCTTGCTGTGAGCTAGTCGCTTACCGGCATGAGTCCTGAACCCTTTCTTATACAAAGCATCACGGACTTCGTAGACTGAATAATCTCCAGTCACATACATGTTGAATGCTTCCTGGATAAGCGGCGCACGTTCTTCGTCTACAACAATGATCCTCTTTTTCTCATCGCTTGGATCACCGGCATTCAAGTAGCCGGAAGCCACACCTGTCGGCCACCAGCCATCTCGGAATTTCTGTTCAAGGCTCTTCAAAGTTTTTCTCGATGTGATTTGCGACTGGAGTTGGTTCACGCCAGCTATCACTAAGTCCATAAAGTTTCCTTCCGGAGAGTCAGTTATGCCGGGTTGCGATACGGAAAACAATTCAACCTCATGTTTTTTGAGGATCGCTTTGATTTGCATATGGTCGAGGGCATTTCTCGCCAGTCGGTCGGTGTCTTGAATAAATACTGCGCGGATAGCTTTATCATCTTGGACTCGAAGCAACATGTCTTGGAGCCCGGGACGATTCATATTGGTGGCGGATCGTCCTGGGTCTTCGAAGACTCCTTCGTTTGCCAGTTTGTATTTGTTGCTTTCCTCGATCGCTCGTTTACAGAGTTTGAGCTGTGTGGTGAGGGAATGGTGGCCGTCCTCGGCCTGTTCTTCAGTCGAGACTCGGCAGTAGATTAATGCATGTTCCATAGTATTTTCATATTAATTTTGATTAAGTTTTTGTAAGAGACCTTTCACGAACACCCTATACTAATTCGCTCGACACGCTAAGCTCTGTTGCCCACAATCGCAACATACACCGCCCCAGTCATAAATTTTTCTGGAAATTGCTGTTTTGTGCCTATTTGGTTGGGTTTTACCGGGTTTTGTTGGGTTTATCTTTTTCATTTTTGGTGTTATTTAGTGTTAGTTAGTGTGAGTTGGTGTAAGTCATAATTTTCGCCTTTTTGCTCAAAATGTTGCCGTTAGTTGCCGATTGTTGCTGATTTAGCCACTTTCACCGGCTATTGATAGAAGGGAGTTAAAATACGCACCTTTGTTTTTGATCGTTCCGGACGGCATTTGTTTCAATTTCTCATAGGCATTTTCTATTCTGGCCAGTCCATGAGTCTTGAGAGCTGAAAGCATAAAGTTCATATCCGGCTCCTCGAGATATCGAGCAATCTCTAAACATCTTTCTTCCTCAAATGTTTTAGGATTGAAACTTCTTACCACACAGCGATTCGATCGATTGTTTTTATTTTCTTTTTCGTTATCGTTCTTCTGACTTCTGCCGAGTGAACTATCGGAAGTGAAAGAAAACCTTGCTACCAGCTTCTTCTTCTCGCTTTCCAACTTCTGCGAAATGTCATCGACTTCTGCCGGTGCTTCTGCTGGTGTTTGCTCTGGAGTAGTATCATCACTTCTGCCAGACTTCTGTTCAAAGTGATGTTCAATGTACTTAAATGTGCCGTCAGATAAGGGATAATTGCCGATATCCACATTGAATGAACTTCTGCGACCTTGTTGTCTAGCAAACCATACCCACCTCTTCCGCTTTAGCTCGAGCATAATTTTATTCACCCTGTTCTTGTCATATTTTTCTTTGAAATCTTTTGAGAGTCCGGCATAACTTACATGAGCTCTTCCAGATCGGGGATTGGCAGTGAGCCAAAGCCACACCAAAATGGCATATTCCTCAAACTTCAAGTGACCGTCGATAAGGGCGGTTTTAATACTCCGTGGGAGTTTTACATAATCATTATTGTCTATTTTGAATGGCAGATTTTCCATGTTCATATTCATTCGATTTGACCGACTTAATCCATTGCATCGTTATACATGAGCGATTTAAGTTCCTTGATCGCCGAGACAAATTCTTTGGCATTCACTTCGACCAAGCCCGCAAAGAAAGCGCTTACCAGTTGGGGACGATCTGGCTCATCGGGGAAAATAAAACGAAACCGGCGTGAGTCGGCTTTGTTTATACCAAGCAACCTATATCCCTTAGCCACGAGAAAGGCGGCCACGTAGAAGTCGCTTGTTATAAAATTATTGCTGTCCAGTTGATTTCTCATTTTCATTCTTTTTAGCTTTTTCTTTTTCTAAATATTGATGATCCAAAAGACGGACGATTAAGTCGGCTAGTCTGTCCATGAAAATTTCCTCCATCTGTTCGATAGTGAGGGTAGGGATTTTCTTTGTTGGCACCGGCTTTGGCATATTGTTTGCCAGTCCGCAAATAAAAAGCAGACTGTTTGTTCCAGTCTGTGCGCTCGCCTGTGATTCACCTTTGACTCACCAAAGTCTCACTTTTGTTCGTAGTCAATCCGGACCCGACCGGTACGCCAGCTTATAAAATTACTGATGCCGAAAGCATCTTTGATCCTTTTGTTAACGGCAATCTTGGCGTCATAAACGCTTCGCTTCGTGTCTTTTGCCCAGTCTGCCATATCCACGATGTCAGTTTCAGTTACCGGAGTGCCAAACGGAAGTGCGAATAAGACTTTGCAGAGAAAATACTGATTAGTGTTTATTGGGACCGGGCAAACCTTACTTCCCATAGTTATATTGCCGGTTTTCTCGTTAAATCTGATCTTGGTATCGATTGGCGCTTCTTCTTGCAGTGCCGGCCTATTTTTAAGTTTGAAATAATAATTGTTGAGCATTGACCTGCTCGGTTTGGAAATTACAAAATCGTCACCATCCAGCTTGAAGCTAGAAACAATCTTTTTCTTTTTCAGCTCGGCAAGGACGGCTTTCTGATCGGAAATATCAAAAGTAGAGACAGGGTAATTAAAGTAGACCTTGGCAGGGAGTTTATGCGTGACATCAGTTACGGACTCAATGCTCCCCAGCAACGTCTGAATAAAGGCTAGTTTTGGATACTCATTTTTCATATTCATTTGTGAAATGGAGCCAGTTTCTTCAAAAACCAGTGAATGGGAGCTATTTTCCAGCTCCATTCACCACTTTTTCTTACTACACAGCGTAATTGATGTAGTAAAAGTATTCCAAACCACAAAGTCATTATGACAAAATATGCCATCTTTGACAACGAAAATCTGAAGCGGTAAAATACAAATAAGTAATTTTATCGGGTACGACTTTTATGAATTCCAACATCGAGAAACTTTTCAGTATTGAGGAAGCCGCTAAAATTCTAAGGGTCAGTGGTCGATCTGTTACTCGTTATATTGAATCCGGAAAGCTTAAAGCATCCAAGATTGGAGTATGGCGCATCAAAGAATCTGATTTAAACGCTTTCTTGGAGGAGACAAGTAATGTTAAGTCGAAGAAAAAGTAAAAAAGATTATGACCACAAAACAAGCAATCCAAGACATTCAAAAGACTTTCGATATTAATGCCATCTTTGCTCATAAGGTATTTTTACTGGCTGACAAAACGAATCTCCTTGAGGATGCCGCTCGGATTATTGCTGAAAAACCAAAGCCATTTGTTAAATGGGTTGGTGGTAAGCGACAGCTACTCGCACAGTTTCGAAGATTGAATCTCTATCCACCGGAAAAATTTGATATTAGGACAGGAAGATACTTCGAGCCTTTTGTTGGAGGTGGTGCCGTATTCTTTGATCTACTCCCAGAGAAAGGTTTTCTCTCTGATTTAAATAAAGAACTCGTTACTACTTATAACGTTATAAAAAATGGCGTTGAAGGGTTGATCGCTTCTTTGAAGAAGCATAAAACAGACAAAGAATATTTTTTAAACATACGTGCAAAGGACTCCAAATCCCTTAGTGACCTTGATGTTGCATCTCGCTTTATCTTTTTGAACCGCACCTGCTTCAATGGTTTGTACAGAGTAAATAGTAAAGGAGGTTTCAATGTACCCTATGGTAAATATGCTAACCCACTTATTTGTGATGAGAGTAATTTGAGAAAGGTATCAAAGTCACTTCAGAATATTGAAATTAAACATCAGGACTACAAGGAAGTATTAAAGACCGCAAAAAAGGGAGACTTTGTTTATTTAGACCCTCCTTATTATCCGGTAAGCAAAACGTCATCATTTACTTCTTATACAGCCGAAGCATTTTTAGATAAGGAACAAATAGAGCTTCGTGACACAGTTCTCGAACTCAACAAGAGGGGATGTTTTGTGATGCTTTCAAACTCAGACACTTCTTTCATTAATAAAATCTACTCCGGACATAAGAATATTCGTGTTAATAAAGTGGAGGCTGGCCGAGCCATTAATTCGAAGGGATCAGGCAGAGGAAAAATTACTGAAGTTCTTGTAACTAATTATTAAATTATGAAAAAAGACTTTAACAATCTTATTACTACTTTCAAAAGCTCAATCAAGACTTGGGATTATTTCGTAAATTGGAAGAAGGTCTTTTCAAATAGTTCGGACCTAGAGATTGCCCTCAATAAACTTAATTATCTCCTGGGAAAGGATAATCTGGAGGATGAATTTAATAAACTTTATAGTGCGAATCCGGATATTGTGAGAGCACTTCCTGTACTTTTAGCAGTAAGAGAAAATAAACTGGAAATTTTTGATAAAGCGACAAAGAATTCAGAGTTCTTTGATTTTTCAGGGAAAGAGCAGGACCCAGCTAGATACTTTGAATTCTTGGAAAAATCTGGTCTCGCGCGCCTATTCCAAAAAGATGGGATTAAAAATCTTGTTGATTATGTTATGGGAGTTGAGGTCGGTCTTGATAGTAACGGTCGTAAAAATCGGGGCGGAACATTGATGGAGGAAATTGTTGGAACGTTCTTAAGCGATTTTTGTAACAAGAATGGTTATGAGTGCATGTCTCAAGCACGGGCTACTAGTATAAAGAGTAAATGGGGCATAGACATCAAGGTAGATAAATCGGAAAGAAGTTTTGATTTTGCTATATACAATCTGAAGACTAAGAAAATTAAATTATTTGAAGCAAACTTTTATAACGGTGGTGGCTCAAAACTTAAAGCGGTATGCGGTGAGTTCCGAAGCCTTTATGACGAACTCAAAGCACAAGACATTGATTTTATCTGGATAACCGATGGCTTAGGTTGGCATACAACAAAACGACCACTTGAAGAAACATATAACCATAACGAATACGTTTTCAATCTCAATATGCTTGAGTCCGGTGTCCTAAATGAACTTAAATGGTAAACCCACATGACACCGAAACAAGATGCCCAATTAAAATTACATCCCGACGAATTTGAACTGGAATGTACTACAGTTTGGGCTTTTCCTCGTCGCGGTAACTGGGCAACTCATGCATCAGATTGGCGAGGCAACTGGTCTCCAGAAGTAGCTCGCAATCTTATTCTCCGCTACTCAAAAGAGGGGGAAGTTTTGCTTGACTCAATGATTGGGGGCGGTACTACGGCAATTGAAGCAAAGATTTTGAATAGAAATATTATCTATTCTGATGTAAACCAAGAAGCTCTTGAGCGTACAAAGAAGTCTTTGAATTTTAAGGTTGAGAATAAATCTTGGCAGAGGGGTTTCAAATGGGACTCTCGCGATTTATCAAAACTAGAGGACAATAGTATCGATCTTGTTCTTACCCATCCTCCTTATGTAGACATAATCAAATACAGCGAGGGTAAGCTTGTTGATGACCTATCAAACATCCATGATATTGAGGCATTTTGTGATGAGATGGAAAAGGTGGCCAAAGAATTTTTTAGAGTGCTAAAGCCGGGCAAGTTTTGTGCCATCTTGATGGGAGATACTCGACGAAACAAGATGTACCAACCCCTTGCTTATAAGGTCATGGACCGGTTTCTGAAAGCAGGATTACTGCTTAAGGAGGACATCATAAAAAGACAATTTAACTGCAAGGCTACCGGCTTCTGGGTGACTAAATCTAAGGAGTCAAATTTTCTATTGATAATGCACGAACACCTGTTTATTTTTCAGAAATTAAAATAATTCCGATGGTCAAGCCAAACTGGGACATTTTTAAGGCAAAATTTAGCGAAAACCCTCAAAATAATTTTGAGTGGTTTTGTTATTCATTGTTTTGTAGAGAATTTAAGAGAGCGACAGGAATTTTTCGTTATAAAAATCAATCCGCTATAGAAACCGACCCAATTGAGGAAGGGAACGAAGTAATTGGCTGGCAAGCCAAGTTTTATAGTTCTTCCTTAGCGAGCACAACTTGTAAAAAGGATGTTATTGATGGCCTTGAAAGAGCCAAAAGAGATTATCCAAACATCACAAAATTCATTTTCTATACCAATCAAGAATGGGGACAAACCAAAGGTAAAGAACCTCAAGGCAAAAAAGATGCCGAAGGAAAAGCAAATTCTCTTGGGATTAAATTGGAATGGAAAACCGGCAGTTTTTTTGAATCTACTTTTGTTTCTGTCGATAACGAAATAATAGCTAAACATTTTTTTATTTTAGACAAGAGCATATTTGACCTCATAAAAAACCAACAGGATCATTCAGAAAATATTTTAAACGAGATACAAACAACCATCACCTTTAGTGGTCAAAATATAAAGATAGACAGGAGCGGCAATTTGGAGAGGCTAAAAACTAACTCAGCGAAGGTATTAATCTTGAGTGGTATTGGTGGGGTTGGAAAAACAGCGGCCATTAAAGATTTCTACGAAGAAGTCAGAAACAAAATACCTTTCTATATTTTTAAGGCAACCGAATTTGAACTGAGAAACATAGGTGATTTTTTTACTGGATACAGTTTTCAGGATTTTTTAAGTGGGCATAAAGATGAAAGTGATAAAATTATCGTCATCGATTCTGCGGAAAAACTATTGGATTTAAAAAATACTGATCCCTTTAAGGAGTTTTTATCTATTGTAGTTAAGGAAAATTGGAAAGTCGTTTTTACTACGAGAGATAATTATCTTGAGGACTTAAATTATCAATTTTTCGAGATTTATAAAATTGCTCCTTTAAATATCAATATACAAAATCTGGAGACGAAGGAACTCAGTAAACTTTCTGAGACGTACCATTTCTCTATCCCCAACGATGAAAAGTTATCAGATCTTATTACAAATCCATTTTATCTAAATGAATATTTGAAATTTTACAAAGAGGGTGAACAAATAAACTATACGGATTTTAAAGACAGGTTGTGGAATAAGATAATTATTAAATCTAAACCTGCGAGAGAACAATGTTTTTTAAAAATGGCACTACAGAGAGCAACGGATGGACAATTTTTTATTAATCCAAATTGTACGTCAGAAATTTTGGATAATGAACTAAAAAAGGATGGGATTTTGGGATACGAGTCACCACATGGATATTTTATCACCCATGATATTTATGAGGAGTGGGCATTGGAAAAAAATATTGAGATTGAATTTCGTAAAAAACCTGACAATAAAACCTTTTTCCAAAATTTAGGCAGTTCTTTGCCTTTACGTCGTGCTTTCAGAAAATGGGTATCGGAAAAGCTGTTGCTACAAAATAATGAGATTAAAACTTTTATTGAACAAGCTATTAAGGATAAAGATGTAAAATCTTTTTGGAAAGACGAAATATTGGTTTCTGTTTTACTTTCGGATTTCTCCCCTATATTCTTTGAGTTTTTTAAAGATGAATTGCTGAATATACCTGAAAAAGTAGTCAAGTACGACAATTCATCTAAAGTCGTACAATCTCTAACTATCGACTATAAGTACGAAGAAAGCTTATTGCACAGAATTTTTTTCCTTTTAAGAATTGCTTGCAAGGAGGTTGACGATGACTTTTTCAAGCAGTTAGGAGTTCAAAATCTAAATATCTTTTCTCTTAAATATATTTTGACTAGGCCGAAAGGACAGGGGTGGAAAAGCCTTATTAAATTTGTTTTTGAAAACTTTGATCAAGTTGGCATTCAGAATATCCATTTTATCTTACCGATAATTCACGACTGGACTAGTAAATTTAAAGAGGGAGAAACGACAAAGTATTCTGGCTTGATGGCACTAAAGTATTATCAATGGACTATAAAAAAAGATGTATACATTTCTGACGATAGTACAAAAAATAATCTTCTACAGACAATTCTTTATAGCTCAGTTGAGATTAAAGATGAGTTAGAGGAAATTTTTAAAGAAATTATAAAGAATAAATGGAAAAATCACAGAGATCCATATGTTGATTTATCTGAAACCATTTTGACAAAACTTGAGGGGGTTGTTATTGCTAAAACTCATCCTAAATATGTGCTGGGAATAGCAGATCTATTTTGGTCATTTACACCAAAAGAAGATGGCCACTCTTATGGTCGTTCCGGAATAGACATAGCAGAATACTTTGATATGGAAGATGATCATTTAGATTATTTTCCGGCTAGTGCATATCAGACTCCAATTTACTGGCTTCTCCAATCTTCGCTTCAGGAAACAGTAGACTTCATATTGAAATTTACAAATAAAACAGTTGAACATTTCGCTAAATCCGAATTTGCCAAGTATGAGGTTGAGGAAGTTGAAGTTTTTATTGAAAAAGACAAATCAATAAAACAATACGACAGTAGAAATGGAAGGCTTTGGAACATGTATAGAGGATCATCCGCGCCGGCACCACATGTTTTGCAGTCAATGCACATGGCGCTAGAAAAGTTTTTCCTTGAGAATGGAAAGATTGTTGATTCAAAAACTCTAGAAAGTTGGCTTTTTTATCTTCTTAAAAATTCGAGGTCTACATCTATTTCAGCTGTGGTAGCAAGTGTTGTTTTAGCATATCCAGAAAAGACTTTCGATGTTGCTACAATTCTTTTTAAAACAAAAGATTTCTTCTTTTGCGATACAGGCAGGTTGGTTTTAGATCAGGGTCACAAAGGTATGCTTCTATCTCTAAAAGTATTTGGTGGTAACTCAAAAAATGAATTTTATGAGTCAGAAAGGCTACATGCTTGTGATGATAAACACAGAAAATTGTCTTTAGAAAATCTCTTTTTAAACTACCAATTATTTAGGAATGAAGATGTAGACGAAGAAGAATCAAAAAACAGACAAAAAGTATTATGGAAAATATTGGATGATTACTACAAAAAATTACCTGATCCTTTAAAAGAAACAGAATCTGATAAGACATGGAGGCTTTACTTGGCAAGAATGGATAGAAGAAAGATGAATCTTGTCTCAGAAAAAACTGATGACGGGTATTTGATTAATTTTAATCCTCAAATTGATCCAGAATTAAAAGAGTATAGTGAAAAATCTTTAGAAAAGAATTCTGAATCATCTAAATATCTGCAATTAAAATTGTGGGCAAATTTCAGACTTAGAAATGATGAAAAATATAAGCAGTATAAACAATATGAGGATGATCGTAGACTTGTGTTTAGAGAAATTGAAGAAATAGTTGAAAAATTAAAAACTACGAAAAGGCTTGATCGATTATCATTTCAACATTCTGAAGAAGAAAGTTTCCATCTTTTAAATCATTCTATACCCACGGAAGTTTGCTCTGTTATGATTAGAGATTTTTTTGACAAGCTTTCGAAAGATGAAGCTGAATTTTGCACGGGTATCGTTTTAAAAGCAGTGTCTTTATCATCTGGTCCTAATTATCAATATCAAGCAACTGATGGTGCACAGTCGGCAATTTCGGTATTGCCGGTTTTATTCGAGAAGCTTCCGAAAGAAAAAGGAAAGATAAAAGAAATTTTGTTATTTAACTTGTTCAACTATTATCCAATTGATATGGCCGGTACAAGTTTTAATGTATTTTCAATCACAGCTATACATAGACTATGGGGTACTCATTTTTATGATGCCCAGTCATTATTGTTAGGCTATTTGTTTTTGAAGCCAAAATTTGACGCGCTAAGGGAAAAGACACGTCAAGAAAAATATAAGAAGAATAAGTACGATATACAAGATGATGATGTGATGAAAAAATTCTTGAAAGAAAACAAGGTTTATTTAGATAAAATTAAAAACAATCAATTACTAGTCAATGAGTTAGGAGATATTGAGCAGATAGATTTATATACATTAAAAACAGCCTTCCAGCTGGTTCCTCTGAAGACCGAAAATGAGGAGCATAAAGTAATAGTCAAAAAAATCATTTTTGCTTTTGCCGAAAAATTAATTTCAAGAGACAGAGAGGATAGAGTTGATTATACGGTTAGACATGGGTTTCTAGAAAAACTAGCTTATTTCGTATTGAGTTCTCCGAAAGAAGAAATTCAAGAATATCTCGAGCCATTTCTGAACAAATTTAATAGTTCAGAGGTGGTCGCAGATTTGTTTGAAGAATTCATATCTGCTGAGGATTACCTAAACTCGTATGAGATATTTTGGGAAGTTTGGAGGATATTTAAGGGGAAAATAATTGAGATTTGTAGAAAGGGAGACGGGTATTGGTATGTTGATAAAATTATTAAAAGCTATCTTTTTGCTCAAAATCAGTGGAAGGAATCCGCGACCGAATGGCATACATTTAAGGATAATGATAAAAGATTTTTTAAAGAAATTTCAGAAAGTATCGGACAATGCGCCTCAACCCTATATGCAATTTCAAAACTGCTAAATGATATTGGAAGTACCTATATGGAGGATGGCGTACTATGGGTGTCAGATATGTTAGTTAAAAATCAAAATTTGCTTACCGCTAAGCTCGAAGTGAACACTCTTTTCTATATAGAAAATCTGATCAGAAAGTATATCTATAAAAATCGCACAAAAATAAGAGAGACTAAAAAATTGAAAGAAGAGGTGTTGGTGATACTTGACTTCTTAATAGCAAAAGGTTCTGTTGTTGGATATATTTTGAGGGAAAGTATAGTTTAGTTGACTGAGTATAATCAAACAAAAAATAATCATGGGCGGACGTAGATTTTACAAACACCACTCGCGTGGGATGACAAAGCAAGAAAAGTTTCAATGGGGATTAGCCATTGCGGTTTTTATCATCGTTTTCTGTGTAGTGTTCGTGTACAGGTTTTTTGCGAATTGTATTTTTGAATGGCCAATTCGGTGGGATGTGAGTACTTGTTGGAATGAGCAGGTACAACCAGCTAAAGAAAAAGCTACTGAAAAAGCGGCCAACTTCGTACCATGAGAAAAAAGAGAAACCCAAAATTTAAGGTTGAGGTAGTCTATCGAGATGTACCGGACAAGAAGGACCGGGTACGCCAGCTTTGGGATTTGCTGGTTTCTCTACCCGATCCAGATCCTTTTAAGCAAAAGGATAAATCGGAGAAGTGAGTCATATTTGCTTAAAATTGTTGAAGTTAAGCAAATCGTCCCAAGCTCTCAAATTTGGTCTTACGGCTGGGACCTGGTGCAAGTGGTGGCAAACTCTCTCTGTCACCACAAAGCTCGCCACAAAGGCAAATAGTTGGGCAAAAACGGTTAAATAAGGTCAGTTGCGGTTAATCGTTTCGGAGAGGAAGTCATAGTTGTAAAACTTGGCAACCTTCTTGATATTGTTCATTTTTTCGCGTACCGTAATCATATAACCTCTGTCTTCGAGGACTGTTATAACTCCGGACAGTGCGCGACCCAATAAAATTGTAAATCACCTTCAATCGTGGTTTAATCTTGGTGGTTCTT
>CAZWVU010000005.1:0-55453 GCA_964637575.1 uncultured Candidatus Saccharibacteria bacterium
TCGGGCTGTAGTATACCGGCAGTACGCATGCATGGGGTGCATGTAGACCGGGTTCAATTCCCGGCAGCCCGACAAGACTCAGGCAGCGTATTTTTCGGAAACAGAATAGCCGCGCTCCGGCGGCGCGGCTTTCTTCGCCCTCGGCGATTTGCAGGGCACCTCGGCTCTGGCGCAATCATGCGCCAGGCCAGCCAAATCGCCTGCGGGATGTTCCGAAGAAATAGCTGTCTTCGCCAAGTGATCTTAAGGTGGTAGTATATTGTTAATGAAATTTGAACTCAAAAATTTTACCGACAACGTCACCGATTTCATGCGGTCGGCGGGGTATCACTATGACGGAGTCGATGACAAGACCAAGGAACTCCGTTTTTACCGTTCGCTTACCAGCGGACTGTATCCTCGTTTTCATATATATGGCGTGTGGAACCGGACGGCGAAAATAGTATCGTTAAGCCTGCATCTCGATCAGAAGGCGCCGGTGTATCAGGGGTCAACGGCGCATGCGGGGGATTATGAAGGGCCGGTTATTGAAAAAGAAGCTAACCGGATAAAGGAGCAGTATTACGCTCAAAAAGCCCCGAAAATGGACCTTTTTTGAGGCTCTTGACAAATCTTTATCGATTGGTTATAGTGTTTTTGTGAGTTGGGGCGGATGTGTACTTTTAAGGGGTTGGCAATGGAGGAGCAGGACGTGGCCGAGGCCATGGGTGTCATGGCCGACGAGCTGGAAACGCTCGAAGAGAATCACGAGACCCCGGAACTCCGGGCGATGAGTATCGCCTCGATCTACGAGGTCTAGCAATCTTCTCTACCTTAGGCCTCTCGTAGTTCGAAAGAATTACGGGAGGCCGCCTTACATCAGCTTACAACCAATGCGGTTGCGGGCTGATACGGAGGAACAGTATTATGCGTTGAGCGCCATTTCCGGATGACCACCAAAACTGAAAAAACAGCGTAGGTGGTCACCTTTTATCGGTCTACGACTCGTGTCGCGGATCGATCGCAAGGTAACAGGGCAATTTGAAAATTTTAGGAGGGCTGGGAATTATGCTGAACGACGACCAGGTGGACGCCAACTGCGTGACCGATGCGGATGCCGACGAGGCGTTCGTGAAGGATCTGCGGAAGCAGAAGAACGGCCGCGGTTGGCTGCAGAATCTTCCCTTCGGTTCGCGGCGCGTGACCTTCGTTTCCGACATGTCGGAGCTCGAGGTCGCCAAGCGCGGCATCCGGAGGAAGTTCTAGCTTCCATTCGGAGGAACGATCGAGATGCATTTCCGTCTGAGGCAGTTTGGCTGAGCGTAGGTCGGGACGGGTCCCGACCCTAAACACAAACCGTCATGTGCGAACATCGACACGCGACTCCACGGCGGAGCGGCGCTGATGTTCATGCGCCGTTCCGCCGCAACGCCAACCGACCACAGACGTGGAGGAGGGAAAATTGAAGGCTATGAAGGCCCACTAAGAGGGGCGGCCTTAAGCCTGGTGGGGGAATACGAAAACGTGATTCCCTCGGGTGGCCAAAGCCGGACAACACACCGGGCAGAGCGCTTCAGTCCGACCCGCTGAAGCCAGTATATTTGAAGTTCGCCCCTTACGGAAAACCGTAAGGGGCTTTTTTATTTTTAAAAACAGGCGTACCTTTAAGGAAGAAGTTTGACAGAGGTGGCCCGTGAAGTTGCTGGCAGTTTTGATCGTGCTCGTGTTCCTTATCGGCTGTGCCGCCCACACCTTTCTTATCAGAGAGGTGAAGGGGGAAAAGAAAACATTCAGCTTGTACGGCAGCGATCTCAAGCCGGAATACCCCCTGATTATCGCCGCGACATTGCGGGATCTTAACGATCCCATGCTCCAGGACAATGTTTCTTTCCATGTGTTCGCATACAAAGATGCGCATCTCGGGGGAACCTGGACCAATGAACATGCGGCCGGCCACTTGTGCGCGCTGGAACCGAACAGGATTTGCCTAAGCGATCAGTATGTGACTCCCCGAGCAATTTTTCATGAAATGGCGCATCTCCATCACCGGCATCTGGACCGTGTAAGCACTGTTTTTTCTGAAGAGTGGATGGCGGTGGCCGGCGACGTGTACAAAAGGGACCAGTCGCTTCCCGATAATGACGGAATCCTGACCAATTACAGCCGCGGAGATCACGGGGAAGACATCGCCGAATGGGTCGCAGAATGCTATCTGCATCTTGTGTATGACCATAACCAGCTGATTCTGTTGAACCAAAACGTGAAGGCCGACCCTAAATACCGGCTGAAACTTGCCCTGCTCCACCGCTACGGATTTTTCAGTGATGCGCATTACGCGAAACTCAAACCGCTGTTCGAATAGACAGCGGTTTTTCTTTTTGATAAGGTATTGGCAGAAATTTGAGAGGTAGTTATGAAGGCATGCGTGCTCGGGTTGTTGCTGATTGCCGGCTGTGATTACGGCCGGCTGTCCCGGCCGAGTGACTGGCAGGAATTGAAGGCGCCGAGGTACGCGCTCCAGATCACCGGCGCTATCTCCACCGAAGAGGTTTCCCTCATCGAAAAGGCGCTCAGCTATCTGGCTCTGCCGGTGGAGCGCTCCATCGGCGAGATTCAGATTACCGAGGACAAGGAGCACATTCAGAAAGACAACAAGAAAGCGATCGGCCACTTCTGCTCTGCCCTGCAGAAGAAAGTATGCGTACTCAAGGGCGAGGTTACGTTCGGGCTGATCTGGCACGAAGCCGCGCATGCGTACGTGGCGAATTTGTGCGATCTGTACCCGACCTACGAAGCGTTCCACTTCGTCCAGGTGTGGGAGAAGTTGGCCGGGGATGTGTACGGCGAATTGTTCACGGAAGCGTATTCAGAGGGGATACTGAGTAGTTACTCCCGCAAAACTCCCGGGGAAGACATTGCCGAATGGGTAAGGGAATGCCTAACCTATCTTTACTTGGACGATCAGCGCCCCTGTTTCAGATACAGCCCATACCTGAAAACCGACCGGCGTTACCGCCAAAAGTTCGCTCTGCTGGTCAAGTATGGTTTTTTCACCGAGTGCCAGTACAAAAAGCTTCAACCCCTCTTTGAATAGAGGGGTTTTTAAATTTACAATTATCAATTTAAAATTTTCAATGAATTTGAAATGCCTCAATTTAAAAATTGAGAAATTTAGTCATTGATTTAAAATTTGCAATTTAAAATTAAAAATTTCCCTGGTTGATAACGAGACTTAAAAAGCGCTAAGATTGAAGCAATGAGCGACGCGGCACAGCAGATAAAGGAAAAATTGGAGATCGCGGAATTTCTCCGGCCTTATTTGAATCTTGTGCCGGCCGGCCGGAATCTCAAAGCCAACTGTCCTTTCCATAAAGAAAAAACGCCGTCGTTTATGGTATCGCCGGACCGCGGCACCTGGCACTGCTTCGGCTGCAGCCTCGGCGGCGACGTGATTGCCTTCCTCATGCGCTATGAAAATATCGACTTCGTGGAAGCGCTGAAAATTCTCGGGGAAAAAGCGGGGGTGGATGTCGGCCGCGTCGGCACCGCCGATCAGAAGCAGTTCAATGTTCTGTATGACGTCAACAAGGCGGCCAAAGATTTTTTTAAAAAACAACTGGTGTCCGATGCGGGCACATTGGCGATTGAATATCTGAAGAAGCGGGCGATGAAGGGGGAGACCGCCAAGGAATTCGAGGTCGGTTTCGCGCCGGACGGCGGCGATCTTCTCGTGCGGCATCTGACCGGCAAGGGGTTCGCGGTGAGCGACGTGGAACGCGCCGGACTGGCGTTCAAAACCGAGCGTGGAACCTATCTGGACCGCTTCCGAAACCGGGTGATGTTTCCTTTATATAATCATTTCGGCAAGGTGGTGGGATTCACCGGGCGGATCATGCCGGGCCACGAGAGCGATAACATCGGCAAGTATGTGAATTCGCCGGAGACGCCAATCTTCAATAAATCTAAAATTCTGTACGGTCTGCACCTGTCCAAGAACGCGATCCGCGACGCGGGCTGCGCGATTCTGGTGGAGGGGCAGATGGATTTTATCATGGCCTGGCAGGACGGGATCAAAAACATGGTGGCGACGTCGGGAACGGCGCTGACGGTGGAGCATCTGAAGGCGCTCCGAAAATTCGCCGACAGACTGATTCTTTCTTTTGACCAGGATGAGGCAGGGCGCATCGCTACGGAACGGGCGATCGATCTGGCCGGAGCCGCCGACCTGTCCGCGAAAGTGATGAAATTTCCAGCCGATCTGGAAGCGAAAGATCCGGCTGACGTTGCAGTGGCCCGCCCGGGGTTTTTGAAAACGCTGGCGGACGGTGCGATTCCCGCGATGCAATATTACTTTGAACGTTATACTATCGCGGATCGCGCCGGCGACATCAAAAAGAACCTGCGGACCGTGCTGGCAAAAATAAAATTTCTCGCGAGTCCCGTGGAGCGGGCATATTGGCTGAAGGAGGCGGCTAAATCCAGTGGCATCCAGGAAAACTTTCTGGTGGAGGAGCTGGACGCGATTAAAGTCGCCGAACCGCAGCAGAATTTTTCGGATGCCGGCGCAGTGCCGGAAGCACCGGAGGCGGTTTCGAGGAAAGAGCTGATTTCCCAGCGGATCGCGGCGCTGACGGTCGGCAACCGCGAACTGTATCCGAAAACCTCCGAATCGATTACTCAGCTGCCGGAGGTGTATCAGCTGATACTGCAATATGAAATGGGAAACAAAAAAACCGCCGCGCTTGATGCACGGGCCAGCGCATTATTGGATGTAATAAGTCTGCGGTCGGGGCTGGAAACGTATCCTGACCGCGAGCAGGCCGAAAAAGAACTTGGCGAACTTTTCCGCCAGCTTCGTTTTGAAAATCTTCACGAAGACAGCGATCGCAACGCGGCGGCGATACACACCGCCGAACAAAAAGGGGAGGATATGGGGGCGTTGCTGGCGGAGCGGCAAAAGATATTTCAAGAGCTCCGACAGCTTGAAGTAAAGGGTGATAAAGTGATATAGTAGAGCCAACAGCCGCTGGGGATTTGTCCATCGCGGCAATCTTTTATGAAGAAGCGAAATGCAAAAAAAGCGGTAAAGAAAGTTAAAAAAACACTAAGCCGCCACGGGCGGCTTATGCAAAGGATGCAAAAAAGGAAATCCCCCAAAAAAACGGCCAAGGCAGCCAAGCAAACCAAGAAGGAGGAAAAACGGGGGCTCGATCTTCAGGCGCTTAGTGAGCTTACCGACCGCGGCCGGAGCCGCGGCTTTGTGACGGACACCGAAGTGCTTCATTATTTCCCGCATGTCGAGGAGGACATTGCGTTTCTTGAAGAGATCTATGACAAGCTGGAAGAAGCGGGGGTGAAAGTGGTGGAAACGACCCAGCTGATCGAATTGCCGAAGGAAGAGATCAGCGAAAAGGAGCTGGAGGAAGCCACTTTGAGCGAGCATCTTCCCGATGCCGTGCAGATGTATCTTAAGGAAATCGGCAAGACGCCGCTTCTGAAGACCGAGGACGAGCGCGAACTTGCCAAGCGGATTGAAAAAGGCGACGAAGAGGCGCGCCGAATGTTCATTCAGGCAAACCTCCGTCTGGTGGTATCCATCGCGAAACGCTACGTTAACCGCACGCCGAACCTTTCCATTCTCGATCTTATTCAGGAAGGAAACATCGGACTTTCCCGCGCCGTCGACAAATTCGACTACCGCCGCGGTTTCAAATTCTCAACCTACGCGACCTGGTGGATCCGTCAGGCGATTACCCGCGCGCTGGCTGACCAGTCGCGCACTATCCGCATTCCGGTGCACATGGTGGAAACGATTTCCAAATATACCCAAGCGAAACGCCGGCTTACCCAGGAGCTTGGCCGCGAGCCGCTGGCCGAAGAGATCGCGATTGAGATGAGCATGCCGGTGGAAAAGATCCGCCACATCCAGAAAATTTCCCAGGACGTGGTGTCGTTGGAATCTCCGGTAGGGGACGACGATGAGGATTCAACCCTTTCCGAATTCATTCCGGACGAGCGCAATCTCACCCCGTCACAGGTGGCGTCCCAGACCCTGCTCCGCGACCGGATCCGGGAAATCCTTATTGATCTCACCCCGCGCGAGCAGAAGATTTTGAGCATGCGGTTCGGTCTGGAAGACGGCGTAACCCACACTTTGGAAGAGGTGGGCAAGGAGTTCGGCGTAACCCGCGAACGCATCCGCCAGATTGAGGCTAAGGCGCTGGCCCGCATCAAAGGGCATGAAAAATCCCACACTTTGGAGGGATATTAGACCATTTTTGGGTGTGGAAATCTAGGGTTGCAGGGGAGGGGGTGGATATGCTAGTATCTTTATAAGTGCTAACGCACTTTTTTTGTTGGCTGGCGCTCCCGCAAGACGTCCGCTGATAATCACCTGATTATGCGAAATGAACTGGTTGCCGCTTGAGACGGCTGCCAGATAACCAATCTCACTCAATATATGAAAAAGACTCTTACGGCGATTTTTATTGTCGCCGCCATGGCATCGTGCGCGCCGCTGATCCAGTTTGTGCGGGCGCAGACGGTTGATCTCGGCGTGGAGAACGTCGGTCTTTTGCCGTCCAATCCGTTTTATTTCCTGAAGGAATGGGGCCGCGGTTTTCGGAAGCTTTTTACGGGAAATCCGATCAGCAAAGCCAAGATCGAGCTCGATATCGTCAATGAAAAGGCGGCCGAGCTGGAAAAGTTCGTGGAGATCGCGCCCTATAACAAGGCGGGACTGGCGGAAGCGTTTGCCAGTTTTGAATCAGCGGTGGCGAATCTTGCCGTCCGCCTGAATTCCTTTACCGATACCACTGCGAATCCGGACGTTGATAAGCTGGTGAATGATATTACCGGACGGACACTGCTGTACCAGACTATGCTGGATCAGTTGTGGACGAAGTTTTCGAAAGACCAGTCCGCCCTGGATCAGATCGCTGCCGCGCATGACGGAATGACGGTGATGCTGAACGGCATTGTTTCAAAACTGGACACGGGCAATATGTTCCGGGTACGCCTGGCGGCGCTGGCGCGTGCGGGCAGTGGCAGCTTCCGGGATATTCCCGCCATTGAATTTGCCCGCGATCTCGGACTTCGCGAGGCGGAAGGCGACCTTGCGGCGGATCTGGACGGCCACCTGCAGGGACTGCAGAGCGCTGCCTCCACGACGCTTGCGGATTCCATCGGGGGCATACCGGGAAACCAGCTTCTGACCATTCAGATAATCGATCTGGTGCGGGAAATGACCGACAGCAATACGCTCCACAACGCGCTGAATTTTATCCGCCAGGATATGCTCGATCAGGCGGACGCGCGGGAACTTTTGAACGAAGACGCGGTTTCCAGCGCCATCGCGCGGGCCCAGAATCTGATCGATGAAGATTCGGCGATGCCGGGAAGCGGCCGGGCGGCGGCCAAAGAAGGATTGAGTCGGGCGAAATTTAACCTGGATCAGGCCGAAAAGCTGTCCCAGGAAAATAATCTGGAAGGAGCGTTCGGACAGGCAAGCGCCGCGTCCGCCGCGGCGGAAAATGTCTGGTATCTGCTCATGCCCGAGGCGATGGGTGACCGCCAGATTCTGGATTCATTGAAACAGTATTACGATCAGTTGGTTGAGATCATGAAATCCAATCAACCGTTGAGCGACGACCATCCGGAAATTATCAGCCTTTTGAACGGTGCTGAAAAACAAATGCTGGGTATCGAAAAGCTCGACGAAGGACACGCGAAGCCGGAAGTAATCGCGCAGGCCGCGAAGAATGTACGCGTCATGCTTTCCCTGATTGATGAAGTGATTTACCAGGCGATGCATCCGCAGGAATCAAAGCCGGCCATGGAACACGCGAGCATGAACGGCGTAATTCCGGATTCCGCGACAATTGTGATTTCTGATAAAGGATTTACTCCGCCGGTGATCACGGTAAAAGTTGGCACCAAGGTAACCTGGTTCAATAAGGATGTGCAGCCGCACTGGCCGGCGTCGGATCCGTATCCGGAAAATTCTGATCTGCCAAACCTCAATGCGAAGAACGGATTGAAGCAGGGCGAAACGTATTCATATGTATTTGATCAGGTAGGCCACTGGGGTTATCACGACGATCTCAACCCCGAGCTTACCGGAACTGTCATTGTTGCTGAATAGTTCGCCTCGTGCTGGTGTAAGTAAATATGGCCGGCTCCTCCTTCTCCTCGGCAGGACGTCGGGCTTCAATCCTGCCTGCGGGAAGGAGGAGCCGGCCCACAGGATTGTCATTGCCCTACCCCCCCCTTGACTTATTTTTATTATTTGAGTATAGTGTGGCGGTAGTAGCACCTTCAATAAAGCTGCCTCCGGGCAGCTCCCTAGTCAGAATTTCATACAAAACGCGGCTTATTCAGTCATTTCAGTTTTTGAGTTACAGGAAGCGTCAGTAGTTTGTATGACCGCCACATTCTCGTAAAGAAAGAGTTAGTGTGAGTAGGATTGTGGCTAGGGAGCTGCTGAGACGGTAGCTGGTTGGGAATCTTCCAATCAAGGATGACCATTATTTTATGGAGGCAATCCTATGCCGGTCATCATGTTTATGATCTGGTTCATATACACGGGAATCGTGTACGTAGCACTTGAGCTTTGTACCAGCCACGACTTCGCCGGACGTTTCGTTGTGCCCATCTCGTGCTTTTCCATCCTCGCCGTCGTCGGCATCTGGTTCGCAGTGGCATCTCTCAAAGGGAAAATGAAAATCAGCAAGCCCGCTTCATAAGCGGGTTTTTTTATTTCGGGAACTACATTATATTAGAAGCTATGACGTCCGAGGAGATCCGCAAGAAATTCCTGGAGTTTTTTAAGAGTAAAGACCACGCTATCGTGCCGTCTTCGTCGTTGGTGCCGGATGATCCGTCGGTGCTACTTACGACCGCCGGCATGCAGCAGTTCAAGAAGTATTTCACCAGCGAGCTCGCGGCGATCCAGGATTTTCATACGCTGAACGCCGCGTCCGTCCAGAAATGTTTCCGCACCTCGGACATTGAGGAAGTCGGCGACGAGCGGCACGACACGTTTTTTGAAATGCTCGGCAATTTTTCATTCGGCGGGTATTTCAAGGAAGGGGCGATCCGCTATGCTTATGAATTCGTCACGCAGGAAATGGATCTGAAAATTGATTACGTAACAGTGTTCGCGGGCGAGAAGGGCGTGCCGGAAGACAAAGAATCTGAAAAGATCTGGCGGTCGCTCGATCCGGATATCACGGTAAAAAAATTCGGACGAGCCGACAACTTCTGGGGGCCGACGGGAAATGAAGGCCCGTGCGGGCCGACGACAGAAATTTACGTGAATGGCATTGAGATCTGGAACGTGGTGTTCAATCAGTACTATCAAAAATCCGACGGCACGCTGGAACCGTTGAAAACTCCCGGCATTGACACAGGCATGGGTCTGGAGCGGCTCGCGATGGTCGTCCAGAAAAAGGACAACATTTTTGAGACCGACCTTTTCGCGCCGCTTATGGAAATCTTGCCGCTGGAGTTGGAGCCGAAAGCGAAAAGAATTCTTGCCGACCATTTGCGCGCGTCGGTGTTCCTGATCGCCGACGGCGTGCGCCCGTCCAACAAAGAAGCCGGCTACATTCTGCGCCGCCTGCTCCGCCGGATTATCGCGTATCAGACCATTTACGATATCCATAAAGATCTTCTGGTTGAAGGATGGGAAGCGGTGAAGAATATTTTTGGCGCGCGCTACCCGGAAGTGAAAGACCCGCGCGTGCTGGAGGTAATGGAGTCGGAGCGGGACAAATTTGAATTGGCAATCGCGAAGGGGCTAAAAGAAATCAAGAAACATGACATCATCGATGCGAAAGCTGCATTCACGCTGTTTGAATCATTTGGCCTGCCCTTCGAGTTGATCAAAGAACTGGCACCGGAGGCATCCAAAGATTTGGACAGAAAGGAATTTGATGAATATTTCAGGAAACATCAGGAGCTTTCCCGCGCCGGAGCCGAGAAAAAATTTGGCGGACACGGCCTTCTATTAGATACCGGCGAACTGAAGGCGAAGGACGAAGAGGAATTGAAGAAAGTGACGCGGTTGCATACTGCCACACATCTGATGCAGGCGGCGCTCCGGAAGGTACTCGGTCCGGAAGTCCAGCAGAGGGGATCAGATATCACCGCCGAACGGACGCGTTTTGATTTCGCGTTTCCGCGCAAACTTACCCCGGAGGAAGTGAAGAAAGTTGAAAATCTAGTCAACGAGGTGGTGCAAAAAGATCTACCAATGCAGTTTGTGCCGATGGCGAAAGCTGATGCCGAGAAGACGGGCGCTCTCTATTTTTTCAAGCAGAAATATCCGGATCAGGTGAAAGTCTACTACGCCGGCCACTCGCTCGACGATGCGTTTTCCAAAGAATTCTGCGGCGGCCCCCATGTCACGCATACGCTGGAAGTAGGGAAGTTCAAAATCCTTAAAGAAGAAGCCGTCAGCGCCGGCGTGCGGAGGATTCGCGCTACAGTGGACTAAACGACAGTTTTATCGTATTATCCCGGCAGGACTTTGAGGGAATGGAGTCATGATAGAACGCATTACCTTCTCGCGCGACATGAGAGGTAACGAGTATTGGGACACGCACACGCTCCGGATCACGATTTTTCCCAAGCGAAAGTTTCGGAACGTAATGCTTCTCGGCGTACATTGTCTCGTTTGGTGTGCCGCAGAAGCAGCGCTCCTCTTCCGGCTGACCCGTGTAACCCTCGATAGTGTGCCAAAGATCAGATTGTTGGCGAGCGTAGTGCTGGCGTTTGTTGCTGCGATCGCGGCCCTGAAATTTTTCTGGTGTATGTGTGGCCGGGAAGAACTACTGATCAATCGCCGACTCCTTCGTGTCTGTCGCGCGGCCGGGCCGCTGGGCTTCGAACGAGACTTTCTTTTTGACAAAAATTCATCCGTGGTGCCTGCGCATGTGAAGATGGAAACATGCCGCAAAGGATCCCTCGCGTTCAGCTACGATGGCAGGACGCACCATATTGCAAAAGGATTGGATGTTGCGGAAGCGCGATATCTTCTCTACGCAATCCAGCAGTGGACTGCCTGAAATTGTACCGCCCCGGTTTTTACCGCGGGCGGTTTTCATTTTCCAAAAAATAGCGGACGAGCCCCTCTTTTCTCGCCAGCATTGCGGAGGGATGTCTGGACCGGAGTCCTGCTGGCGAGAAAAGAGGGGCGAGTATAGTTTGCTATACTTATAACAAGTGACATGGAGGATTCCCATTAAGCTAACGTCGCTTCTTAAGCCCTTGCTGAAAGGCAAAGACGATAGGTTTTTGGTGCTGGAAATGTATGAACACAGCGCCCGGGCTGCTTCCATCCGCGCCGATTTTCTCAAGAAACAGCTCCAGATACTAAACGTGCGGAGCGGTTCCGATCTGAAAACCCTCCTCAAAAAATTCGGCCGGCTGACGAAATATAAAATTATCGTCAGTCTGGATTCGCATCTTGCTTCCACCATGTATTCTTCGATCGTCCTTCCGCGCGAGCACCACCAGGAGCTGATCGACGAACCGGAACTCGACAATCTTATTTCCCAGGCCATCTGGAAATTTTTTGACCGGTCGCGCAATAAAGTTGCGGGAAAGATGGGCGTCGCCGATCTGGACATCATGCTTACCGATGTGCGCATCCGTGGCATCAAGCTCGACGGACACAAGGTGGTGAATCCAATCGGGTTCAAAGCGCGCACGGTGGAAGTGCAGTTCAGCCAGACGTTTCTTTCCCGCGGCTTCATCGACAGCATCAAAGAACTCGTGCCGCTCAGCAACGTGGTGCTGATCAGCGAAAACGGCACCGCCTGGGCGAGCGTGATCGCGAAGGGCGGAGCGGATCAGAAATTCCTTCTCGCGAACCTTTATCCTTCCGCGACCAAAATTTTCTTGGCCGACGGCAGCCAGAATGCCTTTTACGATCATGTACGCTGGGGCGAAAATCATCTGAAGCAGGCGGTCGGAGACAATCTGGGGGTGGATTCCGAGATCGCCGGGCTGATTATCGGCCGGTATATGAACGCCGGCACCTCCGAAACCTTCCGCCGCCGCCTGGAAGCGGTGATTATGAAGGAAATGCTCACGCTGGCGCATGCGTTGGAAGTTGCCTCCAAAAAATCGGATACGCGCCTCATCTATCTGCACCCGTTTTTCCAGGCGCCCAACCTTTTCAGCGCTAATTTCAGAAACCAGTTTGATCGGAGTGTCCAGCTCCAGCCCCTGACACTTGACTTAATTAGTCAAAAATTTGGGTTTGCGGTAACATGGAAACATAGCGCGGATGCGCAATACATCTTTAGTATGCTGGCGGCGTTGATCGAGTGGTACCTTTCGCCGCACGATGACAAAATGAGCCAACTCGCGAAGCGGAGAGTGCGGTGGCTGTCACCGGTTTAAAACTATAGGTCTTAAAGGACCTATAGGACTTATAAGTCCTATATGCAGAAAATTCCCATTCATAAAATTCAGAAGCTGACCGTCAACAAAGGCGACGACGTGGCTTTGGTGGTGGAAAAAATAATCGACGCCGACGCGAAAGAGGTCGTGCTGAACATTCCGCGTTTTTCGAAGCTCGCCGAATCGCTCTCGAACTTCCATCTCATCAAGCGGGAGGCCGGTCTCCTGAAGAAAAAGATCATTATTGAATCCGTGGACGACAAGATTATCGAGCTCGCAGGCGTGGCGGGACTGGATTCCTGGAATCCGATTCTGTCCCGGACCAAACGTCAGTTTGCCGATATTGTCTCCAACCGGAAGAGCAGGGAAGAGACGGAAGAGAGCAATATCCTGAAACGTAAACTTGTGGAGTCGGTGCGGGAGCGGCCGATCGCCGGCCAGGGAAAGCGCGCGCGGCGTTCGCGCGTCCGCCGCGCGGTGTGGAGCACCGCCGCGGTGATTGTCGTGGCCGGTCTGGTATGGCTGGCGGCGGTTACTCTGCCGCGGGCCGACATTACGCTGGCGATGACCAGAACGGACTGGACCTACAATGATGCCGTGGTGGCCCAGAAGCTTGCCGCGGTGGATCCGAAGGCCGCCACGGTGCCCAGTCAGATTTTTACGGAAAAGCAGACGATGCAGCTGTCCTACCCCGCGAGCGGGAAAAAGTCCGTCGCCCAGAAGGCGACCGGCCAGGTTACTGTCTATAATGCCTACAGCTCCGATCCCCAGCCGCTGGTGGCGACGACCCGGCTGGTGGCTCCGGACGGAAAAATTTTCCGGCTGGCGAAAAGCGTGACGGTGCCCGGCGCCAAAATCGTGGAAGGAAGTATTATTCCCTCGACGCTGGCCGTCGACGTAGTAGCTGATCAGGCGGGCGCCGACTACAACATCGGACCGGTCAGCCACTTCACCATTCCCGGATTCAAGGGATCGCCGAAATATTCCGCATTTTACGCCGAGTCCGGGAGCCCGATGACGGGTGGCTATGTGGGATTGGTGGCGTATCCCACCGATGCCGACCTTGCGAAAGCGAAATCGGATGTCGCGGCGAAAATGAAAGACGTGATCCGCCAGAAGATTACGGCTCAGATTCCTGCAGATTTCAAAATCATCGACGGCGCCTCCAGTTTTTCGGTACTCAAACAGAATGTAGTTGCCGAGCCCAGCGGCGCCGGCATGTTCATGATTGCCACGGACGCCCAGATGACCGCAATCGCGTTCCGCGAAGCGGATGTGCTGAAAATGCTCACTGGCAAGCTGGAGAAGGACCGCGGCAGTGATTATGGAATAAGAAACTTCACGTTGACCTACGGGGTGGGGCGGGCGGATTTCACCGGCGGGAAAGTAAGCTTCCCGGTGAATTTCAAGGCGACGATTGCCCGGAATATCGACGTGGACGCGCTCCGCGAGCAGGTCCGCGGGAAGTCGGAAGCCGACCTGCGCCAGATCGTATACAGCATTCCGTCCATCCAGACCATCCACGTCTCCCTTTGGCCGTTCTGGGTACATTCCGTGCCTAAAAATCCCGATAAAATAAGCATCACTGTTGACTAAAAAATGGTGATTTGCTAAAGTAGGTACTTACATGGCTGACAAGCAGGAGGTAAAGCGCCTGGAAGGACGTGTAGAGGAAGCATTGCCTGGGACCACGTTTCGCGTAAGCATCGGTGAGGGAAAGACGATTCTCGCGCACTTGGCCGGAAAAATGCGGCTTCATTATATAAAAATTCTGCCTGGCGACCGCGTAATCGTGGAGATGACTCCCTACGATGACGCCCGCGGACGGATCGTGCGAAGACTATAGTTCGACCAAGCTCACTACTAGCAACATGAAAGTAAGATCTTCAGTAAAAACGATTTGCATCAACTGCAAAACGGTCCGCCGACGCGGTCGCGTGTATGTCGTATGCAAAAATCCGAAACACAAGCAGCGACAGGGGTAATCAATAATAAAAATATAGAACCATGCGTATTTCAGGCATAAATATTCCGGACAATAAGCGAATCGAAATTTCGCTGCGTTATCTTTACGGTGTCGGCGCCACCCTTTCCAAGAAAATTCTGAAAGAAACCGGTATCGATCCGGACAAGCGGGCGAAAGAACTGACCGCCGACGAGGTTAATAAAATCCAGACGAATATCGAAAAGAATTATAAAGTGGAAGGCGAGCTCCGCCAGATCATCAAGCAGAACATCGTCCTCATGAAAGACCTCCTGAGCTACCGAGGCATGCGGCATTCCCGCCGTCTTCCGGTCCGGGGCCAGCGCACCAAGACCAATTCCCGCACGGTCCGCGGCAATACCCGCAAGACTGCCGGCAGTGGTAAACGCAAGACCGAGCTGAAGTAAAGAAATCCATGGCAAAAAAAGTCATCAACAAAACCGCCGAAGAGGCGACCAAAGGACAGGCCAAGACGGAAACCGCGGCGGCGAAGCCGGCGGAGAAAGCCGTTTCCAAAAAAATCGAGAACGGCCGGGTATACGTCAACGCTTCCTACAACAACACCCTCATTTCCGTCACTGACGAAAAGGGGAATCTGCTTGCCTGGAGCTCCGCCGGAGCGATGGGATTTTCCGGACCGAAGAAAGCGACGGCATTCGCCGCCTCCAAAGTAATCGCCACAATCGCGGAAAAGCTGAAAAAGTCCGGTCCGTTCAACGTCGCGGTGGTGGTCAGCGGCGTCGGCGGCGGCCGGGATTCCGCGATCCGCTCCCTGCCAAACCACGGCTTCAACATCCTTTCCATTAAAGACGTTACCCCAATCCCGCATAACGGTCCGCGTCCGGCGAAAGTGCGCAGAGTATAATAAAAACTATGTTTGATACCCGAGAAAAAAAGGAACGGTCAGTCGGCACCAAGCTTTTCCTGAAGCCGCATCGTTGTAATTCGCCGAAATGCGTGACCATGCGCCGCGCCCAGCGTCCCGGCCAGCATGGCAAGTCCTACAAATCTCTTTCCGAATTCGGCCAGCAGGTGAAAGAAAAGCAGAAGATCCGGTTCACTTACGGCATCCGGGAATCGCAGATGAAATCCCTCGTGAAGAAAGCGATCAAGAACCCGGGGGTTACCGGCGAGATGATTATGCAGATGCTGGAGCGCCGGCTGGACAACGTGGTCTTCCGGATGGGCCTGGCTCCTTCCCGATCCGTGGCCCGGCAGATCGTCAACCACGGCCACATTCTGGTGAACGACAGGAAGACCAACATCCCATCCTACCAGGTGCGCGTGAATGATCTGATCTCCATACGTCCGCAGTCCCGCGAATATCTCCTGTTCAAAGACCTGGCCGAGAAGCTGAAAAAGTACGACGCGCCTCTCTGGATCAAGCTCGAAAGCGACAAGCTCGAAGGGAAGGTGGCGGCGCTTCCCAAGGAATCGGACAGCTCGTTTGATGTGAACATGGTCGTCGATTATTACAGCAAGTAACATAATTATAAACATATGGAATATCAATATTTAAGCGAGACAGTCGGTGTCAAAAAAGTTTCCGAAAACGATCGGGAGGGTGTCTTTGAGGTCGAGGGTTTGTATGCGGGCTACGGTTTGACGATCGGCAATGCGCTGCGCCGCGTGCTTTTGTCGTCTTTGCCCGGCGCCGCGATTACCCAGTTCAAAATCAAGGGAGTCAACCACGAATTTTCCACCGTTGAGGGAATCAGCGAAGACGTTGTGGAAATCGGACTCAATTTGAAAAAAATCCGCTTCCGGATTCATACCGACGAACCCCAGGTCCTCACCATCAAAGCGAAAGGCGAGCATGCGATTACCGCCGCCGATATCGAAACCAACGCTAACGTGGAATTGATCACGCCGGACATCCACATTGCCACACTTACCGCCAAACATGCTGATCTGGAAATGGAAGTTACCGTGGAAAAAGGACTCGGCTATTCTCCGGTGGAGAGCCGCAAGAACGACAAGCTGCCGATCGGCGTCATCGCGCTCGACGCGCTCTTTTCGCCGGTAGTGAAAGTGAACTTCACCGTGGAAAACATGCGCGTCGGCGAACGGGCCGACTACAACAAGCTCCGCCTGGTCGTGGACACTGACGGCAGCATCACACCTTCCGCAGCGCTCCGCAAAGCCAGCAACATCCTTCAGGACCACTTCGTGAAGATTTCCGGCGTGGAGGTCAAAGAGGTGGAAGCGGCACCGGCCGTCGAAGAAGGCGAAGAGAAGCCGAAGAAGCGCGTCGCCAAGAAAAAGAAGGAAGAATAAAATCCCAGAACCGCTATGGCACATCGTAAATTCCACAGAATGCGCGGCCAGAGAAAACTTTTTTTCCAGGGCCTCGCCAATAACCTGATAATGCGCGAACGGATCGAAACCACCGTACCGCGCGCGAAAGAGATCCGCCCGATTGTGGAGCGGATGGTTACGATTGCCAAAAAGCAGCAGTTGCCCGCGTTCCGCAGTCTTCTGGCCAAGCTTCCGAAGCAGGCCGCCGAAAAGCTTTACTTTGAAATCGCGCCGCGTTATAAAGAACGGCACGGCGGATATCTCCGCATCGTGAAAGAGGCGAAAGCCCGCAAGCGGGATGGCGCGTCGCTGTCTATTATCGAATTTGTAAAATAATATGGAATACGTTATTGACGCAAAAAAACAACCGCTCGGCCGCCTGGCTTCCAAGGTAGCCCAACTGCTTCAGGGCAAACAGCATCCCGATTATTTGCCGCACAATCCGGGCAAAGACCGGGTAATCGTCAAGAACGCTTCCCAGATCGTAGTGACCGGCCGCAAGGCCGAGCAGAAGATCTACTACCGGCATACCGGGTACATGGGCCATCTCCGCGAACGGGTGTATAAGGAATTTTTTGCGCAGTCCCCGGAAAAAGTGCTGGAACTTGCCGTAAAACGCATGCTCCCCCAGAATTATCTGAAACAGAATCGTTTAAACCGGTTAACCATCGAAAAGTAACATGACTCCTATCAAGAAACCAGCTGAAAAGGCATCCAAACCCGCAGAGCGGTTTTTTGCCGCGAAGGGCGGACGCAAGACGGCGAATGCTTCCGCGCGTGTGTTTTCCGGCAAGGGACTCGCGGTAAACGGGAAGGACTATAAGGAATATTTCAAAACGCTCCGCAACCAGGTGACAGCCTTCGCCCCTTTTGACACGCTGAAGATCCATGAAAAGATGGGCGCCTCCGTCAAGGTATTCGGCGGCGGCATCAACGCCCAGGCGGAAGCGGTCCGCAACGCGATTGCCCGCGCACTCGCCAAAGCCGATGCCACCCTTATCGCCACGCTTCGCCGCGCCGGTTTTATGACCCGCGACTCCCGCACGGTGGAACGCAAGAAATACGGTTTGCTCAAGGCACGCCGCGCGCCGCAATGGGCGAAACGGTAACTCGTCCTTCTGTTCTTCTCCTCGCCGGGACGTCGGGCTACAATCCCGTCTGCGGGAAGAACAGCAGTCCTCGTATTTATTGGTAGTAGGTGGCCCGCTCCTTCTGGAGCGGGCTTTGGTATTCCGAGCCAAAATCCTCAGTGAATTTTAAAAGAAGCAACCTGCCCGCCATCGTTTGTTTTATTTTTAAAAGAACAATGGCTTGACAAAATATGTAAAAATATGGTAATTTTTACGCGCATCAGGATATTTCTGATATGTATGATTGAACCTTGATTTAAGGAGATTGAGTAATGAGGGGTCGCCTGACGCAGCCCAGAGAAAAAGACACAGCGGATGCTTTTCTAGCTGACTTCAATGACGAGGAGCTAATGGCGCTACTCCGCTTTCTATTGAAAAACGTTGAGAAGATAGAAAGGGCGGATCGGGGAGCGCGGGTTCTGCTAAATTGCGCGGTAAACGAGTGGCCCATAGATCATCTGCGGAGATATTTCCCTCTCAAGACCATCGGCAGGCTTCTGCATCTCATTCTGTTTGCACGAGTTGTTAAGACGGCCGACTATTACAGGATTATTGGCGCCAGTAATCGCATCAAGGCGATCGTTGCCAGCGGTGTTCTGGCGGGTAATCAGTTTCTACCCAGTACGCCCGCATTCCAAGAAATACCACCTCCAGAACTAAGCCGTTTTATTTTTCCACATGGAATGGAAATAGCGAACTCGGCATTTTCCGAGAAGGTCGACGTGACCAAGCATGCCTGGGATCGCTTCTGCGAGCGCTACATAAAGGCGTGGTTTTCTATTAAAGGAGCGCCAACCGGGCAACGCTACTATATTGAAGCGCTTAGATCCTGCTTCTCCAGAGCCTTAAGAGTTGAATTGCCCGAAGGTGTCGTGTCCGAGCGACTGGACAATAATAGGCGCTGGCCGGTTTTATATCTTCTAGATCCGACAACAAAGTTGCGATTTGTGGTAACTAACAACCTCCATCGCAAGGCCACATTGATTACTGTTGATCCGGCGCAGTAATCCGATAAGCATTATCCCCCGAACCATAGTGGTTCGGGGATTTTTTATATTTCTATATAACTCAAGCCGGTGGGGCGGAGGAGGTAGAGGCGGCCGTTGGCGTAGGCGTGCATGAGGACGTTGTCCGCGATCGGGTAGATATTGACCGGATTCTCCGGGCCCAGCTCAAGGAACGAAACCCTGCCGGGATATTGAATGAAGAAATGATACGCATCTTTATAAGGTGACGCCGCAAGAATCAGTTCGCGGTCGGGGATTCTGCGATCCTGGGGAACGGCGGGCGATGGAGGAACGGCGCCTTTAAATAATTCCACCACGCGTTTTTGAGTATCCAGAAGATAGCGGGCATTGGCCGTACTCACGATCCACTGGCCGGAATTGTCAGCGGGAGCGAGGCCGCGGATAAGAACATACCCGGGGAATTTCAGCATCTGCTGTTTCAGCCCATTGAACAATCCTCCCAGGTCGGTGGTGGTGCTCACGCCGGTATCAGTAAGAAAGTACCGGCCTCGTACGTCCTGATAGATAAGCTGCTCATCGTGGATCCAGAAGCGGATGATCGGCTTTGCGACAAGCGTGGTTTCCGCCGGAATTTTAGGAACGAGCACAAGTTCGTGAGTTTCGTTCACCGTGGCGGGAGTTACCTGAAGATTTTTTTTCCAGGAATAAAATCCGGGCTTGTCCACCTGAACAGCGTATATTCCCGGAAGAAGATTATTGATAAACGCTCCGCCTGTAAGAAAACGGTCCTCGCTCTGGACGAGTGCGCCATTCAGGGTGATCCGGGCATCCGAAATGCCGCGCAGAAAAATCCCCCCGACTTTTATGGGTTGGAAGTCCGGAAGATCCAGGCGCCAGCCGTAGGCATACAGCACCATCCCCGGACCGATAACGAGGAACAGCACAGTCAGAAGAATGAGGGTAACCTTTCGCATTCGATGGCTCATCGGTATACTATTACCATACATCAGCGGGAAAAATGAAATTCGTAATCCAGGGAGGAAAAAAACTTGAAGGCGAGGTGACGCTTGCCGGAGCCAAAAACGCCGCGACCAAAATGCTGGTGGCGTCTATTCTCACGCCTGAACCGTGCGTGCTGGAGAATTTTCCGGAGATCGGAGACGCGCAGATCACCCAGGAATTGTGCCGCTCGGTGGGAAGCGTGATCCATAATGGCAACGGGACGATGAACATCCATACGCCTGAAATAACCAACTCCAAAGTGGTGTCGTTGTCGCGCCGCAACCGGATCCCGATACTGGCGCTCGGGCCGTTGCTCGCGCGGGTGGGCGAGGCGGAGGTGCCGATTCTCGGCGGCGACCGGATCGGGCCGCGGCCGGTGGACATTCACCTGGAAGCGCTGCAAAGCATGGGCGCCAAAATTGAAGTGATGCCGGACCGCTACGTCGCGTCAGCGCCGCAGGGATTGCGCGGGGCCACCATCGAACTCCGGTATCCGAGCGTGGGGGCCACCGAAAACACTCTTCTCGCGGCGGTGCTCGCGCGCGGCCGCACGACGATCCGGAATGCCGCGACCGAGCCGGAAGTTATTGATCTGATCAAAATGCTCCAGAAAATGGGGGCGATCATCGAACTCGGCGCGAACCGTGCTATCTATATAGAAGGCGTGAAGGCGTTGCGCGGCGTTACCCACCGGATCATGCCGGACCGCAACGAGGCGGTATCCTTTGCCTGCCTCGCGGTCGCGACCGGAGGAAAAATCCTGGTAAAGGACGCCCGGCAGGAAGATCTGATCACGTTTCTCAATACGCTCCGTCGCGTCGGCGGGGAATATGAAGTGGCGCCCGAAGGAATAATATTTTTCAAAAAAAACGGCGGCCCGCTGCGGCCGGTGGATATCGAAACGGACACGCATCCGGGATTTATGACCGATTGGCAGCAGCCGCTTGTGGTGCTGCTGACCCAGGCCGATGGCGTGTCGCATATCCATGAAACCGTCTACGAAGACCGCTTCGGATACGCCAAGGACTTGAATTTCATGGGCGCAGACATTACAGTGGAGGCGAAGTGTCTGGGAGGACTGACCTGCCGTTTCCGGGATAAAGGATTTTCGCACAGCGCAATCATCCATGGACCGAAGGAACTGCACGGGGCCGAACTAGTCGTCAGAGATTTGCGTTCGGGCATCGCCCATATCATAGCCGCACTGATTGCCACCGGGCAGTCAACCATCGATGGCGTTGAAGAGATCGATCGCGGCTATGAACGCATTGACCGGCGTTTGGCGCAGTTGGGAGCAGACATCACACGAATTTAATTGAAAAAATGTTCACCCGCAAAATAGGCATTGATCTTGGCACCGCAAATACGATCGTATTTGTGCCCGGCAAGGGGTTCATTATCAACGAACCGACGATCGTTGCGTTGAGCGTTCCGGACAACGGGGTGCTCGCGGTGGGCCGCGAAGCGAAAGACATGATCGGCCGCACGCCGGAGAACATCTCGGCTTACCGGCCGCTCAAAGAAGGCGTGATCGCCGACTACTACATTACCAAGGCGATGCTGCGGTATTTCATTGCCAAAGCCACCGGCGCCATGAATATGTTCCGTCCGGAGGTGGTGATTTCCGTACCGGCGGGCATTACGCCGACGGAAAAACGCGCGGTGATGAACGCCGCGAAAGAAGCTGGAGCGAAAGAAGCCTACATTGTGAAAGAGCCGATCCTCGCCGCCCTCGGCGCCGGCGTGCCGATCAACTCCTACTCCGGCAACATGATCATCAACATCGGCGGCGGCACCTCTGAGGTCGCCGTGGTGGCGCTCGGCAGTATCGTCTCCTGGTCCAGCTTGCGCGTGGCCGGCAATAAATTCGACCAGGCCATCATGGACTACATCAAAAAGAAGTACTCGCTGTTCGTGGGTGAGCAGACCGCCGAAGCGGTGAAAATTGAAATCGGCTCCGCGCTGCCGATGAAGGAAAAACTCGAATACCAGCTCCGCGGACGTGATCTTGTTTCCGGCTTGCCGCGCGATCTGGTCGTTAATTCCAACGAGATCGCCGAAGCGCTCAACCCGCATTTACTGGACATCGCCGCGTCGGTGCAGAACGTCTTCAATAACACGCCGCCGGAACTGGTGGCGGACATCATGGAAAAGGGGATTATCGTCTCCGGCGGCGGCGCTCATCTCCGCCATATCGACGAATTTTTCAAGCGCATGACGGGCGTGCAGTGTTTTATCGCCGAGGAGCCGCTCTTCTGCGTCGCCAAAGGCACCGGCCTCATTTTGAACCATCTGGACGTCTACAAGAGGACTTTGTTGAATAAGAGATAATTGGATCTTAGCCTCGGCCAGCTGCTTTTCTCGAGACCGTTTCGCCTTCGAATGAGATAACGAAGGCTGCACTTCGCTTTTAGTCTCTCGAAAACCAGCTGTCCGAGCTAAAATCTTCAGGGGCGGTGACTGGGCTTGACAAATTGAGCTTATTTATGTTATAAAATGTAGGTAAGTTTTGAGTTCTTTTTAACGAGAAAGGAGAGGTATATGGGGAAGCTTTTAGCGATCCTGGTGCTGGCGGCATGCTTTCTCGGCTGTGATTCGAACGTCGGTAAGGCGGAGAAGCTGGAGAACGTGGTCAGGGTGTTCATGAGCAGACCCCACGCATTCATCTTCGCGGTCCAGAATCCGGAAACCAAGATCATCACCTTGCGTGGGTACTATGCTTTCGACAGCAAAGACGTCGAAATCATTCCCGACGTTTTGCCGGACGGCAAGATGTGGGTTGAGCTGGGCGCTTCGCCGCACACCGCCGATAGTGAGGTTCGGCAATATCTCAAGATCCACGTCTATTCCGAAAAGAGCGTCGAAGGTGGTGCCTGGAATAACGGCAAGGGTGGCAGAGGACAAAACCAGGTGATCAAGTAGATTCACCAAGCGGCTACCATGAAAGGAGGTGATCCTAAATGGTCGGCCGATGAACGAGTAGTACCGATCGGGAAGGGTAACACCTTCCCGATTTTATTTTTCATGCGGCGAAGGATCGCAATTGCGGTATAATGAAAATATGGCGGTAGTGGCGGAATTGAAAAAAGACTTCCAAAAGTTGATCGAACACGATGCGCTCGCCCACGGCTACATTTTCTTCGGGCACGAATCGGCATCGGAGAAAATTACATTCGCGAAAGAACTCGCGAATTTTTTTGAACACCGCGAGTGGGAGGTGGGGGAACGGATTTTGTCGGACGCGCATCTGATCGACGCCCGGCTGGCCGGCGGAATCGATCTGGTCCGGGCGGCCAGCCACTTTCTTTGGCAGAAACCGGCGATTTCGGCGAGGCGCATGCTGATCATCGAAAACGCCGATTATCTCACCCTGCCGGCGCAAAACGCTATCCTGAAGATTGCCGAAGAGCCGCCTGCGCACGCGCTTCTGTTTCTGATAGTAAAAGACCCGGACGTGCTTCTGCCGGCCGTGGTGTCGCGGTTCCAGAGGATTTTTGTTGCGAAAGATTCCGCCCGCGATACCGACACCGCGTTTGCCAGGGAATTTCTGAAATCAACCAATGCCAGGCGAAAGGAGATGCTCAACGAGCTTCTTGATGAGGTCAAAGAGGACGAACATGACCAGAAGCTGGAAGAATTCGTGGCGGGACTGATCGCCGAGCTGGAAAAAGACACTATCAAGAATCACACCCTTATCAAAAATATCCTGGCGCGCTGGACGCTCATCCGCCAGTTCAACGTGAATAAAAAATTGCAGCTTGAGGCGGCGCTGGCAACGCTGAAATAAAAAAGCCCCGTTCCGGTTGGTCGATGGGGCGAGGCACGGAGGAAATGCCTGGCTTCAGCAGACGCGCCTGAGGGCGCGGCCGCTGCGACATAACCGGAACGGGGAATCCAAGGGCTTCCCAAATATAGCGCAAAACCTACTTACAGACAATAGGCAGGAAATAAATCAAAATTCCCGCAAAAATGACCAATAAAATTAATCCGAAGAACTTTTCCATGCTACGCCAATAATAGTAGCACAATTGAAAGAGCCCAGGAAATACACTATCATTTGGGAATGGATTTCGCGAAAGATCTTGAGCTTGCCGCGCGGCAGGCAATCGAACGCCTTAAAGAGGAATTGCAGGGCGTACGCACCAACCGGCCAAGCCCGAAGCTGGTAGAAGACGTAAAGGTGACGTATCTGGAACAGCAGCTCACGCTCAAACAGCTGGGCTCGATCAGCATCGTGCCGCCCCGGGAAATCGACGTGAATGTCTGGGATAAGGACGCGGTCCAGGCGGTGGTAAAAGCCATTGAAACATCGGGGCTGGGGCTGACCGCGAATACCCAGGGCAATCTGATCCGCATCAATCTTCCGGCGATCACCGACGAGCGCCGGCAGGAGCTGACAAAATTCGTAAAAGGCCTCGTGGAGCAGGTGAAGATCCGCATCCGCACCCTCCGGGACGATGCCAATAAAAAAGTTGAGGCGGCGTTCAAGGCGAAAGCGACCAGCGAAGACCAGAAGTTCAAATTCCGCGACCAGATTCAGAAAGCCGTGGATAAGGCCAACGGGGACGTGGAAACCCTGCTGGCCATGAAGATTAAGGAGATTAATGATTAATTTTAAAGTTTAAATCAATTTTAAATTAAACCAGTGGCGATTCTGATAGTAATCATAGGAATTTCCTTGTTGATATTTGCTCACGAGCTCGGACACTTTTTGGTCGCCAAAAAAATGGGATTGCTGGTGGAGGAATTCGGTTTCGGATTCCCGCCCCGCATGTTTTCCTGGAAACGCGGGGAAACCACTTATAGCGTCAACTGGCTGCCGTTCGGCGGGTTTGTAAGAATCTACGGGGAAGATGCGGCGGATGTGAAGACGGATGTTCCGCCGGGACGGAGCTTCGCGGCCCAGCGTGCCTGGAAGCGGGCGCTGATCGTGGTGGCCGGCGTGGTAATGAATTTTATGTTTGGCTGGTTCCTCCTGTCGCTGATTTTCATGATCGGCACGCCGAAGGCGCTGTTTATTTCCCAGGTGTTGCCGGACAGCCCGGCGTTGTCCGCGGGGCTGAAGGCCCAGGATCAGATTCAGGGATTTTCCACCGCCAAGGATTTTATTGATTACATAAACCGGAACCGGGGCAAAGAAATTGTTCTTGCGGTGCGGCGCGGTCCGGAAACGCTGGAATTCAAAGCGGTGCCGCGGCTGAAAGAGGAAGCAGCGCTGGGCGTGGCGCTGGTGGAGAGCGGAACGGAGCGGCAGGCGTTTGTTCCAGCGGTCTGGAACAGCCTGAAGGCGTCCGTGGGCGCCGTTGTCGGTATCGTTGCCGGCTTCATCACGCTTTTTGGAGGCCTGTTTACCGGCGGGCATGTCGCAGCTGACGTGGTTGGGCCGGTGGGCGTCTTCGGCGTCGCCAGCCAGGCGGGGCAGCTCGGAATTTTATACGTAGTCCAGCTGGTCGCTTTGATTTCGCTGAATCTTACCGTGTTGAATATTTTTCCATTTCCCGCGTTGGACGGCGGCCGCCTGCTCTTTATTATTCTGGAAAAGATCAAAGGCAGCCCGCTTAACCCGAAGTTCGAGCGTGCGGCCAACGCCGCGGGATTCGCGCTTCTTCTGGCATTGATGATCGCGGTTACGGTGCGCGACGTGGTTCGACTTTTCTAACCGATTTTGAGATACTGCGATTAGTTATTTGAGGTGCGGTATGAAGAGCTTCATTGCGTGGTCGCTGGCGTTTTTTGGGTTGACCGTCGGCGTCGTGCTCGCGCAGGAAGATTTTTTGCGGAATACGAAAGGGATTAAAAAAGCGCACAGTTCGATCTCGGTGATTGATCCTGACAAGAACGAGGAGAGTCCCTGGGCGGACGTTACGTTCCGTTATAACGAGGAGGGCGACTGCACGGAAGTCGTGCTGGGCGTGGCGGGCGGTGCTGAAACCACGACCTACGCCTATCAATACGACCAGAAGAAGCGGAAAACGGAAATCGTGAAGAAGATGAACGGCGCGCTCCGGAGTAAAGCGGTATACACCTATGCCGAAAACGGGTCGTATGAACTCGCCCTGCAGGAGTATAAGGGAGAAAAGGCCGGGAAAGAAACGCCGTCGGATATCGCGAAAAGTCATTACAACGCGAAGGGGAATATCGTTTCCAGCACCCGTCATTATCATACCTTTGATATTGACGTGAAGCAGGAATATTCCTACGACAACCATGATTTTCTTGTCGAAATGAAGGAAACGGGGGGTGATCAAGTCGGGATATCGTCATTTACCAATGACGCCAAAGGCAATCATCTTGAACGAATCCTGAAAAACGCGGCCGGCGCCACGCTCGGCCGGGAGACCTGGAAGTGGAACGACAAAGGAGACTGGACGGAGCATTGCAGCTACGACGCAAAAGGGACGTTGCTGCAAAAAGAAACGGCGTCCGCCCGCTATAACGAGCATGGGCACCCGACCGAGTTTACGTACGCAATCTTTGCAGAGAACGCCACGAAGCTGGCGATGACGCTGAAGGGCCGCCAGGAATACGAATATTACGAAAAAAAATGAAACCGGAGCCGCCTATCAATAGGCGGCTTTTTATTGTATAACTAGGGGGTACTTTGAAAGGAAAAACTTGTGAAATATCTTCTCTGGCTGGCACTTCTGGTCTTTCAGGAACCGCGGGATGAAGGCGGGCAGATCGAGGACATTGTGCTGCCTCTGCCGCAGTTCTATCTCAACAATGTTACGAGCGAAGTGCAGGGTTTGTTCGGCTATACGGATGTACCGCCGCCGGAACATTCGCACTGGCATTTTTATTTCCAGCTGACGGACCGGTTGGGCCGTCCGTCCGGGCCGCCCCAGCGGGTGGACACCGACGTGTTTTACGGCAAGATCCGCGGCATTCTTAGTTATGGCGTAAAGGATTCCGGCAGCATCGACGATCCGGAGGTGAATGCCGGGTTTGTAGTCATCATGAAAACGCTGATGAAGTACGGTATCTTCAGACAGGAAGCCGTGGAGTGGGCCAAGCAAAAATATCTTTTCGGGAATCATTGGGTGGAAAGCTGCTACTTTTTGGAAGAAGCGGCCGGCGCCCAGTTTGCCGAGAATGACTGGAAGGAACTTCTGGACCGGCCCTACAACAGCGGCGGGACCGCTCCTTACTTTGAGACGCTCGCGAGAATCCGCCTTGCCAAAGGCGACCGCGCCAAACTGAAAGAGATTGCCGACTGGCTGGACGCGCGCCTGCGGGATGAACTGCCCGACGCGACATTCTTAGTCAAAGTATTCAATAACTACTTCAAGGCCTATGCCGAATTAACCAGGCAAGGGGTGCTGTTCCGGAAGGAACGGGCGGCCGCGCCGCTCTTCGATCTTTATTTCGATATCGATCCCAATCTGGCCGGCGATTTCCAGACGCTTTACCGCGACTGGGGTCTTCCGGCACCGCAGGAATCGGACGTGGAACCGATGCTGGTCCGTCTCGCGGCGCAGGACAAAGTCCGTCTGCCGCTGCTGGGCCATTTTCGGAAACGCGGGCTCGCGTTTCCGAAAGAAAAGGTGCGGACGTATCTTGTGATCATGGTGGACGTGATCGAAAACGCTCCGACGGGGGATTTTGAATACATTGCGGCGCTTGCCGGAGAAGATCTCCGGAAGATGGCCGCGGAAATGCTTACCAACCGTCTGAAATCTTCGGGTCAGCCGCTCTACGCGCTGGTGCCGAAATTCCGGGAACTCCGGCTTGAATTCCCGAAAGCCTACGCGATCCAGTACCGCAATGAAATGCTCGACCGTTTTGGCACCTACGATTTCGCCGACATTGAATATCTTTTCCAGTTTGCCGGCACGGACGGCATTGAGCCGGAAAAACTGAAGAGCTATGGCGACAGCGCGATGGACTGGCACTTCAATAAACTTAACGCCAACCGCCAGAAGGATCCGCGGGATTACTACCACGCGGCGGTGGAATGCTACCGTCTCGTGGGGTCGGCGGTCAAAAAACTGGAAGCGGAAAAAGACGATCTGGCGAGGAAATACGCCGGTGCCGGAGACAATGCCGAGCTGGAAAAGCTCCGGAAACGCATTGAGCGGCTTACGTTGAGTCCGGAACGGATCGGCAAACTTCTGGAAGACGCGGGCGATCTCGCGATCCGGATGCGCGATCTTATTCTGGCCTACGAATTCCGCGGCAATGATCCGAAAACCGACGAGTTGGTGCTGGCAAAGCTGCGTGACCGGACCTCCCAAGCGGAACAGCGCCGGCAGGAGCGGTTTTCCTTCGGCCCCGGGTATCTTGCCTGGTGGCGGGAAAATACCCCCCAATACGAATCAGCGTTCTTCCGGGAAGAGATCGAACTTGTCGCCCGCCTTCAGGAGCCGGGCCGCACCCATGCGCTCGCGGTGAAGATCGCGGACGCGTTGGTGGAGCAGCTCAAGCGGGAGGGCGAAGAGATCATTGCGGAATTTACCCGGGTGCGGTGCATCCGGCCGGTCGGATTTGAAACGTACCGCCAGCGGTTGGAAGATTCCGACGGCGTGGTCTACGCCGTGTTTCAGCAGGTGACCGATCTGATGGTCTATCTTGATTTTCGGGACGGCCTCCGGGCATTCGCGCAGGCGCTGCATGATGCTGCCTGGGACTACTCCGCCCGGAAGATATTCCAGCTGGCCGGACTCGGCAGAGAAGCCGAGGAAAAATATTACGGCCGGCACGATATCCGTTACTGGATGGCGCGCGAACGGCGCTTCAACTATGAAATGCGGACCCAGGGAACGTTCGACCCGTTTCACAAATAAAAACCCCGATCAGAGTCATTCTGTCGGGGATTTTTTTATTTGAGGATTTTCTTTGCACGTTCCATCTGGGCAAGCGTGCCGCGGAGATACGCCACCCGGGAATTGGCGGCATCCAGTTCCTTCACGCATTTCGGAAGCGCCTTCCGGAATTTCCTTTCTTTGCGGAGATCGAGCGCGCCCGCCGCCACCGCGCGGAGAATCGAAAGATCATCGCGCACCACCTCGATTTCCCGGGTGAGGAGCGCCGCCTGGTCGTCATGGCCTTCCTTCCGGCTGGGAAACGTTTTGGACATCGGATTGAGCTGATCGCGGATGGCGGCGTCGCGATCGCGCGTGAGCGCGGACAGCCGTTCGATCAATTCATGTATTTTCTGTTCGGCGCGTTTCTGGGGGCGGCCGGCGGGTGCGGTCATTCGGCACTCCTTTTAAAATATCTGGAAACTATTATAGTATAAGTCCTATATGAAGCAAAGTCAGCTTTTCACCAAGACTTCCAAAACTTCACCCGCGGAAGAGGAGGCGGTCAACGCCAAACTCCTTATCAAAGGCGGCTTTATCCGGAAAATGTCCGCCGGCGTCTATTCGTATCTGCCGCTGGCCCACCGCATCCTTTCCAAAATTATCCAGATTATCCGCGAGGAGATGAACGCGATCGGCGGACAGGAAGTATTGATGAACACCCTGGTGGCGAAAGAATACCTGGAAAAATCCAAACGCTGGCATACCGACGTCGCCTATGAATTTAAGTCTCCGTTCGGCGAGGAGCTGGCCCTGGGCTGGACGCACGAAGAGGTGATCACCGCGATCGCCACCCATTTTTTAAGTTCCTATAAAGACCTGCCGTTCGCGGCTTACCAGTTCCAGACGAAATTCCGCGCCGAGCCGCGCGCCAAGAGCGGTCTGCTCCGCGGCCGCGAGTTCCTGATGAAAGACCTTTATAGTTTCCACGCCAGCAAGGAAGATCTGGAGGCGTTTTATCAGAAGGCCATCGAAGCGTATAAAAAAGTCTTCAAGCGGCTTTCGCTCGACGCCAAGCTCGTGGAGGCGGGCGGGGGATTGTTCACCAAAGAATACACGCATGAGTTTCAGGTACTGACCCCGGTCGGCGAGGACACGATCATCTATTGCACGAAATGCGACTACGCGCAGAATAAAGAAATTGCGCTGGTGCGCGGCGGCCAGCGGTGCCCCAAGTGTGACGCCGACGTGATGGAGGGGCAGGCGGTGGAGGTGGGCAATGTGTTCCGGCTCGGCACGCGTTACTCCGATGCCTTCGATTTGAAATTTACCAACGAGAAAGGGGAGAAGCAGCCGGTGATTATGGGATCGTACGGTATCGGCCCGACGCGCGTAATGGGGACGCTGGCGGAGATTTTTAACGATGAAAAAGGATTGATCTGGCCGGAGGCGGTCGCCCCGTATGCCCTGCACCTTGTGGAATTGAAGAGCGAAAAAGCGGGCGTGAAGAAATTCGCCGAGAAAGTATATGCGCAACTCACGAAAGCCGACGTGGAAGTTTTGTACGACGACCGCGACGCTTCGGCCGGCGAAAAATTCGCCGACGCTGACCTGATCGGCTGCCCGTGGCGCGCCGTCGTCAGCGAAAAGAACGGTGATAAGATAGAACTCAAAGCCCGTAACTCTAAAGTTTCCAAACAAGTGACGTTGACGGAGCTTTTGAAAAAATTGACAAAGTAGCATTTTTTGCGTATAAATAGCGCAGTATTTTGATTCCGGCCCGCCAGACTTTTGCCTTGTGGCAGAAGCGCGGCGACGCCAATGTTAGGAGGACTTGTCGTGGCGAAAACGACAACCCTGAAGCAGGCAAGGAAGATCCTGGAGATCTTCGAGGACGCGTCGGTGGAGCAGATGCAGGCGATCCTGGAATCGGGACTGCTTACCGATCTTCGCCTCGCGGATATTTGGGGGATTGACCGGAATAAGTTCCGGGGGCTGTGCGCGCTCCCGCCGCTTGAGTCGGAAAATGGGGCCGGCGCAAAGAAGGTTCACAACTTCAAGATTTGGAAGACTATCAAACTCGGCACTGGTCTCCGGACCGCCAACGATTTCCGGAAAGCCCTCAAGAAGGCCAACTGCAAGATCTCTGAACGGGCCAACGAGATCCTTGGCAAATCGGCGTTCACCGCCGCCACCGAGGAGACAGAAGTAGACCTAGTAGCGGTCTCAGTCGCCGAACTGAGTTTCCCCGGCGGTGCCACCCGAGAGAAGATCTACCGCAGAGCCCAAGAACTCGGCTTGGGGCTTTGTCCGGCAGAAGTCGGTCCGCAACTGCGCCTGCAATACAATGATCAACCCAGCTTCGAATGGCTTTTTATAGGAATGGACCCCGTCACTGACTCGAATCGCAATCTCAGAATGTTCTTTGTTGAGCGCGATGGCTTCACCCTGTGGCTCTCCGCCAACTCTGGCGACGCCGACCGTTTCTGGAACGGCGGCTTTCGCTGGGTGTTCGTCCTCCCGCGCCCCGTAAAATAGCTCCGCTTTCACGGGGCAGGCAAATAACAATTCTATCCCCATCGGACTCCGGTCCGCTGGGGATTTTTTTCCAACCGCGCTGCTCAAGCTACCACCCAGAAAATCGCAACAAAACAAGTGGCTGCCGCCAATTTTTGAGCCGACCGTTTCGCAGGCCGAGCGGGCAGGGTGTCCGTCAGCAGACGGACGAGCGAGGCCGAGAACGAGCGCAATTTTCTCGCCGGGAAAATTGATAGCGTGTCGGCGAGAATGTTGGCGGTAGCCATAGCTATTTGCCAAAAAAAATCGTTGAGGTACAATAAGACCAATCTTTTATGAAATCTCCGCTGGCGATTTTTTCTAAAAATGTCGGGATCGATCTCGGCACGGCGAACTCGCTCGTGTATCTCGCGGGCCGCGGCATTGTCATCAACGAGCCGTCCATCGCGGCGCTCAACGCCAAGACCAACCAGGTGCTTGCCATTGGCGAGGAGGCCAAGAAAATGATCGGCCGCACGCCTCAGCACATCAACGTCATCCGCCCGCTGGTCAACGGCGTCATCTCCGATTTCGAAATGGCGCAGGAAATGCTCCGGCATTTTCTCCGCAAACTCGGCGGCACGAAAATTTTCTACAGTTTCCAGAAAGCGGTCATCGGCGTGCCGAGCAATCTCACGGAAGTGGAACGGAAATCGGTGGAGGACGCGGTGGTAGGTGCCGGCGTCTCCAAAGCCTTCATCATCGAAGAGCCGATCGCGGCCGCGCTCGGCGCGCGTCTGCCGATCGAGGAACCGGCGGCGAATATGATCATCGACATCGGCGGCGGCACCAGCGAGATCGCCATTATTTCTATGGGCGGGACGGTAACGTCCAAAAGTCTGAAAATTGCCGGCGACCGCCTGAACGACGACATTATCCGGTTCATCCGCGACGAGTTCAAACTGGCGATCGGAGAGCCGACGGCGGAAGAATTGAAAATCCATATCGGATCGGCCCTGCCGCTCAATGAAAAAATGGAGATGACCATCCGCGGCCGCGATCTGGCAACCGGCCTGCCGCGCGAGGCGATCGTCCGGGATACCCACATCCGGGCTGCCATCGTGAAATCCCTGAAATCCATCGTGGAAGCGGTTAAAGAGGTGATCGAGGTTTCCCCGCCGGAGCTGGCGGGCGATATTCTCAAGCGGGGTATTTATATGTGCGGCGGTGGCAGCCTGCTGAAAGGCATGGATCAGTTGCTGGCCCGGGAGTTGGGAGTGCTCACGAATATCGTTGACGATCCGCTGACCTGCGTCGCGCGCGGTACCGGCGTGGCCGTGGAGAATCTTGCCAAGTACCAGATCATTTTGGATAACCCGCTCCGGCCCCGGGATATTAAAATTTAAATTTACAATTTTAAATTTTCAATCAATTGTAAATGACTCAATGTTTAAAACATTTAAGAATTAAATCATTCATTTCAAATTTAAACTTTACAATTTCAAATTTTTCATGAAATACTCCTGGCTTCTGACCCTAGTCGCGCTGCTTGCCATCGCCATGTTCCATAACGCCATCGTGCCTGCCAAAACGAATCTGGCGGCGGTGATCAGTCTCGAACGTTTTCCGCAGCCCCAGCACGTGAAGCAGAATGGCCGCGAAGTGCTGGTCGCTCAGGTGTATTCCACATACCCGTTTAATAACCGGAGCATCCTTACGGTGGCGGCCGGATCCGAAGAAGGCATCCGTCCGGGAATGGTGGTTACCGCCGACGGGAATTATCTTCTGGGGCAGGTCACAGAGGTGTTTGACCATCTCAGCAACGTGCGGACCATTTTTGACAAGGACTGGCAGATTTCCGCGAGGGTGGGATCGGCGCAGGCAGACGCGCTTCTGGTGAGCGGGCAGCAGCCCTCGCTGACCATGATTGATAAAAAAATCGCGGTCGCGGAGGGTGATCCGGTTATTTCCGCGAGCCGGGATTTTCCTTACGGACTCAAGATCGGGACAATCAGCGGCATCGAGTCGGCCGGCGAAGTTTCCTTCCAGCAGGGAATGCTTCAGGTGCCGTATCAGGTAAACGACCTTAAAGAAGTCGCGATCATTATCCGCTGATCGATGACGCCTCTGAAATTTTTCGGAGTGGCCGCGTTGATCGTGCTCCTGGGCGCGATCCAGAATACCAACTGGCTGATGGTCGGCGGCACCAAACCCGATCTGCTGCTGGCCGGCATGATCGCGCTCGCCTTTTTCACGGAGCATATCTGGCAGTACGGATTTTTCATTTTGCTCGCGGGCGCGATGCTGAAAACGCAGGGATTCTTCGCGCCGGAGCTGGTAGTCTTCACGCTTTTGCTGATCCTGGCCGCCTGGATTGCCGCAGTCTGGCGCGCCAAGCCGGTGTTCATGAACCTCCTGTTGACGGGAGGTGCGACCATCGCGTTCTATCTTTTTACCGGTCCTTCATACATCTTTTCCTATCCTGGGCCGCTGGCGCTGGAATTAGGGTACAATCTTATTCTGGGCGCGATGATATTTAAAATTTTTGAAACATGTCTAGGCCATAAGAAAGCAATATTTTCCAGCAATTAATAAGAGCAATTTTGTTATGCTGCCGCGACGCGAGGGCGCAGGCGTAGATTCTACGCCCAGCCCGAGCAACAAAGGTCAGAGCATACAAAATTGCCTTACCCCGAAGGGGAGCTATGCATTTTGGCCAGTTACGGCGTTGCTCCTCCTCGCAGTGCGTTGCACAGCTTCGTCGTCGCGCCTTGTACCTGTCTCAAAATGTATGCTTCAATTTGGAAAGATATTGCTTTCTTATGGCCAACGAGCTCAATGTTGAGGACTTAGTGTTCAACGACGAACACCAGGAATCGGACTATCTGGAATTGCCTCTCTCGCGCCAGACGTTTTTTCTGGTTGCCGGCGCGATCATCCTGACCGGCCTTTTGGCGCTGGGAAGAGTGGGGTTCCTCGCCATCGCGAAGGGTAATTTTTATTCCGGCCGGGCGAGCGCCAATGTGGATAAGGAGGTGATGATTCCGGCGCCGCGCGGTATTATTGTCGACCGGTTCGGGAATCCACTGGTGGAAAATAAAAACGTCTTCAGTCTTTTTTTGAATGTCGCCGACCTGCGCAAACAGCCGGATACCATCGATCCGCTGGTCGCCAATCTGGGCGAGATCGCGGGTGTGGACGCCGCGGCGCTCAAAGACGCGATTATCAGCGCCGATCTGGAGCAGAGCAGTTTTATCGCGGTGGCCCGGAATATCACTCCTGCGCAGGTCATTAAGATGAAAGATCTCAATCTGCCGTATCTGTATGTCAGCGAGGATTACATGAGAAATTACCCGGACGGCGCGGTCTTCAGCCAGGTGATTGGTTATACCGGCAGTACCGATAAGGCGAATAATGTCGGCGGAAAAGCCGGCCTCGAGCTTCAGTACAACACCCAGCTTCAGGGGACAGAGGGCAGACTGCTGGTATACCGGGACGCCGCGGGCAAACCGATCGACAGCAAGGTGGACCAGTTGCCGCAGGCGGGCGCCAAGCTTGTCACGTCGATCGATAAGGATCTTCAGCGTTATTTTTACGACCGGCTGAAACAGGGACTGGTTTCGCTCGGGCGGGAATCGGGCGCGGGCCTCGCGCTGGATCCGCGCACGGGAGAAGTGCTGGCGATGGTCAGCTTTCCGAGCTTTGACAACAACCACGTCGCCGCGTATCTCAACGCGCCGCACCAGCCGCTTTTCAACAGGGCGATTTCCGGCATCTACACGCCGGGTTCCACAATCAAGCCGCTCGTCGGCCTCGCGGCGCTCCACGAGCACATTATCGATCCGCTGAAACAGATTCTTTCCGTCGGTTATATCGAACTGCCCAATCCGTATGACGCGCAACACCCGAGCCGGTTTCTGGACTGGCGGCCGCAGGGCTGGGTGGATCTTCATTCCGCGCTCGCGCGCTCGAGCAACGTCTATTTCTATGAAGTGGGCGGCGGATTCCAGGATCAGAAGGGACTGGGAATCGATATGCTGAAAAAATACTGGCAGCATTTTCTTCTCGGCGTGAAGACTGGCATTGATTTTCCGGGAGAGGGCGCCGGATTTTTGCCCGACCCGGTTGAAAAAGAAAAGCGTACCGGCCAGATCTGGCGCATCGGCGACACCTATAACGTCAGTATCGGCCAGGGCGATCTCATGCTTACGCCGATTCAGCTCCTCGGTTTCATTTCCTCCATCGCCAATGGCGGGAAAATCCTGCAACCGCACATGCTTTTCGGCGAACCAGTTACCACGCTGCTGGACTATTCCGACTGGACCAGCGAGCTTCACGAAGTGCAGGAGGGCATGAAAGACACTGTCCGGAAGCCGTATGGCACGGCGTTTTCCATGAATGACCTGCCTTTCAGCGTTGCGGCGAAGACCGGATCCTCGCAGGTGTCCAACAATACCAAAACCAACGCGTTTTTCGTCGGATACGCGCCGGCCGACAACCCGCAGATCGCGGTGCTGGTGCTGATCGAAAACGCCAAAGAAGGAAGCTTGAACGCGGTGCCGATCGCGAAGGACGTCTTCGAATGGTATTATCAGAACAGAATAAGTAACGGGAAAAATGAGCAAAATAACCAAACTTCTTCACCCTAAGCCGGAGCTCCGGCAGGATCCGGTTTCCGGCGACTGGATTGTGATCGCGCCGGCGCGGGCGAAGCGCCCGTCGGATCTGATGGCGAAAACACCGAAGCGGAAGCGGGCGCCGAAAAGCACCTGTCCGTTCGAGAATCCGCAGGCAAGCGGCAATCCCGAGCCGTTTCTGGTGTATCCGAATAAACATGACTGGGCGATTCAGGTGCTGGAAAACAAATATCCGGCGTTGATGCATTCCGCGCAGTGCGGCGTTACTTCAAAGCGGGGGCCGCACCTCACCCATCCCGGCTTCGGCCACCACGATCTTCTGGTGACCGCCGACCATGATAAAAATTTCGCGCATCTTTCACCGGAGCAGGCGAATCTGGTGTTTCAGGCCTTCCGCGACCGCTACCTGATGCTCTATAACGACAAGTGTGTGCAATATATTTCCATGTTCCATAACTGGGGGCCGGCGGCCGGCGCGTCGGTGTACCATCCGCATTACCAAATCATCGCCTTGCCGGTAGTGCCGCCGGACGTCCATCACTCGTTGGCAGGTTCCGCCCGGTATTTCCGGGAACACCGGCAGTGCGTCCATTGCGCGATGCTGGCCTGGGAGCAGAAGGAACGGAAACGGATCATTTATGAAAACGACGGCGCGGTGGCGCTGGCACCCTTCGTGTCGAGGAGCCCGTTCGAGGTGCGGGTGTTCCCGAAAAAGCATCTGTCCTATTTTGAAAATACCCATGATCTGGATGTGGAGTCGGCGGTGGACGCGCTCCAGATGGCGTTGAAAAGTTTTGAGAAAAATCTTCACGACGTTGATTACAACTTTTTCATCCACACGGCGCCGCTCCGCGACAAGGAACGGTTCCGGCATTACCACTGGCACATTGAGGCGTATCCGAAAGTGGCGATCCGCGCCGGTTTTGAATTAGGGACAGGAATCGAGATCAATGTGGTGGACCCGGACGCCGCGGCGCGCCTGCTCCGCGCTTAGTTTGTTGGCTGTCCACGTCGTTGTTGGTAGCCGCCGCCAACATTCTTGCCGACACGCTATCAATTTTCCCAGCGAGAAAATTGCGCTCGTTCTCGGCCTCGCTCGTCTCGCTTCGCGAGACACCTGCCCGCTCGGCCTGCGAAACGGTCGGCTCAAACATTGCCGGCGGCATCTTGTTTGTCATTGCGAGGCCTGGCGAAGCAATCTCACCGCTAAGCAGGCGCGCTTGAATTTTAGTTTTAATGGTGGAATACTGTAGGCGTTCTTTGATTGAGGAGGCTACGTGACATCCAAACAGCTGGAGTCCAGGGTCCGCCGGATCATTCAGGAGGCGGGGAAACGGAAGATATACAAGAAGGCGCACGAGCTCGCGATCAAGTTTGCCGAGGAATTTGGCAGCCAAAAGATCGAAGTGCGCAGCGATCATACCAATACCGACCGCCGCGTCAATATTTATACCGGCAATGGCCAGGTTTCAATCTGGATGTGGAACAGCCACTGGGGGCCGATGAATATTGAAATCCGTTTGGATTGCATCCCGGTGTTCAGGGCGCATTCGGCGAGCCGGTTTGACGTAAAGGATGCCAAGGCCAAAGGTCGGGAGTGGCAATACGCCCAGCAGGGACTGGATGACTACGCCCGCGTGGAGCTTTACAAACCCGGCCAGTGGGAGCGGGTGCTGGAGGTGCACGAGGCCGAACGGTTGCTGAAAGCCGAACGTGACGCCAAGACGTCGCTGGAGGAAAAGAAAAAGAAAGAGGCGGAGCGGAACAAGCCGCTCACCGAAGAGGAAAAGAAACTCGCCGCCAACTTCGGCATCAGGGTTCAATAAAAATACAGGCGCCCGATTTATCGCGGGCGCCTTTTTGTTTTGGAAAAATTTGTGGTAAAATCCGCTCAGCATTTTGAGGGTTGCAGATGAACGATTTTTTGAAGATCGGGCACCGGGGTGCCAAAGGGTACGAGCCGGAAAATACAATCCGCTCGTTTGAGCGGGCGCTGGAGCTGGGTCTGAACGCGATCGAGTGTGACGTGCGCGCGACCAAAGAGGGCGCGCTCGTGGTATTCCACGACGCCCTGCTGGACCGCATGTTTCCCGGCGTGCCGGCGCGGCTCCGGGATATTACTCTGCAGGATGTCCAGGCGCTACAGATGCCGGGCGGCGGGAAGATTCCGACATTCCGCGAAGTCTGCGAACAGTTTGGGAAACGCGCGGAGCTCCATATTGAACTGAAAGAAACGGGGATTCAGAATGCGGCGCTGGATATCATCAGGCATTACGGCCTCGCGGACCGGGTGGTGGTCTCCGCCTTCGCCCGCGACGAGAACGGGCCGGGGGATTCTTCCACCTGGCAGGATCTGTTCTGGATGAAGTCGTACGAACCGAATCTGAAAATCGCCCTGCTTTCGGACGCGGGCGAATGGGCATGGCATTCCATTGCCGCCGCCACGCACAACGGAATGTTCCCTGTCTACGCTCTGAATTTCTCCGGGAAAGTAATCAGCTGCGATCTGATCGCGGGAGCGCATGAAGCCGGCTGCAAGGCGTTTGTCTGGACGGTCAACGAGAAAAAGGTGGCCGCGGTGATGCGGGAGTGGCAGGCGGACGGCGTGTTCACGGATTATCCGGACGCGTGGTAAAAAAATAAAAATGACGGCTCATTGGCCGTCATTTTTTTCTTGGAGCGGGACTTTCCGGAGGAGATCCATGAATCGAACGATTGCCTCGGCTTCGCGCCGCGGCCGCGTGACCGCGCAGGCCATCCTGGAAAGTTCCGCTGCGAGGCCGGATGCGCTAAATCTCCAGCCGGCGTGCATTTCGCGCATCTCCGCGAAGAGCTTCCGGAGCCGGGGCCGGCGGAGGAATTTCTTTTCGAACCGGTCCAGATTCCGTCGCGCCACGCCGGTGAAATAATTCTGCCAGTCCGGATGGCTCGCGGTCAGTCCGATCAGGTGGAACGTGCCGGGACGGGTGACACAGGCAATGATCACGGATGTTTTGTTGCGGCTGATCACCATGCCTTTCAGCCAGCGCCGCGCCGCCAGGTGTGTCCGGTAGAGTATCGCGGCGCCGGTTTTGAGCCGTCCGATGTTCGCGGTATCCAGATCAAAATAGCGGCCGTCAGGATCGGAAAGGAAATATTTCAGCGCGCGCAGCGTTCTGATTTTGTTGGCGAGCGTTTCCTTCCATTCCGCGTCCAGATTTTTAAGAATGTATCTCGCAATCTGCGGATCCGGCGGCACCCATGTTTCCATACCATCTCCAAAAAAGTTCTGGCACCAGAATACAACAAAATCCAGTAATTTACAACTATGCTATGATGGAAACACAATGGCGGCAAAAATCCTGGACTTCTTTCTTCATATCGACACGAAACTCGGCGCGGTGATCCAGCATTACGGCCAGCTCGCCTACGCCATATTGTTCGTGGTGATCTTTCTGGAGACCGGCGCGGTGTTCACGCCGTTTTTACCGGGCGATTCGCTTTTGTTCGCGGCCGGCGCTTTTGCTTCGAAGGGGATATTCAGCCCGTGGATTCTGGTCGTCCTACTCTCGCTCGCGACCATTGCCGGAGACGCGGCGAACTACTGGGTCGGCCGGTCCATCGGCACACGCATCGAAAAAAGCCTGAGTCCCTTTATCAGCAGGGATTATCTGGCGCGGACGGAGGGATTTTATCACCGGCACGGCAAACGGACGATCATCTTCGCCCGTTTTATTCCGATTATCCGCACCTTCGCGCCGTTTGTCGCGGGCATCGGCAGGATGCGCTATGCGGAATTTTTCGCGTACAACGTGATCGGCGGAATTTCCTGGATCGTGCTCTTTGTGTTCGGCGGATATTTTTTCGGCAATCTTCCCGCGGTGGAACACAATTTCAGTCTGGTGATTCTGGGAATCATTGTTGTGTCGCTCGTGCCAACGGTGATCGAGTTGTTGCGGCACCGCGGGAAACGGCAGTAAAAAAATTTCTGGGAATTCCCGAACCCCAAAATTTATGCTAATATGGAAAGCATGAGTGACTTGGATTCGATCAGAACATCAGCGCTGGAAGAAATCAGAAACTCCAAAGACGCCAAAGAACTGGAGCAGGCCAAAACAAAATATGTCGGACGCAGCGGCGGGCAGCTCACGGCTATCCTGAAATCGCTCAAGGATATGTCGCCCGAGGAAAAGCGGATAGTCGGCCCCCGGGCCAACGCCCTCCGTCAGGAAATTGAAGCGGCATTGGATACGAAATTAAAAGAGCTTGCCCACAAGGCAAGCATTCTTCGTTTAGACGTCAGCCGGCCGGGTACCCGGGTTATCGGCGGCCATCTTCACCCGCTTACCGTCATCGGAAATGACATCCGTGACATTTTCAAGAGTCTGAATTTTTCCGTGATGGAAGGCCCGGAAATCGAAACGGAATATTATAATTTCGGCGCGCTCAATATTCCAGAACATCATCCGGCGCGGGACATGTGGGACACTTTCTGGGTGAATTCCCAGCATCTGCTCCGCACTCACACCAGCCCGATGCAGATCCGTTATATGGAAAAGCACCAGCCGCCGTTCCAGATCATCGTTCCCGGCCGGGTCTTCCGGTTTGAGGCGACCGATGCGTCCCATGAAATCAATTTTCACCAGGTGGAAGGACTGATGGTGGGGCCGCATGTCAATCTCGCCAACTTCAAGTATGTTATCGGCGAATTCTTCCGCCAGTTTTTCGGTGCGAAGACAAAGATCCGTTTCCGGCCGAGCTATTTTCCATTCGTGGAACCCGGTTTGGAAGTGGATATCAAGCTGAACGACAAATGGCTGGAGGTGATGGGGGCGGGGATGGTCCACCCCAACGTGCTCAACGCGGTGAAACTGAATCCGGCGGAAGTGCAGGGCTTCGCCTTCGGTCTCGGCCTGGAGCGTCTTGCCATGATCAAATATAACATCCCCGACATCCGTCTTTTCTACAGCGGCGATTTGAGATTCATCAATCAATTCTAATGAAATTTTCCTACAAACTGATTAAAAAACTGGCGACGAAAATCCCGAAGCGGGACAAATTCGTGGACAAGTTTAACCTCTACGCATTCGAAGCGAAGAGCCTCCCCGGAGACGTCATTGAAGTTTCCGTGCCTCCCAACCGTTACTCCGATGCCGCGTCTCACTGGGGGCTGGCCCGGCTGGCGGCCGCCATATTCGGCGGGGTGCTGAAATTTAAGGAACCGGATACCGATGTGCGGATCAACCTGAAAAATACGAAACCCGAAGTGAAAGTGATCGCCAAATCGCATACGAAGCGCTACCTGGCGCGCTATTTTGAAATTCCCAAAGTCAGTCAGTCACCGACCTGGCTCAAGGATATTCTTTTTGCTTGCGGCCTCCGGCCGATCAACGCGGTGGTGGACGTGATGAATTACGTGATACTGGAAACCGGCCAGCCCCTTCACGTGTTTGATGCGGCGCTGGTGCACGGCCCGATTCAGATCCGTTTCGCGAAAAAGGGGGAGGAGATCAAAACTATCGACGGCCAGGATCTGACGCTGGGCGTCGGGGATCTGGTGATCGCCGATAATAAAGGACCGCTCGCGATTGCCGGCGTGAAGGGTGGGAAGCGGGCCGAGGTGAATCCTTATACGAAAAAAATCATTGTCGAAGCCGCCAATTTTGATCCGACTTCCATTTATAAAACTTCCCGCTTCCACAATCTGGTGACCGATGCCTCCAGCCGCTTTGCGCATGGTTTAAGCCCGGCGCTCGCGGAGACGGGCTTGGCACGCGTGGCCGAACTTCTGAAAGATGTCTGTGAGGCGAAAATCGGCGAAATGACTGATATAAGTTTTTCCAGGCAGCCCAAGATTGTGCTGAAGTTCGATATCAATGAATTTAATAAGCTAACCGGCCTCAATTTTTCCGAGGCGGAAGCGTTGGAATATTTGAAGCGCATGGGATTCGGTATAAAGGGCAAACTGGTTTTCGTTCCGCCGAACCGGACGGACATCGCCATTCACGCCGACCTCGCCGAGGAGATCGTGAATCTCTACGGCTACCATAATCTTCCCGACGTGGCGCCGGTTGCGCGGCTTTTCCCGGCCACGGAAGACGAGCAGGTTCTCTTGAAAGACCGGATCCGCGAGATGCTGCGCGGCTTCGGCATGAGCGAGGTCTATAATTATTCCTTTGTGTCGCGGAAGGATCTGACGAAATATGCCGAGCCGAAGTGGTGGGGCGCGATGCCGCTCCGCAATCCGATCAGTTCGGATTATCAGTACCTGCGTCCCGATCTGGTGGTTCAGCTCAAAAACAATCTCGACGACAACTTCCGGTTTTATGATGCGGTAAAAATCTTTGAAATCGGCAAGACTTTTCCCCAGATCAGCAAAAAAATGGATGAATGCCTGTATGCCGGAATTATCATCGGGTATAAAAAACCGGCCCGCGTGGAAGAGCCGTTTCTGGAATTGAAAGGCGTTGCCGACCAGCTGCTCCAGTCGCTCGGGGTAGTCGACTATTTTTTCCGCGATGAGGATTGGGATGTGAAATATTACGAAGAAGGCCACAGTCTGCGCATCGAAGACGGCAACCATCGGGTGCTCGGCCGGATCGGCGTCATGCGCGGCAATCATAACGCCGCCTACGCCAAGCTGAATTTGGGCGCGCTTCTCAAAACCGTTACCGAAGAAAAAGAATACGAACCTCTGCCGAAATATCCTTCCATCATGCGGGACCTTTCCCTCCTGGTTTCCGAAGAGGTGCGGGTGAACCAGTTGATGGAGATTATGGAAAACGCGGCGCCAGAATATCTGGATGACGTGGATCTGATCGACTACTACGAAGACGAAAAACTGAAAGAGGGGAGGAAGAGTCTGACCTTCCGGCTCGTGTTTCTTGCCGACGACCGGACACTCACCGACAAGGAGGTTGGCGCCGAAATGGAGAAGATTATTTCGGGATTGCAGAGCACGTTCGACGTGGAGGTGCGGTAACATTGTCAGCATACTGACAAGAGGACCATGCGTTTGCGGGGCTTTTTGTTTTTTGCTAGGATGTCAGCAGTTCGTTAACGGAGGATTGTATGAATGGTAAGGCCCTGGCGACTTTCGTTGGTCTATGGCTGCTCGTGGTTGGAGTAGGTGTCGGTCTCGGCATGGAGCAGGGCGTACCCAAAGCGCAGGCCGCAACATCGGCGACCGCGCTGAAGGAATTCCCGCTTTTCAATACGCATCCGACGGCACATGATGAGATCATCGGCATCTCGTTTCTTGTTTCGGATGACTATGGGAAGAAGTATGATCTCGATGCCTGGGTGCCGATCTATTCGGTCGATGTCAGAACCCGGAATGACGATGCGTATATGGTGACGATCGTCTTCGATCCGCCGCCAAAGCGCAACAGTTTTCAGCAATACTTTGAACGCGCGATCATCTTGGTTCCGCAGGAACAATACACGCAATGGAGGGCGCGGATCTGGAATCTGCGCGTTGCGTTGAAGCCCTGGAATCATCAGGAAGATTTCCTGAAACAAGGAGGCGAAAAGTGAACCCCAAACAGGCAACACAGACGCAGGGAACCGCTGATCCCGCCAAGGAACTTGGCATCGATGAGAAAACCCGGAGGCTTATGCGGCGTTTCGACGCCATTCTGAGAAGCTACGGCCCGCATTCAAACACTGCTGAAAAGTTTTTCCGTGCGAATCTGAACAATACCAAACTCATCGGTATCTGTTTGATAACGTCGGCAATCTGGGAAAGCATTGCGTTGGAAATCCATGAGCCCAAAGACACCGAATTGAAGCGTCTCGCGCGTATGCGCATCAAGACGTCCTGGTGGCAATCAGATACGAAAGAGGTGCGCAGATGAAGAAGAAGCGGCCTGATCCGTTTGATCAGGCGAAGCAGGAAATTCGCGAAGGGTTGAACCCTGGCGCGGAATCGGATACCGGAAAAGCGCGCCGGCTTCGGAAGGCGTTGAAAGGTGCCATGACACCGCTCGATGAGGTGCTCAAGGATGTCGCGGATGAGCCGACGGTGATCTGTACCGATCCCAAGAAGAAATTCACGCGACTCCGGGAGGCTGCGCGGCTGAACCACGAACTTACCCGCTATATCAGAATCCTGGAGAAGCATGGCCACGATTCAAAGCAGGACAAGGCCTTCATTCGGAAGGTCATCCGGCGTGGCGACGGCGCCCTGTTCGAAGAGTGCGTCTTCGCCAAACAGGTCCGCGAGGCGCTTGCCGCGATCAAGTCCGAAAGTGGCATACTCCGTCCTAAAAATAAGAGAAGGCTGGTCTGATAATACCGATACACCCCGCAGGTCGCGGGGTATTTTTATAGCCAAAAAGAGGGCTGGAACAGGAAGCCGGAATTTGATACACTTTTATACATAATGGCCAAGGAGAAAGACGAGAAAAACACCCCTAAAAAGGAGGGTAGTTACACCGCTAAAGACATCTACGTCCTGGAGGGTTTGGATCCGGTCCGGAAGCGTCCGGGCATGTATATCGGCACGACCGATACGGCGGGTTTGCACCACTTGATCTGGGAAGTCGTGGACAACTCGTTCGACGAAGCAATGGCGGGGTACGCCAAGAACATCCGCGTAGAGTTGATGCCGGGCAACCGGGTGGCGGTGACCGACGACGGTCGTGGCATTCCGGTGGAGGTTCACCCCCAGTCCAAGAAATCCACGCTGGAAACGGTCTTGACGACGCTTCACGCGGGAGGAAAATTCGGCGGCGAATCATATAAAGTGTCCGGCGGCCTGCACGGCGTCGGCGTGTCTGTGGTCTGCGCCTTGTCCACCTGGATGCGCGCGGAAGTGCATCGCGACGGAGGCATCTATGAACAGGAATACAAGCGCGGGAAGCCGCAATATAAAGTCCGCAAGATCGGCAAGTCCAACCGCACCGGCACGCGCATCGAGTTCGAGCCGGATCCGGAAATTTTCAAAACCACTGAATTTGATTTCAAGAGGATCGTCGACCATCTGCGTCAGCAGGCGTTTTTGACGAAGGGGATCCGCATTGAGATCACCGACGAGCGCAATGAAAAATTGCCCGTATATCACGGATTTTATTTCGACGGCGGACTGCTCTCCTTCATTAAATATTTGAGCCGCAATGAAAAGCCGCTTCAGGAAACGCCATTTTACGTAAATAAGTCGGCGGAAGATGTGGAAGTGGAAGTAGCGTTTTTGTACAAGAATGAAACGGAAGCCCAGGAATTGAGTTTTGCCAACAACATCTACACGCCGGACGGCGGCATGCACCTTACGGGATTCCGCTCGGCGCTTACCCGTTCGCTCAACAATTACGCCATTGAGCACGACTACATCAAGAAAGACGGCGAAAATCTTACCGGCGACGATGTCCGGGAGGGTCTGATCACGGTGGTATCGGTGAAATTGCGCGAGCCCCAGTTTGAAGGACAGACCAAGGCCCGTCTGGGAAGTCCGCAGGCGAGAACCGCGACCGAAGCGGTGCTCAATGAAGCCATCAAAGATTTTCTGGAACGGAATTCCGCCGACGCGCGGCGCATCATCGAGCGTTCATTGCTGGCTGCGAAGGCCCGCAAAGCTGCGAAAGCCGCGAAGGAAACCGTATTGCGGAAGGGCGTACTCGAAGGCCTGACGCTTCCCGGTAAGCTTGCCGACTGCAGTTCCCGCGATCCGGAGGAGTCGGAACTTTTTATTGTTGAGGGCGATAGTGCAGGAGGCAGCGCCAAGCAGGGCCGTGACCGCCGCACGCAGGCGATTCTGCCGTTGAAAGGGAAAATTCTCAACGTGGAAAAAGCGCGCATCGACAAGATGCTTATCAACAAAGAAATCAAAGCGCTCGTAGTGGCGCTCGGCACGGCGATTGCCGAATCCTTCGATCTTTCCAAGCTTCGGTATCATAAAATCGTGTTGATGACCGATGCCGACGTGGACGGCTCGCACATCCGCACGCTGCTCCTCACGCTTTTCTACCGCCACTTTCCGCAGATCGTGAACGGAGGCTTTCTCTACATCGCCCAGCCGCCGCTGTATCAGCTGAAAAAAGGGAAGGAGTCCCGGTACATCTATAAAGAAGAAGAAAAAGAGAAGATCGACATGGAGGGCTGGAGCGTCCAGCGTTATAAGGGTCTCGGTGAAATGAATCCGGAACAGCTCTGGGAAACTACGATGAATCCTGCCCATCGCACGCTCCGGAAAGTGGTGGTGGCCGATGCCGAGGAAGCCGACCGGCTCTTCGACATCCTTCTCGGCGAAGAAGTGGAGCCGCGCAAGCAGTTTATCCAGAGCCGCGCCCAGTATGTGAAAAATCTTGACATTTAATCCCTAAAATTATAAAATCTCAACAATTATGGTTAATCGTTTAAAGTCCTTTTGGGAGGAGTCCAGGCAGGAATTCAAGCGGGTGAATTGGCCGACATTTTCGGAAACGATGCGGCTGACCACGATCGTGATTGTGTTTGCGCTGTCCGTAGCACTTTTGCTCGGCGTGCTCGATTCGGCGTTTACGTACTTACTCGGAAAATTAATCCACATCTAACATGGCGGAAATAGCAACAAATAAACAGCGTAACTGGTACGCCGTCCATACCTACTCCGGGTATGAGGACGCGGTGGCGCGGTATCTCCAGCAACGTATTGAATCCCTGTCGATGCAGGACAAGATTTTCAGCGTGGTGGTGCCGAAAGAAAAGCGCATCAAGATCAAAAACGGCAAGCGCCGCGAAGTTGAGGAGAAGGTGTATCCCGGCTATGTGTTGGTGGATATGATTCTTACTGAAGATACCTGGTATGTCGTGCGGAATACGCCGCGCGTCACGGGCTTTGTCGGCCCGGACACTACCAAGCCGACGCCGCTTTCCCAGCAGGAGGTGGACGCCCTGCTTGCGAAGATGAAGCCGACCGACGAGAAGACGAAATTCCGCGTGGAATTGAAAGTGGGCGAGACGGTCAAGATCACCGACGGGCCGTTCAAGGATTACGACGCGAAGGTGTCCGAAATCGACGAGGAAAAGGGCAAAATCAAGGTATTGGTGCCGATCTTCGGCCGCGATACCGCCGTGGAACTCGACTCGTTGCAAGTTCAGAAGTTATAAGGTATATTCTTAGCTACTTATGGCAAAACCAATCAAAGCCAAATTAATTTTGCAGATCGAAGCCGGCAAGGCCAATCCTGCGCCGCCGATCGGTCCGGCGCTCGGCCAGCACGGCATCAACATCGCCGACTTTTGCAAGAAGTTCAACGACGCCACAAAGGACAAAATGGGGGACATTATTCCCGCCGAAATCACGATCTACGAAGACCGTTCCTTTGATTTCAAACTGAAGACTTCTCCGGCATCCGCCCTGCTCCGTAAAGCCGCGGGCGTGGAGAAAGGTTCCGGCGAACCGAACAAAAAGAAAGTGGGCAAGGTGACGAAGGCGGACATCCGCGCGATAGCCGAGAAGAAGATGGTAGACCTCAACGCCAACTCCATTGAAGCAGCGATGCGCATCATTGAAGGCAGTGCCCGCAATATGGGAATAGAGGTGATTGAGAAGTAGCGCTTTTGTGGCCTCGGGCAATTACTTTCGGGAAACAGAATAACTTTCACTCACCCTCCTTCTCCTCGACAGGACGTCGGGCTTCAATCCTGTCTGCGGGAAGGAGGGTTCGTTTTAGATGCTCCGAAGAAATAATACTTGCGCTCGTTCATAAATTTTCCTACTCTTACTGCAGTCCTTTTTGTGGAGGTTTTATGGTTCCGTTGCATCCCAAAATTTGGAAGGCCGAGAAAGTACAGAAGAAATACGAAAAAATTCTGAAGAGCATGGAGGGCGTGCTGCACATCGGTCTTGGCGGCAATGTGAATACCGATATCGTGATCCGCATCGGCGTCGCCACCGAAGAGGCGGTGGAACTGGTCAAGGCCGTGATCGTGCCGGAGATCGAGGGTGTAAAAACCGAAATCTACTGGCGCCGGGTTGGCGGAGGCGCGCTCGATCCGGATAAGACAAAACCAGCCTCCGAAGATCCCGATCCGAATGGTCATCCCAATCATTTTTAGCAATTCACCCGCCCCGTAAGGGGCGGGATTTTTAATTTTCATTTGCTTTATTTTATAAATCTGGTACTCTATGAGCAGTTTTTTGAAGGAGATAGTGATGAGTCGCGAGGTCATGCGAGAGGTGGAGGTGGTGCGCATTCCGGCCGGCAAAAAGTTGTTCCATGACGTTACCATTTGCGCTACGGTCGCGAGATCCGAGCTGTCCGAGTATCCGAAAGTTCTCGCCCTCGCGCGAACCAAATCTGGCGATGAGATCAAGTTGGGGATCCCGATGCTGGAGCGCCTGGTGAAAGACGAGGATGGCAACGTCGTGTTTTTCAAGCCGGATGCCGCGCTTCATGCGATCTCCGCCGCTCTTGAGGATCGTGAGCGCGAGCAAGACCCGCAGAACAACTTTCCATACAGCTACAGCATCCTGGCCTTCTCTTTCAAAAAGGACCGGGAGATGACCGTCCGTTTGCAGACACGACTCGTTGATACGGCCGACTAGCTTCAAATTCCCCGTTGCAAAACGGGGAATTTACTTTTTAGGAATATTCTGGTACTCTATGAGCAGTTTTTTGAGGAGAAAAGCTTGGCTAAGCTGTGCGACAACAAGAGCGTCGGGATGGCGATCATTTTTCAGACGCGGCTGGCGATGATCGACCGTGGGAATTATCCGCAGTGCAAAGCTCTGCCGGCCGGGCATCTGGACGGCGGCACCTACACCGGCATGGCGGTGACTGAAATTTCCCAGGAGATCGGGCTGGTCATTCCGGAGCGGGATATTGTGATGGTCTTCGACGGGATCATCTGCAATCCCTGCAAGCGCGAGGGCGGCTCGCATCACGACTGGCGCGTCTACGCCATTCCGGAGGAGCGCCTGCCGTCCGCACTGGGTCTCAAGGCCGGCGACGATGCCAAGCGCGCGTTCTGGGCCGAAGAGAGCGAGTGGCGTCACTATGCCGCCCGCACCGAGTGGTTCATTTCCGACCTCCGTTTGAGCTGGGTAGAAGTCGGAATGCTCACCCAAAAGATCTTCGGCGATCCGAAAACCGGGCCCGTGACTGACGAGGAAAAGCGGCGGTACGCCGAGTGGCAGCGCGATCCCGGTCTGGAGCCCTGCTGGTACTACATGCTTCGCATGGCCAAGTTCTTCGACTGGACGTTCCAGAACGCGCCGGTGAAGAGTTGCGCTGCGCGCCCCGTTTGACGGGGCGCTTTTTATTTTCTAGTATCCAAGCAGACCTTTAAGGAGCATCACATGAGTTGCGGCAATGAGGGCGGATGCGGATGTGGCCATCCCAGCGGAGCCAGTGACCGGGAAATTCTGGTCGCGATCGCGGTTGAGGCGAGTGCGCTTTCCACCTGCGTGAAGACGAAGACCGGCGCCGTGATCGTCAAAAACGGCATGCTGTTGTCCACCGGCCAGAACAAGTGCGCGCCGGAGGGCTGTGAGTACGGCGACAAGGTGGAGAAGTGTCCGCGCGAGGGCATGAAGACCGGCACGGGCTATGAGCTTTGCAAGCCGGTACACGCGGAAGTCGCGGCCTGTCTGGGCGTGCGAACCCGGGCGCCTTCCAAAGAAGAAATGTCGAAGTTCGCCGGCCACCTCGCTCCCAGCCAGGACGAGATCCGCGCCGCGTTCACGCCCGAGGAGCTGGAAAAGCTCAACGGCGCCGCGCTGTATCTGGTCGGCCATTACTGGGCCTGCGACAACTGCAAGAATTTCTGCGCGGCGGTCGGAATCACCGACATCCAGTTCGATAAGATCAGCGGCGAGGTAACCCGGGAACGCTACGAACAGAAGGGACTCACGAAGGAAAATCCGCCTCCCGGTTCGGATTAACACACAAGCAGCTCGGTGAGCTGCTTTTTTATATCCAACCTTGTCTAAGAATTGCAAACCGGGTAAAATTATTTCCAGTGCATTACAATAGGAGTTAGATATGAACGGCATACTGATCGCGATCGAGGGCTCCGATAGCAGTGGCAAGAAAACCCAGACGGAGCTCCTGGTCGAGCGACTCAAGGCGGAAGGACGAAAGGTATCCACGCTTTCGTTTCCGCGTTACGGCGAGCCGGTAGTGGAGAAGATCCGGCAGTACATGAAGGAGAATCCCACCAAGGATCCCTACGAGGCCTCCAAACTTTACGCTGAAGACCGGCTGGACGCGGCGCCGCAGATCCGCGCCGCGCTGGAGCGCGGCGAGACCGTGGTGCTGGACCGTTTCACCGATTCCAACGCCGCGCATCAGGGCGGCAAGATCGCCGATCTGGCCGAACGCCGGAAATACGTGGAATGGCTTTTCCAATACGAATACCGGGAACTCGGCATTCCGAAGCCGGACCTGTCGCTGATCCTCCGGGTACCCGTGGAGGTCAGTCTGGCCCTGATAGAAAAGCGGGGAGGTGCCAGAGACGGACATGAAGCCGATCCCAATCATCTCCGCAATGCCGAAGCCACCTATGACCTGCTGGCGGCGTGGTATCCCGAAGACCACAAAGTGGTGGAATGCGTGGCGGATGGACAGCTCCTGCCCAAGGAAGTCATCGCTGAAAACGTGTACGCGATCGTTACTCCGCTATTGCAATAGCGGAGTTTTTTATTTACATTGTGGGTAGCAGTATGATGTTCTTTTAGAAAGGAAGTCCATCGTGCACCACATCAACCGAGACGATCTTCGCAGGATGCGCGAGTATTTTGGAGAGGAGCTTTCCCGGATACACGGAAAACTGGACCGCCTCTTCGCGTTCGTCGAGGAGATCCGGCGGGACTACAAAAAAGGTCCGATCGTGATCTGTTCAAGTCAGCGGTTCAAGGAGCCGGTGGAGCGGCTCACGGAAATTCTCATTCAGAGAAATTTCCTCGTGTACCCGCCGAATTTCAAGCGGCATCTCAAGAAAATGATCGTGAAACCGGAGCACCTGCGCCTGCAGTCCCGGTCCTACGAAAACCGCGTGCCAGCGCTCGCCTACGACCATTTTCACAACCTGCACGTGGCGGGAAATCAGGCGGGAGTCTGCTTCGTCTACAACGAAGACGGCTACATCGGGCGCAACACGCTTTCGGAGATGTCGATTGCCCACGCCCGCGGCATGCCGGTCTTCGCGCTGATGCCGCATCTCAGCCGGGTGGGACGCAGCAAGCGGATCGCGAAGGGCGAGATTTACATCAATCGCACGCTGATCAGTCACAACGGCACGTTTTTGAAGCGGCCCGGCAAGAATGGCGCCGATCTGGACGCGCTCGCCGTCTGGCTGGAGGAAAGAGTCAAATAACCCGATCCCCTGTACAAAACAGGGGATTTTTTATACTCTGATGGCAGAAACTTTTAGCGGAAAAGAGGCGTCTATGGACGACACGCTTTTGAAGAAAGCGCCTGCCCCGCCGGATTTCTCCGATGCCCGATGGCATCTGGTGAAAACCTGGTCGGCGCACGTGGAAAGCTCCGATCCAAAAGCCATGGAAGACAGAGAATGTGCCGAATCGGACACAAAAAGTCCTTCATGGGTTGGATATGTCCGTGAATTCCAGATGGGAGAATCCGGCCAGGGACGCGAATATAATTTTTTCGGAAAAGAAATCCGTTTGAAATACTGGGGACTCAAAGGCGAAACCCGCCCGGGAAAGCGGGGACAACCGGTGCCCTTTTACGGCTGGTTCGCCTTTCTCCGTGCCGACGGAAAATGGGAAGTGTTTTCCCATGAAAGTTACAGCGCCGGTCTGGAAGCTGAACTCAGCAAGGGTACCGACACGAAGCGCGTGATCGCGGCCAAGCTGAAAATTTACCGGGTGGAACGCGGCGAGTCGAAGAAGCTCATTGAACTGACTGTCAAACGTTAAGCCCGCAATCCGCTTGTCACCAAGCGGATTTTTATGCATACTGGGAGCAGATTTTTTAGAGGAGAAAGCCGTGAAGTCGATAATTTTCTGTTCCAGCCAGCGCAACAAGAAATTGCTGCGGGAATTCATTACCCGCCTTCGCGCGGCGACGCCGGAGGGGAAGCGGCTCATCATTTACGAGCCCCGCTTTGATGAGGACGGCCTGCCCGACCATCTCCGTGAACTTCCCGAATCCGAGCGGATGAAGGATCCGACCTACCGTTCGCGGGTCGTGGAAAAAGTCCTGATGCACAATGAGCTGATTCCCGCCGCCGATGTCTGCTACATTTTCAATCCGGGCGGCTATATCGGCAACAATACGCACGCCGAACTGGTGACCGCCGCCGTGCTGAAAAAGCACCGCTTCGCGTATCACAAGCCGATCCTGATGGGCGAGTGGCCGGACAAGCTCCACGAGGAACCGTCCGCCACCGCATATGTGGATCAGAACGCGGTCTCCGATCCGAAAGAACTTATCCAGTATCTTCTTTAAGAAAAATCCCCTCATGAGGGGATTTCTTTTTTACTTGGGATGAATGCCGCGCTTTTTCAGGCGTGCCAATGTTTCATTGAAGACGCCGTCGCGATCCAGATTGGTGGTGTCAATCACTTCGTGAAAGTGCTTGGGATCAAGATAATCCTCAATCGCGTACAGTGACTGGTACCGGGCGCGTTCGTTGGCGAGACGCTCTGCCGAAAGCCGCAGCATGTCGGAAAGTTCCTGCGCCTGGTTTTCCGGACGCATCTGCTGACGGCGCGCGCCTTCCACGGGGTCAATGGTGAAGAGAAGATTTATTTTGAGAAGACAGGAATCCCAAAAAGGCGCCATCCGCCCTTCAATGATCTGGTCGTCCCAATAGATAAGCGATTTCGCCATGTCGGCGTCCACCTTCTTTTCGCGTTCGGGATCACTGGCAAGCTCCGCGTAAAATTGCTCAATCGTTTTGCTTTCTTTCGCCGCCATTTCGCGGAAGATGCCGCCGACATAGGTATACTTATATCCGAGAATGGGGGCCAGCCGTTTGCACAGCGTGGTCTTTCCCGATCCTTGATGGCCGCTGACCGCGATCAGCATAATGTCTCCTCAAATAACTGCGAATATCTTATAATAAAGCCAATGAAGTATCAACCGACCATCGGGTTGGAAATCCATGCCGAATTGAAGACGCAGACCAAGATGTTCTGTGATTCGCTCAACGATCCGGAGGAAAAACATCCGAATACCAACGTCTGCCCGATCTGTACCGGCCACCCCGGCACCCTGCCGACCATTAACAAGCAGGCGGTTCAGCATGTGCTGAAAGTCGGCATGGCGATCAACGGCGACATTCCGCAGTTTTCCAAATTTGACCGCAAGAATTATTTTTACCCCGATCTGCCGAAAAGCTATCAGATTTCCCAGTACGATCTGCCGCTGATTTTCGGCGGTTCGCTCAACAGTGTGCGCATCCGCCGCATTCATCTTGAGGAAGACACGGGTCGGCTTATCCATTCCGAAGACGGGAAGAGTTCGTATGTCGATTATAACCGCGCCAGCGTGCCGCTGATGGAATTGGTAACCGAACCGGATATCCGGAGCGCCGAGCAGGCGGGTGCCTTCGCGCGCGAATTGCAGCTTATCCTGCGCTATCTGGGCGTGTCCGACGCGGATATGGAGAAGGGGCAGATGCGCGTTGAGGCGAATATCAGTCTGAATATGGGCACCAAAGTTGAGGTGAAAAATATCAACTCTTTCAAAGCGGTAGAGGGCGCGATTAATTATGAAATCAAGCGGCAGGAGGAGGTGATTGAATCAGGAGGGAAAGTTGTTCAGGAAACGCGGGGATGGGATGATGTCCACAATAAAACCGTGTCCCAGCGGGCGAAGGAGAACGCGCATGAGTATCGCTACTTTCCGGAGCCGGATCTGCCGCCGCTGGACCTGATGCATTTTGATCTGAAGCAATTGAAGCTGGAAATTCCTGAACTGCCGCTCGCGAAACGCCAGCGGTTCGTGAAGCAGTACGGCCTGACGCCGGAGATGGCGGAGCTTTTGGTGCTCGACCGCCGCATGGGGGAATATTTTGAAGAATCGGTTTCAGAACTGGCGGAAGATAACAATGAGAATCTGCCCGAGAAAACCAAACTGCTTGTGAATTATCTCACCAGCGATCTGGCTGGACTTATGATCGCGAAAGAGATCAGCTGGGACGCGCTGAAAGTGGATCCAGAGAACTTTGCCGACCTGATCCAGATGATCGCGGGCGGGAAGATCAACAGCCGCGTAGCAAAGGACGTGCTTGCGAAAATGTTTGAGACCGGCCTGGATCCGAACGACATCGTGGAAGAGGGCGGGCTAACGCAGGTGTCCGACGTGGACGCGTTACGCGCAATCGTGCTGAAAATAATCGCCGAAAATCCGAAGGCAATCGAGGATTACAAGAAAGGAAAGGAGGCGGCGCTCCAGTTTCTCGTGGGCAAATCCATGGCCGCATTGAAGGGAAGAGGAAACCCCGAGGTTTTGAAGAAGGTTATTAAAGAGAATATACTGTAAATAGTTCCTGCGGAGGTTCAGTGAATAACGCAAAGATCCCCGAACTCGATGATGGCACGTGGGAAGCTCTGTATACCAAGGATTGCTATTACGATCCCAAGGGCGAAACGGTGAGGGCGATCAAGCTAAGGGTGAATATGTCGAAACGCGACTTCGCGCTTCGCGAGAAATTGCTGCCGTTCTGGTTTGCGAAAGCTACCCGGTTCGCGCACCGGGGCGGTCAGGCCGGGTGCATTACGATCCGGCCCATGCATGAAGAAGTCGCGGTTATCACGTGGGGACTTACGGATGACGAGGAGCATTGGGCGCGGGCGCTTCGTACCAGGAAGGGCTGGAGAATTCTGACTCCCCAGGAAAAATGGGAATTCGGATTTACTCTCAATGATAAGGCCGACGGTTTCGAGAAGATTTGCCTGTATATCGGCGAAGAAGAAATTGCCCAATACTAAAAATCCCCCGAAGGGGATTTTTTAATATGTTTTTTCTTTTATCCCACACATACCTGTGAGTATTGCAGACAGCGAAGCCGCTCAAAGTTATGTGTGGGATTTTATTTCTTTCAGTGCGCGCTTCACGAAGTCCGCAACTTTCATCACGTCATTTTTTTTGCTGTCTTTGTAGTGCCGGACGCTGACGGCGCCATCGGCTACTTCTTTGTCGCCGACGACGGCGATGAACGGCACGCGGCGGATCTCCGCTTCGCGGATCTTTTTGCCGATGCTTTCGTTCTGGATGTTCAATTTCGCGCGTACACCCCTCTTCTGGAGTTTCTTGGCGATCTGCCCGGCGTATTTCATCTGGCCTTCGCCGATACTCATCACTTCCACCTGGACAGGGGAGAGCCAGGTCGGGAGATGGCCGTCGGTGTGTTCCAACAGCATGCCGATGAACCGCTCAAAGGAACCGAAGATCGCGCGGTGAATGACCCAGGGAAGTTTCTTGGAACCGTCCTCGGCGGTGTAGTAGGTTTCAAACTGTTTTGGCAGCATCACCAGATCCAGCTGGGCGGTGCCCAACTGCCAGTCGCGGCCGAGCGAGTCGTTGAGGTGAACCTCAATTTTCGGGCCGTAAAAGGCGCCCTCGCCTTTGGCGATCGTGAACTGCTTGCCCGCCTTATTCAAGGCCTCGGTCAGCGCTTTTTCCGCCTTGTCCCAGTCCTCAACCGAACCGAGCGCTTTTTCCGGGCGGGTGGCGAGGATGTAGGTCGCTTTCAGGTTGAACATGGCGTAGAAGCGGTCCAGCATCGCCATAAAATTGATAACTTCTTTCTTTACCTGATTTGGCATAGCGTAGATGTGCGCGTCGTCCATCGTGATCTGGCGCACGCGGAACATGCCCCCGAGCGTGCCGGAGAGTTCGTTGCGGTGCAGGCGGCCGATCTCGGCGAGGCGGAG
>CAZWVU010000006.1:0-53158 GCA_964637575.1 uncultured Candidatus Saccharibacteria bacterium
AAAAACTGAAAGTAATCTTAACAAAATAATTTCTCGGTGAACAGCAGCTGTGGACCTATGGGGAATCGAACCCCAGCCTCCTCCATGCCATGGAGGCGTAATACCACTTTACTATAGGCCCATTTTAGCGGGCGTTTTGTGCCCTCGGGAGGAATCGAACCTCCATCAGCTCGTTAGGAGTGAGCCGTTCTATCCATTGAACTACAAGGGCGGCGCATTGCGCAATACCTACCTCAAAATAGCGTGATTTTCTCATATATGCTAGCATTGCCTCATAGCTCATTTTAGAGCTCCAAAGGTCCAAACCTCTATTTAAAAACATGGAATATACTGGATATTGCGTAAAGTGCAAGGCGAAGGATCGCAAGATGCTTAACGCCATGGAAGTAGATATGGCCGGCAAAGGCGGAAAGACCCGCAAGGCCGCGACTGGTACCTGCGAAGTGTGCGGGACCAAGATGTTTAAGATCCTTCCGAACCCGAAGTAGTATTTGTTTAGGCCTAAACAAATCTTGCAAAATATCCGCTTCTGGCGGATATTTTGTTTGAGACCTTATGATGGTGGGGTGGCAGAGTGGTCTAATGCGCCGCTCTCGAAAAGCGGTGGGCCCGAAAGGGCCTCGTGAGTTCGAATCTCACCCCCACCGCATCTGGAAATAAACTAGCGCCTTGTGCGGCGGTTTATTTCCAGCATATGATGGATGAGATGAGAAGGGTATTTCAAAAATATGAACTGCTTCATATTTTTGAAAACCCGGACTTTGGGGGAGGTGCGAGCATGTTTACGTAGCGAGCGCCGGAGGAGAAGGAATCTCACCCCCACCGCCGGGCCTATAGTTCAGTGGTAGAACACCTCATTTGCAATGAGGAAGCGCCAGTTCGATTCTGGCTAGGTCCACACGATGAAGAAGTATGTGGCGTATGCGATGCTGGCGGCAGTAGCGGGACTGGCCGCTTTTTTGTTGCATCAGCTTGATCCGGCGCTGTTCCCCGGCGGCACGGCGTCAGCCATTGATCACGCCAAGCCGACTATCGGCCTGGTACAGGTAGCGCGGGTGGTGGATGGCGATACGATCGTAATTGACGGCGGCGAATACGTGCGCCTCATCGGCATGAACACGCCCGAGACCGTCAGCCCGAAAAAACCGGTGGAATGTTACGGGCCGGAAGCATCGGAGCGGACAAAAGAGTTACTTACCGGCCAGACCGTCCGGCTGGAGCGGGACGTGGACGAACGAGACAAATACGGCCGCCTGCTCCGCTATGTCTATCTCAACCAGGAATTCGTAAATCTGGAGCTGGTGCAGGAAGGATACGCGAAAGCCTACCCGTTTCCCCCGAACACCAAGTACCGCCCGCTTTTTACTGCCGCGCAGAAACAGGCGAAAGCCGCCCATCTCGGACTCTGGGGCGCCTGCAATTAAAATCGGAATCCTTCTTTTTCGAGCGCGCTTCTTGCGGCGGCAACTTTGGAAACCGGCTTGGAAAGTTTGGCCGCGATCGCGTTATTAGCAAGTATGGGATTTTCCGAAAGCAATTTCACAATCTGGCCGCGGAGCTGGCGCGGCGACCCCTCGAATTTTGGCTGCTTCCGGTAGCGGAGATGCCGGCGGTTGGGATTTTCAATTTCTTTCGCGAGCCATGATCCGTAATCAAAAAGCGCGTAATACCACTCGCGCGGATTCCTGCCGTCCAGCGTGGCGGCAATCAACGGCCGGATCGCTTCATCGTCCACTCCGCGCCGCCCCCGGAAAAAATGGTGAAGGAAGACGCGCCGGATGTTGGTCTCGATAAATACTGCCGGTTGGTTAAATGCGAACGCCGCGATGGAGCCCGCGGTCGCTTTGCCGATGCCGGGAAGTTCTTCCAGCACCGCGGGATCGTGCGGTAATCTTCCGTCGGATTGTTTCATCACAATCCCCGCGAGCGCATGCAATGCCACCGCCCGGCGGTTGTAGCCAAGCCCCTGCCAGGCGCGGAGCACGCTCCGAAGCGGCGCCCGCGCCAGCGTCCGGAAATCCGGGAACGCCGCAATGAATGCGGGATATTTCTCCATCACCCGGCTTACCTGCGTCTGTTGAAGCATGATTTCCGACACCACAATCCGGTACGGATCACGGGTATTCCGCCAGGGCATTTTGCGTTTGTGCCGCCTGTAAAAATCCCGAATCAGCGTCCGGAATTCCCTGATGCGCAGCTCTGGCAATTTCATATATGTATGGTAGTCTATCTGCACTGTACTTTAAAAGGTGCTTGCGAGGAGGCGGAAATGAAGGCTCCTTACATCGGCGTCACGGGATTTATGAAGCGGGATGAGACGGAGAAAATTTTCTCCTACCTTTCGAAATTCGGACGCCGCCGGGTGATGATCGGCGTACTCGCGAGCCAGAAAACGCTGCGCGGATTGCCGCACCGGCGGCCGAACCGTTATCCCGGACTGGAAGATATGAAGGAAATTTTTCCTTATCATCCCTGGGGTTTGAATCTCATTCACTACAACACCAAAGAGCCGGAAACGCTCATCGACCAGCTTATCGCGGTCACGGTGGCGGCGAAATACGCTGATGGCATCCAGCTCAATCATGCCTGGCCAAATCCGGACGTGATCCGTGAATACAAGAAGGCGTTCTTCCGGAACCAGTTCGTCCTCCAGGTGGGTTCGAGGGCGTTTGAAATGATCGGCCATTCGCCGGAACTGCTGGCGGGAAAAATCGCCCGGGAGTATCCCGTGGTCGACTATGTCCTTCTTGACCCAAGCGGCGGCGAAGGCAGGGCACTCGATCCCCATGAGCTGCGGCGCTATCTTCAGGAACTTGCCCGTCTTAATCTGGACATCGGACTCGGCGTGGCCGGCGGACTTTGTGCCGAAACGCTGACGGCGCTTATCGCGCCGATCAAGGCTGACTTCCCCGACATCTCGATCGACGCCGAAGGGAAACTGCGCGACGCCGAAGACCGCCTCGATATATCCGCCGCCGGAAATTACCTCTTCTGGGCGGAAAAAATGTTTGAGGAATAAAATAAGACCCCGATACCGGGGTCTTTTGTGTTACACGAAATGCTCGGCTTCAATGCGGCGGATAATCCGATGCTTGCAGGAAAGAACCAGCGAGTGCGTGGCGATTTTTTCCGATTTGAATACCACGCCCTTGAGCATCGGTCCGTCAACAATGCCGGTCGCGATGAAGCTCGCTTCTTCGCCGACAAGATCACTGACCGACAGCACGCGCGCCAGCTCACGGCGGTCGAAGCCAATGGCTTCGAGGCGGGGCCAGTGCTTGCTGTCCGGCTTCCAGCGGCAGTACATCTGCCCGCCGTAAAAACGGAGCGCCGCGGCCGCGAGCACCGCTTCGGTGCTCCCGCCGATCCCCATCATGAGATCGATGGGCGACTCTTTGATGCAGGTCGCAATCGCCATCGCCACGTCTCCGTCCGTAAAAAGCTGGACACGGGCGCCGGCTTGCCGGATTTCGTCGATCAGCATGGTGTGCCGCGAACGGTCCAGCACCGCGACCGTCACTTCGGCCACGCTCTTTCCCAAAGCCCCGGCGACCGCCTGGATATTCTCCCGGACGGAACGGCCGGGATCAATCGCCCTTGCCGCCCTCGGACCGGTCGCTATCTTTTCCATGTAGGAGTCCGGAGCTCCGTAAATCGTGCCGCGCGGTGCCGCCACCATTACCGACATCGCGTTCGGCCGGCCATTGGCCACGCTATCGGTGCATTCCAGCGGATCCACCGCGATGTCGATCGCCGGGCCATTTCCGCTCCCCAGTTTTTCTCCGACGAAGAGCTCGGCGGCTTCATCTTTCGCTCCCTCGCCGATCACCACCAGGCCATCGAATTCAATCCGGTTAAACCGTTCCCGCATCGCGTCCACCGCCGCTTTGTCGGCGGCCTTGCCGTCGCCCCTGCCGATCCACCGGGCCGCGGCGATCGCGGCGAGCTCCGTGGAGCGCACAAATTCGAGTGGATTCATCTAAGCTTCCTTCAAAAAAACTGCCCTTACGGTACTTGAAAAATCGCCTTCAGTCAATTACACTGGAGCCAGAACTTTTGAGACAGGAGGCAGCATGGAAAACTGGGAACGGCTCAAGGGGGACATGCATATCCAGGTACGATCGCTCGGCCAGCATGAGTGGGGCACGTATACCGGCATGATCAATAAGTTGCTTCAGCAACTCTCGCCGGGCGCTCCGAAGCTTCTCTCGCAGGATTTTTTCGACGCGCTCTCGCAGGAGGAATTCACAGTCTACATCGTCCGCCACGTTGATCAGCCGCAAGGCGAGTTCATCGGCATGGCGACGGTCTTTCTCCGCAAGCTCTTGCGCGGATGGATCGCGCAGATTCACGATGTCGTCGTGGATGAGAAGTATGCCCGCCAGGGCTACGGCCGCCTGCTTACCAAGCGGATCTTCGACTATGTGCAGACAATGGCAAACAAACACAGGATGCCGATCAAGCTTTCTCTGACGAGCAAGCCCGACCGCGCAAAGGCCAACGCGATGTACCAGAGCGAAGGATTCGAGATGATCGGGGAATGCCCCCGCGACCCCATTTCGACCCTTCACAACAAAAGCGGCACCAATCTTTACCGGAAGATCATCAATCCCGAATAAAAACCACCCCGTTAGATCGAGGCCGCAATCTAACGGGGTTTTTATTTTATGTTTTGTCTTCGAGATCCTTCTTTTGCTTGCGGATCTTAGACCGTTCGCTTTCCTTAAGCGTCATCTTCCGGATGCGGATATTCTTCGGCGTCACCTCCACGAGCTCGTCTTCGCCGATATAGTCCAGCGCGTCTTCCAGTCCCATGTCGCGCGGCACCGCCAGCGTTTCCTGCACACCGAAGTTCTTGGTACGGAAGTTAGTAAGCTCTTTCGCCTTGCAGATGTTCACCTCCAGGTCCATATCCTTGGCATTCTCGCCCACCACCATTCCCTCATAGACCTCCACGCCGGGGCCGATGAACAGCACGCCGCGCGGCTGGGCGTTGATTAATCCGTAGCTGTTGGAAGCGCCGGATTCGGACGCGATCAGCGATCCGTGCGGATTCGTGGAAAGTTCGCCTTTAAACTCTTCATACCCGAGGAAAATGCTGTTCATAATTCCCATGCCCTTCGTGTTGGTCAGGAAATTATTGCGGATGCCGATCAGGCCGCGGGTCGGGATCGCGAAGTCCATAAACGTGGTGCCGCGATCCACGCGCATGTCCTTCATCTGGCCGAGCCGCGTTCCCATCATTTCAATCACCACGCCGCCGAACTGTTCCGGCACTTCCACGGATAACAGCTCCATCGGCTCCATCGTTTTACCCTCAACTTCTTTATAAATTACCTGCGGCTTGGAAACTTCGAGTTCATACCCTTCCCGGCGCATCCGCTCGATCAGAATCGCCAGGTGCAATTCGCCGCGGCCGGCCACAATCCAGCGGTCCGGAGATCCGGTGCCGGTGAGCTGCAATGCCACGTCGGTTTCAATTTCCTTATGCAGGCGCTCATTGAGATTGCGGGAAGTCGTGTACTGGCCTTCGCGGCCGGCGAACGGCGAGGTATTCACCGCAAACGTCATTTTGATAGTCGGTTCGTCAATCTTGATAACCGGCAAGGCGATCGGATTCTCCGGATCGGCAATCGTTTCACCGATGGAAATATCGGGAATGCCCGCCACGGCTACGATGTCACCCGCGTCCACCTGCTCCGCGTCGATCTTGGCGAGTCCGCTGAAGAGCATGATATTGGTCAGCGTGGTTTTCTTGATCGCGCCGGCGCGGTTGATGTGCGCGACCTGCATTCCCTTTTTCAGCGTGCCGGAGTGAAGACGGCCGATCGCGAGCTTTCCTTTATAGTTGTCATACGCCAAATTCACCGTCAGCATCTGCAACGGCTTGGAAGGATCGATCTTCGGCTCGGGAATATATTCGACGATCTTGTCGAACAGCGGCTGAATGTTGGTCATTTTCGCGAGGTCCGGTTCCAATCCCGCCTTGCCCTGCACGCCGGACGCGTAGATTACGGGAAAGTTGGCCTGCTCGTCGCTCGCGCCGAGTTCGATGAAAAGATCGAACGTCTGATTCAGCGCCCATTCCGGACGGGCACCCGGCTTGTCGATCTTGTTGATGACGACGATCGCCTTATGCCCGGCCTGGATCGCTTTCCGAAGCACGAATTTCGTCTGCGGCATCGGACCTTCTTTCGCGTCCACGACCAGCAATACGCCATCCACCATACTCATGATGCGCTCCACCTCCCCGCCGAAATCGGCGTGGCCGGGAGTATCCACGATATTGATCTTCAGATCCTTATATTTCACCGCGGCCACTTTCGCGAGAATGGTAATGCCGCGCTCGCGCTCGAGCTCGTTGGAATCCATGATCAGATCCTTCTGATCGTCCTGCTTCATCTTGAAGTTCTCGGACTGCTTCAAAAGTGAATCCACCAGGGTGGTCTTCCCGTGGTCAACGTGGGCGATAATGGCGATATTGCGCAATTTCATAAGATGTTTAAAATACCACGATTTTCGTGATGGGTCAAACTTGTGCCCCCGGTTGGAATCGGCTACAACTCGCTCCGCTGGTGCGGAGCGGTCGCAGCCCGCCGCTCGCGTCCTCGCCACCAGCGGCTCGGACATGCTGCGCGCTTCGATTCCGGGCAACGAGCCAAGCAGTTGGCTCGTTGCCTGAGGCCAAGAATTTCTAAAAGCCAGATAATCTGGCTTTTAGAAATTGTGCCCCCGGTTGGAATCGAACCAACATCCTCGCCTTAGAAGAGCGCTGCTCTATCCGTTGAGCTACAGGGGCATCTGGTCGGGGAGCCGGGAATTGAACCCGGTCTACCTGCTCCCAAAGCAGGCGTACTGCCGGTATACTACTCCCCGATTGCCTAGTTTTTGAAGATACTGTCCAAGTCGGCAAGCGCAGTGTTGAATTTTTTGTTCAATTCGTTGATTGCCTTCGCCTCGTCATTAACCTTATTAATTAAATCATTTACCTGCCCATCGAGATAGGAGGTGCCTGGGTGCGCAAACTTCACTTTCAATGTTTCGAAAAGCTGATTGAGATAACTGTTGTAGTACAACAACCGGCTCACCAGCGTGACTTCGGCGGTAATCGCCGCAGTCGCGGAATCTCTTGCGCTGGCCGGATTAATGCGCGAAACATTTTCCGCCATGGCGGTCAGCTGCGAGGAAAGCTGGATGGCTTCTGTCTGGCTTTCCTGGTTGTTGCTGATGGCCTGCGAGATAACGATCAATGCGTCGTTCGCGCGATGCTGCTGGTCATCCTGCGCTACCTGATCAAGTTTTGAAAGCGTATCGCGGGAAAGTTCGACGATCTTTTCAGCAATGGTCGCGCCTTTAATACGCGCTTCGATGAATTCTCCCGGCATATTTTTATGCGGGAAAAACACGTAATAGACGCTCAGAATAAATGCCGCAGCTGATAAGACCAGCGCGATGTGCCTGGGCTTGATATTCTTCATAAATACCTTACAAGACCCATTATACAACGGGCTTAAGGTTAGATTGGTTTTACCACGAATTATCGGGAATGGGAAGTTTGAAGCGTAAACTATTTTTGAGCGGGTAAGGGGAATCGCCTACAACTCTCGGCTCGCCGTCGCTCGCCTCGGTCGCAGGCCGCCCCTCGCTCATTTGCCTGCTGGCAAATTTCGCTGCGGTCTTCGATTCTATTTTGAGCGGGTAAGGGGAATCGAACCCCTGTCATCAGCTTGGAAAGCTGAGGTAATGCCATTATACGATACCCGCGAACATTGTGATGATATCAAAGAAACTTGAGCCGGGCTAGTGGACGTGCTATAAAGAGCCCAGTTATTTATATCGCAAGGAGAGGACTCATGACCAGACTCGAAGAGATCGCGCTCAGGAAGCTCGGGCTGAATTCACTGGATGAACTTCTGCATAATCGGCTCGTGCATCAGGAAGCGCTGGATCGCGCCGCGCCGGACATCATCGGGGAACTCCCCGACCGCGAGGATCTGATCCGTCATGTGAAAGAGGTGTACAACGACACCGTCGGTGAATACACGGCAAATTCCCACAACCGGGACGTGACCGATGATCTGCTCGAATTCATGTACCGGCTTCGGGAAAATGACTTCGTCTTGGATCTTGGCTGTGGCAGCGGAAGAGACGCCCTGTTCATGGCCTGTCCTGACGACGATTTCCGCAGGTCGCTCATGCAGCGGCTGGATGGCGCGAAGACTTCGACGCTCCACAAATACCGCGTTCCCAGGCATGCGCTTTCCGTGATCGGGATCGATAATTCCGGCGCGATGCTCGGCGCCGCGACAGCCCAGCTGCGCGCGCTCAAAGAAGGCGGTAAGGAAACGCATTCGGCGCAGTTCCAGTTTGGTGACATGCATGACTTAACGTTTCTGCAGGATGGGCACGGACCGGCAACAAAGTTTTCCGGGATCTGGTCCTGCGCTGCACTGCTCACCCACACTCCCCGCACGCTTGTAGAGACAGCGCTCAAAAATGTCGCCGGGCATCTGAAGCCGGACGGCATCTTCTTCACAAGCTATACCAGCGGCAAAGCGAGCGGAGGGTATAACAAGCTGCTTATCTCTTCCACGGGAAGGATTAAGTACTTTTCTCATCCCGAACCCGCCGCGGTGGAATCGATCGCCGGATCCACGGGCCTTCGCCTGATCCGAGAGTCCTACGACCATTACTTGGTCAAAGGTCAGGTGGTCGTGCCGCGACTCTTCGTCTCCCAGCTCTACGAAAAAGAATGAACAAAAAAATCCCCAGGACCTCCTGGGGATTTGTATTACTTAGCGCCACTGGCAATTGAACTGCTTGGAAAGCTCCAGCGACTGGCGGGCGACCATTTCATTGGTCAGCTCGTCAGCGAGAACGATCCGAGCATCTTCCTTGGCGATTTCCTTGGCCGACTTCATGCTGTACTGCACGCTCGCCGCCAGGAACTGTCCGGCTTCGTTGAATTCGACTTTGACTTTCGCCAGGCCGAACTCCACCACCTTGTTGAAGTTGTTTTCGAACTTCGTGTCGTACACCTCGCTCGCCGTCATGATGCCGAGCATCGTGCGACCGAAAGAGGCGGTACAGATCGCCGCGGCTTCGTGGAAATTGGCCACGCCGACCACCGCGATCTTCTTCAGATCCTCGTCGTGCGAGTCGATGAACGCCTCGCGGAAAAAGTTGCACGTCTGCTGGATGCGCGCACCCTTGGCCTGGGTCTTTCCCTGATGCGGATGTTTGAGTCCGATCGGGATCGCCTTCACCTTGGCCACGCTCATCTCGCCCACCCGGAGCACCTTGGCTCTCACGATCGCTTCCACGTCGCTAGCCTTCACGTCGGAGCACTTGTGCGCTTCGAGGAAAAGATTCAGCTTCGATTTCAGCGTGGAGATCAGGGTGTCTTCGAACAGTTTGAGCGGGATGGAATCCTTGCCATGGCTGAACCGCGGCTCGTCGTGATTGCCCTCTTTGAAGACGAACTTCACCAGACAGCCGTCGATGGCCTCACGGGTACAGCGCTTCTCCCGAAGCTTCTCCCAACGGGCCGCAAAGACATCCATGATGATCTTTGCCTGCATTTGGGCGGCCACCACCTGCTGCTTGTCCACACCGTTGAGGACGCAGGCCAGCTCGCCGTTGTACTCGTAGTTGTGCGAGATGCCCTGGCAGATGTCGCCATCCACCACGATCGCATCCACGTCTTCGGCAAGCTTCGGCTCGTCGCGCAGGACCGTCCAATACAGTGTTTTGAGTGCGCCCACATGCCAACAGGACTTCTGGACGAACGTCAGCGATTTCGAATTCTTGAAGAGATCCTCAAGCGAAACGTTGATCTTGTTGATCAACTCTCCGCTGATCTCGTACCGGTTCTTTTCTTTGCTGTAGGTGACGATCTTGCGGTCCTGGAGCTCCTTCACCGTTTTCTGGAGCTTCTCCAGATTCCACGGCTTCTTCAGCCGGGAATTCACCCGGAACTCGAGCGTTCCCATGCTGGCGCTGCTCGGCTGGAGCATTGCCAGCACGCGGTGATGCTGTTTATTCAGATCCTTCGGGAGCGCCAGCTCCTTCTCGTTGAAGATCACCGGCCGGTAGTCGATCGGATTCCAGGTGATCTGGAAGTTGTCCTTTTCCTTCTTGTCGATCTTCACCACCGTGCAGCTCACCATATTCTCCGCGGACTTCTGCCGCTGGAGCTTGTGATGGGTGCCCGTCGCGATGGAAGGAATGCCCCGGTACCGGGGAATGTAGGCTCCGGTGCCCGTGCATCCGACGACAATCAGAGGCGGCGGCGGCGACTGAGTCTGCAGCGCAAATCCGTTGATCTGACGCTGCATTACGCCCGTCACGTTCTCATAGAACCAGGACGCGCCGTCCGGCACCAGCACCCGCACTTCGCCGAACCCTTCGAGTTCGACCGGGATTTTGGTATCCGGATCGTTGAACAGACGGATGTCGCCCTGATTGCTGCCGCGGAGCTTGTGCACCGCCTGCAGAATCTCGTAGCCGATTTCGTGATCGTAGACTTTTTCCGCGACCACGATGTGATAGTTCACATCCTTGATCTTCGGGAGAAAGTCGTTGAACGCGCCGGCCATCTCTTCGATGAATTCCTTCCTGATGTGCGCTTTCGCCGCCGCTTTGTCTTCAGCCTTTCCCTTGGTGACGCTCTTCTGAAGCTTCTTGAGCTGGCTATCCAGCTCCTTGCCGTTCATGATATGTCCGGCAATGATGACGAAGGTCGCCTTGTACTTCTCGACAACCTCCTTCGTCAGGTTCATCAGATACTTTCGGCTCCGCTTGGGAAAATCCAGACCGGAAATCACGACGAATGAGACAGAACTGTTGTCGTTCATGCAAACTCCTTTCAAGTTGCTGGAATCATTCTTACGCATGCGGCAAAAAAAATCAACCGTTTTTTTGCGCAATCGCGAAACTTAGAACCCTACCGTCTTCACAAACCGGATGGGATCCACTGCCACGCCGTTGATCTTCACGGAAAGATGGAGGTGCGGGGCGCTGGCGAGGCCAGTTTCGCCGACGCGGCCGATGAGCGTCCCCTTTTGCACGCGGTCGCCCTCGGCGACATCCCGCTCGTTGAGATGCAGGTACAGTGAATAAATTCCCTGGCCATGGTCAATAATTACCGAATTTCCATACGTCGGATCCAGGTATGATTTTTTCACCACGCCGGCATTGATCGCTCCCACCGGAGCGCCGGTCTTCGCGCCAAAATCCACACCGAGATGGCGGATGATTTCCGGTCCGGTTTTCCTGATCTCGCCGAACGGACTGGTGATGCGGGAATTATCGGACAGCGGCAGGCCGAACGGAACGGAAAAATAAATTCCCGGCGTCTGGATCTCCACGTCTTTTTGTACGGCCGCATTGGAGGATTGCAGATTGGTTACCAGCTGTTGCGGCGTTTCCTGAAGTTTTTCCGGAACCGGCAGCAGCACCACGGGAAATTTTTTCGGCTTCACCCACACGGGCTTCACAAAATCCGCCGCCCCGGAAAATTTCACACGGAGATTGTAGACGCCGGGCGCTTTGGTGAGCGGCACGCCCGCCATCGCCCGGCGGATTCCCTGATACACAAACGTGGACGCCGGCGCCCCGCCGAATGTCACCGCAGTAACCGGCAGATGATTATCCGGAACAGCAACCAACACCGTATCGCCGGGATATGCGACCGCTGCGGCGGCGAATGACCGGCCCGCGGGCGCCAGAAACGTGAAAACAAATATCGCGGAAATAAGGATCTTTTTCATAATTATTATTTGGTCGTGGTGAAATTCAGGATCGCGCCGAAATTCTTGCCGTATTGATTTTCAGCGACCACCCGGTAGTAATACGTGGTGCTGGACGCGAGACCCGACAGCGGCGTGGTTACCACGACCCGGCCGGTGCCGGATCCCGCCGAAGTGTGCGGCGTCGCGTTGTTCAGTTCAAATGATCCGGGCAGCGGCGACTGGCCGTATTCAAACCAGTACATCGTGGCGGTGCCGTTCGGATTTACAAACCCGCGCAACGTGGCGGTCGTCCGCCTCACAAACGCCGCCAGATCGGTGTCGGCGGAGGGCGCCTGGCCCTGCGGCGGAGGCGGCGGGGAACTGACCGCTGTGGTAAAGGAGAAGATCGGGCTGTTCACCACTCCCCAGACGTTCTCCGCATTCAGCCGGTAGTAATAGGTAGTGTTGGATTCCAGGCCGGAAAGTCCGGCGGTCACCGTCAGCGTGTCGCTTCCCGATCCGGCGGAAACAACCGAAGTAACATTGCCGAGTGAAGGAGCTTTGCCGTATTCGAACCAGTAATATGTCTGGTATCCCTTGCTGTTAACCGCGCCATTCAGCGTGGCGCCGGTTTCCGTAATATTGGCCGCGGCGCCGGCCTGGATCACCGGAGGAATGCCCGCCTGCGCCGGCGACGCGGTGGTGGTAGTCGTGAAACTTACAATCGCGCCGCTGTTGGTGCCGTATTGATTCTGGGCGGTAATTCTATAGTAGTAGGTCGTATTCGCGGCCAAGCCAGCGATCACCGAAGGAGCAGAGAGTTCCGTGTAGCCGGCACCCAGCAGCTGCGGAGCCGTTTTGCCGCCAAGCGTTTCATCTCTTCCATATTCGTACCAGAACGACGTCTGGGCGCCATTCGGATTCACGCTGCCATTGAGCACTGCGGCCGATTGGTACACCGCGCTCGGCTGACTGGTATTCGCGGTCGGCGCGGCCGGCTGGCTGATAAGAGGCAAAGAGGGTCCGCCCGGCTTATAGCTGACAAAATAATATATAGCCCCGATCACTACGACCGCCGCAACCAGTACCCCGAGCAGTATCCTTGTTCCTTCTCTCATACTTTTATTATACCTTGGATTTTGGACTGTTGTGCGCTATATTCTGATTAGTTTGGGGGCGTCGTCCAACGGCTAAGACTCTGGTCTCCAAAACCAGTTATCTAGGTTCGAATCCTAGCGCCCCCGCAAAAAAAATAAAATCGTCTTGGATTTTATTTTTCTAGGATTCGAAGACCGCAGTCCCGATTTCCAGCAGGAAATCGTGGACGAGGGGCGGGCTGCAAGAAATTTCCGGCAGGAAATTTACTTGTAGCCGAATCCTAGCGCCCCCGCAAGGAATAAAAATAACCGCAACGCGGTTATTTTTTCTTTTCGAGTTCCCCGATCTTGTCGGCCATGGTGCGCACGATCTTATTTGCAAAACGGAGAATCGCCTCCTTCCGTTTCGTCCGGTTAAGCACGCGGGTAATCCCGATGGAACGCTCATCCCTGAAATCAGCGAGCAGTTTGTCGTCCTTGTAGATTTCCATCTTCACGTACAACGTCATGCTGAACACGCCGTCGGAATACGCCAGCAGCATTTTAAAATGGTAGGGCTTGGCCTTGTCGTCAACCTGCTTCAGCGGACTGCCTTCCAGTTTGTGCTTCGGGCATTCCACGAGATCGATACCCAGCGTCGAAAGCGTTTTCTGGACTTCTTCCTTGACGGTCTTCTCGTACTTCGGCCGTTTCTTGACGAATGTTTTCATGATGTCGTCATCCGCCGACATCTTCTTCTGGAAGTCAGTGTCTTCGTAGAGGTCGATCGCCTCCCAGCAGAGCTTGACCGCCGGCGCGTCTTTTTTTTCGCCTCCGGAGGGCTTTTCTTTCTCCTGGCCCGGCTTTTCCTGGCACAGGATCACCGCGGCGCACATGAGCCACATCTTCATATCACACCTTCAAACAACTGATGTTAGTGTAGCATTTCAAACAAAAATCCCGCGGATGCGGGTTTTTTGTTTAGCGTTTCGCTTCTTTATGGACGGTGTGCTTGCGGCACCAGTTGCAGAACTTCTTATATTCAATCTTCCGCTCCACCAGTTTTTTATTCTTGCGGGAATAGTAGTTCACCCGGTTGCAGACCGAGCATTTCAATTTGATTAAATTGGCGCTGTACTTCGAAGCCATAATGAAAATGAGATTACCGCATTCCCAAGGAAAAGGCAACTGAACTCACGCTGAGCCAATGGCCGGGATCGAACCGGCGACCTACTCCCTACCATGGAGTTGCTCTACCAACTGAGCTACATTGGCAACTTTTAGCTATGATACATGGAATAAAAGGCCCGGTCAAAGCCGGGGCAATAATGGAGCCAGCGGTCGGATTCGAACCGACGACCTACTGTTTACAAAACAGTTGCTCTGCCTGCTGAGCTACGCTGGCAAGATCCCCGCCGGACCCCTCACATAGCAATTTTTCGTAACGAGGTGCAAGCTTTTTGAGCGAGACGCGAAGGGACAACGAGCCGTACATCTGTACGGTGAGTTGGCCCGCCAAAGTCGCAGCCAAAAAGATTAACCACAGTAGAAAAAGCTGCTATGTGAGGGATCCTAATGTGGGCAGGGAGGGATTCGAACCCCCGTAGCCCAAAGGGCGCGTGGTCTACAGCCACGTGCAATTGACCACTCTGCCACCTGCCCGTTATGACAAGTTATGGAAGCTCGTTTGACTTGTCGCTGTTTACTTTATCCCCACCGGTCTTTTTGGTCAACTTGCCGAGACGGTCGTTGATAAAATTGTCCACTTTCAAAGTAACCACTTTTATCTTCCGCAAGAACCGGGCCAGGAAGCCGTTGATATTCTGATCAAGTTTGGACATCGGGATTTTCGCGATTAGTCGCTCAACCACATTCGGCCCGCGGGGCGGCTGAATATTGTTTTCCACCCGGGGCAGCGCCCGCGCCATCAGATAAATGATGGAACCGAGACTGCCAAAGACAATGATCTGTAAAATTAAGTCCTGCATAGATTACATATAGTATAAACTACTCCACTTGCATTTGGCAGGGAGGGCAGCGCATCAGATGCTATGCCCGAGCGAACCAAATGCCAGCGGATTTTTTGTTTTTAAAAAATCCGCTAGATCTCGTATCGGCAGAATCTGCCAACTTCGATATTTTCTCCGGTCTTCGCGATAACCCCCTTGATCAAAGCTTCCACCGTAATGCCGGGATCTTTCACATAAGGCTGGGCGAACAATGCCGGCGCGTCTTTGGGATCCATCGCCGCGATATGCATCGCGAGGTCATGCGCGAGCGAGCGGAAATCTTCGGTACGCGCCACGAAATCGGTTTCGCAGCGGAGCTCCAGAAGAACGCCCACGCGGTTATTGTGGATATAGGTTTCCAGAACGCCGGCTTTCGTGCCGCGTCCGGCCCGGGACTGCGCCTTGATCAGACCCCGCTCATTAATAATAGAAACGGCTTTATCGATATCGCCCTTCGCCTCTTCCAGCGCTTTTTTGCAGTCCATCACGCCCGCGCCTGTCATCTCCCGCAATTTTTGTACGTCTTCCGCTGTTGCCATATTATGTTTTATTTTTGTAACGACTACTTTTCGCTCTTGACTACCGGGCGCTCTTTCACGCCCTCTTCTATCTTAACCGTAAGCTTGTTCAAAATCCACGCAATGCTTGTCCGAGAATTATCATTCGCCGGAATCGGATGATCGGCGATTTCCGGATCAGTGTCGGTGCTCAGAATAGAGACGATCGGAATTTTCAGGCGCCGCGCCTCGCGGACCGCGGTCATATGATCGTTGGCATTGACCACCAGCAACGCGTCGGGAACCCGGGAAAGCCGCTCCAGTCCGCTGAAGAACTGATCCATCTTTCCGGCCAGCTTCGCGAATTCAGTCCGCTCCTTCTTGGTGTACTTCTCCAGCTTGCCCGTCGCCATATCGGTTTTGAGGTTCATATAAAACTGGATGCGCTTGGAGAGCGTCTTGAAGTTGGTGAGCGTGCCGCCCAGCCAGCGCTTCGTGACATACGGGAACGAGAACTTCTTCGCGAGCTCCTCCACCAGATCCTGCGCCGCCGGCTTCGTGCCGACCACCAGAATCAGACCCTCTTTCTTGGCCACCTGTTTCAAAAATTCCCCCGCCTTTTCAAGCTGCTCGGAAGTTTTCGGAAGATCGAGAATTTCGATGCCGTTGCGGGTCGCGAAAATAAACGGCTTCATGTGGGGATGCGTTTTGGACTTTTTCCGGCCGTACAAAAGACCGGCCTTCACCATTTCCTCGAGAAGCATCGGGTCCATGGTAATTTCCGGCGCGGCGTTTTCCGCAACTGCGGTGTCGTTCATATTCTTTTCCAGCTCTGACATAATAGAAGAAAATATATAGGAAGACGGCATAAATGTAAAGACGCCTGATCAGGGCGTCTTTTTCCTTTTGAAAATCGAGGTCAACTTGGCAATCCACAGCCGCCATCCGGAAATCGCGGGCACCGCCCGTCCCGTCCTTTTTGCCGCTCCCTGAATCCGCATCAGACAGGGAAGGCATTCCAATAGATGCTTCTTTTGAGCATCTGAAAGGGGCTTCCCCCGCTCAAATGCGGTCATGTCCTGGAATCCTATATGGTCACTCACAGTAAAACCCTCAGCAATCTAGCTCCAGACTACGAAAGTTTTGCGATCTGGTCAAACATCTGCGTTTTGAATGCCTCCTTGGAAAACCGCCGGGCGCTCCGGGCGATCGCCACCCGGCTCCATTTCTTTTTTTCAAATGCTTCCACCGCGGCGGCAAGGGAGCCGGGGGTCTGCGCGTGAAAAAGCATTCCTGTCGTTCCGTCTTCAACAATTTCCGTTGCGCCGCCGGCGGCGTAGGCAATAACAGGCGCGCCGCAGATCTGCGCCTCCGCAGCCACCAGACCGAAATCCTCCACCTGCGGAAAGATGACTGCGGTGGCGTTATTATAAAGCTTCCTTAACGCTTCATCGTCCGCAAACGGAAGAAGCTCGATGTTTGCCGCTCCCAATTTTTTTATCTGCGCCGCGATCGCTTCCCGTTCCGGCCCGGCGCCGGCGATCTTCAGCCAGCGGCCCAGTCTGGCAAATGCTTCCACCACCAGATCAAAACGCTTGTAGCCGAGCATCCTCCCTGCGGCAAGGTAATATCCTCCCTTGCCGGACTCCGCGACTCCCCGCTTTTTTACTTCCCGGTAAAACAGGGCGGTGTCCACGGGCGGGTATACGACCGCCGCGTCGCGCTGGTAGTAATTTTTTATTTTCCCCGCGATGAACCGGGAGTTGGCGAGTAAGGCATCCGGCCGCTGGGCCATCCGGCGGTCCCAGTTCCGCAAATACGCGAACACCGGGGAAAATATTTTTGTAAAAACAGGATTTTGAAAATAGTCCTTAGTCTCCCAGGCGTACCGGAGCGGTGTGTGGATGTAGGAAATATGCCGGGTGGCCGCGGCATCATAGGTGATGCCCTTCGCAAATCCGGCCGTATCGGAAATGATCAGATCGAACTTCCCTCCAAGAAACAACGCCTCGGCGGCCGAAGGCATTAGGGGAATAAAAAGACGGTGATGGTCTTTCGCAAACTGGAAATTGAGGAAGCTGGCGCCGCGCACGCGCCCGGCGAAGCGGCCACCGGTCTTTTTCTCATCGTGAAGGATGGTGTAGACCGGCGCCTCGGGAAACATTTCCATAAGCACTGACAGCACGCGCTCTCCCCCGCCGAATTGATTGAGATAATCATGCACCAGCGCGACCTTCATATTCATCAACTATGCCAAAATCGGATGTCGATGACAAATTATGTATAATAGAAAGGTATGCGGCGCGCATTGGATATCATAGGAGCATTGCTTGGCCTGACGGCGCTGGCTCCGTTCACGCCCTTCATTATCGGCGCGATCAAAATGGAAAGCCGCGGGCCGGCGGTGGTGAAATTACAGCGGGTAAGCGGCGGAAAAACAATTTACGCCTACAAATTCCGCTCGATGTACCAGGGCGCCCACGAAATGAAGGGAGCGCTGTCGGTTCTCAATGAGCGCGCCGACGGCCCGTTTTTCAAAATCAGGAAAGATCCCCGCGTCACCCGCGTCGGCCGCCTGCTCCGAAAGTTCCGGATCGACGAATTCCCCCAGCTGATCAATGTTTTGAAGGGAGAATTGTCGCTCGTCGGTCCGCGGCCTCACGAACCGCAGGAAGTGATTTTTTACCCGCATCCCTACAAGCATCTTCTACTCGCAAAATCGGGCGTCACCGGGCTTTCCCAGGTAAGCGGCGCGTCCGGGCTGCCCTTCCTCAAGGAGTTGGAGCTTGATGACCACTACGTCAAGCACCGCAATCTTTTTCTCGACGCGAAGATTCTCGCGAAAACGGTGAAAATAATTTTTTCTGACCCGACGGCGGTGTAAGGGCTGCGCTTTCTCTTCTCGGCAGGACGTCGGGCTACAATCCTGCCTGCGAAGAGAAAGCTGCGCCTTGTTCTGCTATAATTGATGAGTAATGGCGAAATCTGAACGGGCATTCACCTTAATAGAACTTCTTCTCTACGTGGCTATTTTCGCGGTAGTGGCGGGATTTTTTACCAGCATTCTCCTGATCACGCTCCGTGTGCAGAATACGCAGACCGGAATTGTTGAAGTGAGCACCCAGCTCAACTTCGCCCTCTCGCGCGTTCAGCAATACATCCAGGGCTCTACCGCGATTACCAGTCCCGCGTCTGGCGCCTCGGCGAATTCTCTGAGCGTCACCGGCGGCTCATCCGGCGCCATCACCATCGCGCTCGGAACCTGCGGCGGGGTAAGCAACGCCATTTGCGTTACCGATTCCTCGGGCACCAATCCGCTGACCAGCTCCAAAATCGCCGTTACCAATCTCAACTTCACGCACTACACCACCGCCTCCAACAATCCCGTCACCCCCGGCACGGAAACAGTACAGATCAGCGTGACCGCCACCAACAACACCACCGATCCCGCCAAGCTTGTTACCCGCACGCTTCAGGCCGCCGCCAGTCCCTTGAATCAATAGTCCGGTTCGCGCAACTCGACAACCAGGCTTCATAGATGTATTTTAATTTCAGAACATTGACGGGGGTTTCGCGTGCGAAAAATCCTTTGCGACCTGGATTGCACGTTAATCGACGGCGAGCTCCGCGTGGATATGGAACTGAAGGTGGCGATGGAATACGGAATCATTCCATCCGAGTACGCCCGGGGCCGCGACATCGCGGTCGCCAAAAACGGCGGCATCAGCAATTTCAATTACGACAGACTCTACGCCGGACTGGAAGTGGTGAAGCCGGGTCTCAGCAGAGCGATTATCAAAGATCTTTACGATATCATCGCCGCGCCGCTTCTCTTTCCCGACACCCTGCAATTCCTGGACAGCTTTCCGAAAGATACGCTGGCGCTCCTCACCACCGGTGATCCGGCATTCCAGAACATGAAAATTGATGCGAACGGCCTGCGGGAGAAATTCTCGGAAATCATGATTGTCCCCTCGCCGAAGTGCACCAGTTTCGTGGATCCTCCGCCCGGGATGATCTATCTCGATGACTCGCCCCGCGAAATCGACGCGATGAAAACCGCGCATCCGCAGATCTTCTGCGTGCTGATGAGGAATCCCGCGCCCTGGGAACATCACCGGACGTCCTATCACAAAGACGCCTACGCTCCGGATCTTGTGGAAGCGGCGAAGATAATCAAAAACCGGCCATCATAGGCCGGTTTTTTTACTGTGATTGCGGGCTTTGCCGGGACAATCTTACGATCTGGCGATCTTCCAGACGCTGTACGATGTATAGACGAAACTCAATGACGCCAGCACGGTAAGAATGGTCACGAAAAGGTTGGCGTTGTTCAGGGTCTGCATCATCTCGATGTGGGCGATTGAGAGAAATGCCAGCGCGCTCGGAATAGTCGCGACCACCAGGGACACTACCAGATAGCGGAGCGAGCGTTTCCGGGTGGTCACCAGACGGGCCAATACCTCCGCCTTCTGTTTCAAAAATTCATACACGCGGGACTCGCTCACCTCGAATCCCCGCTGCCACGAGCTTGCCAGTTCCCCGAATAATTTTTGCAGGTCGTTATAGTTGGCAAATCCCAATTTCGGCTGCTTCGGATCCAGCTTCGCCACGCCTTCGCGGAGCGCCCGGAGCACATCCCAGCCGCGCATGCTTTCGATATCGTGAATCTCTTTCTCGGGATTTAGCACCAGCAGAAAACGTTTGATCACGTCTTTCTCCCGCTCGGTGCGGTCGCTCACGCGGCTTACCTTATAAATGACGAACGTCGCCACCACGGCGATCATCGCCGCCAGCGCCTGCGGTATCGCGCTCAATGTGTAATACCAGAATCCCAAGTCCATAGTATTTCAATTATAGCATTTCCACTTCCTTCAGATCTTTTTCCAATACCGCATCGCCTTTGCCGAACAAAAATCGTCCCGTGAATTTCTTGCCGGCGAGAAACAGCGGCATCCAGTGGCGGTCGTCCGGCCACATATGCTCGAACGGCAGAGCGCGCGCGTCGAACCATTGCGGCTTCATCTCCTCGCTCTCCTTCGGCTCACCGGAAAATTCCCGCGCGCGGAAGATATGGGTCTCAAGCACGTCCCCGCCGGCACCCGATCCGCCCTCGCCCGCGAACTCAAAATTAAGCACGCCGACTTTCTCGATAGCGCCCACGGTAATTCCCGCCTCTTCCACGATTTCCCTTTTTGTCGCCTCTTCAATTGACTCACCCGGCTGGACCTTCCCGCCGAATCCGTTCCACCGCCCCGCGCCAAACCCGCGCTTCTTCATTCCGAGCAGAATCTTCGGGTGTTGGTGGACCAGGCACAGCGTCAGTACTTTTTTAGCCATTTGACATTCATTCTATCGCAACTAAACTGTAAATAGAACTTTTTTTTGGAGGCAGCCTATGCGTCGCACGAATGAGACATACAAAGTGGAAGTGGCCTCGCCCCTGCTCCGGCCCGGGCTCACGATCTCCACGGAAGTGAGCAAGAAGTACCTGGTCTCCACGCTCAATGACCTGATGGATCAGATCCGCGAGTTCAACAAGCAGCAGGACGAAAAAGAAAGCGCCGCCAAATAAGGCGGCTTTTTTTATTTCCCGTACAGCTTGTGCAACTCCACTTTCGCCTGATTCAGGATCTTCTTCCGGCGCGCGGGCAGGACGCTTCCCGCGCGGTTGATATAAAAATTGAGCATGGACATTGCCGACTGCAGCGGCGTCCCCTTCCGCCGCGCGCTGGTGTCGGCTGACCGCTTCAGCGATTGCGCGATCCGCTTCGGATCATCCCACGTGAAAACGCCCGGCTCCAGCTGAAGCGAAAAGTTGTGCTTCGTCACCTCCGCCGACCAGTATTTCTTTTTTGTCACCATTGCCTACCTCTTTATTGTATAGTAGATTTCAAACAGTTCTTTTTGGAGATGTGAAAATGTCCGCAACCCAGAATGCAGCGATGGCGATCAACTGGCGGCAGTTTTTCCATCAACATCTGAAACACTTCACATCGGTAGGCGGTCCGTTCTGGTTCACGCTCAAGGATTGCAGCGCCCGCGCCAACTCCGATATCCGCTTCGGAATTGAGAACGCGAAGCTATTCCACGATCATGTTGAGTTCCGGGGAAATACGTATCTTGATCCTCGCGTGAAGGTCTATTTCGCGAATATCGTGGAAGCCAAACTCAAATTCACGAACGGCTCGCTCTCCGCAGCGGAGATCGTCGCCAACGCCGCCGGCACCATCAAATACGACAATGCTCCCGGCCCCGACCGCTAAAAAACTTTTTAAGGAAGGGTTATGGCAAAAGCGGAATCAGTCCGAAGCCTCGAGATCTCCGGCCAGATGTGCTATCGAGACGGCTGGATGGAGCGCCTCCAGCGTAGTGCCGGGTATGCACATTCCGGTGAGGTCTACGCGTTCCACTGTCTCGGGTGCGGGAACAGCTGGAAGATCTATCAGCAGAGATATCACGGCGAGAATTGTCCCCGCGTGGAAAACGTACCTTTCGATCTCGAACTTGCGAAAAAGCTGGTCCGACGGCGAAAGAGGGCAGCATCCACCTATTGGCGCAACTTCGAGAAGCGCCGCAGAAAGGGCAAAGCCGCCAAATAAGGCGGCTTTTTTTATTTTCCGTGACAGCGCTTGTACTTCTTGCCAGAGCCACAGGGGCAGGGGTCGTTGCGGCCGGCTTTTGAATCGGCGTATTCATTTTTGGACGCGGGGATGACGGGCGCAGCCTGCATTGTAATCCCGCGGGCAGGCGTGGCGGCTTGCAACCGTTTTTCATTCTCGGCGATCCACGCATCAAAGTCGGCGAGCAATTGCTGGTAGAGCAGGCGGCCTTCCCGGCGGTATTCCACGAGCGGATCTTTCTGGCCATAGGCGCGGAGACGGACGGATTCGCCGAGGGCTTCCATATTCTCCAGATGGGTCATCCAAAGCATATCGAGCATGCCGAGCGCCTGCGGGATTCCGGCCGGCGGCAGTTTGATCTCCTGCGTCTCGGTCGGCGCCTGTTCGGCATATTCTCCTTCGAGTTCTCTGGTGATCTGCAACACGCCGGTGGTAAGAATCTGCTGGCGCTTCACGTAGACCGCCGCGCGCTGTTTGTTGAGCACGTCGTCATAATCCAGCAGATGCTTGCGACTGTCGAAGTTGAACCCTTCCACCTTTCCCTGCGCCTGGCTCACCGAGCGGCTTACCAGCCCGGCGCTGATCGGCATGTCTTCCGGCATCTTCAGCATTTCCATCATCGACTTGATCCGGTCGCCGCCGAAAATGCGCATGAGGTCATCTTCGAGCGAAAGGAAAAATTGCGAAGAACCGGGATCGCCCTGGCGGCCTGCGCGGCCGCGCAGCTGATTGTCGATGCGGCGCGATTCGTGCCGCTCCGTGCCGATCACATGCAGGCCGCCGGCGTCCTTCACTTTCTGGGCTTCCAAAATTTCCGGCGGGTTGCCGCCGAGAATAATGTCCACGCCGCGGCCGGCCATATTGGTGGCGATCGTCACCGCGCCGGCCTTGCCCGCCTGCGCGATGATGGCGCCTTCCCGTTCATTGTTCTTCGCGTTGAGGACCTCATGGGGTACGCCCGCGCGTTTCAGAAGCTGGGAAAGATATTCATTTTTTTCAATGGAAACCGTGCCGACCAGCACCGGCTGGCCTTTTTCGTGCCGTTCTTTGATCTCTTTCACTACCGCGTCAAATTTGCCGGCAAGCGTTTTGAAAATCAGATCCGGTTCATCCCGGCGGATCATCGGCCGGTTCGGCGGAATCGTGACCACCTCCAGGCCGTAGACCTTGTCGAATTCTTCGGCCGACGTCTGGGCGGTGCCGGTCATGCCCGCCTTCTTCGCGTACATGCGGAAGTAATTCTGGATGGAAACCGACGCGTAGGTTTTGGATTCTTCCTGCACGCGCACGCCTTCCTTCGCCTCGATCGCCTGGTGGAGACCGCCGGAGTAGCGGCGTCCTTTCAGCAACCGGCCGGTGAACTGGTCCACCAGCACGATCTCGCCATCCTTCACGACATAATCTTTGTCCCGCTGGAAAAGCGCCTGCGCTTTCAGGCTTTCATTAAGATAGTGGGTCAGCCGGAGATTTTCCGGATCGTAAATATTTTTGATATTGACCGCCTTCTCCACCTTATCGATGCCGGCATCGGTAATCTCCACCGTGCGCCGCTTTTCGTCTTTTATGTAATCCTCGCCTTCCACCAGACTGCGGACCACGCGCGCGAACGTTTTGTAAAACTCGCTGGAAGCGGCATCCGGCGCCGAGATAATGAGCGGTGTGCGGGCTTCGTCAATTAAAATACTGTCCACTTCATCAATCACCGAGTAATGGTGGCCGCGCTGAACCTGCTGGGCAGGATCATACACAAGATTATCGCGAAGGTGGTCAAATCCGAATTCATGATTCGTGCCGTAGGTGATATCCGCCGCGTACGCCTCCTTCCGGCTGATCGGGCGGAGATAATCCTCCTGCACCAGAAAACTACCGGTCGTGTCCCGCTCTTTATCAATCAGCGCGGCACCGTCGGCGGGAATCCGGAAATGCGGATCGTACATCCGCGCCCCCTCGTGGATCAGGCAGCCGACTTTCAATCCCAGTGCGTGATAAATCTGTCCCATCCAGACCGCGTCACGTTTCGCGAGGTATTCGTTGACCGTCACCACATGCACACCCTTGCCCGCGAGCGCGTTGAGGTACACCGCGAGCGTGGCGGTGAGCGTCTTGCCTTCGCCGGTGCGCATCTCCGCGATCCTGCCTTCATGAAGCACAATGCCGCCGATCAGCTGGACGTCAAAATGCCGCTGGCCGAGCGACCGCTTCGCCGTCTCGCGCACGAGCGCAAACGCTCTCGGCAACACCGCCTCAAGCGTCTCTCCTTCGCTGATCCGGTGTTTCAGATGCAGACTCTCCACGGTGATCTGCTGATCGGTCATTTTCTGGATCTCCGGTTCCTGCGCGTTGATCTCCTCCACAATCTTCCGGTACGCCGCGTCGGATTTAAAAAGCTTATTGAGCCACGTGAACATGGGCTTAGTATAGTGCATGAGAATATGATTTGACAAATGTTTATTTTAAAGTATTATATTGTCTGGAATTATTCAGGAGGACGTATGACCCCTTTCGGATTTGCAGTTTTCGGAGTTGTAGTCGCGGCGGTGCTCTTCGGCATGCTGGTGCTGGGAATGCGCCTCCGGCTATTCCAGCCGGCCACCAAGATCACCTCACCCTGGACCCGGCGTTAACCCCACGCCCCGATGAAAATCGGGGCGTTTTTATTTGACGAAACTCTGTATTTTTATTACTATTTCCCTAGCAATTTTGAGAGGTAATCGATGGGGACTCCGGACGACGAGCAGAGGCAGAAACTCAAAAATCTCATGATCTTCAAGATGTACGTCACCGATCAGGAGCGCGACCAAATCCTTAGCTCCAAGTGGTTCTACATCCTTTTCGGAATCATGGCGCTTTTGATCCTGGCGATTGTCTTCTATTTTAGACCTCATTAAGGAGTCTGATATGCCGGTAATCCGCGCAGCGCAGTTCCTGAAGAACAATGTCGTTCACTGTTTCGACAAAGACGGAAAAAAGATTTCCGTGACGCTGGAAACATCGGTCAGGGGCTTCATCGAAACCAAGCTTCGGAAAAAGCAGATCGACGACACCACGAAGATCTATGCGGATAACCGCATCGCCACCGTCGCCGAACTGAAGAAGCAGCTCGGCATTGGATCCTTCTGGTCCCGCGTTTTCAAATGGTAAGCAGGAGAAACAATGATCGTCTGGCTCCGTCGAAAACTGAATTGGCCGATCAAAGCGCTGCGCGTCCCCGCGTGGCGCGCCATCTTCCAACGCCCGATCCGGCCCGTTTCCTGCGGTATGATATCACTCATCACCGGCGCGCCGCCGCTCACCCCGTTTTCCATTTTTGATGTCTATGAGGTCTATGCGGCGCATGGACAGCGCGATCCCGACCGGTTCCTTAATCAGGAATTTCTCACGCAGGAACGGTGGGCCGGCATCTTCCGCCTCCGGGATCTCCGCTGCGTCTGTGTGCGCGGTATATACGATCCGGGAAACGGCAAAACAAAGCTGGTGGAAGCACAGGCGTCCTACCGCCTTCCGGAAATCATCCGCTTCGGGCTCACCGAATCCGAACGCCGCCTGCTCAACCTCGCCCTGCCGGAAGAAGAACTCCATAAAACTTAACCACCCTCGCGAGGGTGGTTTTTCATTGACGCGCTATCATTTATTGATTTACTCTTATCGCAGAACTTTCAGAAAGGAAATCGCATGGAAGAGAGATCTCGGGAGACAATCAAGCCGCCGGCCTTCTGGAACTGGAAGTATAACCTCATTACATTGGTATGGGTGTTGGGAGGGTTCGGCATAGGGGCGTCATTAACCAGAGATGAGCCGGGCTTGAAAGACGCCTCGCGAATGATTCAGGTGCTTGCGACGCTGGGCGTCATAACGTCCGTTTTCGGGATTATGGGAACCATCTATTTTCTTGGCGGAGTCATCAGAAGTCGCCGGGGATTCATACGACTGTTCGTCTGGTTTCTCATTTGCGCGATCATGGGAATCGCTGGCGTTTACCTGAGAGCAAAAGTTCCCCACCTCTAAAACGAAGCCACCCTCGCGAGGGTGGCTTTTCATACCTATCAACTCAAGTGAGGACTTTGGAGCCAGCTCCTCCTTCCCGCAGACAGGATTGTAGCCCAACGTCCTGGCGAGGAGAAGAGGAGCCGGCCATAGAGCTGTTTGCTGGCACTTGCCAGAGTCCGAGCTAGTCCTTTCCGCGCAACTTACGCAGCTTCTTCTGGCCGCCGGAATCCTGCGGCCGGAAACGCTCCAGGTATTTTTTGATCTCGCTTTCCAAAATGGTCCGCACCTCATCCACGCCGAGCCGCGCGTCCCAGTTTTCCGACGTGGCGCGAAGCAGCTTCCCCGGCAATTCCAGATTGCATTCGATGTGATAGACGTCGCCCTTCTGGTGATGCTTCGTAGCGCGGGCGATTTCCACAAACGCTGCGGCGACTCCCTTCTCCGACATCCGCTTCACGAATTTTTCCAACGCGCCGATTTTTTCTTCGATGTATTCATTCATCGCGGGCGTCGAATCAAGGCCGGTATACTTTACGTTGATCTTCATGGACTTATTTTACATAAATTACCTCTTCTTCCAAAGTGATGCCGAACTTTTCTTTCACGGTTTTTTTCGCGACGTCAATCAGCTTCCGCACGTCTTCAGCAGTGGCGTCCTCCACATTTACGATAAAATTAGGATGTTTCGGCGAAAACATCGCGCCGCCCTCGCGCACGCCCTTCAATCCTGCTTCGGAAAGCAGGATCGCCGTGGGCAGAACCGGAAACGGATCTTTTTTCATTTTGTCCGAAAATTTGTTCTGCCATTCCTCGGGCACGTCTTTCCAGTCCACATTCTTGAAAATGCTGCCGATATTGGGAAGGTCGATCGGATGCCGCTCCTGCCGGTATCGGATCTTTGACTCAATCGCTTCCTGAATCGCCCGCTTCTCGCCTTTCTGTAAATTGAAGACTGCTTCCAGGATGATTTCTTTTCCATCCCGTTCCTTAAAAATGCTGGAGCGGTACCCGAATTTCGATTCGGCCCTGGTGCGCTTCACGATTTTCGGCGCCGGACCGGAAATATCCAGACTGGTAACCTCCTCGATCAAATCTTTCGTCTCGCCGCCGAAGGCGCCGGCGTTGCCGCGGATGGCGCCGCCGACCGTTCCCGGCAGGCCGCCGGCCCACTCCAAGCCGGAAAGACTCTGCTCAATGGTTAATGTTAAAAGATCGGCAACGGAAACTCCCGCACCCACTCTCACCTTCTCCCCTTCAACTTTTAACAGTGTGATTTCCGGCTTGATCACCAACCCTGCGAATCCTTTATCGTGGATGAGCAGATTGGTTCCCCCGCCAAGAATAAAAATAGGAAGCTTTTCTTTCTGCGCCTTTTCAATTCCCTTCAGCACTTCCTCGGCGGTTTTTGGAACGTAAAAATAGCGGGCCTTCCCGCCGATTTTATAATTGCTGAATTCCCTTAAGCTGACATGTTCCTGAAACATTATTGTTTTTACTTTACTCCCGCATTGCGCGTTTGTATACTAATGAGAGATTGGCTCTTTGTCAGACCGCGTACTTCCAACTCTGATCGGCAGCGTGCAATTTCCCTGGACTCTCGCGAGGGTCACATGGACGCGCACTCACTTAACACAAATTGTATTTGGAGGTCACCACATGTGGCCCTCCCGGTAGTTCAGGGAATGCTATGCGGTCTGCCAAGCAGCTAATTTTTTTATTGAAATAAAATCCGCCCTTAATTGGGGCGGGTGAATCGTGTTATGTCGTTTTCTCCGGTATTTTTCCTGGCATTGATCCGGCGAAGCTCGGCGATTGTTTCCCCGATACGCCCGGCATGGCCTTCCAGCTTGGCGGAATTCACGGGTTGGGTCGAAAAAGTTTCGTTGGCCAGACCCTGAACAAGCAGTTTCTGTTGCTCCAAAAACTGAATGGCAGAGAATATCAACGTTTCCACCCGCAGAGTCTGGGCAAGAAGAAGCTCCGCCAGCGTGTACGTATGGTTGTTCGGGCAGATCAGCGGGGAGGCACCCTCCTGGAAGGTCATCGAGCGCCCGCACCCGGGACAGGAAATCAGCACGTGTTCTTTTCCGGGATCGGAATCAGCCATAGATTTTCCTCAACGTCCTGCTGGTAAATTACCAATAGTCATTTCTTTCGTCAAATTAACACTCGCGGAGTGGTTCCCGGCAAACTTCCTCCGCCGCGTTCCGGAAAACCAAAAGTCCCCTTGCGGGGACTTTTGGCCACAAATTGCGTGGGGCATTTCTTAGGCCAGCCGAAGCCGGATTAAGCAATACTCATCACTCACTCTAATCAGTAGAGTATATTATTTGACTTCGAAAGTCAATGGAGCTAGGATGTGGGTAAGTCGATACATTATAATGCGTATCAATTTCGAAATTAATTTAATACAAATCCATGACCACCGTAATTGTCGGAGGGCTTCTGTTAGTCGTTGGCACAGCACTCGGTTACTTCATCAGGCAAAGCATCGCGGCTAAACACGCGGGCTCACTCGAAGAAAAGGCGAAAAAAATCATTCTGGAGGCGCAGGAAAAATCCGTCGCGCTCCTTGAAGACGCCAAAAAGGACGAACGCGAGCGGAAAGCCCGCCTCGACGCCGCCGAAGAACGGATGGCGAAAAAAGATGAAGGGCTTGAACAGCGCTCCCGTGATCTTTCCAAAACCGAAACCGCGCTGAAAACCGAGCTTTCCAATGTGGATCGGATAAAACAGGAAGCCGCGGAGCTTCAGAAGAAAGCAGTGGTTCAGCTTGAAAAAGTTTCCGGACTTTCCGCCGAAGAGGCCAAGGGACGCCTTCTCACTGAACTGAAAGATCAGTACCAGCATGAACTCGTAAAAACCATTCAGGATCTTGAGCACAAAAAACGGGAAGAGGTGGAGAAAAAAAGCCTGGAAATCATTACCACGGCGATTCAGCGCTATGCCCGTTCACACGTTGCCGATCTCACCACCACCGCCTTCCACCTCCCGAATGAGGAGATGAAGGGTAAGATCATCGGCCGCGAAGGCCGCAACGTCCGCACGCTGGAACGGCTCACCGGCGCCGAATTCATCCTTGACGAATCGCCGGAGAGCATTTTGATCTCTTCGTTTGATCCGCTCCGCCGCGAAATCGCCCGGTTAGCGCTGGAAAAACTGGTCAAGGACGGACGCATCCAGCCGGCAAAGATTGAAGAGAAAGTTGAGGAGGCGAAACGCGAGCTCGACAAGCGCATGCTGGAAGTCGGCGAACAGGCCGCGCTGGAAATCGGCGCGATCGATTTCCCGAAGGAAATTCTTCAGCTGCTCGGCCGCCTCTATTTCCGCACTAGCTATGGACAGAATGTGCTGATTCATTCAATTGAAATGGCCCATATCTCGGGCATCATGGCCGCGGAACTCGGCGCGAACGTTGAAATCGCCAAGAAGGCGGCGCTGCTTCACGATATCGGCAAGGCCATCAGTCATGAGGTTGAGGGAACGCATGTGAACCTTGGACGGAAGATTCTCCAGAAATACGGTATCGACGAGCGGATTATCCGCGGCATGGAATCCCATCATGAAGAGTATCCGTTCTCCACGCCGGAATCCTTTATCGTCACCGCAGCGGACATTCTCTCCGCCGCCCGTCCGGGCGCCCGCCGCGATACCGCAGAAATTTATCTGAAACGGCTTGAGGACCTGGAAAAAATCGCCACCGGCTTTGAGGGTGTGAAGAGTGCGTATGCGCTTTCCGCCGGCCGCGAAATCCGCATCTTCGTCGTGCCGGAAAAGATCGACGATTTCGGCGCGCTCCAGCTTGCGAAAAACGTGGCATCCAAGGTGCAGTCCGAATTGAAATACCCGGGTGAAATCAAGGTGAACGTCATCCGCGAAACGCGGGCTGTTGAATTCGCGAAATAGCATTTGCTATACTTAGTGAACAAGGTCGTACATGTTAAACAATCTTTGAACAATTATGAAGAAAGAAGGATTAATTGAGGCGGTCATGAAGGCGGCGGGTCTCGAGACAAAGAAGCAGGCGAACGAAGCGGTGAATGCCGTCTTCGACACGATTATGAAAAGCCTGTCTCGCGGCGAAGAGGTCGGGATCACGGGTTTTGGCACGTTCCGGACGGCCAAATCCAAGGCTCGGATGGGTATCAACCCTAAAACGGGCGAAAAGATCCAGATTGCTGCTTCCACCAAGCCGAAGTTCCGCGCCGGCAAGGAGCTGAAGGACGCGGTGAAATAAGGTAGAGCGATCTGCGAACATATCTTCTCGGGAACCGGGTGTCAATTTTCTTCCCGCGAGAAAATCGCACCACTAAGCGCTCGCCGATTCGCAAGGCGCCAAGCCGAATCGGCTCCGCGATTTTCCCTCAAAGATATGTTCGCCGCCCGCCACTATTTTTAATAAAAATTCCCCGCGTGAGGCGGGGAATTTTTATTTTTAGAGGGAAAGATTCTTGAGAACTTCGTTCACATTAAGACCGACGTCAGTGGCATTGCCAAGATTATACTTCGCTTCGCCAATCTGAATCTGGAAATTCACATTGCCCGCCTTGGGATGCTGGCTATCGGTAAATAATTCCGGGGATGAGGCGAGGTGGAACGACAGCCCACCCAAGGCAATAAAAAGGAGCGCGCTTGCCAGCACCAGCGCCGCCGCCAGCTTCATGTTTTCAAAAAGAGAGAAACCGAAACGCGCCGGGTTCTGCTCGGACGCCAGAATCATCCGGCGGGAACGGCTAATGAACCCGTCTTCGGGTTTCAATGATTTCAGTGATTTAAGTGTTTTGATTACCTGGTCTTCCATAAAATTTCTTTAAGATTATTGACTGCCCGGTGTTGGAGCAATCGTACGGCACCTTCGGATTTTCCCATAATGTTCGCGATCTCTTCATTGGACAGATCCTCGATGAACTTCATCACAATGACATCCTGCTGTTCCTCGCTCAGCCGGGATAATGCCGTTTTGACATGATCCATGGCGAGCCCGATGTCTAAATTGCTTTCCACGGCGCCCACCACTTTGACCAGATCTTCATCCAGTTCGTACACATCCGAATGGATCTTTTTGGTCCGGTAGTGATCGATCACCTTATTTCTCGCAATCTGGTAAAGCCAGCTGGAGAACGGAAAACCCTGATGCTTGTAGTTCTTCAGATTCTGCCACGCGCTCAGAAAGACCTCGTGAGTCAAATCCTGCGCCTCATCCTTGTCGGTCACTTTCACGAGCACAAAGCGGTAGATCGGGGCTATATAATGGTCATATAACTGGCCATACGCCTCCTTATCACCTTTTTGCGCCTGCTTTATTAAGCTCAATTCGCCGTCTATCATATATAACGAATAAGTTGGTGTTTGGTTTCTATCCTTTCAGACTATTCTACCATAACAAAAAGGTCTCCAAGTTTTTCCCTTGGAGACCATGGAAGCCCCTGGACTTTACCACGTTTTGACAAAACGCGCAATTCTGCAGGAAACGTGCATTAAAATTGCTTTTGGGTCAAATTTCTGGGGATACCGTCTACGGGGTATACTAAGGAAAGACAAAGACATTGAATACGCCCATGCATAAATTAATTTCATTCGTAGTGGCCGAATCGCACCGGCTTAAAAAAGGGGCGGAAATCGAGCAAAAGCCGCTGGAAAGCGCGCCGCCGTATTATACGTCCTCCATCCCCCAGCAATACGCAATGAGCGAGGAAAAAATGAAGATAGAAGGCTATGACAATGTGAAGTTCTTGGTGCGCGCCTACCCGCCGGAAAACATCCTTGTTGAAGCGTCGGTGGAGGTGGACGACATTTTCTCGGAAAAGACGTTTAAGCTTCGCGAGCAATTAGTGGATGCCTGCCAGAAAATTTCTAGGAAACACGGCGGCACCGTGGAATTGAGCGAAGAATATTCCATCGCTCTGGTATCGGGTTACAGCGGCGATCCGGAACAATTTTTGAGTAAACGGGCGCAGATCGCCTCATTTTTGAAATCGGAAATCCAGAAACTGGATGAGCAGGAAATTGATTACACGATTTCCAAGCAGATCAAATACGCGAATAACGATCTCGTCATTGTGGATTGGGATGGCGCGTTCGTCTTTGATACCGAAGGAAAAATCGACGACATTATCGATCTTTTCCAGACTGCTAATCTTCAATTGCTCCGCTTCCGGACGCTCGATCGCGAACTGGACGACCGCCTCCGCAAAGTTACCAAATTCGCCAATCTTCCTGAAACCAGCTGGTCGCTTTTCTCCTGGAAGAAAAATGGTGAGATTGCCAAGGCGTTCAAGGAGGTGATCAGCGTCCGCACCAAGGCCATCGCGGATTTTGAGGCAATTGACCGCGACATCAAGATGATCGGCGACTGGTATTCGGCCCGCTTGTATGAGCTGGCATCCAAAAAATTCAAGCTTGATGAATGGAAAAGCGACGTGAAAGAAAAGCTTGATTCGCTGGAAGATATTTATACGATCGTCGCTGAAAATTTCAGCGTGTCCCGCAATGAAGCCCTTGAACTGCTTCAGATTATTCTCTTTTTCGTCCTTCAGGCCGGCTGGTTCGTCATTCTTATCCTGGAATTCCTTTACTTCACGAAAAAGTAAAAACCACCGGGCGCGGTGGTTTTTTGATTGTTATCGATCAGACGGATAGCGGTGCGATCCCGAAGACAGCGCGACGATCACCGAAGTAACGAACGCCGCCAGAAAAAAGAAGAACAGCACCTGGCCAATTCCTTCGGCGCCCGGCGCGATCCCGCCAAATCCGAAGACTGCGCACACCATCGCCAGAAGCAAAAATGACAATGCCCATGCCAACATCGGGTTTCTCCTGAAAAGTACTCACGCAGAATAACAATCTTGCGCTTCTAAGTCAAAAACTTTATAGTCTTAAAACGCGCCCTGACGGGCCTGTAGTAAAGTGGTATTACGCACCCTTCGCATGGGTGAGGCGGCGGTCCGATTCCGCCCAGGTCCACCCGTAAAAAATAACCGGTTTCGACCGGTTATTTTGATTGGATTTTTTCCGCAAACTCCTTGATTAAAGCATTGGCCATTTCCCGCTGGGCCTTCAGGATATCGCCACGGTTCAGGCTGGGGCAGGCTCCCGAACCGGTAATTTCAAGAAATACCTCTTCGCCGACACACACTCTGGTCCGTATCTTCATCGCGACGCCAAACGGGCCGCCGACAAAATAAAGATCGATTTTGAGCCGCAACACGGAGTCCGCATCCGCGACGACATCTTCCACAAGCTGGAAGCCGTGCTCGGGAAGACCGCTGCGGATAAGCGTGCGGATTTCACTCCGGGACGTATCCATATACCAGTGAGGAGGCGCCGGAATAGTGAAATTCTTGTCAGAATAAAAATCGATAGAATCGATATGGACCCGCTTGATGTCAGGAGCGGGACGAAAAGTGACGCTTTCAATCGTGGTAGGACCGCAACAGGCGCCCACCATCGCCAGAAACGCGCACGTCGCCACGCACTTCATAACAAACTCCTTCTTGAGCTACTGCTCATAGTACTACGGGGTGGCAAAAAGATACATAACGGTGGATAATGAAGTTATGAAGATCGCCTACAAGAAGATTCTCATGGTGCTTGCGCCCGTGGTGTTGCTGATCATCTTTTTCATAGGCGTTTGGAAAGCCGCACCGCAATTTACGGGAACGGAGTATCACGATACTCATTATGGTTTTTCGGTTAATTATCCCGGACAAGCCGTCCGGGTTCTGAACTCCAAAAATCAGATGGCAACATCCGGATATATCCCCGCGTGCGATCCGGAAACATCGCTGGTGTGCTTTGTATTTCCTTCGGACACCTTCCCGAAAAGTAACTTCGAGTCGGCAGGGGTTGCGGTCGGAATATTGAATGACGCCACCACCGAGCAGTCTTGTTTTGCCCAAATGAACGGAGAAATGAGCAATGCCGGGGATAAAACCATTAATGGAATAGTATTCCGCAGCTTCAGTTATGGAGACGCGGCGACAAGTCATCGCAGCAATGGCTTCAATTACCGCACCTTCCACAATGGCGCCTGCTATCAGCTTTCTACCCGTCTCAATACGACAGTGTTTGAGGTCTATGAACCGGGGACGATCCAGCGGTTCACTTCGGACCAGGAACGCTCGATTCTTTCGCAAATGGATATGATTGTTTCCAGCTTCCGCTTCAACTAAGATTGAAGCAAAAAGCCGTTACGTCAGTAACGGCTTTCTATATTGTAATTTCCAGGTTGACCGATTTAGCCAGGCGAAGATATTTTTTTCCCATAAACCGCCACTCTTTCTCCTTTTGATAGCCGTGGCGGAAATAGAACTTCTTGGCGCCATAGTTCTCATCTTCCACATCCAGGACTACTCTTTTTTGTCCGCAGTGGACTTCCACATAGTTCAGAAGATAACTGCCGATTCCCAAAGATTGGTGCTCGGGATATACCGCGATGTTGCTCAAGTAGAAATCGGTATTTTTGAAACCCGTTTTGAGAGCCAGGCACACCCACGATGGCAGGAGACGCACAAACTTGCAGAGCCCCATATATTTTAAAAGGGCTTTGGCAGTCGGCCAAATGGAAAGCTTGGAGGAATGATCGTTGTAGCCGAAACAGCACCCGAGTATCAGCCCATCCCGCTCTACCACTACGATGATGTGGTCATAGGAAAAAAGCATGGTCGGATGGACTACGGAAGACCGGATCATGGCTTCAATGATATCCGGCTGGCCATCAACGAGTTTTTTCAGCACGCCGCTGTCAGACAGCCAGATTAGCTCGGTGAGAGTAACGGAATCTTCCGGTTTGGCCAGACGTATTTCCATACAGACCTCTTAAGAGTGCTGAAATTGAGCTTACCAGAGACGAAAATACTTATCCACACGGCCAAAAACCACCCGGTTATTCGTGTTAAAATGATAAACGTATACGAAAGGTCGCATAAACTCTACTAAAAAACTATGGTTATTGAGAGTTGGCTTAATGTTTTGCGGGCTTCTATCCAGAATCTTTGGCTCACTGTGGCAGGCTTCCTGCCGGCTTTGATTGGCGCGTTAATCGTCTTCATCGTCGGCCTGATCGTTGCTGCAGTTTTGGATCGGCTAGTGGAGCGGCTTGTCTATTATCTCAAATTAGACGGTCTTCTCCGCCGGTTAGGCGTGGAAGCAATCGTCGAACGGGCTAATATAAAGCTGAATTCCGGCAAGTTTCTCGGCCGGCTGGTGTATTGGTTCTTTGTGCTGGCCTTTCTGCTCGCCGCGTCCGACATTCTCGGATTCTTCACGCTCTCCGGCTTCCTCCGCGACGTACTCAGCTACGTTCCGGAAGTACTGGTGGCGATTCTGATTCTGTTGGCCACGCTGGTATTGGCGAATTTCCTCCGCGGTCTGGTGCGCGCTTCCGTAATGGGCGCCAATATGCATCACGCGAAAGGACTGGGTGCCATTACCTGGTGGGTGGTATTCATCTTCGGCTTCCTGACTGCCCTGGTGCAGCTTGGGGTCGCGGTGAGCATCATCAACACCCTGATTACCGGCCTGATCGCGATGCTTGCCCTCGCGGGCGGTCTCGCCTTCGGATTGGGCGGCAAAGAGATGGCTTCCAAGACTCTGGAAAATCTCCGCTCCGAATTCGACCACCGGGGCTAACCCCTTGTGGCAATTCAACAAAAAATCCCCGATCGGGGATTTTTTGTTTAGCAACCGCTCAAACCAATACCTCTAGCAGCTAGTCTGAGCCAAAACCTACTTCTTTTTCCTCAAAAAGGTCGGGATATCCCAGACATCCCCATCCTCTTTTTTCTCCTTTTTTCCTTTCTCCATCTTTTCGTTGGAAGCGGAGGCCAGCGTGGCCACCGGCTTTTCAATTCTGTCTTCGGTCGGCGCCTGTTTGATAGACGGACCACTGAAAAGCGTCATTCCGGAATCGGCTCCTTTTACCGATCCATTGTTGAAACCCGTGGCGATCATGATTACTTTAATCATCCCTTTCCGAAGCTTCCGGTCGTGATACGCGCCGAAGATAATTTTCGCGCCCGGATCGATGGATTCGCCGATCACTTTGGCGATGTCATGGATTTCGTTAAGTCGCATATCTTTTCCGCCGGATACCGCGAATAACACCCCTTTGGCGCCTTCAATGGAAACTTCCAGCAAGGGCGAGTTGACGGCCTGATCCACTGCCGACATTGCCCGTTCCTGGCCGCTTGCGAGGCCGATCCCCACCAGGGCCGAACCGGCATCCTTCATGATCGCTTTCACATCGGCAAAATCCACGTTAATTATGCCAGGCATCGCGATCAGCTCGGCAATCCCCTGGACGCTGTACCGAAGCACGTCATCGATATATTCAAATGCCTTTACAATCGGCGTGTCCTTTTTAATCACGCTGAAAATCCGGTCATTGGGAACCACAATCAGGGTATCCACCTTTTCCTTCAGTTTCGCGAGCGCTTCCTGGGCGATTTTAGAACGCTGGGCTCCTTCAAAGGTAAACGGCTTGGTTACCACCGCCACCGTCAAAGCCCCGTTCTCCCGGGCCGCTTCCGCGATTACCGGCGCCGCGCCGGAACCGGTGCCGCCTCCCAAACCGGCAGTGATAAAAACCAGATCAGCGCCTTTCAATGATTCCACGATTTCGGAACGGTTTTCTTCGGCGGCCTGCCTGCCGAGTTCGGGATTCATTCCCGTGCCCAATCCGCGGGTCAGATTTTTCCCGACATAAATCCGGTGGCGGGCTTTGCAATAATCAAGATCCTGCGCGTCGGTATTGATCGCGATGAAATCCACGGATTTGATTTCAAAATCTTCCTGCATCCGGGAAATCGCGTTGCCTCCTCCGCCGCCGACACCGACAACTTTAATCTTCGCCGCGTAATCGATATTTCCCTTTTTTGGTTTGTTATTCGTATTAGCCATTACGGTGTGAAAATGTTAAAAAGTTTTTTTACGATATTGGTCACTCCTTTTACCGGGGACTTCGGGGATGTAATCTGATCGCCTCCGGAAAGAAGGAGACCGAACGCGCAGGCCATTTCCGGATCCTCCGCCTGCGCCATCAGGTCGGAATTGGCGATGGCAATCTCGGAGAGATTGGGGACGCCGATCTGGGCGTTCATTCTCAATTCCTGTCGGGCCAGGTCCACCATGGCCGGAAGCTTGGAGCCGCCGCCCGCAAGCACCGCGCCTGCCGGAAGCCGCGCCGCCTTTCCGGTGTATTTTAACTCATTATTTACAAATTCCAAAACTTCGGCAAGTCGCGCTTCGATAATTTCGGCGATGTAGCGGCGGGAAGCGCTGCCGCGGGAGCCGGTATCATATTTGGTGAGATCCACCTGCTCCCGGCTCGGGGCTTCTTTCGCCAGCGCCGCTCCCAGAGAAAGCTTGATGTTTTCCGCCGAATTTACGCCGACCTTCAGCCCAATTGCGAGATCGTTCGTGATATTACCGGAACCGACGGGGAAAACCGAACTGTGCAATAATTTATTTTCCTCATATACGCTGATACCAGTCTTCCCGAAACCAACATCAATCAGCACTACCCCCAGCTCTTTCTGATTCCGGGAAAGCATCGCCCGGCTGGATGCGAGCGGCGAAAAAATCAGCCCGGCCACTTCGCCACCGGCCGCTTCCACGCATTTGGTGAGATTCCGCACCGAAGGACCGAAGGCTTCAATGATCGTGCTCCGCACCTCGAGGCGATTCCCCACCATCCCTAATGGGTCGCGGATACCGTTCACGCCATCCACGATAAATTCATTGGTGATCCGGTGGATGATCATCCGGTTCCCGACAAGCTTGATGGCCTGCGACGCTTCCACCGCCCGGTCAATGTCATCCTGATAAATTTCCGAATCGGCGCGGGATACCGCAACCATCCCCATTCCTGTCTGCGATTTGAAATCGGGACTGCCGATGCCGAGATAAATGTTCTTGATCGCGTATTTGGAAACTTGCCGGATCTCCCCAAGCGCCTGGCTGATGGATTTGGTCGCTTCGCTCAAATCATCCACCACGCCCCGCCGCATTCCGGCCGAAGGCACCTTAAACACATGTACCAATGAAAGCGTATTGTTCTTTTTGATTTCCGCGACAGCGGCTTTTATGGAATGGGTGCCTACATCAAGCCCCACAATATACCTTGATTGCATGTGTTTCGTAATAATAATCCACAGACTAAGAACCGAGCAACTTCATAAGGTGCCGTTCTTTTTTTTCCATTCTAATAATATCATTTTTCTTTTTGTGGTCATAGCCCAAAAGGTGCAAAACTCCGTGGATAAGCATGTATTCGAGCTTTTCCCCCTCTTTTTCTATGTATCCGGGGTTCAGATAAATTTCACCGAGCGATGTTGTATCAGGAAAACCCTTCGGCGCGGGGAAGGACTTCACATTGGCATTCATAAATTTGTTATCCACAAGAATCACGTCAATCCTCCTGTTTCCAATACGTAAAAACCGCCCTACGGCGAGTGCGGTTCTCTTCATTCCAGGCTTGAGGCGATTATATTTCGGAGCCCAGCTCTCAACGGCCACTCTCATTTTGCCAATTCTTTCTTTACCGCTTCGTTGATCACCGCCGAATCCGCTTTCCCGCGCAGCTCCGCCATCACCGCCTTCATCACCGGCCCCATTTCTTTTGATCCCGTCTTTTTTACGATTGCCGCCACGGATTTTTCCACCTCGTCTTTGCTCATTTGCGACGGAAGATATTTTTGCAGGACCGCAAGCTCCGCCTTTTCCCTGTCGGCAAGATCCTGACGGCCGCCTTTGGTAAACGCGTCGATGGAATCCCTGCGCTTCTTCGCTTCGCTCATCACCACCTGCAACGTTTCTTCATCCGGCAAGGGCGTTTTCTTTTTTTCGATTTCCTTGTTGGTAATCGCGGCGATTATTAAACGCAAAACTCCGACCGTCAGCGGGTCGGAATTTTTCATGGCCGCTTTCATGTCATTCGTAAGCGTTTCTTTAAGAGTCATTCCAATAGTATAGCGCGGGCGCTCACCGGCGGCAACGAAGCGCCTAGAATTCTCCCAACTTCTTCGCTATCTCAACTTCCTTCCGCTTTTCTTCGCGGTGCAGAGCGGAAAGCTTCCGCTTCAGGCGGTTCTGCGTCCGGCTGTGAAACCGCCGCTTTTTTGCTTCGCGCAATACGCCCGTCTGCTGGACGCGTTTGATAAACCGGAAAATCAGTGAGTTGGTGGATTCGCCTTCGCGTTTCTTTACTTCTGCCATAGTCTAACGATACTATCCTATTCCTCCGCTTTCGTCCAGCCTCCCAAAAGATGGAGGTGAAGATGGTCGATGACCTGGCCACCCTCGCGGCCGACGTTAAAGACCAGCTTGTAACCTTTCAAGCCGAGTTTCTCCGCGAGATTTTTTGCAGTATAAATGATCGCCGCCAGAATCTCTTTATGGTTTCCCTCCAGATGCGCGATGGATTGGATATGCTCCTTGGGAATCACCAGATAATGCACCGGCGCCGACGGCTTGATATCTTTGAACGCTATGACCTGGCTGTCTTCGAAGGCTATGGATGCCGGGATTTCTTTCCCGGCGATCTTGCAAAACAAACAATTCATAAAATTTTCAATTTAAAATTTGAAATTTAAAATGAATGCTTAAATTCTTAAAATGTTTTAAACATTGATTCATTTAAAATTGATTGAAAATTTAAAATTGTAAATTCTAAATTACTAGCGCAGCTTCCTCCGCACGGCTTCCACCACTTTTTTGAGCGGCACCGTCTCCTGCGCGCCGGTCTTCATGTCCCGGATAATGATGGACTGCTCAAACGCTTCCTGCTGGCCGAAAATAAGCGCCAGCGGCGAGCCGAGTTTGTCGGCGGCCTTCAACTGGGCGCGGAGCGAATCCTTGCCGAGGGATTCGATGATATCCACCCCCTCTTCGCGGAACATCTCCACCAGCGCGAGCGCCTTCGCTTTCGCGAGATCGCCGATGTGGATCAGGTAGATCTTCGGCTTCGTCCTGCCGGCCACGCCGATCTGCTTCTGCTTCAATACTTCGATCACGCGCTCCATGCCGACCGCGGCCCCCACACCCGGCGCCTGCCGTCCGCCTACCAGCTCCAGAAGATAGTCGTAGCGCCCGCCGCCAGCCACCGCGAAACTGATTCCCGGCACGAACATTTCGAATACCGTCTTGGTGTAATAATCAAAGCCGCGGACGAGATGATTGTTGATTCCGTACGGCAGCTTCACTTCTTCCAGAAACTCCAGCACTTTTTTAAAGTGCTTGCGGCAGTCGGAGCAGAGGCTGTCGAGGATATTCGGCGCGCTCTGTTTTATCTCGACGCATTTCTCCTCTTTGCAATCAAGCAGGCGCATCGGATTTTCCTTCAGGCGGCGGCGGTCGTCGGCGCAGATCTGTTTCTCCTTAGTTTTGTAATATTCCACCAGTTTCTTCCGGTAATTGGGCCGGCATTTGTTGCAGCCGGTGCTGTTCACCTGTACTTCCAACTCTTTCAGCTTCAAATCCTGGAGAAACCGATAGCAGGCGAGCATTACCTGGGCGTCGTACACCGGGTCATTATCGTTGCTGATGATTTCAAATCCCAACTGATGGAACTGGCGGAAGCGCCCGGCCTGCGGGTGCTCATAACGGAACATCGGCCCTTCATAATACAACTTAAGCGGCTGTCCGAGGTGGCTCAATCCATGCTCAATATAGGCGCGGGCGATCGGCGCGGTCCCCTCCGGGCGGAGCACCAGGCTATCCCCGCCTTTTGTTTTCAGGGTAAACATCTGCTTCTCAACAACTTCCGAAGTTTCCCCGAGCGGCCGGGCAAAAAGCTCCTCTTTTTCAAGAAGCGGCGTGTCGATTCTGAGGAAATTGTAAAAATCGGCAATGTCGCTGCCGACTTTCCGCAACCGTTCCCACATCGGCTGATCTACCGGCAGGATGTCGTGCATCCCTTTCGGGGAAGTGATAATTGAGGCCTTGGGTTTTTTAGGCATTCTGGACATAGGAATAATAGGTTAGTAGCCGGCGGGTATTTTAACTACTTCAATCGCATTCAACGGAAATACCCGGAGCCGGACCACTCCGACGATATCATTTTTCGGTACCGGACCCCAGTTTCGGGAATCAAAGCTATTATACCGGTTATCCCCCAAAACAAAATACTGGTCCGGACCGAGCTTGGTATCGGTGTATCCATTGGCATCACCTTCGATCGGTATTGATTTCCCGTCGCTGATCACGGTAACGTGCCCGCCGCGGACAATCACTTCCTCGCCCGGAAGACCGACGATGCGCTTGATGAAGTAGACCGAAGGATCGTTCGGATACCGGAACACGATCACTTCGCCGCGTTCGGGCGCCCGGAACCGGTAGGTAATTTCATCGATGATGAGGTAATTGCGGTTGGAAAACGTCGGCTCCATACTCGCACCGCTCACCAAAAACGGCTGGGCCAGAAAATTCCTTATCAAAAAAACTGTCACGAGCGAAATAAAAATTATTTCAATAATTTCCCACGCCGAAGACCAGAAAGCTTTCATTTCCTTACATTATGAACAAGTGGATGCTAAAATACAACTAATATGCGCTTTTCCCCAAAACTTATCATCGGTCTCGGAAATCCCGACAAACAATACGAGAACACCTACCATAACGCGGGCTTTCTTTTCATTGCATTTTTGAAAGAAAGCCCGCTCATTTCAAATTTAAAATTTAAAATTTTAAATTCGGAGGAATATATGAACGAGTCTGGCGCCTATGTGGCGAAGATGGTAAAGAAATTCGGCGTGAAGCCGGAGGAGCTGCTGATTGTCCACGACGACAGCGACATCGAGATCGGCAAATACAAACTCACCCCTCCCGGCCACGGCGCCGCGGGACATCACGGCATTGAAAGTATCCAAGCCGCGCTCAAGACCAATAACTTCTGGCGCCTGCGCATCGGCATCCGGCCGAAGCAGGCCGGAGACGAAGAACGCCTCAAGGCGCTCGACTTCGTACTCAAAAAAATCTCCCCTGCCGACAAAAAACTCCTGGGAAAAGTGTTTGAGGAGGCGAAAGCTGAATTGATAAAATAGCGCGTTCTTGCTAATATCCGGTAAGTTAATTGATAGTTCGATGTGGCTCACCACTTAGGAGGCACACACATGGAGCAGGTGAAAGTTTTTTGCAAGGAAAAAGCGAGCGAAGTTGAAAAGGAAGCGAATGACTGGCTTTCCGAACACGGCGAAAAGATTTCGGTCGTCGACCGAAAATTCAATTGCGCGATAGCGGCAAACCGATATGGATCCTACTATGCTTACTCCATCGCCATCTTCTACACCAATAAGCACTAAACACAAAACCGCCTCTTTGAGAGGCGGTTTACCTTTTATCCATCTTTTGTGAGGTTTTCTTCTCGCAAATAAATAGTGAAGGCGCCGGGTATAAAAACGAACCCTCCTTCCCGCAGACAGGATTGAAGCCCGACGTCCTGTCGAGGAGAAGGAGGGTGAGCGAAGGCTGTGTCTAGAACTTCAAAGAAGTTAATTTAAAATTCAGAGAGAAGGAAACCGAACCGTCTTCGTTTACTTTAATATTGGAAAGTGGCAGGGTCACATCCTTGAAATTCGGCTCGCTGACAAGCGTGTTCTTGAACGCGATCACCGCGGAATCGTTTACCGATTTCCCGAGGATCAGCCCGGAAAGCGAGGGATCCACAAAAATACGGTTAAGTTTGACCTGGCTTCCCGACAGCGTTTTCATTTTCGCGTAAAATCCCGACCAGGCGGGCGTGGCGTTTTGCGCGGCCAGCGCATAATCCACCGTCTGATTGAATTTCTGAACGTCATTCTGAAGCTGCTGGATATCCGCGAGCGGCACCAGCCCGCGGCCGGAAAGATCCTGGTCGCCCTGCACGATCTGGCGGGCCAGAAGCGAGTCGGCGATTAAAAGTGCCACGAACATAAACCCCACCACGCCCAGAATGATATTCCGCCAGGCGGCGATGAAGCCCAGCGTGAGCTCCCGGTAATATTCCTGCTGGACGTCGATCGCGGTAAGCGAGATGAATTTGTCTTCCGAACGGGGAAGCAGTCCCCGCTCCATGGCGCCGACCGCGGGATACCACAGCGGCGAAAGTCTGCCGTATTTGGTGACCTGGAATGACTGGACGTTCAGCCCGAAACCCGATTGGACCGTCTGATTGATGTCTTTCGCCAGCGGACTGTCAACCAGGAGCAGGTCCTGAATCGGCTCGCCCCAGCGGCTTGTGTAAAAATTCATCACCTGCTTGATATTGCGCGTAAGAAAATCCTGCACATCAGCCGGGCTTATCTGCCGGCCCCCCACCTCCTGCTGGAGCGCCGCCCAGGACGTGAAGTAGTTGAAGTAGAGCTGGCCATTCTTTATTACCATCAGATCCGGTCCGTCGCTGCCGAGGTAAGAAATAAGATAGGGACGGTCGGCCTGAAGACTGCCGTTGCGGTAATTTTTGATCAGGCGGGCCACCGCGAGCGCGGGAAATTCCACCGCGATAATGTTGAAATTCGCCTCTTTCAGCGCCGAAGTCAGCTCATCCACCTCCTGGCTGTTCACAAACGCACCAAGGGCTTCCAGCTGGCCTTTTTTGTTTTCCCCGATGATCTGATACCCGTAATAGGACGCGGCGATATCCACGGGAGAAATACTCTGAAGATTCAGGCGGGCGGTTTCTGGAATATTTTTCTCCGCCACCAGCGGCATCGCAAAGGCCTGGGTGTACACATTATTGGTCGGAATCAGGACTACGGCGTGCAGCGTCTTTTTTATCGGAGCAATCTGAAGATGAAGACCCTTCAGCGCGGTAACCAGCTTCGGCCGGTCGGCAATTTTCCCGCCGTTAAGAATTCCCGGCGGCAACTGCACTGACGCCTGCCGCAGGCGGCTTCCCTCCAATCCCGCGAACCGCAGGACAAGATCGGAAATCTCCAATCCGCCGATCGGCGGCGCGGGATTAAGATATTTCTTCAGATTTAATTTCATTGCTAGAACGGTATTTCCTGAAGCGTGTTCACGGTCACCTGTCCGCTTACCGGATCAACCGTAAGGTCGGCTTCGACTTTTTTTCTCTGGTTGGCGACTATCGCGCCGGAAATAATCTGGGTTTTGCCGACACCGATGCAGGTATCCTTGCAGATGGTAACGGTGGCCACGCGGCCTGCGGACGTCGTGACGGTGTAGGGAGAAGGACAGGAGGAATCCGGACAGCTCTTGTCCAGAATCACCCGGATAATGGCGTCCTGGGCGCCGGCGCGGGCGGTTTCCACCGCTTCGATGCTCAAGCGGGAAGAAAGGTTGAGCGTATTGAAATAATAGGCCAGAAACGCGATGGCGATGGCGATTTCAATAATGATACTCCCCAGCAACAGCATTGTGGGAAGAGTCGAAACGCCATCCGATAATTTTAAATTAAAAATTTTAAATTTTAAATTTGCCATCTAGGGGCTGTAACTAATGATGACATCATCAACGTGCGGACTCTGCGATCCTGCCCAATTCAGCCACACTTTATACCGGACATACCGGAAATTGTTGTGATATTTACGGGAAATTTTTACCTGCGTGTCCTGCGGCGGTTCATACACGGTATTGGCAGTGCCGTCAGGGCCGAGATAGGTCCACGGGCCGTTGTTGCTGTTGGAAGTCGCAATCTGGAACGCCACCCGCCCGCCATTCAGAGCGCCCCGCCAGGAAACAGTATTGAACGCCGCGCCGCCGGTAACCTGGGTGTCAAAAACGCTGGAGACAAGCCAGCTGCCGGAATCCATACCGCCGGGTCCGCCGCCATTCGGAGGCGGTGGGCCATTGGTCCAGGAAGTCTTTACTTTATAGTTGCTGGAAGAACACTGGTTGCCGATGCCGACGTTATTGCAGTTGAAACTGATCCAGCCGATGGCGTCATTCCACGCCCAGCCGCTGAAATCCCCACTTACCGGATCAACCTTTACCTGATAGGAAGGACTGGCCGGACAGCCGCCGGTAGCGCCTGAACCCGAGGAGGCATTGCCGCAGAAACTGATCCAGCCGACCGCGTCGCTCCACGCCCAGCCGGAGAGATTGCCGGCGCCGTCGTTTGCCACCCACCAGTTCCCCGCGGGACCGCCGCACACATTGCCATTGGGCGTGGTCGCGCAATCCAGACCGATACTGCCGTATGTTGAGCCCGGAGGCGCGTCGGAAGTGTAGCCGGTCAATTTGGTATCGGTTACCGTCACCGTACCGTTGCCGAAATCCACCCAGCCCACGACATCGTTCCAGGCGAAATGCTCACCCGCGTTGGCGCTGATCGCGCCAGTCGCGGCAAAACTCAATCCCGCGATCGCCAAAGCGGCGACCGCCGCTCCCACTAATACCAATTTGGAAAAAGTTTTCATTACGGGGTTACGGTTTTGAGATATCCCGGATTCGCGGTGTTGATATTGCTTCCTTTCGAGTCATACCTGTTGTTTGCTGCTCCCGGAGCCGGAAATTGCACCTGCCCGCTTCCGCCGGACCAGTCGGTCTGCACGAACACCAGATTTTTGCTGCGCGTCACGAGTTTACTCAAAGACACGTTGGCGGTATTCGAACCTTCCTGCCAGCTGACCGTCACCACAAGCTTCATCGTGGAGGGATCTTCGTTATTGGCATCCCAGGGCGACAGGATGTCATTGGTGTTGGGGTCGCGGGATACTTTCTGAATTACGAATGAGCGGGTGAACGGCTTTCCATCAAGCGTAAAATTTTCGGATCCGCTCTGGATTACAAATGCCGCGCCGGTGGTGGCAATTTTATATTGCCCGGTCGCGGGAGGATTCAGGGTATTATCAAACGTCAGCGAGTCAATGGTATGCCAATTTCCGGCGGCCAGATCGGTCAGCTCATTGATGGTCTCCTGTCCGAGCGAGGCGGCGGTCTGGCTGTTTTTATTCTGCACGTTGGAACGCAGCGTCAGCGCGATCGTCGCCGCCACTCCGCCAATAATAATCACCCCGACACCAATGCCGACAAGAATCTCGATTAATGACTGTCCGCTACTGTTCCTGGATGACGCCTTGTGCATTGATGGTAATAGTCCGAATGGTGCTGGTATTGCCTGTTAACCTCATTATAAGTGTTGCCGGAGCGCCGGGCAAACCAGTAGAGGGCGCGAATGTGACGTCGCTGTACGCCGAAGCGAATTCTACGCCGTTGGGAAGCGTTACGACACTGCCCGCCGGATTAAATCCCGGACCGCTGATCAACTGATAACTGTCGCGCCCTCCCGCCTGATGGGTAAAGCGCACTCCCCATTGCAGGCCACTTTCCTGGCTGATGGACTTCTGCTGGGCATCCCGGAGAAAGGTCACTAGATTTTCACTGGTAAGGCGCAGCTGCTGATTCGCCCGGACATTGACCAGCGTGAGAAGCCCGATAGTAGACATCAGCACGGTAATGCCGATCACGATCAAAAGTTCGATCAAGGTAAAGCCGCTTTTCACTTGTGGTGAGCGTAGTCGAACCATCAGAACTGGGTTACCAGCTGGTAAATCGGCACCAGAATTGAAAGCGCGATGAGCGCCACCACCATACCGATAAGCACGAGCAGCGCCGGCTCGATAAACGTCACGAGCGTCTTCACCGAAGAGCTGATTTCCGAATCATAAAAATCGGCGAGGGTGCGCAATACTTCGTCCAGATGGCCGGCGCGTTCGGAGATCGCCACCAGATTGGTCACCACCGGAGGAAATACCGGCTCACGGCTGAACGCGTCTCCCAGACTCATGCCTTTCGTAACTCCCTCGCGGGCGATCCGCTTCAGGGCGTTTTTGATGGGAGGGTTCACCACGGCGTCCGCGGTAATATTCAGCGCGTCGAGAATGGGGATGCCGGCAGTCATAAGGGCGCTCAACGTCGAGGCAAAGCGCTGGATGGCGATTTTATGCACCACTTTTCTCACCACCGGGAGATGATTTAAAAGCCCGGCCATAAAATTCTTTCCGGAAAGCGTTCTTCCGAAAAGCCACCCTCCCACCACCAGGAGCACCAGTCCGCCGATGATAATTCCCGCGAAACTGTTGAGAAAATCCCCCACCGCGAACACCGCCCGGGAAAACGCCGGCGGATTAAAACCGCCGCTTTCAAATACCGCCGAAATCCTCGGCAAGGCGAAAATCACCAGGAAAAACAGGATGAATACCGACAAGGTGAACAGGATTACTGGATAGGTCAGGGCGGAACGCACGCGGCTTTCCAGCTCATGCTGCTTCTCCAGCTGCACGCTCAAATCTTCGAAGATTTTTTCCAGATTACCCGACGCCTCTCCCGCTTTCACGAGATTGATGAACACGGGCGAAAAATACTGCGGGTACGCGGCGAAGGTTTGGTAGAACGGCTGGCCTTTTTCCAAATTAGTCCGCACTTCCAGCAAAAGCGACTTCATCACCGGTTTGTCGAAATTCGCGATCAGAATGTTGATGGCGCGGAAAAGGTCGGTGCCCACCTTCAGCATCAACGCAAGGTATTTGGTAAGGAAAATCTTGTCGGTGATGGTAATGCTCCCCCGGAAGAATCCGGCGGTTTTTTTGGTAAGTTCCTTTTCCGGCGTAATGGAAATCGGCCTCCATCCCTTGGACGCCATCATTTCCAGCACCGCTCCCGTACTCGGTTCTTCGGCGCTCCCTTCCACGATTTTTCCCGTCGCGTCCTGCGCTTTATAGCTGAATTTCATCTTTACCTAATTATAACAAATCACTTCAAAACTATTCCCGAATAACACGCAGAACTTCTTCGATTGTAGTAAGGCCGCGCTCGGCTTTCCGGAGACCATCCTCAAACATAGTGACCATAGAGCGCTTCCGGAGAATTTTCCGCAGCGCGTCCAGATTGAATTTGGGATCCACGATCGCCGCCCGGATCTCCTCGTCCACGTCAAAAATTTCGTAAATGCCCTTGCGCCCGCGGTATCCGATATGCCCGCAGACGGAACAGCCCCGGCCGCGATAGAGCAGCTTGGGAACGGCATAGGATGCCGGATCAAGGCCAAGCGACTTCATTTGGTTTTTGATGGTCGCGGTAATTTCCGGCGTGACTTTATACGACTCGATGCAATCCAGACAAATCTGACGCACCAGGCGCTGGGCCAGGATCGCATTCAATACCGCCGCCGCCAGAAACGGTTCCACTTTCATATCGAAGAGACGCGGGATGGCCGACGGCGCGTCGTTGGTGTGAAGCGTGGAAAGCACCAAATGGCCGGTCAGCGCGGCCTGCACGGAAATATCGGCGGTTTCGGCGTCGCGGATTTCACCCACCATGATGATATTCGGATCCTGGCGGAGCAGGGCGCGAAGTCCGCTCGCGAAGGTGATGCCGGCGGCCGGGTTCACCTGCATCTGGTTCACGTATTTCATTTCGTATTCAATCGGATCCTCGATCGTGCAGATGTTTACTTCCGGCTTATTGAGCGTGGCAAGCGCCGAATAGAGCGTGGTGCTTTTTCCGGAGCCGGTCGGGCCGGTAACCAGGACAATGCCGTAGGTCTTGGCGATATTTTCCCGGAACGTTTTGACGGTGTCTTCGAGCATTCCCAGCTCTTCGAACGAAAGCGGCCGCGCGGTCGCCGAGAGAAGACGCATTTCCACTTTTTCCCCGTAAAACGTCGGAATGACCGATACGCGGACATCCACCGAATCCCCTCCTCCCGTCTGGTAACGGAAGCGGCCGTCCTGCGGTTTGGAATGCTCATCGAGGCGCAGACTGGAAAGAAGCTTCAGACGGGCAACGATCGCGTCATGCACGGTCTTGGGAATCTTGGTGATTTCGTGAAGTACGCCGTCAATCCGGAACCGCACCAGCACGGAATCTTCCAGCACTTCAATGTGAATATCCGACGCCCGGGCGGAAATGGCGTAGGACATCAGGTTGTCCACCACCGCCACCACGGGAATTTCCTGCGCCTGCTCTTTGCCGGTCTTGCCGAAAATTTCCGCGCGGAGCGACGCCTGGACGTTTTCCTCGATCAGTTTCTTGAAATCCTCGGCGGAGCGGCGCCCGTAGAGCGCAAAGCCGCGGTTGAGATCTTCCGTAGTGGCCAGAAACGGCCGGATCTTCGACTTCAGGCGGTTCGCGAGAAAATCGATGGTCGCGAGGTCGGTCGGGTCGTCCATCGCCACATCCAGCGTACCGTCCGGCTCTTTCGCGAAAATAACCACCCGTTTCTGCCGGGCGACATCCTCGGGGAGAAGTTTGAGCGCGGCCTCATCAATAGTCTTGGTGGAAAGCCGGGCAAGCTCCACGCCGAAATATTTGGAAAGCGAGTTGTAGTAATACTCGCGGGTAATGTAATTGCGGGAAATGAGGATTTCCGCCACAGACTGCCCCATCCGGGTTGATTCGCCGGCAATCGTGTCAAATTCTTCAGCGGTAATAAGCCCTTCTTTGACCAGAGAATCCTTTAACTGCTGAAGGGGAATTTGAACCATGTACTTATTATAGTTGCAATCGCCGCGGGAAGCCAAAAATAGTACAAAGTAAGCCGCTCGCGCCTGCCGGAAACGATGGAGGATAGAATTGAGAAAAGAAGAAAGGCGGCACAGACCACGATCACATAGAATATCCACCCGGGATGGCCGGCGAGAAGAATTCCTGTCGCGAAAAGCCATGGTTCATCGGGGAAAAAGAACCGTTCCTGGAATTTCCGGTTGAGCAGTTTCGCCGCCACGAGTGCCAACAGCGCGGCCGCGAAGGCAATCATCGACGCCGTCCAGAAGTGCGTGATCGCATACTGAATGAAATACCTGATGGGCTGATGCGGCGGAAGAAGAAGCTGGGCGATGCCGCTCACCTTCCATATCTGATACTGCTCATAGGTCAGATACCCGGCCGCGAAAAAGGCAAAGAATGCCGCCAGCCAGAACGCGAACTTGGCGAGGCGGAATAACAAATGAGGGCGCCGGATCTGCGCCCCCATGATTACGAGGAGAAATACGATTTTAGTAAGAAAGACCAGGAGCATTTCCTACTTCGCGGACGGTGGCAACATTTCCTCCATCGGTGGATTCAGCGTCATCGGGTCCGCCATTGGCATAGCGGGTGCTTTCCATATCGGCGTCAATTTCAAACAAGCTAATGCCGTCGGTGGCATACGAGTAGAAGAGCGTGGAATTGCCGGCCGCACTGCTGCGGGGATCCACTGGAAGGACGCTCAAAGGAGAACCGCCTGGAATACTCGCAAAATTGGGTCCGGTAAGCCAGCCGGTACCGTCGGTGGCGCGGCTGTTGACGGCAGTGCTGGTCCTTCCCGCATGGCGGCCTCCGCAGTTGGCGGCAGGAGCGACGGCGGTGGTGAAGTAGTAGCAAAGCGAGCTGCTGCCGCCCAGATTACTGCCGGTGGTGGAGAGGTAGAGGGCGATGGCTTTGCGGAATGTGGCAAGATCAGAAATTCTTTGGGAGTCCCGGGCTTGCTTCAGCAGTTCAGCGGGGTTCAAAAGCAGAATGACCGCGGTCGCCAGAATGGCGATGATGGCGATGACGATGAGTAATTCAATAAGCGTGAAACCCTTTTTAACCGTTAATGTATTCATATACTCTATATTCTCTTGTATTCGGGTAATTTTCTAGTGAGACTCTGTGGATAACTAATAGATGAGACCAGGAGCATTTCCTACTTCGCGGACGGTGGCAACATTTCCTCCATCGGTGGATTCAGCGTCATCGGGTCCGCCATTGGCATAGCGGGTGCTTTCCATATCGGCGTCAATTTCAAACAAGCTAATGCCGTCGGTGGCATACGAGTAGAAGAGCGTGGAATTGCCGGCCGCACTGCTGCGGGGATCCACTGGAAGGACGCTCAAAGGAGAACCGCCTGGAATACTCGCAAAATTGGGTCCGGTAAGCCAGCCGGTACCGTCGGTGGCGCGGCTGTTGACGGCAGTGCTGGTCCTTCCCGCATGGCGGCCTCCGCAGTTGGCGGCAGGAGCGACGGCGGTGGTGAAGTAGTAGCAAAGCGAGCTGCTGCCGCCCAGATTACTGCCGGTGGTGGAGAGGTAGAGGGCGATGGCTTTGCGGAATGTGGCAAGATCAGAAATTCTTTGGGAGTCCCGGGCTTGCTTCAGCAGTTCAGCGGGGTTCAAAAGCAGAATGACCGCGGTCGCCAGAATGGCGATGATGGCGATGACGATGAGTAATTCAATCAGGGTAAATCCCTTCATTATTTTCCTATTTCCTTGATCTTATTGACGATATCCTCCAGCGAAGACTGCGCCTTGACGAGATACTCCGCCCCCAGCTCCTTGCCGCGCTTCACGTCCAGTTCCTGGCCGAGATTGGAAGTAATGATCACTTTGGTATTTTTAAGATCCGGCACCTGGCGGATATCTTCCAGCACCTCAAACCCCGCCTTCCCCGGCAGAATCACGTCCAGCAGAATCAGATCCGGACGGAACTTTTCTTCAATCAATTTCTTCTCCGCCTCCACGCCGTTTTTCGCGACGGTAACCTCGAATCCCTCCTTTTTCAGCCGGTTCGTCAAAATCGAGGAGAGAAACTGATCGTCTTCCACCAGAAATATTTTCATAAAGTAATTCTACCATAAAATAAAAAGCGCGCGGACTTCACCGCGCGCCTCCTTTTCCGGACAGACAACTGCAAATCCTTTTCAGAAAACCGCAGAGGCCACAGGTTCTGACTTCTTGAAAACCGCGGGCAACTGCCAACCTTGTTGCTCCGGTCAGGACCACCAACTCCCGGAGATCGTTGGGACCGCACTCGGGCTTGAAACCCCGCTCTTTGAACCATGGGTAAATCACCGCGTGCCTCCTTTGGTTTTCTTGCGAGATGCCTCCAAGATTTTCTCGAACGCCCTCCTGTATCTGGGCCGCTTGAGCTTCTTCTCCAGATACTCATCGAAGTCCACGGTAAGCCGTTTCTTGCGATTTTTCTTCTTCACCGCGCGCCTCCTTCTAACTCGTAGTGACCGTGTTGACCACCCTCTGGCGACTCGTGCTGATTTGCGTCAGTGAATCGATTCGGGCCAGGCACCAGCTGACCTTGTGCGCTTTGAGGACCCTTCGCGCATCTTTTCGCGAGGTCGCGGAGACGATGCTCTGGTAACTGTTCCCATTGCCATCGCTCCACTTGATCAGGAACAGACACATAACCTTCGGAAGCGACGAAACCGCCATAAGCGCCATAGCTCCTCCTCTTATGAACTGCCGATAGAATACCACATATAAATAAAAAGGCAATGCCTTACCAACTTTTCCATATATCTATAAAAACGAAAGGCGGCAGGAATGTTCTTGAGGGAATATCGCGGAGCCGATCCGGCTTGGTGCTTTGCGGATCGGCGAGCGCTAAGTGGTGCTTTTTTGTCGCTGGAACAAAAAAGACACCCGGTTCCCGAGAGAATGTTCCTGCCGACTTGAGTCCAAAACTTTGTAGTTATCCCAGCGTGTCGTGACTTAAGGCTCCACGACCAACACCTTTAATATCTTTCGATAAAACTCGACTACTTAATTCCGATCCGAAGATCTAGAATTTTTAGTTTAAATGATCCACGAGCAGCTTCCGCTACCCGTGCCTTGTTACGACTTAGCCCCTGTTACCGATCCTACCTTGCAACGACGAACGTCGCTGTTCGGGTATTACCGGCTTCCTTGACTTGACGGGCGGTGAGTACAGGACTCGAGAACGTATTCACCGTGGTATAGCTGACCCACGATTACTAGCGATTCCGGCTTCATGAGGGCGAGTTGCAGCCCTCAATCTGAACTGGGGCCGGTTTTGATGGGATTGGCTCCGCCTTACGGCTTGGCAGCCCATTGTACCGGCCATTGTAACACGAGTGTAGCCCAGGGTATCAGAGGGCCATGCGGATTTGACGTCATCCATTCCTTCCTCCGTGGAAAACACGGCAGTATCTCGTGACATATAAAACACGAGACATGGGTTGCGCTCGTTAACCCACTTAAGGGAACACTTCAAAGCACGAGCTGACGACAACCATGCAGCACCTGTCCAACCGTCCTTGAGAGACGACCTACCTTTCGGCAGGTCTTCGTTTGGATGTCTAACCCTGGTAAGGTTCTTCGTTTACTGTCGAATTGAACCTCATGTTCCACCGCTTGTGCGAGTCCCCGTCTATTCCTTTGAGTTTTAGTCTTGCGACCGTACTTCCCAGGCGGCACACTTAACGCGTTAGCTGCGTCGCTCCGAGGGTCGATACTCGAAACAACTAGTGTGCATCGTTTAGGGCGTGGACTACAAGGGTATCTAATCCTTTTTGCTCCCCAC
>CAZWVU010000007.1:0-50535 GCA_964637575.1 uncultured Candidatus Saccharibacteria bacterium
CGAGCGTGCCGGAGAGTTCGTTGCGGTGCAGGCGGCCGATCTCGGCGAGGCGGAGCGGCAGGTCTTTGTAACTTCGGATGGTGGAGTTGTAGACGTAGGTGGATTCCGGGCAGTTCATCGGCTTGATCACCAGATGCTCCTTATCGTCGCGCGGGTTATCAAAATAAAACATATTCTCGCGGTAATGCTCCCAGTGGCCGGACTTTTCAAACACATCCCGCTTCACCATGATCGGCGTGGAGATCTCCTGGTAGCCCTCCTCATCCAGCGTTTCGCGGAGATACTGCTCCAGCTCTTTGAAAATGATCATGCCGTTGTTGTGCCAGAAGGGCGCGCCCGGAGCGATCTCCTGGAATGAAAACAAATCCAACGCCTGTCCGATTTCTCTGTGATCCCGCATTTTCTTCTGCTCTTCCATATGAGGTTGATTATATCGCAACTGGCTTGATTTTGAATAGGCGGTGGTTTAATATGGCGTCAGTTCTATTTAGGAGCTTTTATGACGAAGCGCGAGAAGACCGCGAGGGCCAAGCAGGGTGCCAGCAATGCCGAGAAGTACGCCAAGATGCTGCGCGATGATGGCACGGAAACTCCGGAGGCGGCCGCGTTCTACAACAAGCACAAGAAAAACAGCACGTTCAAGGTAGTGGCCGATCTCGCGCGTGGAGTCGCCGGCGCGCTTCATTCCGGCAAGCGGGCTCAAATTGAGATACGCATGGGTGGCGACAAGCGCAGGAAGCCCACGCTCACCCGACTTCCTACGCGACCTCTCAAGGAGCCCAGCAAAAACTAAAAAATCTTAAGCCCCACCATTTTGGCGGGGCTTTTCTTATTATCCAACCACTCAAAGAGAAGGCGGGATGCCGCCAATGTTTGAGACGACCGTTTCGCAGGCCGAGCGGGCAGGTGTCCCGACTCTTGTCGGGACGAGCGAGGCCGAGAACGAGCGCAATTTTCTCGCTGGGAAAATTGATAGCGTGTCGGCGAGAACGCTGGCGGCATCCCGCTACAAAGCCACTGCCTTATCGCAAATCAACTTCGTCTCGCCGTTGCGGTCGGACATCTTGCCCGCGATCAGCACCGGCTTATGTTCCTGCCAGACCGCCGCCGTTTTTTCGAACAGGTCGGGGAAGACGATCACTTCGATGTTGTCCGTCACGTCCTCAATGGTCGCGAACAGCATCGGCTGGCCTTTTTTGGTGACGATCTTTTTGGCTTTAGAAAGGAGGCCGCCGATCACCAGGCGGGTGGTGGGGGAGGTGACGAGGAGCGCGTCCTTGATCGGGATGGCCCGCGCTTTTTGCAGCTGGTCTTTGTAGGCGTTCATCGGATGATCGGAAACATAGAGACCGAGCAGTTCTTTTTCCCAGGTGAGTTTCTCGGCGGACGTTGCCGGCGGCGCGGCTTTGAGCTTGAGGTTGTAGCTGAACTGATGCGCGCCAAACAGGCCGTTCTGCCCCGGGTCTTTGGCTTTGCGGAGCGCCTGATGGAATTTCGTAATATCGTCGACGTTCTGGATGATCACGTTTCGTTCAAGACCAAACGAGTCCAGCACGCCGCACTTGGTCATGCTTTCCATGGATTTTTTGTTGAGGTCTTTATGCGGGACGCGGTTGAGCATATCCGCGAGATTCCGGAACGGCCCGCCTTTCTGGCGTTCGGCGATGAGCGCGTTGATAATCGTGTCGCCTACGTTTTTCACGCCCATCAGGCCGAAGCGGATCGCCGTGCTCTCCGGGGTAAACGCGAGGGAGCTTCTATTGATATCGGGCGGCAGGACGTTGATGCCCATCTTCTGGCATTCGGAAATCAGGAAGGAGACGCGGTCGGTGTCGCCGGAATCGGCATTCAGCAAACTGGCCATGAATTCGACAGGGTAGTGCGCTTTGAGCCAGGCGGTCTGGTAGCCGATCCAGGCGTAGCAGGCGGCGTGGGAGCGGTTGAAGCCATAGCGGGCGAACGGCGGGAAGAGGTCCCAGATGGCCTGGGCGGTGCCGGGGGAGATGCCGTTGGCGATCATGCCGCTCACGAGCTTGGCCTGCTGTTTGTCGAGCAGCTCTTTGATCTTTTTGCCGATGGCTTTGCGGAGGGTGTCGGCTTCGGCCAGCGTAAAGCCGGCGAGGTCGCGGGCGATCCTCATCATCTGTTCCTGGTAAATGCCGACACCCCAGGTCGGTTTCAGGATCGGCTCGAGTTTCGGATGAAGATAACTCACCCGCTCCTGGCCGTGCTTGCGGCGGATGTAATCGGGGATCAGGTCCATCGGGCCCGGGCGGTAGAGCGCGACAAGCGCGATCAGATCTTCGAGTTCGGAAGGCCTGATCTCTTTCATATAGCGGCGCATGCCGGAGGATTCAAACTGGAACACGCCAGTGGTGTCGCCATGCTGGAGCAGTTTGGCGGTCTGCTCGTCCCACGTCGGCAGATTCGCGATATCAATAGTTTCGCCGCGGGTTTCTTTCACGAGTCGGACCGTGTCTTCAATAATAGTAAGGTTTTTCAGACCGAGGAGATCCATTTTCAAAAGGCCGAGGTCCTCCACGCTGTGCATTTCAAACTGGGTGACGATCGTATCCGGATCCTGCGGCGCCTTCTGAAGCGGGAGATAATCGGTGAGCGGTTTCGCGGAGATCACGATGCCGCAGGCGTGCATCGAGGCGTGGCGGGCGATGCCCTCCATTTTTTTAGCGGCGTCGAGAATGCGCTTGGCATCGTCATTGGTTTTATACAAATTGGCGAGTTCCACATTCTGCATCGCTTCTTCGAGGTCCTGGTTGAAGGGGATGAGCTTGGCGAGCTGGTCGCAAAAACCGTAGCTGACGCCCAGCGCCCGGCCGACGTCGCGGACGGCGGCGCGGGCGGCCATGGTTCCAAAGGTAATAATGTGCGCGACACGATCCGCGCCGTACTTTTCCACGATGTAGCCATAGACCTCGTCGCGGCGGCGGTCGGTGATGTCAATGTCGATATCCGGCATCTGAATACGGTCCGGATTGAGGAAACGCTCGAAGAGCAGTTCGTATTTAATCGGATCGATGTCGGTGACGCGGAGAATATAGGAGACGATACTGCCGGCGGCCGAGCCGCGGCCCGGGCCGACGACGATGCCGCGGTCCTTCGCCCAGTTCACCAGGTCCTGCACGATAAGGAAGTAGTCAGCGAAACCCATTTTTTCGATGACGCCAAGTTCGAACTCCAGCCGGTGGGTTACCTGATCGGTGATCTCCGGATAGCGGGCGGCAATCCGGCCGTTAATAATTTCCCGAAGGTAAGCCATGGCGGTCTTTCCGTCGGGGACGGGGAATTTGGGCAGCTGGATTTTGCCGAGCTCTATCGTCGTGTTGCAGCGGTCGGCGATTGCCTGGGTGTTGGCGACGGCGTCCGGCAGATCGGCGAACAGCTCCGCCATCCGCTCCGGCGAGGTCATCGAAAAATCATCTTCTTTCAGCGAGAGACGGTCGGGGTCGTCCAGTTTCCCGCCGGTCTGCACGGCGAGCAGGATCTCGTGATAATCCTGATCTTCTTTTCTCAAATAATGGATGTCCTGCGTTGCCGCGAGCGGGATGCCGTGCGTTTTGGCGATCTTCAGAATACCCGCCTCGGTCTTGGTGACGTCGGCAATGCCGGGGTGGCGTCCGATTTCCAGAAAGAAATTTCCTTTGCCGAAGATGTCCTGATATTCCTGCGCAGCCTTTTCCGCGGCATCGTAATTATTGTTGACCAGGTTGCGCCCCACTTCGCCGGAAATGCAGGCGGAAAGGGCGATGATCCCTTCGTGATGCTGGCGCAGATACTCTTTGTTGATGCGCGGTTTATAATAGTAGCCCTCAAGATGGGCGTGCGTCATCAATTTCAGCAGATTTTTCCACCCCGTCTCGTTTTCGCAGAGCAGGATCATGTGATAATACTTTTCCGTGCTGTTTTCGGCGGGCATGATGTACGACTCCACGCCGAGGATCGGCTTTACGCCGGCGGCTTTGGCGGTTTTGTAAAATTCCACGGCTCCGTAGAGGTTGCCGTGGTCGGTGAGGGCGAGGGAGTCCATCCCCAGTTCCTTCGCGCGGGCGACCAGCTGGTCAACTTTCGCGAGTCCGTCGAGAAGCGAGTAGTGCGAGTGGGTGTGAAGATGAGTAAACTTAACCATTGGTGTAATTTTATCTTAACTTCAGAACAATTAAAATCCCCGAACCATGATTCGGGGATTTTTACTTAACGTTCCTTCAGCGTGATGGTGCAGGTGAGCTGCTTTTTCTCCAGATGCGGGTAGTGGTTGTACTGCCACGCGCCTTTGGCGTCCTGTTCCAGCTTGTCTTCCACCCAGCGCACTTCGCGGTAGACCCGCACCGGCATTTTGTAACCGGGCGGGGCAAAAAATGCGAACCGGGCGACGTCGTTGCAGTGGTCCGGCGTCCACTCCAGCGGATCCCCGTCAGGGTGGCGGCGCAGAATACAGACCAGCACATCGCCGACTTTCAGGCCGGATTGTTCCGCGGGTCCGCCCTTTTCCAGTTCCCAGACCATCAGGCCCGCCATAGCCGGCTCAACGATCTCGGCGCCGACCTCTCTCGACTTTCGTTCGTAGTCGAGCGTATTCAGGTCGGCAGTCGGGTAGAGGCGCCAGCCGGCGGTCGCGTGCTTCACGTGTCCGCTGGTTTTCAATCTGCGGAGCATGGTGTTGATGTCGTGGATCGGCACCGCGCCGTAGATCGTGGAAATGTCGCGCCGGTAGCCGGGATGAAATCCCATCACGTTCATGCCGATGATGAATCCGTATTCATCAAAGAGCGGTCCGCCGGAATCGCCGGGGTTGATCTTCGCCGAATGCTGGATGATCTGCGGCTGGTCGGCGCCTTCGTTCACGCCGAAGTCCAGTTTGCTGATGATTCCTTCGCTCACCGAGAAGGTGTAGCCGAACGGCGAACCGTTGGTGAACACCCTGGCGCCCTTTTTGAGGGTGACGCTGGATCCGAGCGGAGGATATTTTTCGTAGCGGAAGTTCGGATCCTTGAAACGGAGGAGGCAGACGTCCAGCAGTTCATCGCAGGCGATAATCTCCACTGCTTCCGGTCGTTTCTGGCCTTCGCTGAAATGCGCGTAAATCGCTTTGTATTCACTGCCTTTGCAGAGATGGCCGGCGGAAGCGATATGCGGCGTACCGGCGAACTCCACCAGGAATCCGGAAGCGATGCCCACGGCTCTGTTGCTGGTACCCATCGCTTCCAGCCAGACTACGCCCGGAATGTTGCCGATTTCTTCGGCGGTGTGGACGCGGGGCTGAAAATTGGACGGAAGATGAAGGGAGCCGAATGACGGATCCGGCTGGAAGTCTTTCTGCACGACCAGATTGTCCGTGTCCGGTCTCAGCATTTCCACCATAAGACCGATGCAGCCGGTTAGCGAAAAAAGCGTTACTAGGCCGGCCGCGAGAACTGCGCGTTTCATAAGCACCTCGATACTAATAAAAGAAACTAAGTGGAGCGTACCAGAAATAAAAATCTCCGTCCATGCGGACGGAGATTAGCATTTAGTAGTTTTCCCCGAGCCATTTGAGGATGTCGGTCATGCGGCTCGCATAGCCGAACTGATGGGATTCGCGGTCAACGGAGAGATTCATGCCAATCACCTGGCCGTAGCGATCCACCAGCGGTCCGCCCGAACTGCCCGGAGCGATCGGCGCGTTATGCATGATCGTGAAATCAAGCTTAAAGGCAGGATCATACTTTTTGCCGAAGTTGAGATTCATAATGTCGCCCCGGCCGAATGAGTAGTCGGTATGAAGCGGCGATCCCAGCGAGTATACCTGGTCGCCTACGGCCCAATCGTTGTCCATGTTGATCGGAGCAAGCCGTCCGGAAAAGGTAAAGTCCGGTTCTTCCATCACCAGGACAGCGAGATCCAGATCGGGATTAATCCGGCCAATCCTCACCGGCTGGGGACGGGACAGGTCTCCTTTCAACAGCACCCACGCTTCCTTTACCACTCCGACCCGCGGCGTCATCACGTGCAGCGCCGTCAGAACGAGATATTGCTTGTTGAAATTGATCAGGAATCCGCTGCCGGCGCCACTGCCGGTCATTTCGGCGTTTTTTTCGGCGATCATGAGCACCTTTGCCAGATAATCCGCCTTCTTAAAAATTTCCTGAGGCGTCTGCATCCTTGCGGCGGGCGGCGGTGGGCTGGTCTGGATGGGTGTTGAAAAGACCGGCGCCGGCACGGGCTTTCGCGCGGCGGAATCGGTCCGGCGCAGAGTTTCGGTACGAAACAGCATCAGCGCGGCCAGCAGGAAAAGCAGGACCATGAGCAGGTGAGGGACGGGGAGGGGTTTTCTGAACATCGGCCACTCCTTTCGCATCAGCGTGTCTCAAAGTGCTGTATACTATCCAGTACGCTAGCATGAAGTACGTAATAGGTATAGATGAAGTGGGACGGGGATGCCTGGCCGGACCGGTGACGGTCGCCGCGGTGGCCGTGCCACGGAATTTAAAATTTAAAATTCCAAATTTGAAATTGCGCGACTCCAAGAAATTAACCGCGAAACAGCGGGAGGAGTGGTTTGCGCATATTAAAAAACATCCGAAAATCCTGCACGCCTGGGTTCATATGCATCCGAAGTCGATTGACCGCCTGAACGTCTCCGGCGCCGCGAATCTCGCCGCGACGAAGGCGCTTCTGAAGCTGATCGCGGGAAATCCCGGAATCGCGCGCCGGAGCACCAACATTTTCCTCGACGGCGGGCTTTTCCTGAACCCGTCGCTTCTCAAAAAGTTTCCGGTACTCGGGTACGCGACGGTGGTAAAAGCCGACGAAAAATACACCGGCGTGAAGCTGGCATCTATCGTCGCGAAAGTGAGCCGCGACCGCATGATGCGGCGCTATCACCGGAAGTTCCCGGAGTATGGATTCGACCGGCATGTCGGATACGCAACACGGACGCATATCAAGGCGGTGAAACAACGCGGTATCTGCCCGCTTCACCGTTTGACGTTTGTGAAGAATTTTGTGTAAACTTGGCGGCAGCACATCACAAAGGAGGGACAGTGGAAGTCAAATTTGTCAGCGTGCAGGGGCTTCTGCCGGCCGATCCGTTGCACGACAGAGGCAGACGGACCTGGGAGTGGAAATTCACCGGAGGAACCCAGGTTACAGTAATGAAGCGGCGGGCGGGGGAGGTGTTCGGCGGCCATTTCCATAAAGGCGACGATCCTTCAAAAAATCCGGAGCGGATCCTCCTGCTGTCAGGGAGCATGAATCTTCAGTTTAAAAATCTGCCCGAAGAATCCTGGCGCGAGCATCCGGTGGACGCCTCCGAGCATCCCCAGGAAATCGAGATTTTCCCCTATATGATTCACCGGATCACGGCGGTTACCGATGTCCTGTATATCGAGTACCGCATTACCCATTTCGACAAAACCCGGCCTGACACCTATCCCGAATCGGAATTCAGCTAGCCCCGCGGCGCGGGGCTTTTTTATTTGACAAGTCCGGAGGTAAACGCTATTCTTTTCCTATTCACTGCTATGGGAGGCGTACCCGTCAAACATCATTCCAAATCGAAAGTAGGCCGTCGCCGGTCTCATTTGGCGCTCAAAAAAGAAACGATTTACGTCTGCTCCAACTGCAAAGGCCCGGTGCTTCCGCATAAGGCCTGCCCGCAGTGCGGAAATTACGCTTCGGCCAAATAGCCAATCTGGTATAATTGTAATAATGGCAACCAGACAGCTTGCTCGTTCAGTTGTCCTTCAGTCTTTGTACGAGTGGGATTTTTACCACAAGAAGGAAGACCTCTCGAAAGTGCTGGAACGCAACCTGGCGGAGTTCGCGCCGGGAATCGACGAACCGGATTTCGCCTGGCGGCTGATGAAGGGAGTCATTGACCATCTGGAAGACCTGGATGGCATTATTGAAAAAGCCGCGCCGGAGTGGCCGATCGAACAGATCGCCATTATTGACCGCAACGCGCTCCGCATAGGCCTGTATGAGCTGTTGTACGCCGACCATGGCGAAGTGCCTCCGAAAGTGGCCATCAATGAAGCGATTGAGATCGCCAAGAGCTATGGGGGACCGAATTCCGGGAAATTCATCAACGGCGTGCTCGGCACGGTCTATAAAGAACTGCAGGCGAGCGGACAGCTGCCAGTAGAGCCGCCCCGGGAGAAAAAAGTCGAAACACACGGACAACCATAACCACCAACATTTTTTCAATTAACAGCTGACAGCTGGCCGAAGATGGTCATTTGTCAATTGTTAGTTGGCTACTTATATGGAAATTGCCAAGCTTGAGAAAGCGATCAGCTATGAATTCAAGGACAAAGATATCGTAAAGGAGTCGCTTACCCACCGCTCCTATCTCAACGAAAATCCTTCCTGGAAACTGCCCAACAACGAGCGGCTGGAATTTTTGGGCGACGCGGTGCTGGAGCTCGCGGTGACCGAAGAGCTGTATAAGCGTTTTCCGGAATATCAGGAGGGGAAGATGACCGGCGTCCGCGCCGCCCTGGTGAATTACCAGATGCTTTCCGAGGTGGCGAAATCGTTCTCGCTGGAAAAATTTGTCCTGCTCTCCCGCGGCGAGGCGAAGGACACCGGCCGCGCCCGCGACGTGATTCTGGCGAACGCCATTGAAGCGCTGATCGGCGCGGTCTATCTGGACGGAGGCTATAAAGCCGTGGCGAAATTCGTGAACACCTTTGTCCTGTCGCGGCTCGACCAGGTGCTGAAGCAAGGATTGTATAAGGACGCGAAAAGCGCGCTCCAGGAAAAAATTCAGGAAGAACGGAAAGTGACGCCGGTGTATAAGGTGCTGTCGGAAACCGGTCCGGATCATGCCAAGACATTCGAGGTGGGCGTGTACGTGGGCAATGAATTGCTGGCGAAAGGCCACGGCCCGTCCAAGCAGGATGCGGAAACGGAAGCGGCGAAGAACGCCCTCCATACCCACTGATATGAAATTAAAGAGCCTGGAACTGGTCGGATTCAAATCGTTCGCGCAGAAAACTTCGCTGGATTTTACCGCCGGCATCACCGGCATCGTCGGGCCGAACGGCTCCGGCAAGTCCAACGTGATCGACGCGATCCGCTGGCTTTTGGGCGAGCGGGACGCCAAAAATATCCGTGGTGCCCGCGTCGAGGATCTCATTTTCGCCGGCACGCCCCAGCGGCCGCGCATGGGTATGGCGCAGGCGACCATGACCTTCGACAACAATGACCATTTCTTTCCGGTGGATTACAGCGAGGTTTCCGTCAGCCGCCGGGTGAACCGCAATGGAGACTCGGAGTATTTTCTCAATGAGGCGGCCGTGCGCCTGCGGGATATCGTGGATTTTTTCGCGAAAGCCCGTCTCGGCACGCGCGGCCTGACCATCGTCAATCAGGGAAATGCCGACGTCTTTGTGCGTGCCAATCCTAAGGAGCGGCGCACTATGGTGGAGGAAGTGCTCGGGCTCCGGCAGTTCCAGCTGAAAAAACATGAAGCCGAGCGCAAACTGGTAAGCACCAAATTCAATCTGGAAAAAGTAAAGGCGATGACGGACGAGCTGATGCCGCACCTCCGCCTGCTCCGGCGCCAGGCGTCCAAATATGAAAAACAGGCCGATGTGGAAAAGGAACTCCGCGAACTTGAGCAGCGCTATTTCAGCGGCAGACTTGCGGAAGTTGAACGCGATCTCGGGGTAATCGAGCCGCACATCGCCAACATTGAGACCGACATTGGTGCGCGGCGGGCGGAGCTGAAGGTATTGCAGGAGGAGTTGAAGCGGGTGGAAAAGTCCGGGCCGAAAGGCGATGAGAATTTCCAGAATTTCAAAAAACAGCAGTCCGACCTGCTCGGCAGGAAATCCCAGCTTCAGACGCTGATCGGCCGCCTGGAGGCCCAACATGAATTTCTGGCCAACCAGCCCAAGTCGGAAGTGAGAGCTGCCGAAGCGGTGAAGCTTCTGGAAGAGACGCGCGGTGTCATCGAATCGGCGCTTTCCGAAAATATCCTGGATGTTATTAAGAGTGCGCTGAAAACGCTTGCGGGAAAAATCGCCAAAGCGCTTTCCGCTGGCAATGACGACCGGGAAACGAAACTGAAAGACCTGGCGAAGCAGAAGGAGGGCGCGGCGGCCGATCTCGCCGCGGTGGATTTGAAACTGGCGGAACTGGGGAACCGGGAAGGCCAGCTCGCCGATGAACTCCGCGGGTTCAACGCCGTGTTTAAAAAAGCGTTTGAAACCGTGGAAGCCAAAAAAGACGAAATCCAGAAGCTGGATAATGAGAAAAATAAACTGTTGTTCGATAAAGAGCGCGTCACGATCCGCCGGCAGGAGCTGGGGAATCTGGCTGCCCAGTCAACCCGTAAGCTTTCCGAATTTACGCCGGACGCGAATTTGATCGGAGGCGATTTCCCGGATCTCGAAAAGAAAATGTTTAAGCTGCGCGCCGAGCTGGCCGGCATCGGCGATCTCGATCCGGCGCTGATTAAGGAAGCGCGGGAAACCGAGGCGCGGTATACCTTCCTTGAGGGCCAGATGAATGATCTCGATAAGGCGGCGGAAGATCTGAAGGTGCTCATTACCGATCTCGATGAGAAAATCCACACGGAGTTCACGAAAAATCTGCGATCTATTTCCGACCAGTTCGACCATTATTTTAAGCTGATGTTCGGTGGGGGCAAGGCGGGGCTGAAGCTGGTGAAGGCGGAAGAGGCGCCGAAAGAAATCGACGGGGAGGTGACCGAACAGCCGATCGAGGAAGCGGAAGACGAGGACGAGGAGCATACGGTGGATCACGGAGGGCTGGAGGTGTCGGTCAGTATTCCGCGTAAAAAAATCAGCGGATTAGACATGCTTTCGGGAGGGGAGCGCAGCCTGGTGTCCATCGCCGCGCTCTTCGCGATGATTTCGGTGAGCCCGCCGCCGTTTCTGGTGCTCGATGAGGTGGACGCGGCGCTCGATGAGCGCAACGCCCGCCGTTTTTCCGAACTGATCAGGGATTTTTCTAAAAAGACCCAGTTTATTCTGGTAACGCACAACCGGGCGACGATGGAGGTCGCCGAGGTGCTCTATGGCGTGACGATGGCAGACGACGGGACGTCGCGTGTCCTCTCGCTCAAGTTTGAAGAGGCCGCGGCTACCGCGGCGAAATAGGTTTAGTTTCGGCCACCGGCAACATTCTTGCCGACACGCTATCAATTTTCCCAGCGAGAAAATTGCGCTCGCTCTCGGCCTCGCTCGTCTCGCTTCGCGAGACACCTGCCCGCTCGGCCTGCGAAACGGTCGGCTCAAACATTGCCGGCGGCCTCTTGTTTGTCATTGCGAGCGAACGCAGTGAGCGCGGCAATCTTACCAATGATTGAGCGAGAGGACACGCTTGTAATTTTTATAAAATATTGTAACATTGGAAGGCTCTTTTATTTTTGAAGGAGAGGACTAATGGAAAAACCGCAGATGGCGGTCAAGCTGTTCCGGGACAAGGAAGCGTGGGAAGCCCAGAAGGACACGGTCATGGAAGTCCGCACCCAGCTCAATGCGGCCAATCAGCGCCGCGAGGAACTGGCCAAGAAATCGGACTTGAACATCAATGACGTGTACCGCAATCTGGATAGCCGGTTGCTGACCTTCTATCCGCAGTTGGATATGAACTGCGAAGCGGACAAGGAAGTGTATTACGCGTGGGGCGGTCCGGGCAACGACGTCAGAGGCGTCACGATCAGCGGAATTCCCAATATAGTTCTGGAAGAAATCGCATTCGTCAGAGAGCTCCGGCTTTTTTCCAGGATCTGTTATGACCGAACTCTCGGCGGAACGACGTTCTTCGGGAAAAATGACGACGATGTCATCTGTCTGATCGCCTATTACGGCAGCCGCGAGCGCTATGATCAGATTCAGACGAAGATCAGCGACCTGCGGAAAAAGCGGGAAGAAGCGGCGCTAGCCGTGGTCAAGACAGAGGTGACGAAACCGCCGAAGCCGGCTTTTGGAAAAGCGAACTTTGTTTTTGCGGCGATTGCTATCGTCATTACGGCAGCCGCCGGTGCGACGTTACTCGTTGCTGTGTGCGCGACAATTTCGGGAAATGTAGAAACCGATAAGGACACCGCGAGGATGCTGGAGAAGCTGTCCGGGCAACCAGTCGACGTTTCGATGGCCGGCGATAGGGAGGTCGAATTGCACAACAAGAAGCATCTGAATCCGCTCAGCACGACCGCCCAGTTTCGTGATGGAGAAGTGGTAGATAAGATTTCTCTCTTTTGCCGCTACTGTAATGGCGGCAGATATTACTACCTCTACATTCGCGACGGTCGCTTGAAGAACGGCTCCATTGAGACGCTGGTTACCAAAGATGTTTTTGACAAGCTGAAGGTCGGTGACCAGGTGCCACCGGCGAAAGCGCCGGAGAAGGCCGCGCCGGAAAAACGCGATCCCCAGGATTTCTAGACAATACCGCCCCGTACCAAAATTGGTCGGGGCTTTTTATTTTCAGATTTTTGTGGTAACGTAGGCGTGTTCTTTGATTTGAAAAGGAGTGGATATGAGAACGATGCTGATCGTGGCGATGCTCTGCGTTCCGACGCTGGCGCAATCCCAGGATGGCGCTCCGGAAAAGGTGAAAAAGCTCGTGGAGCAGTTTTCCGATCCCGAAATTGACGTGCGCGAAGCGGCGATGAGGGCGCTCATCGAGCTGGGCGATCCTGCGGTGGACGCGCTGAAGAAGGCGATGGCCAGCGAGGAAAGCGAAGTGCGGGAACGCGCGGTCCACGCCCTGACGGAGATCCGCCGGCAGGCGAAGCTCAAAACGCTGTATCCCGACCGGAAGCGCTTCGATCTCCAGTGCGCGGATATGGCGGTGGAAGATGTGCTCCGGCTGATCAGTACAAAGACGGGAGTGAGATTCCAGCCGGAAAAGAGCGTGGCGCTGCGCGAAAAAATTTCCGTAACCCTCGCCAACGTCACGCTGATGCAGGCGCTGGACGCGGTCTGCCGCGAAGCACGAGAGATGAACTGGTCTTTGCTGGCACCCGACCTGATCCAGTTGAGAGCGCTGGCGTTTATCCCGACGCCGTCGTGTTACATCGATGGCTTCAGGGTGTCGTTACGGCGTTTGGAAACTTACCGTTGTTCCAATTTCCAGGACGCGAACGGCGCGCTCTCGCTTTTCCTGTCAGCGGCGGTTGAGCCGGGCATTCAGATTTCCGGGTCTCCCGGCTTTTCGGTTTTGCGGATTGTCGATGAAACGAAACAAGAATTGGAATCGTTTGTCTCCGGCTCGCCGCTCCCGAACACTGATTTCTTTCCCAAGGATTTTCAGGGAGAAATGGATTCGCACCCGTTCGCGTTCAAGAATCTTGCCCGGTTCGCGAGGAAGCTTTCGAAGATCGAAGGCAAGGTTTCCTTCTGCTTCGCGCTGGACCATATCGAGATCACGCTGGACGACGTGCGCACAAATAGCAACGTCACTGTCGGCGGCCTTGCCGTGCAAGTGAACGATTGCTTCAACGGATCCGTCCACATAATGCTGACGCGGGCGGGGGATATGCAGGTGTCTCCGCGGCTTTTCGACCTCCTCTCCATTACGGTAATAGACGCCGACGGCGCCGCGCACAATCCCTTGCCGGCATCAGATATCCAGAATTGGTATCGCGTCGGCAATACCGCGTCTTTTATGGTCTGGTACAACCGGACTTCGCCGTCAGCGGCCAAAACTATCAAGCTGAAGGTGATTAAGGATTTTTACGAAAAGACCATCCCGTTTGAGTTCACCAACGTGCCCCTGCCATGAGGCACCAGTCCCGACACTATGTCGGGACTTTAATTTTCCGCCGAAGGCGGACATTCCGCGCTGCTCATCCACCCACCCCGCCTGCGCAAATTATTATAGGAGCGACAGCGAGATTGCTTTCGAGAGACTAAAAGCGAAGTGCAGCCCTCGTTCAGATCTTTCGACGAGGGCGAAACGGTCTCGAGAAAGCGGCTAGCTGTCGCGTCGGCGGTTTGACGCCCTAAAAATAATTTGCTATTCTCTACACTATGTTAATGCTCAAGTTAAAGCGCATCGGCAAGAAGCACCAGGCGTCATTCCGCCTGATTGTTGATGAAAAGCGCCACAAGATGGTGGGCACCAACGTGGAAGATCTGGGCTGGTACAATCCCCGCACGGACAAATTTGAATTGAAGAAAGAGCGCGTCCAGCACTGGATGAAGGTGGGCGCCCAGCCGACCGATTCAGTCCACAATCTGCTCATCGCCGCCGGCATTTTGTCCGGCAAGAAGATCGCGGTGCATAGCCAGCCGAAGAAAAAGGAGGGCGAGAAGGCCGCCGCGCCCGCTGCCGCTCCTGCCGCCGCCGCGCCGAACGCCTAACGGTGGACAAAACGATTTTTCCCTGCTACTATAGCGGTAAAAGGTCGTGAGGAACTCAGTTCAACCAGAAACGATATGGCAGCAAAAGCCACCGATCAGGAATTCTTGGAATATCTTGTAAAATCTATTGTGGATCACCCGGATGATGTGAAGGTTGACCGGAAGGTAGACGAGATGGGCGTCCTGCTTTCATTGAAAGTGAACCCGCAGGACATGGGACAGGTAGTCGGCCGCCAGGGCGCGACTGCCAAATCCATCCGTTCGCTCCTGAGAATCGTCGGTATCAAGAACAATGCCCGCGTGAATCTCAAAATCGAAGAGCCGGAAGGATCAACCCACGTTCCCCGCGCCGACCGCGGCAACGAGGAATAAATTAAAAAACCACCGCTGATGCGGTGGTTTGGTTTTATACATTGAAATACGGACGCAGCTTTTTGACCGTTTCGGTCCAGAGAGCGCGGTCAAGCTCCGGATCCATCGCGCGCCAGCTAGCGCGTTCCGGCCGGCCGAGCATTTCGGCGGCAACCCGGCGGAGATAGTAGTCCGGCGCCGGAGGATTCCAGCAGATCATCGAGGAGCCCTCCGGCGTTTTCCAGAAAAGATAGGGTTCCCGGTTGAGCGCGTAGAGCCGCGGCAGATCGCGGAGGGAAATCACCGCCGACATCTCGGACGTTGAGAAGTCGCGGCGGATCCGTTTTTCAAAGTCGAGCACGACAGGAACGATATGAAGATGGGCATGCGTGATCGTCTGTCCGACGATGCCATGCTCGAAAATCGTGGAATCTTTCCCATACGTTTCTTTGAGCGCGCGCTTGGTAAAGTCGGCAACTTCCAGGAGTTTGGCCGCACCTTCGGCGGTAAGCGTCCCGACGCAGGGCGTATGGCGCTTCGGAGCGATCACCACGTACCCGCCATCAGTGATCTGGCCGAGCGAGGCGATGACGTAAAAGTTTCGATCTTCGCCAATGATACGCTCTTCAATCATGGTCCGGTCGCAAAACGCGCAGGGTTTTTCCGGCATGCAGCACCTCGTAAGAACTGATTTCAGTATAGCCGCATTATGCCTCTTCGAGAATGATTCTTTTCTTGAATCTGCCGTTGGCGCGCGCCTTCTTTTTCTTGCAGCGCGCGATCACGGCCTTCGAAAGGCCGAAATAGGCGATACACGCATCAATAACTTCCAGAATGTCCGCCATCTCTTCCGTGTTTTCTTCCCGGCAAAATTCTTCCACTTCTTCCCGCAGTTTTTCTTTCAGCGCCCGCTCAAAAAAAACGTCGTCCGCGAAATTAAAAGTCGGTGTTCCGCCGTTTTTGCGGATAATTTCCGGAATCCGGTCGCGCACCAGCTTGAAGTAACGCATTGCCACCTCACCTAATAAATAGCTAGAATCAAAGTAAATGAAATTCGATATAATTACAATCTTCCCCGCTATCATCGATTCTTACGCCGGCGAGTCAATTCTTAAGCGCGCCCGCGAGAAAAAGCTGATCACGATCACCGCGCACAACCTCCGCGATTACACGACCGACAAGCATCACAAAGTTGATGACAAACCGTACGGTGGGGGACCGGGGATGGTCATGAAGGTGGAGCCGGTGTACAAGGCGGTTCAGAAAATAAAGAAAAGGAATACATCCCGGGTGATTTTGTTTTCCACGCGGGGGAAAAAGTTCACCGCCAAAGAAGCGAAGCGGTTGGCGAAGTATGATCAGCTGATCATGATCTGTGGCCGGTATGAAGGCGTGGATGAGCGGGTGGCGAAATATGTCGCCGACGAGGAAATTTCCATCGGCGACTTTGTGTTGGCCGGCGGGGAGCTGCCGGCGCTGGTGGTGACGGAGGCGGTAGCCCGTTATATTCCCGGCGTGCTCGGCAAATATGAATCGCTGGAAGACATCAAGGGATCATTCCCGTCGTATACCCGGCCGGAAATATTTGAGCCGAAGCGGGGGAAAAAATGGAGCGTGCCGAATGTGCTGGTAACCGGGCATCACAAAAAAATTGCCGAATTCAGGAAAAGGTGATACTATAAGTCCAGCAAATTGAGAGGAAGACCGTGAAGATACTGCCGAACGAAGAGTTCCTGGAACTTTTTTTGCGTTACCGGAATCATGGCAATCAGGCCGCGCGGGCGGCGATTATTGAGGCGAATCAGGGGCTGGTGCGATCCATCGCGGACCGGCACGCGTCCTCTCTCCACGCCGGCCGGTATGACCGCGGCCTGGTGTCGTTCATAGAATGGGAAGATTTGACGCAGGCCGGGACTGAGGGTCTCTTGGAAGCGCTGGAACGTTTTGATCCCAGGCGCGGATGCGAATTTTCAACTTTCGCGTATGCCTGGATCGACAAGCGCATCCGCCTCCTGATCCACAGCTGGTTGTTCATCAGGAATTCCCGGGAGTTTCTTACCGTCCAGGCCGTTGATGACCCGCGGGAGGAAAAGCCCAGGCGGAACTACCGGAACCACTTCGGAAACGAAGCCGGTCCGGATTCCGAAGCGGAAATCGCGGAACAGGCCGGCATGGTGAATCAAATCCTGCAAACCATTCCCGACCGGGACCGGGAAATCATCTCGCTTCGTTTCGGAATCAGGGACGGTCGGGAATGGTCGTCCTATAAAATCGCCGCGCGGGTGGCGCTTTCTCCCCAGCGGGTGCGGCAGATCGTGGACGAGACGCTGGTAAAACTTTGGAACGTTTATCAAAGACAGTTCAAATCTGGAAGAATGCCGATCTAAGCCCTGTACGCACGGGGCTTTTTTATTGACAAAACCTCCGCCAAATTGGTACTATCGCTTCAGCTTTTTTGAGGAGGTTTTTATGCTTCCGCATCTGCTGTATCCTTTCATTGGGGTGGCGCGGCTGATCAGGTGGGGACTGCTCTGGATGTGGGGACTTCTGGTATTCCTGCTGATGGCCCCGACTGCCACCAGAAAGGTTCATTCCGTTGATGACGGCCTTGGTGGCGTAGTCGGCACACTCACGGTGCCGTACGTGCTCTTGACGGTCACCTTCGCTTTTTTCTCGGGCAACATGACGCTTCGAAATCCCGAGATTTGGAGAATCGCGGCGACAGGATTGCTCGCGGTGAATGCGCTCTCGCTTGTGTATGAGATCGGGCGGGCGGGAAAGAAAAAGGACGACATGAAGCGGGGGATTCCGGAAAACAGCCATCCGGGCGGCGCAATCGTCGGGAGCGGCGAAGCAAAGCCGAAGGAAGAAAAGCCCGACACCTTCAGCTCGATGTGGGACAAGATCCGCGGTATGGAGGACATTTCCGCCGACCAGGATAACGAGCTCTACATCGAAGTGATCGAGTTACTCAAGAATAGAAAGATCGACTGCAAGGATGCAATGGCGCTTGCGACTGCCATCTATACCGGTCGCGCCGAAACCATCAAAGCCGGAGTCACCGAGTCCAAAATCTAGCACATCCAAGCCCTTGACTTTGTCAGGGGCTTTTTCTATATTTGGGATACTCCGTAGACAGCAGGCAACCCTAAGTCCTGCCGAGGAAAACAACTTTTTAGCTGTTTTTCGCACTGCGGCCCAAAGGTCGTATTTTTTATCGCCGAAAGGCGGTAAACCCCGCGAGATAGGCGAAGCCGCTATCTCACGGGGTGCTCAATTAATTAATTTCGCATGTTAACCAAAGCACAGAAAAAGAAGCACGTAGAACTCGGTCAGGACCTGGTGAAGAAAAGCAACACGCTGGTCTTCGCCGATTTTACGGGCGTGGATACCGGTTCGGTCCGCCGTATCAAAGTGGAGGTAAAGAAGGCCGGAGCGACGTTCAAAGTGATCAAAAAGCGTCTGCTTCGGATCGCGCTCAAGAACTCCGGGATTGATTTCGACCCGATGCAATTCCCGGCGCAGGTGGGCACTTTCTTTATTCCCGATGATTTGAGCACGGTGGCCGCTCCGATCTTCAAATTTGCCAAAGATCTGGTGAAAGAGAAAAAGGAATTCAAGGTGCTGGGCGCGTACGATCTGGCAACGAAGGCGGCGATTCCTCTCGAGGAGTTCAATGCCATTGCCAAACTGCCGTCCCGCGAAATCCTGCTCTCCATGGTGCTGGGCGCCATCACGGGACCTTTACGGGCGTTCATGTATCTGGCGCAGGAAATTGCCAAGAAACAATCCGTACCAGCCACGGCTCCGGCGGCATCAGCCGCTCCGGCGCCCGCAGCTGATGCGGCACCAGCGACAGCGGTCGAACAGAAAGCATAATTACAAAACAAAACAATGGAAAAAATCGAACAAATCATTGCGTCAGTCGGTGAACTCAAAGTTACGGAACTTGCGGATCTTGTGAAGAAAATGGAAGAGAAGTTTGGCGTATCCGCGGCGATGCCGGTAGCGGCCATGGGTGGCGGCGCAGGCGCGGCGGAAGCGGAAGAGAAGACCGCATGGAAAGTGATGCTGAAGGACGGCGGACAGCAAAAGATCCAGGTGATCAAGGTGCTCCGCGAAGCGACCGGACTCGGCTTGAAAGAAGCCAAGGATCTGGTGGACGCGGCTCCGAAAGTGGTCAAGGAAGGCCTCAAGAAAGAGGAAGCCGAAGACCTCAAGAAGAAGCTGGAAACTGCCGGCGCCACGATCGAATTGCAGTAATCCTTTATTTTCAGGATCAAAAAAGACGCTTTACAGAAAGCGTCTTTTTTGTTAATCTGTTACGAGGTTAATGAGATGGAGGGTATATGGTTCGTCCGGCCAGAGTGGAGTTGCTGCCGGGGATGCATCCAGTGGATTTCGATATCGAAATCTTTCGCAAGGAGTTATTCCAATCGTGCGTGAAGAAGCTTCCGAAGGGAGCGCGCTTCTGCGGAAAATGCCGGAGCCAGCTTCGATCGGGCAATCTCAAGGAATTCTGCGATCCCTGCGTCAACGTGGCGTTGCGCCGGGTAATCGACAATCCCAAGCTGATCAGGTCGGACCTGCCGCTTCAGGGGCGGGCGATTCTGCTCCTGGAAAAGGAGCACCGGCATCACGGGAAAAATTAGTACTGCACCCTCGCTCCTTGCGAGGGCGTTTTATTTCGGTTACTATCTCTTTGTCGCGCCTTTAGCTCAGTGGTAGAGCGTTCGATTCACATTCGAAAGGTCGTTGGTCCGATCCCAACAAGGCGCACTACATTTACAGGTGGTTTCAAAACTGCTACTCTGTCAGCAGTTTTTTGAGGAGGCTTTATGGTGATCGGGCTCAACTTGGATGGCAGCCCCAGAATTTCGCAGATCGCGACGACTCTGCCGGTGCTTCCAAACTCGTTTCCCTATAATGAACTCCTGCTTACCGGAAAGCTCCGGGTGGGGGAACACGAAGGCGTGAAGACGCGCGGGTGGCCGATGTGTGTTTGGAAATATCGCGGTCCGGTATTGCTCTACACTTCCACAAGCACGCATGGCCTGTCCGCGGAAGCACACAATCTGAACCCGAACGATTTCCCGCGCCAGGTGATCGTGGGTGTCGGACAACTTGTCGACATTTGCGATCTCAATCGGAGCCAGAAGAAGCAGATGTATATGAATTTCAACAACTGGGATGAACGCCAGTACCGGCGAATTATGCGGATGGTGGATTTCAAACGTCCGTCGCACATCGAGCCGCTCTATGCCGGTCTCTTCTTCCAGAATCTTAAGAAGTTCAAGAAGTCGATCCCGTTTGCGTGGAAGAAGGGCGCGGTGACCCTTAACCACGCGCCGCTGTCGCTGATCGCCAAGGCGCTCAAGGAAGTCGGTTACAAGATCTAAAAAAACAAAGCCCCCGTTAGATAACTCTGTATCTAATGGGGGCTTTTACTTTTTTATTTTTTCTTGGAATGCTTGTTGAATTGTACCGCCGGAACGCCGTTGACTTTCAGAACTTCAAAGCAGATGACGGCGCCCATGGTGACGGGGTTGATGTCCTCGTACCCCGGGAACCTTTTCAGATCCTCGAAGTACTCGTCGTTGAACCACCAGTCCTGGCCATCCTTTTTTGCGCCGCGCGCGGCCAGCCGGTGGAAAGGCATCTTGATCGTCCTTTCCGTGGCCCGGATCAGAATGTCCAATCCGTCCATGAATTCGCCGATGATGACCTCGCCTTTCTCAAAGTCGTGCCGTTCGCCGCCGTACTTGCGGACCGTGAACCGCTTGCTGCCATCCAAGGACGGATGCATCAGACCTTCGCCGAACAGCAGCCGCTTCATTGGCTTTTCAGATTTCATAACGCATCTCCAAAAAAGGACTACGACGATTATACAGATTAAAAAATCTTCCGGCAAGCGGAAGATTTATTGCGGTTCGTTTTCAATATTGTCCAAAGTTATTTCGGCGGGGATGTAGGACCACAGCCGGTTTTTCTGCGCCCGGGAAAATGCTTTCCAAAGATTCTCTTCGATTTTGTTGGCGATCTCTTCATCCTGATCGATGCCGGAAAGTTCGAAAACAAAATGCGCCAACTCATGAATTAATGTCCGGGTCGCAATTTTTTTCGCACAATTTCCCCAAATGTAGATGCGATCGCGGATTATGCATCCCCAGAGCGGTTGTTTTTCGCCCGGACCGGGAAAATAGAGAACTCGCACGCGCTGAATGCAGGAAATTTTATTGTTGAGCGCCTCAATGAATAGTTCAAATGCTTCGCGGACCGCTTCGGGTGCCGGCGGTTTTCTGCCAATCAGGTCGCGTGCAGACACCACAGTATCTTCCTTCAAAAAACTATCATCATTTTAGCATGAAAATCCCCGAATAAATGAGCTTGGAAAGATATCCACAATTTTAGCGTAGGTTTTCATGAGAAAGTGGGGTATAGTGAATGTACGGTGGTGAAAAGTGGATAAATGTGGGGATAACCACTGAATCTGGGGATAACAAGCCACATGTTTATAGGGGAATATACACATAGTTTAGACGCCAAAGGACGGGTAGCGTTGCCCGTTAAATTTCGGCAGAAACTTGGCGAGGGCGCGATCATTACCCGCGGTCTTGATCGTTCACTTTTTATTTACAACAAAAACGACTGGGAATCGCTCGCGCAAAAATTAATTGCTTTGCCACTCACGCAATCCAAGGCCCGCGCCTTTTCCCGGCTGATGCTCGCCGGTGCCGCAGAAGTGGAATTCGACACACAGGGAAGAATTCTCGTGCCGGAATATTTGCGCGCCTACGCAGGACTGCAGAAGCAGGCGGTATTCGCCGGCGTGTACAACCGCATTGAAATCTGGGACGAAGCGTCCTGGAAAACCTACAAATCCCATACCGAGGCCTCCTCCGATGACATTGCCGAACAGTTGGGGGAGCTTGGCATCTGACGCAATGCCACACACGCCTGTCCTTTTAAACGAAGTCATCGAACTGCTTGAGCCGAAGCCGGGACAGTTTTTTATTGACGGCACCGCCGGCGGCGGCGGGCACAGCCGGGCGATCCAGGAGAAAATCGGAACGCAGGGAATTCTGCTTGCGATCGACTGGGAAAAGACCGGGGAGAATTATGCCGATCTTGCCGAAATCCTGAAACAGAAAAATCTCGGGAGGGCCGACGGCCTTCTGCTCGATCTCGGTTTTTCCTCCGAACAGCTTGATAACGGCCGCGGATTCAGTTTTCAAAAAGATGAGCCGTTGCTGATGACCTATGATCCGCGGCAGAAACCGGTGAAAGAAATTCTCCGCGATTTGAGCGAGCGCTGGCTGGCCGACGTCATCCGGACATACGGCGAAGAGCGGTACGCGGACCGGATTGCCGCGGCGATCAAAGAAACGCTCCGGAAAAAACAGCCGATCGAAACCACTGGCCAGCTCGTGGAAGTGATCAAGAATGCGGTGCCGAAAGGTTACGAGCGGGGGAGAATTCATCCCGCCACCCGGACGTTCCAGGCGCTCCGCATTTATGCCAATCACGAACTGGAAAATCTCGAACGGGTGCTGAAAGACCTTGATCAGATCGTGAAGCCTGGCGGGCGGGCGGCGATCATCTCCTTTCATTCGCTGGAGGATCGGATCGTGAAAAATTATTTCCGCGACGCCGCCAAGGCCGGCAAGCTCAAATTGATACAGAAAAAAGCCGTACAGGCGACACGGCAGGAGGAGGTTGCCAACCCGCGCTCCCGTTCGGCAAAGTTGCGGGTGGCCCAGATACTATGACCATCATCGAACCAAAGAAAAATAAATTTCAGCTCAATATCCAATGGACGATCGCGATCGGCCTGATTGTGGTTGAAGCGGTGGTAAGCATTGTTTCGTACAGTACGAACGTCCGTCTCGCGCATGACGTGCGCGACACCATGAAATCCATCGAAGCCCTCCGTATTTCCACGTCCGACCTCCGGAACCAGTTGTACGCGAAGCTTGATTTGCAAAATGTCGACGAGTTGGCGGGAACGCTTGGCCTGGTAAAAGCGCGCGTCCCTGAATACCTTTCGGCGAGATGAAATCCTGGCGGGTAGGGCTGATCGCGGCGGTCATCGTGGGCGGGTATTCCACGCTCGCGCTGCATATGTACACGCTGCAGATCCAGAAGGGAAGCTTTTATTCCGCCCGCGCCGCCTCCCAGGCCAGTTTGCAAAATTCAGCCTCGGGCATCCGGGGAGGTATTTATTTTACCGACAAAAATAATAATAAAGTTCCGGTCGCGACCAACCGGGAATTCCCCGTCATTTTCGCGGTACCCAAGGAAATCGCGGACGCGGACGAGGCGTCCCATCAGCTCGCGCCTATTATCGGTTCGGATGCGGCGAAGCTGAAGCAAGTGCTTTCCAAAAAAGGCGATTTATATGAAGAGCTGACCGCCAAAGCCAGCGATGACCAGGTGGCGAAAGTCCAGGCACTCCATCTTAAGGGGGTCTATGTGGACAGCCGCTATTTCCGTTTTTATCCGTATGGCTCGCTCGCGGCGCATCTGCTCGGCTATGTGGGACCGAACAATAAAAACGGGGCATTGGAGGGGCAGTACGGGGTTGAGGCGCAGTATGACGGTTCACTCCAGAAACATGATCTTTTTCTGACCGTGGATATCAATATTCAGACGCAGGCGGAGAAGATTCTGAAACGCCTGATCGACCAGTACCACGCCGCGGGTGGCAGTGTGATTGTGGAGGAGCCGCAGACCGGGAAAATTCTCGCGATGGGCAGTTATCCGAATTTCGATCCCAACGACTACGCGAAATATCCGGTGAAAAATTTCCTGAACCCGGCGGTGCAGGCGGTGTATGAACCCGGTTCGGTGTTCAAGGTTCTTACGATGTCGGCCGGCATCGACAGCGGCAAGATCACTCCGAAGACAACCTTTTATGATTCCGGATCGCTGATGTTGAATGGCAAAACTATTAAAAACTGGGATTTGAAAGCGCACGGCACGGTGACCATGACCAACGTTATCGAGGAATCCCTCAATACCGGCGCCGCATTCGCGGAGCGGACCACCGGCAACGATATGTTTTACAACTATCTTTTGAAATTCGGGCTGGACAAACCGGCCGGCGCCGGATTGCCGGGGGAAATTTCGGGAAACCTGAAAAATCTGGTGAAGCACCCGAGAGAAATTGATTTCGCGAGCGCCTCCTTCGGGCAGGGCGTGTCTGTTACGCCGATTGAACTGGTGCAGGCCATCGGGGCGATTGCCAACGGGGGAACACTCATGAAGCCGTTTCTGGTGGACGGCACGGCGCCCCAGACGGTGCGGCAGGTGATGTCAGCCGATGCCGCCGGAAAGGTTACCGCCATGATGATGTCCGCGGTGCAGAAGGCCCAGATCGCCCAGATTCCCGGATATGCCATCGCCGGCAAAACGGGAACCGCCCAGATTGCCGATCTGAAAAACGGCGGATACGGGAGTGATTATATCCACAGCTATGTCGGTTTCGCCCCGGCGAGCGCTCCCAAATTTCTTATTTTAATGCGGGTGGACAAGCCGAAAGGCGCGCCACTCGCCGGACTCACTGTGGTGCCGGCATTTCGCGAACTCGCGCAGTTTATATTAAACTATTACAACATTCCGGCGGATAATGTAGGAGGAGGCCAGTAACAATATGAAAGCACGACTCAAGAATATATTGAAGAAAACACTGCGATTTCTGGCGGTGTGGGCGATTAAGAAGCATCAGCCCGGAGTAGTGGGAATCACTGGAACGGTGGGAAAGACGTCCACAAAAGAAGCGGTGTTTACGATTTTGCGGCAAATCCGCAAGGTGCGCGCGTCCAGCGGAAATTTTAATAACGAATTCGGATTTCCGCTGACCGTGCTGGGCGACTATGACAAAATCGGCGGCGCGTTTTTTTGGCTGAAAGCAGTCACCGCTTCCTTTTTCCGTCTTCTATTCGGCGGGAAATATCCGGAGATTCTCGTGCTGGAATACGCGGCGGACAAACCGGGGGACATCAAATATCTCCTGGATATTGCCCGGCCGCAGATCGGTGTGGTGACTGCCGTGGGCGAGATTCCGGTGCATGTCGAGTATTATTCCGGGCCGGATGCCGTGGCGAAGGAAAAGGGAAGGCTGGTGGAGGCTCTACCGGCGATCGGGTTCGCGATTCTGAATTTTGATGACGAAGCCGTGTATGAAATGAAGGACCGCACCCGGGCGCATATCATCACCTATGGTTTCGGAGAAGGGGCAAATCTCCGGATTGCCAATTTTGAAAACCGGATGGACGGCGACCGGCCGGCGGGAATTTCCTTCAAGCTGGAATATGGCGGCAATTTCGTGCCGGTCCGGCTGGAAGGCGCCTTCGGGAAGGCCCAGGCGTATGCCGCCGCGGCGGCGGCCGCGATCGGGCTTGCCTTCGGCATGAATCTCGTGAAAATTTCCGAAGCGCTGCAGTATTATCATGTCCCGCCCCGGCGCGGGAAGATTCTTCCCGGAATTAAAGATACGTATTTGATCGATGACAGCTATAACGCCTCGCCGCTCTCCATGCACGCGGCGCTGGACACGCTCAAAGACCTGAAGGCCAGACGGAAAGTAGCGGTCCTCGGGGATATGCTGGAAATCGGTAAATACGCGATTGAGGCCCATGAACAGATGGGGAGGTTTGCCGAAAAGATCGTGGATATTCTGGTCACCGTGGGGCCGCGGGCGCGGTTCATCGCCGATGCCGCCAATAAAGCGGGGCTGGCCCGGAAAAATATTTTCAGCTTTGACGTGGTAGAGGACGCGCTTTCCACCGTGCAGGATGTAATCAAGAAAGGCGATCTGGTGCTCGTAAAAGCCTCGCGGGCGATGGAATTAGATAAGGTAGTAGAAGAGATCCGGCAGATATAGGAACTCTTCGGGCTTTCTATATTTTTTTGCGAACCCTCCTTCTCCTCGCTAGGACGTCGGGCTACAATCCTGTCTGCGGGAAGGAGGGCTCGCTTATTTTCGAAACAACCGGCCTGCGCCAAAGTTTTTTGCTTCCTTGATTTTTGAGGGATGAGACTGTAGGGTGAGGAAAGAATTTTGAAAGGATTGGCGATGGGATTTTTTATGGAATTTTTAATTTTCCTTGTTCCGGGATTTTATCTCCATTACTGGTATGTTGCACTGATGCCGCTCTTTGCCGGTATCGGATTTGGTCTGTACCGAAAAAAATGGAAGTATCCTTTGTGGGGGCTCCTGCTGACGCTACCCTTGAGCATTCTTGGTTCTGCCCTCATTCTCCTTAATTGGAAGCCATGAAACTATTTGCCGCCTTACAAAGGCGGCTTTTTTATCACTTGATTTTTAGGGAGGAGGGGTTTAGGGTGAGAACAGAATTTTAAAAGGATTATGCGATGGTGCAGAAGCGTTGTGCGAACTTGTGGCTTTGCGTCGCGGCGCTGGGCGCGGTGCTGGACGTCTCCAGCACCTACGCCATCCTGATGCGGGAAGGGTCGGAGCAGACGCCATTTCCGGCCTGGCTAATCGGTCGGGTGGGAACAGTGCCGGGACTTGCCATTGCCTTTGGACTGAAGATAGCGATCATCATGGCGCTTTGGGCTGCATTGCGTTTTCTTCCCAAGACCCGCTTTTTTCTTGACGAACGTCCGTGGGGCCGCCAGGCGATGATGGGAGTTCTTTGGACTGGCGCGTGCGTACTTTTGTTGCTTCAGATTTTCCCCTGGCTGCACAATATCAATCTTTAACCGCCCACCAATCGGGCGGTTTTCTTTTTGAGTCACTTCAGAAGTGCTCTCAATGGGAGTCGGCTACAAGTAAATTTCCTGCCGGAAATTTCTTGCAGCCCGCCCCTCGGCAATTTTTGTCTGCTGAAAAATTGCCTGCGGTCTTCGACTCATTATGAGTCGAACCCATCTTTCCGCCGCCCACCACACCTGTCTTTGGATTTCTTTGTGCTCTCAATGGGAGTCGAACCCATCTTTCCGCCGTGAGAGGGCAGCGTCCTAGCCGATAGACGATGAGAGCGAATAACCAAACCATACCAGCATCTCGTCTTTTCCTCAAGAGAGCTTTCTGCACCGCGGGCCGGCTTTATTTCGTATAAACTAAGGAGGAGGGGAACGCATTAAATAATTTGACTTTTCAATTGGTTTCCTGTATTATAACCTTGCAATTATGACGACCAAGCTGACCAATAAACCCGAAGAAATAGCCCAGATTTTGAACGCCGGAGGCGTTGTTATTTATCCTACCGAAACCCTTTATGGCCTTGGTTGCGACGCCACGAATCCGCAGGCACTTTTGAAGCTCTATACCATCAAAAACCGCGAAATCGGCAAGACGTTTCCCATTCTTATCCGCGATTTCCAGATGCTTGCCGACTATGCCGCCCTCAGCCAGGAACAGAAAAAAGTTATCCAGAAAACCAAGAAGCCGACCAACTTTGTTTTGAAAGCCAAGAATCTCTCGCCGCTCGCCACGCTGAAGCACACCGCGGCTTTCCGTATCTCCAAAGGATCGTTCGTGAAGAAGTTATTCAAAAATTTTGACAAACCGCTGGTTGCCACGAGTGCCAATATTTCCAAGCAGGATCCGATTGCCGACCCTCGCAACTTCCAGGAAGCGTTCGGCAAAAACGCGGAGCTGATTGACGCGGTGGTCTATGCCGGCGTAAACCGCAAGAAGAAAGGATCGCAGATAATTGATTTAACCAAAAAGCCCTATAAAATAATTCGTAAGTAATGAAGTTCAAAATCTTACGAAAGGCCAGGGGCAACCGGGCCCGGCTGGGTGTTATCGAAACAAAGCACGGCGTAATCCATACGCCGGCTTTTATTCCCGTCGGCACCCAGGCGGCGGTAAAAGGGATCACCCCGGACCAGCTCAAAGGGATCGGCGCGGAATCGGTGCTGTGCAACACCTATCATCTTTATCTCCGCCCTGGCGACGAAACGGTGAAAAAGCTTGGCGGATTACACAAATTTATGAACTGGGACCGGCCGATCTGGACGGACAGCGGCGGGTTTCAGGTGTTCAGTCTGGGCGCCGCCATGGTGCACGGCGTGAGCAAGATCGCCAATATCTTTCCGGACGAGGGAGAAAAAGAACACGTGAAGAAGGTGCGGGAAAATCCGTTTTCCAAAATCAGCGAGGACGGCGTGGAGTTCCGTTCGCACCTCGACGGTTCGAAGCATTTCCTCACGCCGGAGAAATCAATCAAAATTCAGGAAAATCTCGGCGCGGATCTCATTTTCACGTTCGATGAGTGCACCTCGCCCCTACATGACTACGAATACACCAAAAAAGCGATGGAGCGGACGCACCGCTGGGCGAAGCGATGCCTGAAGGTGTTCAAGGGAAACAATCAGGCGCTTTTTGGAATCGTCCAGGGCGGCGCGTATAAAGATCTGCGGCTGGCAAGCGCCAAGTTTATCGGTGAGCAGGATTTTGACGGGTTCGGCATTGGCGGTTCCCTCGGCAAGTCAAAGAAAGATATGTATAACGTACTGGATTGGACGATTCCGTTCCTGCCGGAACACAAGCCGCGCCATTTGCTCGGTATCGGTTCGGAGGAAGATATCTGGGAAGCGGTAAAACAGGGGATCGATACATTCGATTGCGTGGCGCCCACGCGGATTGCCCGCAATGGCGCGGCGCTGATCAAGGGCGGCTCGCTCAACGTCAAATCCGGCCGTTATCTGAAAGATAAAAAACCACTGGATCCGAAGTGTGATTGTTATACCTGCGCGAACTATACCCGCGCCTACATAACTCATCTTTTTAAAGCGCACGAAATGCTTGGGCCGATCTTAACGACCATCCATAATCTTCGTTTCATGGAACGGCTGCTGGCGGACATCCGGAAACGGATCAAATAGAAAGCCCCGCCAACGTTGGCGGGGCCTGGGTTACTGCTTGGGAGACTGGGGCGCTTCGGGAAGTTTGGCGAGTCCCATCGCGGGACAGCCGCATTTCTCGCACTTCTTCGGCATCTCTTTCCCCGGTTGCAGCTGATATCGATTGCATCCTTCGCACTGCCACATCCGGGATCCTGCCTCCGCCCTGACTCGGGTTGCCGGCATACTGCCCTCCTAATCGGGTTTTTCAATTACGGCAAATACGAAGCCAAACGTCTCGGATTCCTCGCACAGGCACATTTCGGGCGGACGGAATTCTGAAATTTCCGCCGAATTGCTGACGTGTTGCTGGGTTTCGCGCAGGCGCTGGCAATGGAGGCAGCGCCATACACAAATGAGCAGCGCCGTTTCCATAGCATTCTCCGTTTAAAAGAACTTGAAAACAATAGCATAAAGAACGGGAATTTGTCAAGTACGTTTGATGTGGTACAATACAATATATGGAAGCAGTGCTGATGATCGCTCAAACAATCTTCTATCTCGTCTTTTCCGTGGCGGCAATTGTGATCGGAGCGTTGCTCGCGATCGCCACGTATTACCTGGTGCAGATTGCCAGGAAGCTGGAATTGCTTACCCAGCGGATCAGCGATACGACCGATGATGTGCGGCTCAAGATACAGGATACCGTGGACCGCATCGCCGATCTTCCGTTGCTGCCGTTTATCATGTCATTCCTGAAGCGAAGGCGGAAAATTGCCGCCGAAGAACCGGAAGACGAAGAATAGAGCTGGTTTTTTAACGCTATTTTTGCTAAATTAGCTTAATACTGCCGCGGTAGCTCAGTGGGTCGAGGCTTCGGGCCGAGACGGGCGATTGCAAGGTTTTGATTGATAAGAATCGTCCGGGAAAGAGCACATCTCCGCCGAAGGCGGAGCGCGTGGTAATATTGAAAATCGTAATGCGGAAATAAGATGCCGCGGTAGCTCAGTGGTAGAGCGTACGCCTGAAGAGCGTAGCGTCGGGTGTTCGATTCACCCCCGCGGCACACAATCGAATCGAAGACCGCAGTCCCGATTTCCAGCAGGAAATCGCGGACGAGGGGCGGGCCGCAAGAAATTTCCGGCAGGAAATTTACGTGTGGCCGATTCACCCCCGCGACACAATTTGTCTTGGTTATTATCGGATAATCGGCTACTATAGAGACAGCAATAACCTGATAGGAGTGAGTGCATGCGTTGTCGAAGTTGCCGGCCAGGCTTCGCGCGGATCATACTCTGGTTTTTCTTGCTGATGAACGTCCTGTATTGCCTGATTCTGGCAATAACATATCTTCCTGTGTTTTTCTGGATATGCTTTGCGGCGGGAATCGCGGCATATGTCGGGCACTCTTTCCTGTTCTCGCGCGCCGAGAAAAAATGTTTCAGCAAGGGATGTGTCTGCGCCACCTGCCATGCGTATCGCTATCGGGGCGATTGCCCCCGTTGCGCCGCGGAAGAACGCGCCGAGACGCGGCCTCTGCCGCCGGCGCGGGAGCCGGAAACGCCAAAAGGACCATGTAAGGACTGCGTAAATTTCCACAGCTTATTCCTGGAAACCGACAAGGAAATGCAAAATCAGCTTTGCAGATGCTACTGTCACGGTTTTTTGCAGGATTACGTTGATCCGCCTCAGGAAGTCTGAACCGCCCGCAATAATGCGAGGCGGTTTTTTTACCCGCGTGCATTTATCCACAGGCATGGAAATGACGCGCGCGGCAAACGGAGTAATAATATAAATAATATGTTCAAAACTATCAGAAAACGTGATGGGCGGTTAGTCGGTTTCGATCAGTCGAAGATCACCGCGGCAATCATGAAGGCGATGAAAGCCTCGGAGGAGGGAAGCGAGAAGGAGGCCCAGCAGGTTTCTGACAAGGTTCTTAAGGAGCTTTCCAAAAAGTATCCGGAAAACCGGATTCTGGATATCGAAGAAATCCAGGATGAGGTGGAAACCTCGCTGATTCTGCTCGACTACGCAAAAACCGCGAAGGCCTACATTCTTTACCGCCAGCAGCGGTCGGAGCTCCGCGAAAAACGGAGAGAAATTCCGGAACATGTGAAGAAGCTGGCGGCCGAGAGCAAGCGGTATTTCCGGAACGCCCTCGCCGAATTCATTTATTACCGCAGCTACTCGCGCTGGATCGAACATGAAGGCCGCCGCGAAACATGGATTGAATCCGTCGGACGATACCTCGGCTTCATGAAGGAAAATCTTGGCAGCAAGCTGACCGATGACGAGTATGAAGAATTGCGGCAGGCAATTCTGAAGCAGGAGGTAATGCCATCGATGCGCCTGCTCTGGAGCGCCGGAGATGCGGCGCGGAAAACGAATGTTACGGGCTATAACTGTTCCTTCATCGCTCCTGCCAAGATCGAAGATTTCGGAGAAATTATGTATCTCTCGATGTGCGGCACCGGTGTCGGATTTTCCGTGGAGCAGCAGAATGTCCAGAAATTCCCGCAAATCAAAAAGCAGACCGGGAAAAGCATCGGGACGCATGTAGTAGATGACAGCAAGGAGGGGTGGGCGCAGGCGTTCGTGCTTGCCGCCAAAACCTGGTTTGACGGAAAGGATTTAGGGGTTGATTACACCCAGCTCCGGCCGGCGGGTGCGCGGCTAAAGACCATGGGGGGAAAAAGCTCCGGTCCGGCGCCCCTTATTGCCCTGATGGATTTCGCAAAGAAGAAGATTCTGGCCAGGCAGGGAAGGCGTCTTACCTCGCTCGACGTGCACGATATCATCTGTAAGATAGGAGAAATCGTGGAAATGGGGGGCGTGCGGCGAAGCGCCCTTTTGTCCCTTTCCGACCTGGACGATTCCGATATGCGGCATGCGAAAACAGGCCAGTTTTACCTTACGGAACCCCAGCGGCATATGGCGAATAATTCTGTTTCCTATAATGAAAAACCGAGCGCCCACCACTTTTTGGATGAATGGATTTCCCTTGCCAAAAGCGGTACCGGAGAACGGGGTATTTTCAACCGCGGCGGACTCCAAAAGCAGCTTCCGGCGCGGCGCTGGAAAGTATTCCAGAAGGATGCGGCGACCAGCGGTACGAATCCCTGCGGCGAAATCGTTCTGAAGTCCAAACAGTTCTGCAATCTGACGGAAGTAGTGGCGCGGGCGGAAGACACCGAAGAAACGCTGAAAAGAAAGATCCGTCTGGCGACCATTCTCGGCACCTATCAGTCCTCGCTCACCAATTTCGGGTATCTTTCCAAAGAGTGGAAAAAGAACTGTGAGGACGAGCGATTGCTCGGGGTATCGATCACCGGACAATGGGATTGCCCGGCGGTACATAGCAGCGAATTATTGAAACAACTCCGGGATTACGCGGTGGCGGTCAACAAGGAATACTCCGCCCGGATGGGCATCAACGCGTCAACCGCGATTACCTGCGTGAAGCCGTCCGGCACCGTTTCCCAGCTGGTGGATGCGTCTTCCGGGCTGCATCCCCGGCACGCTCCGTATTATATCCGCCGCGTACGCATTTCCGCGACCGACGGTCTTTTCCAGATGCTTAAAGACCAGAAGGTTCCATATTACCCGGAAGTCGGCCAGAGCGGCGAGAGTATTACCACTTATGTGCTGGAATTTCCGGTCAAATCTCCGGGACAGGCGGTACACCGCAATGACGTGAGCGCCATTGAGCAATTGGAACACTGGAAGCTGGTAAAGGATAATTTTACCGAGCATAACCCGTCCGTCACTATTTCCGTGGGGAATCATGAATGGATCGCTGTAGCCAATTGGCTGTATACCAACTGGGACATGATCGGCGGACTGTCCTTCCTGCCCCGCGAGGAGCATGTGTACACCCTTGCGCCGTACGAAGAAATTTCCAAAGAACGGTATGAAAAGATGGTGAGCATGTATCCGAACGTGGATTTCTCCCAGATACTCATCTATGAAAAAGAAGATGAGACGAAGGGAGCGAAGGAGCTGGCGTGCGTGAGCGGCGTCTGCGAGATTGTATAAGGAATTTTTCACTGTGTAGGGCTGGCGGCCTCCTCCTTCTCCTCGCCAGGACGTTGGGCTACAATCCTGTCTGCGGGAAGGAGGAGGCCGCCACACTCAGTTTCGGCTCCGACTTTTCCTCAAGAGCTTGCCGGCGGTCTTATATTTTCTCGTCCAAAAATCAAAGACGCCGCCCACGCTTTTTAAAATAATTATTTTTAAAAAGAAACGAGCTGTCCCTCCGCAGCCAGCATGGCGGAGGGGCAGCGAGCGAGTTGCTTTTTGATGGAAAAGTTAGTATGATGTTCTGGCAATTTGAAATTGTTGAGGAGCGATGCATGAGATTCGTCCTGGGGTCGGAGTCGAAGTGGCGGAAGCAGCTCTTTGCGGAGATGGGATACGATTTCGATGTGATGCCCGCGAACATCGACGAGAAGAAAATTCTCGACAACCGGCCGGATGTCCGGGCGCTTCTGATCGCGGTCGCGAAGAGCAGGGCGCTCTGGCCCAAATTAAACGGTGATTACCTGCTTGTGACGGGTGACCAGGTTGTGGAAGTAAATAAAAGGATCCGCGGAAAACCGGAAACTCACGCCGAAGCCCACCTATTCCTGGAAACCGCCCATCTCCATCCCGCGACGACCCATAGCGCGATCGTCGTGTATCACGCAAGAAAAAGAACGCTTTTTGCGGACGTGGATACGGCGACGATTCATTTCAAAAAGATTTCCGAAGCAGCCATCGAAGCGTTGATTGACGAGGGAGATGCGCTCCTGTGCGCGGGCGGCTTCGCCTGTGAGAGCAGGGCAATCCAGCCTTTTATCGCGAGGATAGAGGGGGTCATGGACAGCATTCAGGGATTTCCGAAGAAAATGGTGGCTGAACTCATCGGCGCAGCTCTTTCATAAAAGGCAACGCCTCCGACATCGGAGGCGTTTTTATTCGCCCTAAAACTCTTCGCGCGGCTTGGATTTCTTGATAATTTCGAAGGCTTCTTCGGCGGAGTCCACGATGTGATAGAGGTGGAGATCCTCCGGGTCAATGGTCTGATACTGGTCAAGGAGCTTCTTTTTCATCCAGGAATCCAGATCGCCCCAAAAATCCTTTCCATACAGAATAATCGGAATTCGGTCGGTGATTTTTTTCGTTTGCACCAGCGTGAGAATTTCGAAGCATTCATCGAGCGTCCCGTAGCCGCCCGGGAAGAAAACATAGGCCTGCGACGCGAAGGAGAGCATTACTTTTCTTGTGAAAAAGTAGTAGAAGCCATGTCCTTTGGTGACGTAGGGATTAATGCGCTGCTCGAAGGGAAGCTGGATGTTGATGCCGATGGATTCGCCGCCGGCTTCGTTGGCGCCGCGGTTACCGCCTTCCATGATGCCCGGGCCGCCGCCGGTGATTACGCCGAATCCGCTTTCCCCGAGAAGCTTCCCGAGTTTGCGGGCTTCGTTATACCACTTGTTGGTTTCGGGAAAACGGGCGGATCCGAAAAAGGTTACCGTCTTTTTGAGATCGGCCAGGAACTGAAATCCGTCAACGAATTCGGCCATAATCCGGAAAATGCGCCAATGGAACGAATGGCGCCAGTCGTGGGGATGGGTTCCGAGCGGGAGATCCTTTGCGGGAACCAGTAATTTCTTTTCAACCTCCTGATGATTTTGTTTTTTTGGTTTTTTTGTCGGCATACGATTCATTATACAGCGTTATGGTAAGATGAGTAAATAATGGACCTGAAATTCGATTTTGGCAGTCCGCTTACCGCGCCGCAGGAGCTGGTAGACTATATTCAAAGCCAGCAGGACAGGCCGGAACCCTTTGTGCGCGTGCCGGATGTGGCCCTGAAGCTTCCCAAAAAGAAGGGGCGGGGGAGCATTGTGGTGGTGGGTATCGGCGGCTCCAATCTTGGGACGCTCGCGGTATATCAGGCGTTGCGCCCGAAAAAGAAAATGTATTTCGCGGAAACTCTGGACGCGCGCCGTCTGGACAGGATTCTTGGCGCGCTTGAGCATCCCGCCACGTTTTTCATTGTGTCCAAGTCCGGGACGACCACCGAAACCGCCGCGAATGCCGCGGTGCTTCTTTCCAAAAGGGAAAAAGGCGATCAGGTGATCGCGGTAACCGATCAGGGGTCGGCGCTCTGGCAGTGGGCGCAGGCTCACGCGTTCGATACGCTGGCGGTCCCCAAGAATGTGGGCGGCCGCTATTCAGTCTTTACCGCCGTGGGGTTGGCCCCGTTGGCGCTGGCGGGAGTCAGGATCGACAAACTGTTGAAGGGCGCCCGGGATATTACCGCCCGCTGCCTTTCCTATGAAATCGCCCAGAATCCGGCGGCGCAATCGGCGCTGGCGATCTGGAACCACTGGAAATCGGGCAAAACGATTCACGACACGTTCCTCTTCGAGCCGGATCTGGAGGGGCTTGGGAAATGGTACCGGCAGCTTACCGGGGAAAGCGTGGGGAAAATGGGAAAAGGAATTACGCCGACGGTTTCCATCGGGACCACCGACCTCCATTCTGTCGCCCAGCTGTACTTCGACGGACCGAAGGACAAATTCACCACCTTTATTTCCGCGGCGGATCACGGCAAAGACTTCATTGTGAAATCCAAAGAAGGCATCGATCAGCTGGTTCCGCATGTCAGCGGAAAGCGTTTCAGCGATATTCTAGGCGCGATTCTGGCCGCGGTGAAATCCACTTATCAGAAACAGAATCTGCCCTTTGCCAGCATCGAGCTTCCTGAAATTTCCGAAGAGGCAATCGGCGCGCTTCTTCAGATGAAGATGATGGAAATGATGTATCTGGGAAAACTGATGGGCGTAAACCCGTTTGATAATCCCGGCGTGGAAGCCTATAAAGAAGAGACAAGAAGCCTGCTTGCACATCTATGAATTTGTTGTCCCTCAAGAATGTCAGCGTGCGTTTTAATACCCAGGTAGTGCTGGATGCCGTTTCCTTTGAAGTTGAACAAGGCGACTTTGTGGCAGTGATCGGTCCCAATGGCGCCGGCAAGACCGCGCTTTTCCGCGCCATTCTCGGTTTGGTGCCGCGGGAAGGAGAGGTGGTGTGGCCGAAAAACGTCAAAATCGGTTACGTACCGCAGAAATTATACGTAGAGCGCGACCTGCCGCTGACCGTGATGGAATTTCTCAAGCTTAAAGGCGCTGCCGATGAGGAAAGTTATGAGGCGCTTCAATCCGTGGGATTTTTAAAAGACCACGATCACCATCAGGAGCATCATTTGCTGCGCGCCAAACTTGGCCAGCTTTCGGGCGGTGAGCTTCAGCGCGTGCTGATTGCCTACGCGCTGATCAACCATCCCGACATTCTTCTTTTTGATGAACCGACGGCGGGCGTGGATATCGGCGGCGAGGAGACGATTTATTCCTTGCTGGAAAAGTTGCATAAGGAACACGGCCTGACGGTGATGATTATTACGCATGATTTGAGCGTGATTTCCCGTTATGCGAAAAAAGTGCTGTGCCTCAATAAAGAAAAAATCTGTTACGGATCGCCGAAAGAGGTGCTGAACCAGAAAATACTTGAAGAACTGTATGGAACCAATATCGGTGTATATTCCCATGACCATCATTAATTCAGGGCTTATTTCCAGTATTATTGTCGGCGTTATTGTCGGGGCTGCCTCGGCCTACGTCGGTTCCCTGATGGTGTTGAAGCGGCTTGGACTGGTCGGTGACGCGCTTTCGCATGTTGCCTTGCCGGGTATCGGCATTGCGCTTACCTGGCAGATCAATCCGTTTATCGGGGCATTTACCGCGCTGGCGATCGGAATCGTGCTCATCTGGCAGATTGGCCGGAAGACCACTGTCCCCACGGAATCGATCGTCGGTCTGATTTTTACGGTGGCGCTGGCGGTCGGTATTCTGGTGACGCCGGAGCCCGATCTTCTGGAGGCGCTTTTCGGCGATATTTCCAAGATTGCGTTTGGCGATGTTGTACTGGCGCTGGCGCTTTGTTCGATTATTTTTGCCGCAATGTCGCTGATCAGAGGAAAGCTCCTGCTCGGACTTCTTTCGCGCGACTTCGCGAAAGCGCAGGGCGTGAATGTGGATGCAATCGACCTGATATTCCTCGCGCTGGTCGCGGTGGTGGTGGCGCTCGGCGTGAAGGTGGTGGGAACGCTTCTGATGGGTTCATTGGTGGTAATTCCCGCGGTGGCATCCAAAAATATATCCCGCAGCTTTAAGGCATACACGCTCGCGAGCATACTCTTCGGCGTTTTCAGCGCGGTGAGCGGCATTCTTCTTTCGGCCAATTTCAGTCTGCCGCCCGGTCCGATGGTAGTCCTTACCAGTGCCACGCTTTTTCTGATCACGCTCTTTTTCCGCCGTTCGTAGTAAATAAAAATCCCCGCTTACTGCGGGGAATGGACGATTTCTTTGGACTCCGTTTTTTCTTTGAGCGCACGGCATTTCAATGTAGCAAGACCGCACAGCCGGAGCGTAGAGATGAGCCACCAGCCGGGATCGATCTCCCACCATTTGAGACTCAAACGGGGCGAGGTCATATCATGATGATGATTGTTATGCAATCCTTCGCCGCCTACGAAGAGATCAAGACCGGGGAAGTTTGTGGCTTTTTCATCTTTGAAATTCCGGTATCCGAACATGTGGCACACGGTATTGATCAGGGCGCCACCCTTCAGATAGCAGTAAAACTGCAGGTAATACGCGACGATGCCGACAAGAAACCCCCAGGGTCCGAACCAGAGTCCGAAGCCCAGAGTAAACATTCCGGCGCCGGTCGCCATGCCGAGCCAGCTGTTTTCCAGGAACCAGTCGGCTTTAGAGAGCGGTATTCCACGTGTATACTGGGCGAGCAACGTGGGATCGTTGGCGGCTTTCAGGTAATGCTTTTCATGGTTCCAGAAAAGCCGCCATGTCCCGATGAGATACGGGCTGTGGGGATCGCCTTCGACATCCGAGAACTGGTGATGTTTGCGGTGAACCGCCACCCACGCGCGCATTGCCTGGGCCGCCAGACACCAGAGCGAGAAGCGCATCAGGAAAGCGGCTCCAGGATGAAATTTCAGGCTATTGTGCGCCATGCCGCGATGGAAATATACGGACGTGAAGATAAGGCAAATCTGCAAAGATGCGAAGCAAATTGCCAGCGCTTTGAGCAGCCAGAATGCCGGCATACAAGCCTCTTTTTAAATAGCTATATACTAGCCTAGCACAAAACTATTTCTGAAGAACAGGCTTGAAGAAATCCTTGTCAATTGTCCGTTCGAAGCAAACCGGGCCGGGTCCATGCCCCCAATTCTGGTCGATACCGCCGTAATAGACACTCCGCGGGGCGACGGGCGCTCCCATGGGAACGGGCGACACGCTGGCATCCGCAGCGGCGAAATCGGCGCATAACGAGAAGCTCAACAGTCCGGTGGGGGTGTATTGATACTCCATTCCGGTCTGCGGATCCTGGGGGACGGTGACTCCGCGGAGCGGATCATTGAGGTCGGAAAGCTTGGCCGGCAATTTCCCCTTGCTCTGCCAGTAAGACACAATCTCCGACTGGAGGTATTGCAAATTGCTGACCCGCTGGCCATCAAGCTGGCGGAGGCGTTCCTGCTGGGGTGAGCCTACGATAAAAAAACCGGCGATGACGGCGGCGGCGACAATAGCGATAACCGTGTAGACGAAAAATTTCATTATTCGATTTTATATTTCCGGAGATCCCAGAGATAGTAGTAAAACACGCTTCCCGCCACGAAGAAGATCGCCAGCACCTTGATAATAAACCGGATGGTCAATTCGCCGCTGAGGAAATAATTAAGAAGCGTTACCAGGTCGCCAATGATGAGGAGTGCGGCGGCGAACATCGTGAAATAGATAAGCCATTTCCGGGTGCGGAGATTCCGTTTGGTCGGACTCGCTTCGTAGCTTTTGTTAAGATGGCGGGTGGTAAAGAGAAACACCGGAAACACCACCACCAGTGAGGCGATCGCCCAGCGGATGGTACCGAAATTTCCGGGATAATATTCCGGCATGGCGATGTCGGGGAAAAGAATGTTGGCGTATTGGTAAATGAGCGTAAGAAAACTCCCCGCGCTTATGTACAACGTGATGATGGCGAGCAGATGCAGAAAGACGTCTTTTGGCGAAGTTTTTTCTGGCATTGCTTCTATTTTAACGTATTAGACAGGCTCCTGCCAGGGCTTGAGCTGGCTGCCGATCCCGGAGGCGAGGGCGATAATCGCCAGATTTTTGATGATGTACTGGCCTTCCAGGGTGGGCACCAGGAAGCCGGACCAGGTTTCCTGCGGCAGGAAAAACAGCGGCAGAACGGTAGTGATCATATGGGGTACCAACAGGGCGATTGCGAGGCGCTCCAGTCCCGGGATTAGAAACACGATGCCGACAAGCATTTCAAAATAACCGAAGAGGATAAGAAACGTCTCCGGAGTGATAAAGGCGGGAAGTGTGCGATGCATGAGGTCCATTACCAGCGCGCTCGCCGGGCTAAGATGCAGCACTTTCAAAATGCCGAACCAGAAATAGACGGCAAAGATGGCGAACCGCGAAAGAACGGGAAAAATTTTCCGGGCATATTGGATAATCAGATAATCAAACCGGTTCAGCATATTTCCATTATAGCATTACTGCGTCCGGCTACTTTGGAGGTAGACGGGCGGAAAATACAGGCCAATGAGATCCCGCTTCCACCAATCGCCGGTAGCGCTCCGTTCGCCGGGAGTGGTGAAGCGGTAGCGGTAAAGTAGCGCGCGAAGATAGCGGGGCGGGGTGCCGGGAAAGGGATTTCCGGAAAACAGTTTCAGGACCGGCTCCGATCCCTGGAGTATCTGTTGCATCAGATTGACGAACCAGGGGTTTTTCTGGAAATTATCCAGGGCCGCGAACCAGAGCTGCCAATCGAGACGGGGCTGGTGGGGCTGGGCCCAGCCGGGCGCCCGCGCCGGATTACCCGGCTTGTAGGGAAGTTCGTAATCGCTCCACGATTTTCCATCGTTCGAACCCTGAATTACGATCTCATCGCGTTCCCGGGTCATAACCGCGAAAAGCCCATAGGTATTGCTGATATGAAGCGGAGAGACGAGGTCGGCAATGACCGCGTTGGCGCCGGGGAACCAGCCGAATACAAGATTGGCCGCCTGGAACACGCTGGAAATAAAAATAATGGCGATGAAGACCGCGATAAGAGAACGGCCGAACACGGGCATCGCCCGGCGGGGAAGTGTTTGGATCGCGCGGATTATTTTCGCGGGAATGACGCGCGTCAGCAACTCGTCGTCAAGAAGGAATATGCAGAGTCCGACGGTGAGGATGTTAAGGAAGGTGTAATTGCCGGTAAGAAAAATTGCACCCTCCAGGAAGGCGATCGAGGCGGCGGCAACGACGCGGAAATGGCGCGGCAGGAATATAAAGAAAGGAACCACCAGCTCCACGGCAAACATTCCGGCGGCGGAAAGCCGGTGGAACCATTCCGGGAGCCAGTGCGCGTACCAGGCGAAGATGGTAGGAAGCGGCTGGGTTTCAAAATGATAGTTCAGCGCGGTCAGGGCGCGCCAGGACGCGTCGCCGCTCAAAAGTTTCACCATGCCGGAAAGGAACATCAGCCGGAACAGGAGCCACCGGAAAAGCCAAACCGCGCCGGTGGTGAAACTTACCAGAATCGCGAGAAAGCCCGCTTCCAGCAACAGGATATCCCACTGGAACTGCATAAATACCTGGCCCGCGGATACAAAAGAAAGATACAGCGCCCACAGGCCGATCAGACTGACTCTCGGAATAATTCCGAACAGGAGAAGAATGGAACACACGATGCCGAGAAGCGCCACAATCGTAAGCGCGGCGTCCGAATGATTGATCCAGAACACGGTCGGTACCTGCCAATATGCGTGAGCGTGGAGCTGCTGCTGGGCGGCCTGAAGGTAATTGCCAAGCGGCAGGATTCCCCGGGAGCCGATCAAGCCGGCTGCCTGGACGCCGAACGAAAAAAAGGCGATGAAATAGACCAGCGCCAGTATTTTTAAAAAGATCGAGCGGGCGAGAAAATAGCGGGAAGGCCTGATTTCTTTTCCCCAGAGCAGCCGGCTGACTCCGTAGAAAAACCGGCGGTGCGCGGCAATCACGCGATATGTCCATTCGCTTGCCGGACGGAACCCGGGAATATTTTTATAAAACCAGAGCCATCCGCGCGTTCCCGCGAACGCCAGAAGTTCAAACACCGCGCGCGCTCCCCGCGATGCCGATCCGTCCCGCCTGAATTCCACCGCGGTCAGCCCCGGAGCGGCGGAATACGTCACCCGGTCGCCGGTGAGATGTTTCCAGTAATGCACCCAGAGCAGACAAAACCGGCAATCGCCGTCGAATAAAAGCGCAGGCTTTTCCGGTTCAGCACTCATACTCGGATATTAGCGGAAGCGGACGGGATATTGCACCTGCCGGTCATTTTGAGGCAGACCGGAAGGATTGTCATTTTTCAGCACCACAAACCCGGTGGCGGTGGTGGGAGTTTTAAACGACACCGTTGCGATGAAAGGAACGAAGTCGGTCGTCATCCATTCGCCCTGCGCCTGGGCGGGGCTCCGGCCGAGGATCGCGCCATTGGCGTCGAGAATCTGGACCGGAAAAGTGGCTTCGAAATACCAGTTGCCCTTGGCTTTGCCGGTGATCACCGCGGGAGACGTAATGAGGGTTCCGGGTTGCGGATAATCCAGTTCCACCATGTCGGAGCTCGGTGTAACAATCTGATTGCTGGGGGAGAGTCCGGGATTGCCGGGTTTTTTCAGGAGAAACCAACTGAGCCCGATGACGATGATCAACAGGAGGATAAAGGGGATGTACTTTCGCATATGTTCATATTAATACAAAACACAAATTGGCGGAAGTCAACAATATCGTTTTACACGACGAGAAGATGAAGTACGAAGCCGATGCCGTACGCCACCGCGCCGGAAGATCCGCCCACCAGCAGCATTTCCAATCCGGACTTCCACCAGGAACGGCCGGAGAAGTACGTGCGGATAGCGCCCACGGTAAAAAGCGCCGCCGCGGAAAAAATGGCTGCCGCGAGAAACGAACCCTGCCCCGGCAGTACCAGATACGGGAGCAGGGGAAGAGAGCCGGCGACGACGAATGCGCAGAAGGTCGCCAGCCCGTGCCTGAATGGATTCAAAGTGTCGGGCGCGAAAAGACCGAGCTCTTCATGCATCATGAAATCGACCCAGAATTTTTTATTGGACGAGACGAGCCGGACAAGCGTGTCCAGGTCATTTCCCTGATATCCTTTTTTCTCCAGTTCATCGCGGATTTCTTCCCGTTCTTTATCGGGAACTGTCGCCACCTCTTCATACTCAGCCCGTTCTTCTTTGCGATAGAGTTCATGTTCCGACTTGGTGCCGAGATAATTGCCTCCCGCCATGGAAATCCCGTCGGCGATCAGACTGGAAAATCCGATCACCAGCACGATAGCGGTGGAAAGATGGGCGCCCAGCGTGCCGGCAACCACGGCGAAGGTGGTCACCATCCCGTCATTTGCGGCAAAAATAATATCTTTCAGATACTGGCCGAAGCGGATGTGATCTTCCCTTGTTCTTGCCACGTTCTAAATTAGCGATTATCTCCTTTTCCGTGGAGCTGGTCGCGTTCCATCCGGGAAAACAATTTTTCAATGTTGGCGGCCGCCACATCTTTCATGGAAAGACCGAGTTCGGTGGAGATCTGTGCTACATACCAGAGCACGTCGCCCAGCTCCTTTTTAATTTCCTGTTTGTGATCATCGCTCGCGATCCCGCCGTGATCGCGGATAATTTTCTTGATCTTTTCGGCAACTTCGCCCGCCTCACCGGTTAATCCCAGTACGGGATACACAAAATTGCTGTCCTTGTTGGGATAGATTGCGGTTGTGCGGGAAAGTTTCTGATACTCGTCGAATGTCATTGAAGCTACAGCTCAATTATAACATCCTTGCGTTCAATCACGATTTTCCAGCCGCGGCGCGTCCCGTAGTCATACAATTTTCGGTTCGGATTAAAGCAGATCGGGCGTTCCACCATATTCAGCATCGGCACGTCACCTTCCGTGTCACCGACGCCTACTGATCCTTTGAGGGTGAGGCCTTCTTTTTCGACCGCGCGGCGCACCACGTTGCTCTTGTCGGCGATCAGATCGAGATAAAGAATGCCGCCGGTAAAACGGCCGTTTTTATCCGTTTCATAGATACGGCCATACATCTTGTCGAAGCCCAATTTTTTCCCGAATCCCTGCACCAGCTCCATCGGTGATTGGGAAATAGCCAGCAGGTAATAACCGCGTTTTTTGAGATCGCGGATCAGGTCGCGGGTGTAGCGGTAGACGCGGTTGTGGTGGAAATCCAGCACTTCCCTGGAAACTTTCATAAAATCCCGGTGGCGGACACCTTGGATATGCTTCATAAACGATTTCACCACCGCGGCGATATATTTATCGTAGGTATCTTTGCGGTCTACCCATTTTTGAAGCGCACCCGCGTATTCCCGGCGCGCCGCGTCCGGAAATATGCCGTCGTGAATCAGCGCATCCATCAGCTCGATGAGGAGGCTGGAGCGGAAAATAGTGCCGTCAATATCAAAAATCGCCACCTTCTTTTTCATGGGTTTACAAACATCCCCCTTATGGTAGCATAGCGGCAGAACCTTAACGGAGAAACGTATGGTAACGGATGGCGGCTGTATGCGCGATATGTTTATTTGCAACTGCCAATGTCACACGGACGGATCAATAACACATTGCCTCGCCTGCTGCGAGCGTTGTGCCAAGTGCAGGCAGAACATCATAACCGGCTTCATGGAACTTCATCTGAAAGAATGCAACGTGCTTTCAGAGGAACCCCCCGAACCGCAGATGGAGGACGACTTCCGATGAGTGACCAGCAGATTCTCGCGGAATTCCGGGAGAAAATCCTTGCCCCGTTCGTGAAGCAGCTTGCGCATCGGAAAGAGTCCCTGCGGAGCGTCGGCCCGGAACGTTTTGGCCGGGTAATCAATGGCCTGGCGCAGCGGATTTTCCACCGCCTTTTCTCGCGTTTCCGGATCAGGTCTCTTGAAGAGCTTGAGCCGGAAACCCAGGCGAATATCTTTATCTACACCTGCTCGGACCTCAATGCCGTCCTGCCGCTCGATTATCCCTACGCGGCGGCAATTCTTGATTTGGAAGAAGAGGAACAGCTGGGGTTTTATATGGTAATCCGGAAGCGTGTTCCCGGCTGGCGCGATCTTTTATATTCGGACACCGTCTTCCGGGTCCGGTACCGGAACCAGCGGGCGTTTTTTGAGGGAAAAGACGCTGAATTGAGTATCAAATGTATGCACGAAGATCCCGATGATCTTCCTCCCGATCCCGCTCCATAGAGCGGGATTTTTATTTGAAGCAACTCTTGAGAAGCCTTACATTTTCGGCATCCGGGCCGGTTCCTTCCAGGCCGGGCACCTCCAGAAGCCAGGTGGTATGAGCGAGGCGGGATTCTTTCGCGAGCGCCTTGAATCCGGCGAGGCCGATGTAGCCCCGGCCGATATTCTCGTGACGGTCATGGTGGGAGTCGAATTTGGTTTTGGAGTCATTGACGTGGAGTGCGGCGATATTGTTCAGACCGATATGCTTATTCCAGTGATCGAGAAATGTTTTGAGATTCGGCGTGGTATAGGCTTCGATCTGGCCGGCCTCGAAGGCGTGGGCGGTATCCAGACAGACGGCGGCGCGCGCCGATTTCACAAGCTCAAGGATTTCACCGATATCCTGCGGAATGTTGCCGATCTTCTTGCCGCCGCCCGAACTGTTTTCGAGAATCAGTTTTGTCTGCCCCGGTACCATCTTCAGGACTTCTTTCATGCCCTTGGCCACGCGCGCCAATGCTTCGCCGTGATCAGACTCTCCTTTGGATCCCGTGTGAAAGATCAGCCCGTCCGCGTCGATCATTTTGGCGATTTTCAGATGCTCGGCGAGACTTTTTACCGATTTTTCCCAGTTGAGCGGCGTCGGGGTCGCCAGGTTGACGAGATAGCTGGCGTGCAGATAAACGGCTTTAATAGCGCTTTCCGCGCGGTGTTTTTTGAAATCGGCGGCGTCAGCGGGGGAGGGCGTCTTCGTGAACCATTGTTGGGGCGACGAACCGAATATCTGGATCGCTTCGGCGCCGATCCGTTCGCCGTTGGCGATGGCGTGATAGAGCCCGCCGGCAGCGGAGACGTGGGCGCCAATAAGCGGTTTCATAGCAATGATTGTAGCACAATTGATTTCCAGGGGATTTTATTGTACTATGCTGGCAAGAACTTTGAAGTGAGGTGGTGTATGAAGGCGAATCCGGAAGTAGTGCTGAACCGGATGAGAACCAGCATCCTTCCCGTGTTTGTGGAAGATCTCAAAAAGGAGCAGAAGCGGCTGTCATCCAGGCCGATTGATGATTTTATCGGACACGTGACGGCGCTTCTGGACGGCATTTTCTTCGAGCTGGTGCAGGGATTCGGTGTGGATAGCATGGCTCACCTTGGCGAAGAGTCGGCGGTAAAGGCCAGAATCTACGCCGTGGAATGTCTCAACGGCGCCCTGCCATCCGAGCATCCTTACATTCTCGCTCTGTTGAGAATCCGCGATGATCCGGAGTGGAAATTTCTCACGCTGTACCGGGCGCATTACCGGAAGTTCCATGAAATGCTGACGCAGAACGTGGTACCGCTCATCGTCGCCGATTCGGAAGAGGCGCTCGCTGAAAGAGAATATGAAATGGAAGTGGTGTATCCAGGCAGACCGATTACCCTCGATACCAGGCTTTAAGGTCTGGTATTTTATTTTTACTGGACGATGATCCGTCCCAGCATGTCGGGATGGATGGAGCAGTGGTAGTAGTAAGTGCCTTTAGTGGTGAACTTATAGGAAAAGCTTTGTCCGGTGCCGAGATGGTTGCTCGCGAAGTAGCCGTTGTTGCTGGTAACGGTATGTTGCACACTGTCGTAGTTGGTCCAGACGATGGTTGTGCCCGGGCTTACGACATACGTATCGGGACCAAAGGTGTAGCTCTGGATTTTGACGTATTTGGTAACACTGGTATTGCTCACCAGCGGAGTGCCTGCGGGTGGATTATTACTGGCGGTGTTAGGAAGACTGTTCGGCTGTGAGCCGGAAGTATTGGAAGGCGGATTCTGGGTATAACTTGGCGAAGATGACTGCGAGGCAAACACCATATAAAGGCCGACCACGACTACTAACGCAACAAGAAGCCAGATGACGGTTTTTTTACTCATATAATTCATTATAGCAGACAGCCTTTCGCGGAGGATGTGTATAACTCTACCGGATGCCGCTGTCGAACTGGATGGTTACTTCCGTATAACGGTTAGGGAGGACGGTAAACGTTTGCGTGCCGGCGCGGGGATAGGCAACGTTGCCGGAGGGTCCGATCGTGTAGTCGCCGGGCGGAAGTTCCCGCTCGAACATTCCATTGGCATCAGGCAGGACATTCAGGGAAATCTTTCTATCCTGCGACTTGATGACAAGTTGTCCCTGATAGGGCCTGTCGGCGCAGCGGGGATCGGGAGGGATCCGCTCCACGGGGCAGGTGGGGCCGATGGTCACCGTGCCGCGCACGCCGCTGCCCGTCCGGAACGAAGCGGGGGTATTCATGTCGGTCAGAAAGATAAACAGTCCGATAATCGCGGCGGCGATAAAGGCGATTGTTACTACCGAAAGAGCTTTTTGTGCCATATGTGTATTGTAACAAAAAGAAAAACCCCGACAGACTTTCTGTCGGGGTTTCATGGCTACAGGAGCGTCGCGGCGTAGATCCGCTCGACCCGGGCGATCAGCTCGGCCGGAGTGAACCGCTGGGTGCTGTAGGCGTCGAAGAGATGATCGAGAGCGAACAGAGGACTTTCCGTCAGTTCCACCTCGATCGTGTCGGTTCCCTTGAGCTGGAGCCGCCCGTTCAGCGCGTTGAGCTTCTGCCGGAATTCCGCCTTCCAGACCTCCCGCGCGGCGCTGCTCCCCACTTCGATCATCGTACTGACCGAGAGAAACACGCCCTGACGGCACCAGGCCGCCTTCGCCATCAAAAACACCATAACCGCCTCCTTTAAGAAACTGGAAATAAAATAACACGAATAAGCCTATTTTGTCAACCCCCGCTCTGGATCCTTGATCTTATTGCCAGATTCTATTGCTCACAATTTATTCGTTAAATTAAAAATGATGACAAGCGATGAATCAGAGCGGGGGTCAAGTCCTAGACGCCTTCGGGAATATGCTTCAGCGCCATGCGGTATTTGCAGAAATCACAATCGTCGCCCTGGGCCGGCATGGCATCGTTCATGAGGACTTTATGGGCAAGTTTCAGCTGATCTTCAACCCAGGAATCGTCGCCGGTGTACGGGATGAGCTTCACGTGGAATTCCAGCTTGCCGTCGAAGGCCTCGCGGTCCATCTGACCATTGCAGTAGACGAAGTAACCGGTCTTGGAAACTTTGAAACCGTTTTTGCGGAAGAGCCATTGATAGACCTCCATCTGCCGCTTGTAGCCGATCTGCCAGGCCGCGTCGAGCGAGACCTCGCCGTCTTTGGCGGTCGCCTTGTAGTCGGCGATGATCAGCTCGCCTTTCGGATTCACCCAGATGTCATCAATGCCGCCGGTAACGAGAAAATTGGTCGGCTCGTGAATATAGGTAATGCCGCCGCGGAGCGCGTCGCGCCACTCTTCCATCTTGGGATGCTGGAACGGAACGGCGTCGAGACCGTACGCCTTCATCATCGGATGCGGCGTACCTTTGGCGCGGTGCAGGTCGAATTCTTTTTTCAAAAGCCGGTCCACCGCGGAGTTGAGGGAGAAGGGGAATCCCGGCGGCTGCCCGATGCCGAGACGGCGGTCAAAATAAAAACAGCGCGGGCAGTTGAGGAAGAGATCAATTTTTGAACGGCTCAACCGGAACGGCGCCGTCGCCTTCGGATCAAACAAATTTTTAGAACGCTTGGGATTGTAATACTCGGACATCCCTCAATCTTAAACGTTTATTTCTTTTTCTCCAAATCCAGGCAGACGGAATTGATGCAATAGCGTTTTCCCGTGGGCTGATCCGGTGCGTCTTCGAAGACGTGGCCAAGATGGGCACCGCATTTCGCGCATGTTACCTCCGTCCGGCGCGTGCCCATTGAATCGTCTTCTTCATAGGTAACCGCGTCGGGAGAGATCGGCTTGTAGAAGCTGGGCCAGCCGGTGCCGGATTCGAATTTTGATTTTGAATCGAAGATCGGATTATTGCAGACCGCGCAGCGGTACGTCCCGTCGGCGTGCTCCTTCACGTATTTTCCGGAGAATGGCGCTTCCGTGCCTTTGTCCTTGGCCACCCGCTTCAGCTCCGGGTCTATGTCCTTCTTCCAAAAATCCTGTTGTGGCTCCGTCATATCCTCATTGTAATGCGTCAAAGGGCGGGCCACAAGAAAAAACTCCCGGAGCGGGAGTTTTTTCGTGCCAGAACGCGTGTGACGCCTAAGACCACATCGCGAGCAGGGCGCCCATCCAGCAGAGATTGAGGAGCTGGAAGCCGTTGTTCAACAGCCAGAGTTTTACCGGCTTGCCGTCCCAGAGCACCATGCCGAGGGTGACGGTGGCCACGAACCCGAGCCAGATCCAGAAACCGGCCTGCACGCCGCCGGCGAAATCCATCGCTTTGAAGGCGACGACGACATACGACATGACGTAGGCCATCACGAGATTGCCGAGGAACATCCAGAAGTAGCTCTTGCCGGCCGACTTCTTTTTCTCCGCCATCTGTTCCGGAGACATACCGCCCCAGCCCATCAGATTCATCCAGACCTTTCCGAAAAGTGGTCCGTACCAGATCGCGCCCAGAATCATTGAGCCGATCGCGGCGACCAATACCGCGAGATAATTAATAGTAATCATTGGTTTAGTATAGCACGCGCACTATAAAAACCCCGGCGCGCGGCCGGGGTTTTTCGTTTAACTTCCCTGCGGGAATTGTGATATTTTATGGCACCGCTCTACGAATTCCGCCGTTACCCGGTACGATCCGTCCGGAAAGCCGGCCAGGAAATTTCCTTCAATGAGAAGGCCGAGATCGAAGTGCGGACTTTTGACCTCTGCGGGAAACCGCTTGGCAAGATCTTTCGCGGTGAACGCGACCCAATCTTCGTGAAGTTTGCAGAAAATAAGGATCAGCCGCGCCGTATATTCCATTTCAAACTTGCCAAAGGCGCGCACCAGCACCTTATCCGTGCGGATGTCCACGGGCTGAATCGGGTAGTTGTTGCCGTCCCGAATCACCATAGTACTGCCTTTCAAAAATCTGGAGAGACTGTACCAGTTTTTTTAGGAAATTTCAACCACTTTTACACGCGAACTCTGGCCGCTCACGATCTGGACACGGGAAGGGGAGACGCCGAAATGTTCGGCCACCGCCCGTTCAATCGCCCAGTTGGCTCGGCCTTCCTTCGCCGGTTCTTTGACCGATACCACTAAGCATGTCTGGCTGTCATTGCGAGGCGAAGCCGTGGCAATCTTACATTGTTCTATCTTTGCCTCCTTCGCGCCCGCCTTGGCCTGCACCGTGATCTTCATCAGTAATTGTTACCGCGGTAACGCCAGAGGATGAAAATGATAATCAACGCCGCGCCGCCGATTAGCCACCACTTGTGGTCGGTGATCCACGCGCCGAATGCCGTCGCCTGCCGGGTCAGGTTTTCCAGTTCCAGCTGGAACAAATTAACTTTCGGTGTCTGCGGGATCATATGTATATAGTATAATTCTTTTATGAAAGAAGTCGCAGTATTCGGCGGGGGATGCTTCTGGTGTACGGAGGCGGTGTTCAAGATGCTCAAAGGCGTGAGTTCGGTGTTGCCGGGCTATTCGGGCGGCAAGAAAGAGAATCCGACGTATGAAGAGGTATCCAGCGGCACGACCGGGCATGTAGAAGTAGCGCGGGTGGAATACGATCCGGCGCTGGTGAAATACCGTACGCTTCTTACTATTTTCTTTGCTTCGCACGATCCGACTACGCCCAACCGCCAGGGCGCCGACGTCGGCACGCAGTACCGCTCGGTGATCTTCTACACGACGCCGGAGCAGAAGCAGGAAGCCGAAGCGTTTATCAAAGTGTTGAACGTGTCCAGCACGATGGGTGCCCCGATCGTCACGACCGTGGAGCCGCTCGACAAATTCTGGGTGGCCGAGAATTACCATCAGGACTACTTCGCCAAAAACCCCGGCAACCCGTATTGCGAAGTAGTGATCAACCCCAAGTTGGAGAAAGTCAAAAAAGAATTCGCGGAGCTGCTTAAATAAATGCCGCGAGGAGCAAAAAATCCGAACCTTCCCTATGAGAAGGAGTGGGATGTCGTCGTGATCGGCGGCGGGCCGGCGGGAATGATGGCGGCAGGGCGGGCGGCGGAAAAAGGCGCCTCCGTGCTTTTGCTTGAGAAGAACGAGATCCTTGGCAAGAAACTTCTCATCACCGGCGGCGGGCGGTGCAACGTGACCAATGCCGAGACGGATGTGCGGAAACTACTCGCGAAGTTCAAAGGGAGCGACAAGTTTTTGTTTTCGGCGTTTTCGCAGTTTAGCGTGAAAGAGGCGCTGGATTTTTTTCATGCGCATGGTTTGGATACCAAAGAAGAAGCGAATCAGCGCGTGTTTCCGAAAAGCGAGAAGGCGCGGGACGTGCGGGATACGCTGGCGGCATATTTGAAACAGCAAAAAGTAGCCATACTCGCGGGAATTCCCGTGACCAGCTTTACCAAGGGAGACGGGGCGATCAGGGCGGTGAAGATGGGGAATGGCAAAGAGATCCGTGCAAAGGCCTATATTTTGGCGACCGGGGGCAAATCCCGGCCGGATACCGGCTCTACGGGCGACGGCTTCGCGTGGCTGGAGAAGCTGGGGCATACAGTAATCCGCCCGGTGCCTTCGCTGGTGCCGGTGGCGATCCAGGACGCATGGGTGAAGAAATTGCAGGGCGTGAGCGTGCCGGATGTGAAGATCACGGTCTTTC
>CAZWVU010000008.1:0-43806 GCA_964637575.1 uncultured Candidatus Saccharibacteria bacterium
ACAAAAACTTTGCCCTTCGCTTTCATGGGCTATAGCATAAAAGAAAATCCTATTTTTGGCAAAAATTACTCTTGCTCCGCCGAAGCAGAAGCTTTGTACAAGTCACGCAATGCAAATTCATTCTGCACCTTTTTGAACCAGAGCGTACTTAATGCCGCGAAGAAAAGCACATTGAGAAATCCGAGCGCCCACCATGAGATCAGGAACAGGAAGAAGCGCGGCACTGCCAGGTCGCCGGTCAGGTTAATGCCGAAGATACCAGTGTAGAATGCGGCGATCCACAGCGAGAAACAATATCCGCAATGCAGGACATGGCCGATCGGACCGAGGATCCGCTCCAGTTTTTGCACGCGCGCTTCTTTCCAAAGCCAGAATACGCTGACGGTCATCACAATCGCCGCGCTTGAGGCCGCAAGCGCCAGGACGCTCCACAAGCCTGGCTGCCACATTTGCATGTGCGCCAAGTAGGCGTACGCCAACGCCAACGCGATCACGCCAAGGAGACAGTATCCGAATATTTGTTGTAACGTTTTCATGTTACCCGGCGCAGGAAGCGCAAAGACCGAATATTTCCAGCTTATGACCTTTGGTAACAAAGCCGCGGCGGGCAATCGCATGAAGCAACTGCGTTTCGTCCTTGAGAGTAATGTCGCATACCTTGCCGCAACGTTCGCATACCAGATGATGGTGATGCGCGTTGCCGGCGGTTTCATAGGTCGCGTTAGCGTCGGAAATGTTAATCCGCCGCACGAGCCCTTCCTTCTGCAGCTTCTCGAGCTGGCGGTACACCGTCGTTTTATTGGGCGTTGCGCCCGTCTTATATAACGCCGTCAAAAGATCGCCTACTGCATAAGGACGCTTGGCCTTCCGAAATACCGCCATTAATTTCCGGGACACCGGAGTATTGCGCATTACCTTCACTCTAACGCAACTTAGTTGCATTAGTCAAATGAGTATGATAGGGTGGATACAGGTTCTTTTTGCAGTATTAATTTTTTGAGGAGGCGGCTATGTGGAAAAACGGCAAGCTGGTGCTCTGCGCTCCCTGCTGAAGCGGCTGTCCGGAGGTGTCCGTGGACGCCAAAGGAATGGTCGTCATCACCGACGACAACCAGCCGGGCAGGATCCGCAAGGTGAAGCTCACTAAAAGTCAGTTTCGCCTGCTTCTTCAGCATGGCCCCCAGCTCCTTAATAAGAAATAACCGGCGACCGGTGCATTGCACCGGTTTTTTATTTGTTAAAAAATCCCCTGCTTAGGGGGATTAGATTCCGTCGCCGGGCCAGATGTACTTATTCTTTTTGCAGACACACCGGCAGTGCTGGGTACGCGTCCAGATGAGCAGGGCGTCGATCATCTTCCAGAGCAGGCAGAAGGCCAGAACCGCGATCACGATCCAGAACATTTCGTTCATTGGCTAACCTCGTCGCGTTCTTTTGAACAGAAAATAAATTTGATCTATAACGTAGTACTCAAGTGCCATCCCCGCGTACCCGATCAAGATAAATGGCCAGCCGGTAAGACAGGCGACCATCAGGATCCCGTCTGGGTCTTCGCCTTCCAAAGAAAGAACAATGAACATAACGATCATGCCCACGAACAGATACGCGGCGACCCACAGCTGCCAATCCATATCGCTTCCTCACAAAAAACTGCTTTGATGTTAGCATTTCGGAAACCCCTCGACAAGCGCGGGGAATATGGGATAGAATGGTTTTTATGTTGGCATATAACGAACTCAAGAAAGGCACGATTTTCGTGATGGACGGCGAACCGTATGAAGTAATGGAATACGAGTTTTTGCGCATGCAACAGCGCAAACCGGTGACGAAGTGCAAGATCAAGAACCTGATTTCCGGCAAGATCGTGGAGCGCGCGTTCCACCAGAGTGAATCCTTTGAAGAAGCGGATATGACCAAAGAAGAGATCAAGTATCTCTATAACAATAAAGGCCAATTTTGGTTCTGCCCCAAAGACAATCCGGCCAACCGTTTCTTCCTGACCGAAGAGCAGGTCGGCACACCCGGCAAATTCATGAAAACGAATATGCTGGTCATGGCGTATAAATTCGGCGACACAATCATCAGTGTGAAACCGCCGATCAAAGTGGATCTCCTTGTCAAAGAAGCTCCTCCGGGTTTCAAAGGCGACACCGCCTCCGGCGGCGGCAAGCAGGTAACGCTGGAAACCGGCGCTGTCATCACCACTCCTCTTTTCGTCAACACCGGCGACCTCGTGCGCGTTAACTCCGAGACTGGAGAATACGTGGAGCGGATGGAAAAAAGTAAGGAGTAGGCGCTCGCCATCCTGTCTGCGGGAAGGAGAGCTTACTGTTTTTTGTTTTTGTTGAGCGATTCCTGGAGAGCTTTTTTCAGCGCGTCCACATCTACCGGCTTTTTTTCGGGCTGCGGCTCGGTCTTTTTTTCAACAGGAGCTTCGGGGCGGGGCGGGAGATCTTTCAGAGACATGACCGGGGCGGGAGCGGCAGGCGTGGGACGTTCTTCCACTTTAGGCGTCGGCTTGAATACCGGCCTCTCTTCCCGAACGGCCGGGCGAAATTCGGCCGGAGGATGTTCCGGCTGCGGCTGTGGACGCGGGGCCTCGTGGAATGGCTCGGGCCGCGGCCGCATATCCGACATCGGCCTACTCAGCCGCATCGGCCGTTCGCCATTGTAAGGCCGCTGGGTGGTATCAAAATTCATCGGACGCCCTTCATACGGACGGGGCGCGTATCCCATCGGACGCCGCGGCGCCATCCGGTCGCCTTCGCGCGGCGGCCGGCCTGCCCCCTCCTCATCCTCCGGCTTGATCGCCCATAATCCTTTGATTTTTTCCTCGACAATCTTCAGGGGCGTTCCATACGCTTTCCGGCTGTGCTCGATAATCTCCTGGACATAATTAACCGCGGGACGCTGGACGGGCGCTATGCCGCGCGCGGAAAACGGCCGCGAAGACACACCGTCAATCATGAGCTTCAGATAAAAATTGGCCTTCGGAAGATTGACAATGTCGGTCGCCATGAAATCCGGCTCGAATTCCTTTTCAAGAAATTCCGCGTCTTCCGCACCCACGCGGAAGGTAAGCATAGTCCCGACGTTGCCGAATACCGCGTCGCGCACCTTTGTATTCATGTCATGCACGAGCTGGCCGATGTACTGATGGGCGAGCACCAGTGACAACCGGTATTTGCGGGCTTCGGAGAGGATGTTCGCGAATGAATCGGTCGCGAAATTCTGGAACTCGTCGACGTACAGGAAGAAGTCTTTGCGGTCGGCTTCGTTGGGGATATCCACGCGGGACATCGCCGCGAGCTGAAGTTTGGTGATGATCATGGAGCCGAGAAGGGCGGAGTTGTCTTCGCCGATCCGGCCTTTGGAGAGGTTGAAGATCATGATCTTCTTTTCGTCCATGTTCTTGCGGAAATCCAGCGCGGACGTGGACTGCCCGAGAATGTGCCGCACCAGCGGGTTGGCGACGAATTTTCCGATCTTGTTCTGGATAGCAGCGGTGGCTTCCGTTTCAAACTTTTGCGCGTATTTCGCGAACTCGCTCACCCAGAAATTTTTCATGACCGGGTCCTGCAGGTTATCCACCACTTTTTTCCGGTAATCCTTGTCCGACATCAGGCGCATCACGTCCAGAAGCGTCGCATCCGGCGACTCCAGCAGCGACAGAAGAGAGTTGTTGAGGATATATTCCATACGGGCCGACCAGACGTCCGGCCAGATTTTTTTGAACACACCCATCAGGCCGGATGCCACCAAGTGGCGATATCCCGCCGACACTTTTTCAATAGGATTAAAGGCCACCGGATATTCGATATCCGCCGGATTGAAATATATGACGTCCTTGACGCGCGACTGCGGAACGAATTCCAACATCTTCTCGGCAAAATCGCCGTGCGGATCAATAACGCCCACGCCATGGCCGGCAAGCATATCCCCCACCACCATGTTTTCCAAAAGGGTCGTCTTGCCCATGCCGGTCTTGCCGATCACATACATGTGCCGGCGCCGGTCGTCCAGCTTGATCCCGAATTTCTTCGTGGATCCGCGGAAATTTACTTCTCCAAAAAAATTGATATCGCTCATATTAGTATGTTACTCCACGGGCAAACTCGCGGGCGGCTCGCCTTTCTTCGCGCCAAGCCGGCGCAACAGCGGCGCCTCCACGACTACGCTCGGGAAATGATACAAGGTGGCCAGCTCCTCCGTATTCAGCACGGAAACCTTGCCGGGCCAGACCATTTTCACATAGGCGTCCCAGAGCCGGCGCTTTTTGTACCAGAGCCGGCGGGTTTTCGCGAGCTTCAGGTTACCGCGCACTACCGTAAGCGCATCCACATTGGGCCGGAAAGAGTTCAGATGCGGAGCGTTGTACTGATGGAACGTCGCCATCACCGACGCGATATTCGAACGGGTAAAACTGTCCCGCCGGTCGATATACAAAAACCGGATATTGGTTTCGAAGCCCAGCTTGCTGATTTTATTTTCGATCGCCTCGATGACTTCGCGCTCTCCCGGCGTCATGCCCAGCAGAAGATTCTTTTCCTCCTTCTTTTCCGGCTGGCCTTCCCACTCCGGATGCTGGACGGGCGCCAGCGTGAGATTCTTCACGAATTCTCCGGCATTGGCAATCGCCCCTCTCGGTTCCGGGGGCTTCTTTCTGCCAATCAGCTTATCGCGCAGCGCTTCGGCCTCTTTTTTCCATTCCGTGCCGGTCGGCCGCACCATGATCTGGATCCAGATGCCTTCGTCATTCTTAAGCTTGGACATCGCTTCCGTAATCGCCGCGATCGGATCCAGTCGGTGCTCGTCCACCGTCGCTTCGAAAAATTCGTAGGTGCGGATCGGGTAGGCATTCTCGCGGGCAAGGAAATAATCGGTGCCGAAAATGTCGTAGGTTTTATTGGGAAGCGTCTTCGGGAAAAGATCGAGATAATCCTGGGCTTCATGCACTTCCGCGTCCGGATACTGGGAATAAATGGCCGACTCCATCAGATTCTTGTAATCGCTCGGCGTGCGCACGTAAAAATGAACGCCGCCCGCGAATCCGATTATTTCAAACGACATCCAAAGCTCCCGGAGATATCCCTCGATATATTTCTGCCGGAATGTCGGGCCGAACGAATAGATGCCATAGGCCGCCGCGAAGATCTGCTCCATCGCTTTCGGCGTTTTCTCAATTACCGCGGGGATTTTAATTTCCAGCAATACGAACTTCGTTCCCTTCAGGAATTTTATATAAATGTAGTACAGCCAGAACTGCCAGAACACAAAAAGCATCCCCACCGGGATGATGATCCACCATGTCACGGCAAACACCGCGGCAATACTGCCAAGAATTCCCTGAATAATTTCAGCGAACGAGGAGAGGTTCACTCAATTAGTATAACAAACTTCCACCCGGGACTAGACCAGAGTGGAATAACGGCCATCATCCATCCGCTTGAAGTTCCGGCGGTTCTGGAGATTGATAAGGACCGTATTTTCCTTGAACAAGCGCTCTTTCAGCACCAGCTTCACGATATCAGTAGCCTTCATCGGGCCATGCTTTTTCAGGAAGTGGCTGATCAACTCGCGGGCAGTGCCCGGAATTACTCCGAATTCTTTCAGGGTGTAGGTTCCCTTGCCTACCAACACGAAATTATCATCCTTGATAAGTTCGTTGTGGATGGTCGGAGAATGGGCGTTTTTCTTGCGGAGGCCGGTAACCTGCCGGGCAATTTCGGTGAAGTGCATCGGGCGGCCTTCGCGCTTCAATACCAGATACGCCCAGTCGCGGGCGGTCTTCGGATTGATCTCCGGCCACTCGGAAAGACCGAGGTCGCCGTAGGTATTTATCGCGATCTTTTTGGAAACGGACGCATAGGTGCGGGCCGCGGCGTCATTCAGGCCGAACGACTTGGCGGTTGACGCAAAACTGGCGTTGAAATTTTCCCGGTCCGCGTTCTTCACCAGCGCCACGACAAAGGATTCCACTTTCTTTTTGTCCGCGTCGGCAAGATACCAGTAGGGATAGAAGTTCTTGTCGTCTTTTGAATAGCTGAACTTGCCGGAAATTTCCAGAAGGAACTTCATCCGGTTGTCGGACGGGTTGCCGCACAATTCGTTGATCAGGACATCCTCCCGTTTCACGCCGCCGGAATTGCGGAGCGCGCCGGAAACCATCTTCACGAATTCATTGAATTCAGCGCCATCGGTTTTTCCTTTGGCGGCTTTTAGCGCCAGGGCTTCGATCTGGCGGACACGTTCGCGGGTAAGGCTGTACTTGCTGCCGAGTTCGGCGAGCGTCTGACTTTCGGACGCTACCAGTCCGTAGCGGCCTTCGATCACTTCTTTTTGCCGCGCGGAAAGACCCGCCAGGCAGAATTTGATCAACGTATGTAATTTGGATGTTTCAACCATTTTTTTGATTGAATTTTATGGAACGATACTAACACAACAAACTTATATGTGTCAATAACATTCCCGATTATATTGAATCCAATAGTATCAGACTATCTCCAAATGGTCAATAGAGGGCTGGCTACGAAAATGGAAGAGTAGGTTCCCACGATCACTCCCACTAAAATCGTCAGAATAAAATAGAAGAGGGTGGAAGGCCCGAATACCAGGAGGGCAACCAGCGTTAAAATAAGCGTAAAAGAGGTATTAATGGAGCGGGCCATCGTCTGATTCACGCTCTGATTCACCAGCCCGTTGAAGTCCATTTTATCCAAACGGGCCAGTCGCAGATTTTCCCGGATCCGGTCAAACACCACGATTGTGTCATGCACGGAAAAGCCCATCACCATCAGAATGGCGACCACGAAATTAGTATCCACCTCGACATTGAAAAGCCGTCCCAGCACGGCGAACATTCCCGCCGGAATAATCGCGTCGTGGAACAATGTAATCAACGTAATCACGCCGTACTTCCAGGAACTGATGGGCCGGGAAACGCGGCGGAAGGCGAACGCCACGTACACCGAAATCGCGACCAGCACGAAGACGAACGCCCAGATCGCTTTCTGTTTCAAATCCTGGCCGATCACCGGGCCGATGTTCTGGAATTGCAATTCATCGACTTTGCCGAACGATTTGGTCAGCGCCGCGAAATACGCTTTGCGGTCGGTATCGTTCAGGTCTTTCAGCCGGACCAGCACGTTGCCGTCGCTTTGCGGAGTAATCACTGCGCCGGCGGGAAGCGCCGCCGAGAGCTGGCTCGTCTGGGGAGGATTCTGGAAGTGAAGCTGCCAGGCCACGCCTCCGGCGAAATCAATGCCCGGTTTCAGACCGGAAAATGCCAGTGCCACAATACCGGCGGCAACCAGCAGTCCCGACACCGTCAGAAACACGTATTTATTGCCGATGACATTCATATTATTTGGTATTCGCCATGCGCAGGGTGCCGGAGGCGAGCGGCTTGTCTTTGGTAAACATCCGGAGCATTACGCGGGTTACGGTAATGGCGCTGAACATGCTGATCACGACACCGATAAAGAGCGTCAACGCAAAACCGCGGACGAAACTGGATGTCAGATAATAAAGGATCGCGGAGGTAATCATTGTGGTGATGTTGGAGTCGCGGATGGAAGGCCAGGCGCGGCGGAAACCCTCTTCCAAGGCACCCATCGGAGAAACCCCGCGCGCCAGCTCCTCCTTCGTGCGGGCGAAAATAAGAATGTTGGCGTCCACTGCCATACCGATGGAAAGCACGAATCCGGCGATACCGGCAAGGGTCATGGTAATGCCGAAAAGTTTGAAGGCCGCGAGAGAAAACGCGATGTAGAACAGGAGTGCCAGCGAGGCGATCACGCCCAGCTTCCGGTAATAGATAATCATGAAGAGCATGATGGCAAGGGTGCCGATCAATCCGGCAAACATTGCTTTATTGAGAGAATCCAGACCGAGCGTGGCGCCGATGGTCTGCTGGCTGATCAGGGAAATCGGGGCCGGCAAAGCGCCCGCGTTCAGAAGCCCGATCAGTTTATTGGCGGAGTCGTAGGTGAAGTTCCCCGAAATCTGGGCGCTGCCGCCGGTGATCGGCTCCCGGACAGTCGGCATGGAAATCAACTGATCATCGAGAAAGATGGCGAGCGGTTTGCCGACGAGCTGGGTGGTAAGCGTTTCAAAAAGCTTGGCGCCATCGGTGTTGAATTTGATAAGAATAATCGGTTCGTTCGTGTTCGGATTCGTTCCCAACTCCGCCTTGGAAAGGTAACGTCCGGTAAGCGGCGTCGGGTGGTAGATTGCCTTCGCGGCATCGCCGGTCCCCTGCACTTCCACGACGCGGAAATCCAATAAGGCGGTGCGGCCGATCTGATTAATCGCTTCCTGGACGTCCTTGATGCCGGCCAGCTCCACGATGACCTGATACGAATCGCCGACTTTGGCGGTGGTTACCCGCGGCTCGCTTACTCCAAACACGTTGACGCGCCGCTCCATTACGTCGCGAAGGCCGCTCAATACCGAGTCGCGGTCCGCAACCGCCACGTCTTTCATATCCACCTGGTAGACAAGATAACTGCCGCCGACGAGATCAAGGCCGAGATGCCACTGGCCGAGCCGGGCGCCGACGCCTTTGGGAAAGGCAAAAAATCCGGAGGCGAGCGCCAGAAGAGTAATCAGGAAAAGCAAAAAGGTTGTTTTGCCCCGTGACTGCATGAATAGAAATGAATATAACCCATTTCAAATACAATGTAAATGCGAATATCTTCCTAGGCGGGAATGTTGACAAACTTCCAGAAAAGAATGACTGCGAGCGCGCCAAACGCGACACCGATGCCAAGTTCTTTATTGAGAAACACCCCCAGAAAGAGCGCGGGGGCGGAATTCGCCGCCGGCTGCACCCGGATCGGAAAGGAGGTGTCGGCAAGAATCGTTTTGTCGTTGTTATAGGTCACATACATTATATAATCCCCCGCGTCAGGAAAGGTGATGATGGCGCCCGTGGCGATGCCGCGCTTTTTATTCACGTTGGTTTTAAAGACTGACCGGTTGTCCTTTACCAGAGAAACGTCAACGTCGGTAAATCCCGCCGGACGCTGATCGGCTGCGAAACTGAGGAAAAAATTAACCCATGTCGGGACGCCGACCTGAAATGGAAGGGTGTGATGGACATCCACTGAGTATACATCCACATTTTTCTGAAGCGATAAACCGCTTCCATGGGCACACGCGAGCATGGGAACAAGCGACAGGACGGCCATAACCAGCCAAACTCTCATATCTTTAGTGTAGAATATTTTCGGAATTTGAATTTTGAGATACTATTAGGTATTGTGAGGTTCTTCTTTGCCCCCATAGCTTAGTGGGTCGAGGCCAGCAGGCCGAGACGGGCAATCCTCATTAGTGCTATATAATGAAAATTGCCCCGGGAAAGCAGCTGGTTTTAGCGAGGCATCCGCCTCGCTAGTCGGTTCACTCATTGAAAATAAAAGCGATATACGCATTGTGCCCATCGTGCCCCCATAGCTTAGTGGTAAAGCAGCTGGCTTTTAACCAGTTGACCTAGGTTCGATTCCTAGTGGGGGCACAATGCGCGGAATGAATTCCGCTTTTTATTTTCAATTCGCTGCCGACTGTAAACCGTATTGACCTAGGTTCGATTCCTAGTGGGGGGCACCTTAATTGAAAAGACGCTGTTTTGGGTCTATAGTGAGGGCAGAACTTTCCCACCGAGGTGCTGTATGAAAAAGCGGTTTTTCATGTGCAAGCCGGACAATTTTGACGTGCTCTGGAAATTCGACACGAACGCCTGGATGAATCCGGCGAACCGGCCCGACCAGGCGCGTGCCCGGGAACAATGGCGCAATCTCTATGAGCGGTGCGTGGCAGCCGCGGATGTATGCCTCGCGCCCTCCTCCGAAGGACTCCCCGATCAGGTATTCTTCGCGAATGCCGGGCTTCCCTACAAAGACCTATTCATCATGAGCAGGTTCTATCACGAGGAACGCCAGCGGGAACAGGAGCCCAACGCGCTTTTTTTCGGCGAACATTTTCCTAAACGTTCGATGATGAGTGATGGCATATTTGAGGGACAGGGCGACGCGATCTGGCTGGATGAGAAGACCCTCATCATCGGCGGCGGGATTCGCACCAATGCGAAAGGTTTCGTATCAGTTGAAAGTATCCTGAAAACGTCCTTTCCGGACGTCAGGGTTTTCCCGATCGAAATGGAGCGGCAATTCGAGTTCTATCATCTCGACACCTGCTGCTTCTGGATGCCGAAAAGAAGGACGTTCATGGTCTATCCGAACGCATTCACGAAAGACGGGCTCACCCAGCTCAAAAAGCTCGGCCGCGTACTCTTGGTGCACGAAGATGAGGCGCGGGAGTTTGTCTGCAACAGTGTGGTGGCGGACGAAAATACCGTCTTCATGCCCTGGGCCAACGACGCGATCCGTTCGATGATCAGCGAAGGTGGCTACCCCAATGTCGAGATCTTCCCGATGTCGGAATTTATGAAAGCCGGCGGCGCGGTGAAGTGCCTGATCCTCGAACACAATTATCCGGTCGCATGACCGGATTTTTATTTGCGAAAATATTCTATTGTTTTCTGAAGGCCTGCTTCAAGCGATATCTTCGGCTCCCAGCCAAGCTTCTGCGTTGCGAGTGAAATATCCGGCTTTCGCTGCCGGGGATCGTCTTCGGGAAGCGGGGCGTGTTCAATTTTGGATTTTGAATCTGTCAGCGTGATAACTTTTTCCGCGAGCTCCAACATGGTGAACTCGCCCGGGTTTCCGAGATTCACCGGCCCGGCAAATCCTTCCGCATTCATCAGCCGGTGAAATCCTTCGATCAGATCGTCCACGTAGCAGAATGACCGCGTCTGGCGGCCATCACCGTAGATGGTCACCGGCTTCCCCGCCAGCGCCTGTAAAATAAAGTTGGACACCACGCGGCCGTCATCCCGCGCCATCCGCGGACCGTAGGTATTGAAAATGCGGGCGACACGGATTTCAGTCTTGTGCTGGCGTTGATACTCGAAGCAGAGCGTTTCAGCGACGCGCTTCCCTTCGTCGTAGCAGGCGCGCGGCCCGATCGGGTTTACGTTGCCGCGGTAGGATTCTTTCTGCGGGTGCTCGAGCGGATCGCCGTACACCTCCGACGTGGACGCCTGGAACAACCGGGCGCCATGCCGCCTGGCCAGCTGGAGCATGTTCAGCATACCAATCGTATTCGTTTTGATAGTCTGAACCGCGTCCCGCTGGTAATGCGGCGGGGAGGCCGGGCAGGCCAGGTTGTAGGTCTGATCCAATTTCCCCTCGATGGAAAACGGTTCGACAATATCCTGCCGGATAAAACGGAAGTGCGGATCAGCGCGAAGATGCCTGATATTGTCTTCACTGCCCGTATACAAATTGTCGAGGCAGATAACCTCGTGTCCTTTCCCCAGCAAATAATCGCAAAGATGGCTTCCCAGAAATCCTGCGCCTCCGGTTACGAGAATTCTCATACAATAGTATTATTATATACAATATGCGGATTGCGATACTTGGTTACGGCCGGGAAGGCCGGTCGGTGATGAAATTTCTCAAGCGCCATCGTTCGTACCGCCGCGCCACAATTGAAGTGCGCGACCAAACGCAGGGTCCCGCCTATCTGGCTGGCCTGGAACAGTTCGACCTGATCTTCCGCTCCCCGGGCGTTCCCTACAATCTTCCGGAGATCCGGGCGGCGGTAAGAAGCGGCGCGCGGATCACCAGCGCCACCAAACTGTTTTTCGAGCTTTGCAAGTCGCCGATCATCGGCGTGACCGGCACGAAGGGAAAAGGCACAACCTCGACGCTCATCTACAAAATTCTCAAAGCGTCGGGACGCCACGCCCTGCTCGCCGGAAATATCGGGAAGTCCCCGCTGGAAATTCTGCCGAAGATCCGGAAGAACACCTGGGTAGTCCTGGAGCTTTCCAGTTTCCAGCTCTGGGATCTGGAACAGTCCCCCGCAGTTGCGGTTATTACGGATATTTTCCCGGATCACCAGGACGTCCATAAAAATATGGAGGAATACGTGGGTGCCAAAGCGAACATCACCAAATACCAGAAAAAATCCGATGCCGTATTTTATTTCGAATCAAACGCGCTCGCGAAAAAAATAGCGCGCCGGAGCCGGGGCAAAAAAATCGCCGTCGCCGCGCCCGACACGCTGGAGAAAAATAAAATACTCGCGGCAACCATTACGAAATATCTGGGATGCCCGGAGCGCGTCGTCAGTCGGACGCTGAACACCGCCAAAGGCCTGGAACACCGGATGGAATTCGTCCGCTCGCTCGATGGCGTGCGTTATTACGATGATTCGGCCAGTACGAATCCCCAGACCATGGCGGCGGCCATAACCTCCTTCACCGAACCGGTGATCGTAATTGCCGGCGGAAAGGACAAAAACCTGGATTACCGGCCAGTGCGGGAGGCGCTCGCGAAATCCGGCCTGGTGCGGATGATGATATTGATCGGGGAAAACCGGGAAAAAATCGCCGCAAGTATTCACAAATCCGGAATACCGGTAAAACCGGCCTCGGATCTGACGGCGGCCGTCCAGCTGGCCCGCAACCGCGCGACAGGAAACCGGGCCTCGATTGTGCTCTTTTCACCGGGCGCCGCCAGCTTCGACATGTTCCGGGATTATGCCGACCGCGGCGCGCAATTTAAAAAAATCGTGAAGCATTTATAAAAACCCCGCGCAGGGCGGGGTAATTAATCGTAAGGACTCCGGAATTGCCTTCCGAAGACCGACCCGATCGTGTTTTCATCCGGTTGTTCGGCGTACCAGACCAGGGAAAGATTGCGGCCTTTTTCGCCGCGGCAGTTGGAATAATATTTGAAATCCATTCCACCGGCGACAGATTCCTTCGCGCAGGAAGTGCATTGCGTGTCCAGAAGAATATTATCTTCGCACACTCCGCATCCCAGGAGCTGATGCAGGATCAGCTGGTAGAGATCGAGCGAGAGCTTGCCCGCGCGCCGTCCCCGCGTCGCTTTCCCCACCGGCACGTTGCCGCCGGTAAAAGGATCGCGGACTTCCCGGAGATGCTCGGCGCCATAACAGCACGGGCCGATGCCGAACCCCGCAAACACCTTGACGGTTTTGGGGTCGAAACCGTGATCCTCGAACGCAACCCTGAGAATGCTTTTTTGCCGGGGATTTTCTGGAATCAGGCAGCGGGTGCCGGCATGCATCACCGCCAGCCGGCCCGTGTTGGAATCGAAAAGCGCGACCACCGGACAGTCCCCGTTGAAAATCGCGACCGCTTTTTCCGGCGCTTCGACAATTCCCCCGTCAGCCGCCAGTTTTGTCCTCACCAGCCAGTCCTGAAGCGTCTCGTCCTGCTCGCCCAGTTTCGCGATCCTGTTGGTGAACGAACACTTCGGCGCGAACATCGTATTTACGCGTTCCTTCCGGTAGATCCCGTTCAGGAACATCTCGAAATTATCGCCGCTGCTGTACCGGCCCTGATCGGGATTGAAATCGCCGTGCGTCTTGCCGAAGATCGCCCGCTGAAGAATCCGCATTGGGTCTCCTTAAAATGATCTGGCTCAAATATATCAATTTGATTTTACGATGTAAAATCGGTACTATAATTTCTACGATAGCCAATGCGGTGGTAGCTTAGTTGGCTAAAGCGCCGCCCTGTCACGGCGGAGATCGCGGGTTCGAGTCCCGTCCACCGCGCACAATTCAAAGAACCGGCCTTGCGCCGGTTTTTTGAATTCTTATGATGGGACTCGAAGCCCGCAGCGAAATAGGCCGGACCGCGCACAATAAAAAACACCCTATTCGGGTGTTATGGATTCTTTTTCGGCGCGGTTCGCTTCGGAGCGGAGCACCATCAACCGATGCTTGAGCTGTTCCTTCAGCTCTTCATAGACCATCCCGTTCTCGATGCTCTTCCAGCAGATCTTCAGAAGATTCGGCGGGCACCACTTCGCGAGCGTCCTCGGCTGTCCGCGGCCAGATGTTCAATGTGTTTTCCACGGTAATCCCAGCCGCAATAGCAGACGATTCCGAATTCGGGAATGCAGAGATTCGGCACGTGGAATCGCTCTCCCTTGACGGAGAAAAACAAGAAGGATTTTTTGCCTTTCCCGTCGCGTTCAGTGAATTCCAGTAGGCGCTGGCCGAGACTTGAATCCTTGAAATCGCGCGCCCAGGCGAAGATTTTCTCCGCACAGGGAAGCCCCTGCCGGATCCATTCGGCGCAGCGGCGGTTTTTCGCCTCCATCTTTTTCTGCGTCGCCGCATCCCGCCGCTGTTCCAGCTCCTGCTTTTCTTTTTCGGCCCGCGCCAATAGTTCGCGAAACTCGTCGCGTTTGTCCTGCATCACTCCACCTCAACGAACTGTTACCAGAATATCAGCCCGCCGTTAATCCAGCAATCCGTTTTCTTTGAATGCCTGCTGGTAGACGCGGAGCATCTGCAACGCCTCCTCTTTCGTCAGATTGTAGTCTGGCTCTCGCATCACGCGATTGCGGAGCGCGTGCGCGGCGCGCAGCTGATCAAGGTTGGAGAAGACGTTCGGCTCCGCCTGGGCAAACCGTTCATCGGTAGTGGCCCCCCGGTACCCGCTCCCTTTGATGACTTCGTCCATAATATGATCCGCCTCCAGAATCGCGATTTTCCAGTTGGACGAAACGTTGGTCTTCATCCGTTTCACCACGTTTTTCCACGCCTTCAACTGCCGGTACTTTCCGACGTCGCCGACGCCGAACATATCCATATATTTTTCAACTACCTTGCTTTTCATATAGTTGCTCGCCGAAATGCAGTAGATGGTGAACCAGACCAGCATGCCGGAAATCAAAATGGATACCACGTAAATCGCGGGCATCAGCGGATGAAAAACCCCGCCCAGGAATTCCCGCGCCACCAGAAAATATTTCACGGTCACCGCGACCGCCGCGCGCAGTCTGTCTAAGATCGTCATATTATGCCGTCAGTTTTTCGTAGAGTTGGCCTACTCCCAGTATATCAACTTCGCGCCACGGCTTGCCCATCAGCTGGAATCCGACCGGCAGGACACCGGCGGTTTTCGCCGGAATGGAGATCGCCGGCAGGCCGGCCATGTTCGCGGGAATGGTAAAAATATCCGAAAGATACATCGAAATGGGGTCGCTGGTTTTCTCGCCGAATTTAAAGGCGGGCGTGGGGGCCACCGGCGTGAGGATCATATCCACCTCTTTAAAAGCGCTGTCGAAATCATTTTTGATCAGCCGCCGGACCTTCTGCGCCTTCGCGTAATAGGCGTCGTAATAGCCGGACGAAAGCACGAAGGTGCCAAGCATGACGCGGCGTTTGACCTCGGCGCCGAAGCCGTGGCTCCGATTTTTCTTGTAGAGTTCTAGCAGACTTCCCTGCCGGCTCACGCCGTTCACCGGCGCATAACGGATACCATCGAACCGGGCCAGGTTCGAGCTCACCTCCGCGGGCATAATAATGTAGTAGCAGGAAAGCGCGTACTGCGTATGCGGCAGACTGATCTCTTTAAACCGGATTCCCAGACTCTTAAGTGCGTTGATCGCCTCTTCGGTCGCTTTAATCACGGCCGGATCCACGCCGCCGATAAAATACTCTTTCGGCAGGCCGATGGTCATGCCTTTGATTGTTTCGAGATCGGGATTCAGCAGCTCATCGCCGTATTTCACATCCGCGGACGTCGCGTCGAACCGGTCTTTTCCCGCAATCGCTTTGAAAATAACCGCCGCGTCTTCCACCGTTTTCGCGAACGGACCGATCTGATCCAGGCTGGATGCCATCGCGATCAGGCCGTGGCGGGAGACCGCGCCATAGGTCGGCTTGAACCCGACTACGCCGCAAAAGCTCGCCGGCTGGCGGATGGAACCGCCGGTGTCGGAGCCGAGCGCCGCTACCGCCATATTCCCCGCGACCGCCGCCGCGGAACCGCCGGACGAACCGCCCGGCACCCGCTCAAGGTCGCGCGGGTTTTTTGTTTTTTGAAACGCCGAATTTTCCGTGGACGAACCCATCGCAAACTCGTCCAGATTGGTCTTGCCGAGAAACACCGCGCCTGCCGTCTTCAGCTTCGCGATTACCGTCGCGTCATAGGCGGCGGTGTAGTTTTCCAGAATTTTTGAACCCGCCGTGGCCGGCTGACCCTGGATCAGAATGTTGTCCTTGATCGCCATCGGCACGCCTGCGAGCATTCCCGGCTCCTCGCCCCGCGCCACCGCGAGATCGGCCTGCTCGGCCTGTTTCAGCGCCTGATCTTTCGCCACGCTCAAATACGCGCCGACATCTTTGTCGCGCTCGCCGATGTATTCAAAAAAACTCTCGGCGATCTCCAGCGCCGTAAATTCCTTATTCATCAGACCGTCGTGAAACTTCCTGATCGTGAGATCGTGTAAGGGCGTTTTCATCTATTTTTCAAACACGTTCGGCACTTTCAGCCAGTGCTTTTCTTTTTCAGGAAATGCCTCCACCACCTGGTCGGCCGGCAGACTGCTTTTCGTTTCGCCGTCCTCCCGGAACACATTTTTCAATTCGGTGCCGCCGGTCATCGGCAGGACGCTTTCCGTATTCACCTGCTGGAGTTCCTGAAAATGCATGAGGATCTTTTCCAGGTCGCCGGCGAATTTCTCCTCCTCTTTTTCGGAAAGCTCCAGCCGGGCAAGCTCGGCGAGCTGTTTCAAAGACTTCTTATCGATGGTGGACATACCTAGGAGTATAAAATAAAAACCCCGTTTTTTAAACGGGGCTGATTTCACGCGAATCGCTTGATGCCAGCCGCTTCGGCTTTGGTCGGATGATGCCGGAGCGTCATCCAGATCCGTCCCGGCGGGATCAGCTCATTTTTAAACAGCAGAAGGATGAACCGCTTCGCGTCTTTGGCGTTCACCAGGGCGTCGAACACCATGACGTGGATGGTTCGATCCTTCTTTCTCTTCGCGATCAGAGTAATGGTGCTTCGATGATCATTGAAGCCAAGCACGAGCGTCTTGTTGCAAAAGAGGAAGCCTCGGGCACGCTCCCAATCCGTCCAGGGAACACGGAAGGTGACGATCATAAGATCCCGCTGGCGGATCGGTTCCCGCTCGATCGTGCGGCGCACTTTTTCGATCCGCTTCACCTTGTCGCGCAGCATGCCGCAGGCCGAGTCGTCTTCAAAACAGAATTCAATGCGATTTTCCCGTTCGATCACTTTGCAGCTATGGTGAAGGATGAGACTTTTCTCTTTGAGATCTGCTTTGTAGTAGTATCCCTCTTCAAAGATCGCACCGCCGGGAGTCATTCCCCTGCTTCCGCCAAACACGCTGGAATCAACTGGTTGGAGCTGGTCAAACCAAACCTTCACCAGTTCCCGCTTTTCTTTCGCCACAGAACCTCCGTTCAAATAACTGGCATTTACTATGAATAAAAAAGCTCCGTGTGTCAAACGGAGCGTATGGGCGTATTATTCGCAATCCAAGCCAGGACCATTCCGCGGAAAATTCCTTCAGCGCTGTTGAATGCCGTCTGGGCGGGAGAACGGTCATGCATGTCTTTCATCCGCAACTCGTACTTTGCTTCGGCCTCCTCGCCCTTCAGCACGGTAATGAGAATCTTGTCGCCGTCTTTTTCCACCCGCAGATCAAACATCAGCGGCTCTCATAAAAAATTATCCAGGCGTATCCGTAGTCGAGTGGCCCCATGGTCGGATTCGTCACCGCGACCACGAAACGCTCCGGATGCTGGCGCTTCCAGTCGTCCTTCGCCTTTTTCATTCCGGTAATAATTTCCTCGGGACGGTAGGTCATCGTCGGCGGATAGATCACCAGCGTTCCCAGCCCGTCATCCAGCGCCCGGGCCGGCTGCGGCTGGGGCGGCTTGTAATCGGCCGGCGTGGGCGGAGGGCTTTGATCCTGAAAACCGGCGGTCATTGTTGATCCCAGATAATAGACCAGCACCGCCATCAGCCCAAGAAACAGAAGTAGGCGCGCGAGGCCAATCTGCCCCTCACCCGCGGGATTCTTCGGCCGGCGTTTTGGGTCAACCTCTGGCGGAGGACCGAACATAGGCTTCTCCTTTCAGATAAATTCTGATTTCAATTTGCTCAGGCAATAATAACGTCCTCCGGCGAAAACGTCGAGAGGCGCCACTAGCGCGCGCTGGTCCGGATTACCGTCGTGGCATACCTGGATTGTTCCATTTTCCGCTTCTCTGAATGCACGAGGCAGTCAATGCCCGCCCCCACTCCCACCAGCAGTAAGAACGCGCCGATTCCTGTGTCGAGCAGGCTTTTCCCGGACACACCCGCCACGAGCAAGAATACTCCGGCAGCCACGAACACCATTGCGCTCATGAGTGTCTTCACCGATCCTCCTATAGCAAAAAGCTTCTATGTTTATAACAAAAAAATCTATTTTGTCAACAAGGCCAGAAATTCTTTTTCATGTAAAACTTTTACTCCCAACTTCTCCGCTTTCTCCCGTTTTGATCCCGGCTCCGATCCGGCAACTACATACGACGTATGTTTGGAAACCGACTCGCTCACCTCGCCGCCCCGCTGGCGGATTTTCTCCTTTGCCTCGTCGCGACTCATCGATTCAAGCGTGCCGGTTAAGACAAAGGTTTTTCCGGCCAGGGCTCGGCTGGTGGGCTTCAATTCCGCTGACTCCAGCGTCACGCCGGCCTTGTCCAGTTTTTTAATCAATTCCCGGTTGCGTGTGTCCTGAAAATATTCGTGAATGCTCCGCGCCACCGCCGGTCCGACATCGGGAATTTCCTGCAGGTCCTCAACGGACATGGCCTCCAGAATTTCCAATACTTGATTCGGTCTTGTCACCTGCTGCTTCCTGCCTGCTACCAGCTTCTGCGCCAGCACCCGGGCGGTCTCCTCCCCGACATGCAGAATGCCAAGCGCGCCGATAAACCGCTGAAGCGGGATTGTTTTCCGTTGGCTGATTTCGTTGACGATATTTTCCGCCGATTTTTCGCCGAAGCGTTCCAGCGCCGCAACATCGCCCTTCCGCACCGTAAAAATATCCGCCGCGTCGCTGATCAGCCCTTCATCTAGAAGCCGGTCGATGATTTTCGGCCCCAGCCCGTCCATGCCGAACACGTACACAAAGTGATAGAGGAATTCCCGGTGGCGGGCGCCACAGCGCGGATTGCTGCATTTGTAGGCCACGCCTTCCTTTATCACCTTGGAGCCGTCTACCGGGCAGGTCTTCGGCATATGGAATTCTTTTTCCTTTCCGGTGCGAAGCTCGGTAAGCACTCTTGTCACCTGGGGAATGACATCCCCGGCGCGGCTGACAATCACCGTGTCGCCGATCTTCAGCCCCAGCCGCTGGATTTCGTCGTAATTGTGGAGTGTGGCATGGGTAATGGTCACACCACCGACCTCCACCGCCTTCAGCACCGCCACGGGCGTGAGGGTTCCCGTCCGCCCCACCTGCACCTGGATTTCCTCCACGATCGTCGTCGCCTCGCGCGGGGAAAACTTGTACGCGATGGCGCCGCGCGGCGCCTTGCCGATCACGCCGGCGTCGCCGAAGGTTTTATTGTCATTCACCGTCACGACAATGCCGTCGATCTCATAGGAAATTTTGTCGCGCATCTTCGCGGTTTCTTCATGGAATTTGAAAATTCCCTCCACCGAATCCACCCGGCGGTTGTGCGGATTGGTGGTAAATCCCCACTTCTTCAGAAGCTCATGCTCTTCTTCATGGGTTTTCTGGCCGGCGTTGGTGACGACCGCATACTGAAACGAATGAAGCTTCCGGCTCGCGCTTATATGCGGATCCAGCTGGCGGAGAGTTCCCGCCGCGAGATTGCGCGGATTGGCATAGATTTTTTTATCCTGCTTCGAGAGCTCTTTGTTGATGGCGTCAAACTGCCTGGTGGTAAGATACACTTCGCCCCGCACCACCAAATGCTTGGGTGGATTGCCGTCCAGATGGAGCGGAATCGCTTCCACTGTTTTCAGATTCTGCGTCACGTCTTCGCCGACCAGTCCGTCCCCGCGCGTGGAGCCGGTGGTAAAATAACCGTTTTCATAGACCAGCTCGATGCCGAGCCCATCGATCTTATGCTCGCAATAAAATTCCGGCTTCACCGGGCGGCCGAGATAATTTTCAATGCGCTTCAGCCACTCCCTTACGTTATCTTCGGAAAACGCGTCGTTGAGGGAGATCATCGGCTTCTCATGTGTTACTTTCGCGAATTCTTTCAGCGGCTTCCCCGCCACCCGCTGGGTCGGCGAATCAGGCGTAATCAGATCCGGAAACTGTTGTTCCAGGTCGAAGAGCTCTTTTTTAAGCGTGTCGAGCGCCTCATCCGAGATGAGCGATTTATTCTCCACATGATACGCATAGCGGTATTTGTTGATCGCTTTGCGCAGATGCTCGATGCGTTCTTTGGCTTGTATCTTATTCACAGAACTCATTATAAAATAGCCCGCGCTCCATTGCGAGCAACAAATAAAAATGCCCCGACTTTGTCGGGGCATTGGCACTAACTTGTTTCCAGAACCTGCACGTTGGCCCGAAGCACGAAGAGCTCGCGGTCGGCGGCGAAGACCATGGTCACGTAGATGGTCTTGCCATGCTGGCCTTCCGGGTACACGCCATCACCGCGGAACTGCACTACCCGCTCTTCATTTCGAAGCAATGTCAATGACGTCACCCCGGTTAGCTTACCACTCTTGCCATCCCTCACAGAAAGGCCGGGAGCCGGCACACACTCACCGAGTCGCCTTTCTTCAAACGAAATGCAAGAACGCTCCAGGTTGATCACCAGCTTGTCGCCGGTGTTGTTCTTGAGGACTGCTTCGACGATAAGATACTGCCGCCGCGGCTCTTCCGAGCCGACGATCGGCATGTGGTCGCACCAGGCGCTCACCTTTTCCAGCTTCGCCGAAAACACCGGTCCCTCGGCAGACGCCCGCAAGGACCCGGCATTGTAACCGCGGGTCGCGCAACCGCACATCACAACCAACACGCAGGCCGCCAGAAAGTTCCACATACATCATCCTCCTTTTCAAAACCAAAACTAACGCAATAATACTAATTACATGCCTTTCTATCAAGTTAGACCGCGGCGCCGGAGGAGGGAGAAACAGGCGCCAGCTGATGTTGATTCATCAGTTTCCGGTAGACAAATGCCACGGAAAGAATGCTGACCGGGGCGCTGACGAGCAGGCCGACCGTAAGCGCCAGAAGTCCGGCGACGTTAATCAGCGCCAGGAGAAGTGCAAAGGTAAAAAGATGCCAGACTTCGCCGCGCGTCATCGCCCAGCTCGCTTTGAGCGCTTCCACCGGGCGCAGTCCTTTATCGATGATCAGGTAGCCGAAAAACTGGAATCGCATCGCCCAGATAATCCCCGGAACCACCAGGAGGAGAAGGCCGCCGAGAATAATCAGCATATAAAGAATGGAGCCGGTAAAATAACTTATAAGATGCCGGTAGCCAGAAAAAAGATGACCGTAATCCGCCGGTTTTCCGTCGAGGATCAACAGAGGAATCTCGATCAAGCCCACGCTGATGGAAAGACGCAGCAGCCAGTCGATGATCGATACGATCAGCGAAAGGATGGTGCTGTGCTGATCGGCGTAGCTTTGCAGGGCGCCCAGACCGAGATAGATCACGGCGATGCCCGCGAACAGCGAGATCAGAAAACTGAAATTGTTTTTAAACGTGTTCCAGCCGAACGTCAGCGCTTCTTTACTGGAGAATTTAGGGGTGGCCATTTCAATAGATAGAGAGATACGGTGCGTATGTAGTAAGTATATAGTGTCCGAACAATAATACAAAAACCGCGGCGGCGGCGAGGAACGGCCCGAAGGGCAGGGCGTCTTTCAAAGATTTCCGCCGGAGTCCCAGCACCGCGAGCGAGACGATGCCTCCTGCGGCGAACGCGATCATGACGATCAAAATGATATCCGGCCAGCCAAAAAGGAATCCGAGCGCCGCCGCCAGCTTCAGATCGCCCAGCCCCATCCCCCGTCCCCGCGTGAGCAGGACAATCACCCCAAAGACTGCGGCGCCGGCGAACATTCCGATCAGCTGGTCCTGCCAGACAGAAAGATTGGTCGCTCCTTTTCCCGCCAGCAGCGCCAGCCCGAGCAGGATCAGAAACCAGTTGAGCTGATCAGGAATAATGTAAAGCCGGAGATCAATAAGGCTGATCAGGAGGAGTGTGACCACTGCCAGAATCCAGAGCGGCGCCGGATGCGGATAGAATGGAAAGGCGAGAAACGCTAGGCCGACGGCGAGTTCGACGAGCGGATATTGCCAGGTCAGCCGCTGGTGGCAATGACGGCAGCTTCCCAATTGCATGAAAAAACTCACCAGCGGGATGAGCTCGTACCAGCGCAGGGTTTTCCCGCAATAGGGGCAATGGGAGCGGCCGGAAATAATATCGGCGCTAATCAGCCGCCCGTCTTCCTTATAACGCAGCGCCAGCACATTAATGAAACTCCCCACTGCCAGTCCCAGAAAAAATAAAATAATGCTTGCCATGAATGCTCGCGCTACATTTTTTCCATCAGGAGCATCAGCTCGTTCGGATTGAGCGAGTAGAGTTGGGCGTCTTCCAGGGTGATTTTTTTCTGCTTGACCAGCTGGGCCAGTGAGCGGTTCAGGCTCAACATTCCGTTTTTCAAATTGGTTTCAATCACCAGATCCAGCTGATGAGTCTTCCGCTCGCGGATCAGATTGCGCACCGCCGAATTCACCAGCAACACTTCGCAGGCGGGAATGCGGCCGCCGCCGACTTTCGGCAGAAGACGCTTGGACACTACGCCGACCAGCGTTGCCGCCAGCTGGGTGGAGATCTGCAATTGCTTTTCCGGCGGGAAAGTATCAATGATGCGGTCGATGGTCTGCGCGGCCGAATTGGTGTGGAGGGTGGAAAAGACCAGGTGACCGGTCTCTGCGGCGGTGAGCGCGGTGGAGATGGATTCCTGGTCGCGCATTTCTCCGATCATAATCACGTCCGGATCCTGCCGCAGAATGGATTTGAGCGCCCGGTGGAAATCCACGGTATCAATGCCGACCTCGCGCTGGGAAACCATGCACTTGTCCGGTACAAAAAGATACTCGATCGGATCCTCGACGGTAATAATGTGCTCTTTGCGCACGTGGTTGATTTCATCGAGCATCGCGGCCAGCGTCGCCGATTTACCATGACCGGCCGGACCGACGACCAGCACAAATCCCTGCGACAAACCGCTGAAGGTGTGGAGAATGGAGGGCATCTCCATCTCGTCCAACGTCTTGATCTTGGCCGGCACCAGACGCATCGCCGCCGCCATGAATCCTTTCTGGAAGTAGGTGTTGACGCGGAAACGGGCTTTGCCTTTATAGTCGTAGCCGAGATCTATTTCTTTTTCCGCGAGAAAATGATTTTTCTGCTCCGGATTTAAAAGTCCGAGCACCAGTCCCTCGGCCGCTTCCGGAGTCAGTTCCGGCTCGCTGGCCATCGGCGTAAGCAGTCCGTCAAGCCGAAGCGTTGGCTTGAAGCCGACATTTAAATGCAAATCCGACGCTCCTTTTTTTATGGTTTCGTCGAGCAAGCTGTAAAGTTTTTCCTTATAATCCATTAACGACAGTAAGAAGCGGGTTCAGCGCGGTCTCACCATATGAAGCCAGGAGAGACGCTCCGCCGCCGCACAGGACAATCCCCTTGATCCGGAAGTCCGAAGCGATTTTTTCCGCTTTTTCCATTATAACATTCGGCGCTCCGGAAGCCGCCGCAAAATCGGTATGGGCGAAATATTCCACCAGTCCATCCCGCGCCACTGTGAAGGTCGTGGCGCGGTCGCCCACGTCCACGATCAACGTCCGGTCGGCACCATTGCCCAGCTCTTTCGCGAGCGCCGAACTTTCCAGCGTGACGGCATTCAGGCGCAGTCCCGCCCGGTTGAACATTTCCGCGTATTTCTCCGCGACCGCGTTCGGGATGGCCGCGAGGAAATATTTCCCGTCGTCCATTCGGACCGCCGACATCGCGAACGTGCCGGCCGGCGCGGGAATAAATCCCGGCGCGGGTACTTCCGCGATTGCTTTCAGCGCTAAAAATCCAGGGACGGACGCGACGGCGTCAGATGCCGAAGTTCCCATTGTTTTGAGCAGGAGAATGAGATTCCGCGCCGCGTCGTCAATATCCAGCGGCTGGATGATCGTATGGAACGGCCTCCCCCGCCGCTCCAGGATTCCCCAGCGGACGGCGGTGCCGTTACCGGTTTTTTCAAGAACTTTTATGGAAGATGTTCCGATGTCTACGCAAAGATATGTATCCATAAATTTTAAAATTTAAAATTCATTTGAAAATTGAAAATTTGTAATTTAAAATTGTATAATCTTGCCATGCAATTCCTAACAAGGTTTAAGAATTTTGTCCTTGATATCCTCTTTCCAATTCCTGCATTGCCGGCGAATCTTCGCCTGTACGATACGCTGTTTTGCGCGGTTTGTCGAGCGCGTTTCGCGGAGAATAAAAAGACCTGCCACCAGTCATCGCAATTCATGCTTGGCGCCGCCGCCCGGTATGACAATGAAATCAAAAATTGTGTCTGGCAGCTGAAATACCGGAACCGGCGGGTGCTGTCCGAACCTCTTTCAAAGATTCTTATTTCCTACATTGAAAATGTGAAATTGAACATTGAAAAATACGTGATTGTTCCCATGCCGCTGTCCCGGGAACGGCTGCGTACTCGCGGCTATAACCAGTCGGAACTGATCGCCAGCCGCATCGCGGAACGGTTCGGCCTCGCCATGGAAACCGGCGCGCTTGTCCGCCAAAAGCACACCGCGCCGCAGGCGGAAGTCCGCGGTTGGGACGAACGCAGGAAAAATATTGCCGGCTGTTTCGGTGTTTTACACCCTGAGCTTGTCGAAGGGCGCAACATAATATTAGTAGACGACGTCTTCACCTCCGGCGCCACCATGTCCGAAGCCGCGCACCAGCTCAAGGACTTCGGCGCCAAAAAGATCCTTGGCCTCGTGATCGCGAAGGCAGGCTGACTGGCCGCCGCCCCACTTCCTCGGGAGCACGACGTCAGGCCTCCTATTATGCCTCGTCGTCCCCCCTGTTATCCCATACTACGTTCCAGACGAAGAAAGACGCTAGTATGATAATCAATACCCAACCCAGAATAATATTCTGCCACTTGGCACTACTGTCATTGTCTGAAGCGACGCCTGTGCTGATGACTTTAAATCCAGTGCTCATTGCCGGCCTGACCACCGTGCTGAATCCTGTACTGGGGAAGCTGGGGGCGGCGGCTACCGCGACCGTGACCGGCGCGAAATCAATGGCAGTCAAACCGTTAGCATGGCCTTCGGCCGTGCCAATATTGGTGGTTGTCTGCGTAAGCTGTGTCAGACAGGTAAAACTCCAGGCCTCATTGCTTTCCAGCAGGTCATTGTGATTAAGATCTCCCGGATGTCCTTCAACGCGCCCTGGCAAACCGGTGCATTTGTCATCAATAACGCTGACGTCGCTCAATGGCGCCGTCCCTGGGTTAGTTACGATGTAAGTATAGGTTACCGCTCCGCCGCCAAAAGGAAGCGTGAAGACATCGGGCGTTTTCACAATATGAATCAACGGCGGCGGCAACGGTACACCCACGACTACAGTCGCATTGGCAGTATCGTATCCATCCCAGCCGTTCGCGTTTCCGTGCGCGGTCGCGGTACTGGTTTCGGTTTGAGAAACAGTTTTCGTACACTGGTATGTCCAGGATTCACCAACATCCAGCGACAGGTCATTGTTGGTATCGCCGGAAATAAATCTCACATCATCGCACAGATTATCCTTGACCCAGACGCCGATCGTGGGAACTATTCCTATATTGGTGACTACATACGTATAAGTAACCAGCCCTGGTCCAGAAGGAAGGGCCAGCGGATTCGGTATTGTTGTGACGTTAATCAATGGTAAGGGCGCAAAATAATTACTGCCATTGCTGTTAGATTGGGTCTGCTGTGTAGAAATAACCGGAGAGATAATTGGCTGGATAACTTGGGCGGGCGGAGGCGGGAGAAGGGCGCAGTAGGTTTTGGTAATGGTATCTGAGTCCAGAGTGACCGCCCCATTCAGCGCGAAAATGCCGCCCTCCACGTTGGCGCCCGTAGAAAGCACGGCGGAATTCAAAGCCAGAACGTTCCCTTCAAACACTGAGTTGGTTCCGATGATGGCGCGGTCCCCAAGTTGCCAAAAAATATTACAGGCCTGAGCGCCGTTTATGAGTGTCACATGACTCGCCCCGGTGGTGGTGAGCGTAGACCCGGCTTTAAATATAAAAATCGCGTCCGGATTACCTTGGGCATCAAGTGTCAGAGTTCCCGTGATCCGAAAATATCCCTCCAGAGAATCGTAGATACCGGGAGTGACGGTGGTGCGCCCCAACTCTGCCGGTATGGTAGTGACGGGTGTCTGCGCCACGGCATCGTTGTAGGCCGTGGTCAGATCCACCTTGGCTTGTTCCGCTATTGCCTCGGCCACGTGTCGCGTTCCATTAACAACGCCCGGCGGAAAACCAGTTAACTCACTGCCGGGACTCAGACCCAGATCTCCATTGAGAATGGTCGGGCCGTCATCATTGATTACCGCGGTACCGGCAATCACCGAAAAATTATCTACCGTGCCGAGATTCACCTGGGTGGCAGCTGCAATGATGCCGGCGATACCAAACGCGCACGCAATTACCGCTCCCGCCACTATTAAGTTATTGGTAATTTTTTTCATTAGGCACTACAAGCGCCGCTTGCGCCGGACCATGACAACCGCCATAAATGCCAGCGCGGCAAGAAGGATGGAAGTGATCAGTCCATCCAGCAGAGTGGCATATAAACTTTCTAATGACTGGAGGATGGCTTGAGGTAAGGACAGTGGAACTTTTACGACGCTGGAAGTCGCGACCACTCCCCCCCCGGCATTAGGAAGAGCGGCGACGCTTCCCAGATCCGATATGAGCCGGGCTCTTGTCAGCGGTCCGAAGAATCCGGACGACGGTAAACCGACACCGGCCTGATATTTGGCAACCGCCGCGCGCGTCAGCGCGCCAAAGAACCCGTTCGTGACTCCCGATGGAAGCGTGAGCAGGCCCTTTTGCTCAAGAGCGGACTGAAGCGCCGCGACATCCGCGCCCTGCGCGCCAATGCCAAGCGACCGGTGAATAGCGACAATAGCTCCGGCGGCGACAGATTGCGCCGCGCCTTGAGCCGGTATGGCATCGGTGAAGATCACCAGACGCTGGGGATAGTTGCCATTCACCTGATTCCAGATCCCTTCACAGGTAATCAGGTTGAGATGCGCCAGACCGTCGTCCGAAGTAAACACGGTCGTCGCGTCTGCGTTCCGGTCAAATGATTTGATTGAACGGACCACAAAAGCGAGTGTGCCGCCGCGATCGTCTATGATGTAGATAGTGTCGCCTATCTTCAGTTTGTCCAGGTTATAAAAAACAAACGGCACACCATTGGTAATACCGAAGTGCCCGCCGATAACCGCGCTTCCCACCTGGCCGGGATGAGGACCGAGCGCGAACCAGGCGACGTTCACAGAACCAGACGGCACATCCATTCTGCCATCAGGCGTGATCAGGGCGTCTTCTATCGCCGAATCCACGCTGATAACCGGAATCTGGAGGCGGACAGGAAGTCCCTGCGGTATGCCGCCGGGATCACGAATGTCGGAATACGCGATCTGCTCACCCGTTGGCCCGACTTCCGGAAACTTGGCTACCGGATATTTCCAACCGAATCCATTGCCAGATACAGTGAACGCGGGTTTGCTGGGGTTACGCTGGGGCAAGAGCAGAAAATAAAACGCGGCTCCTGCCACGCCTACACAAAAAACTACGAGCAAGATCATTCTTAACAAAGATATTTTCTTCATTGATTCCTACTTGTCCAACTTGCTCTTCCTGGTTAAAAAGAAAAATGTAATAAGCGCCGCGAGGACTCCCGATAAGATTCCCCAGACGATAATTTTTACATCAGCGCCTGGATTGGGATTGGATCCCGCGTTCGGAAGGGCGGGGCTGGTGACCTCAACGGTAATCGTGTCATTGCTGATCGCCGGAAAACCGTTCGCGTACGCCGTCACCGTAACCGTGTTGGTCGTGGTCTGCTTCAGGGTCATCGTACAGGTGTAGACCCACACTTCATTGACATCCAGAAGGTCGTTGCCGTTTGTATCCCCCAATTTGTTGGACATGTTATTGCATTTATCATCAGTAACAATTACGTCGCTTAATGGCACCACGCCCGGATTGTTGACCCGGTAGGTAAAAGTAATCGCCCCGCCTTCTACCGGCAAGAATAGCGGGCTGGCCACCTTGGTAACATTCACGATACTCACCAGCGGAGGCGGAGTGTCCAGGCCAACGACAACTGTCGCGTAGGCCTTGTGAGTCGCGGTGGTAGTATTGGTAACGCCCGTGGCTGTGGCGATGCTTTGAGTAGTTACAGAAATCCTGGTAGTACAGGAATACCGCCAGGTTTCGCCATAATCCAGCCAGGAATTGCCGTTGTCGTCACCGGTTAAAAACGTCACAGGACTGCACTTATCATCAACCACCCGCACGTCAGACAATGGCAATTCCTGGAGAAAATTTTTAACCGCGTAATGGTACGTCACATTGCCCGGCCCGTTCGGCAACGCCAGCGGATCCGGCACTGAGGTAATTCCGATCAGGGGAATGTAGAGCGAACTCTGGCTGGTCTGATTGGTCTGGGCGGAAACGCTCCTGACTCCATATCCAACTGCTAACACCGCGATAATTATAAGTAATGACTTTTTGAACATATGTATAATTTTTTATATTCAATAATGCGCCCGCACATACACCCGCGTAATCGGTCCAAAATTCCCAAGTGCCGGACTGATCCCAACCTTCGCCTGATATTCCGCCAAGGCGGCGCGGGTTAAGACCCCAAAGTAAGCAGTGGCGCCAACATTAGCCAAGGATTGGGCGGCCGGACCTTTATTTTGCGAGATCAGGAATTGTTGGAGGATCGTTACGTTGTTGCCGCGACTGCCAGTACCGACGTTGACCGCGATCGCCTTCACGTGCTGGCCAAAAAGCGCGGCATTGGGAAGTCCGGTATTCGGAAGGTTGGGCACCACGCCCGCCGACACAAAAACATCATTAAAGGCATAGTCCAAAGCGATAAAACCGTTACCCCTGCCTTCGACAGTAGCAATATTTCTGGTCGAAGCGGCAACATTTATCTTGCAGGTATACGCCCATGTCTCACCGGGATCAAGTACGTTGTCGCCATGAGCGTCACCAAATGGCCCAAAGAGTGGGCCACACTTGTCATCAGTTACCACTACGTCATGCATTGGAACGACGCCAGGATTAGTAACTGCATATGAATACGTGACATCTCCACCCTCTGGCGGAAATGGGGTTACACGGCTTGGCGTCTTTACAATATGAATTACTGGCGGAGTTAAGGGCAGTCCAACGGCAACGGTTGCCAGTGCAGCGTCATACGCATCCCAACCGTTAGCCGAACCGTGCGCGGTAGCCGTATTCGTCTCTGTTTGGGTAATATTTTTCTTACAGCGGTATATCCATGTTTCGTTGGTATCAAGCTTTCCGTCACTATTGTCGTCACCGGAAATAAAGTTTACCGGACTACACTGATTGTCTTTCACCCACACACCACCCATAGGAATCACGCCGATATTGGTCACTGTATACGTGTACGTAACTGGCCCCCCTCCCGAAGGGAGCGCTAAAGGACTCGGTATTTTGGTAACGTCAATCAGCGGTAGCGGCGCGAAATAATTGCCTCCGCCGCCGGCGCTTCCCGCGTCAGGCAGGAGTACCGTCCCGGGTGCCGGAATATCAGTGTCAATGATCGTACAAACCTTATCGTCACCAGCGGCAAGCAGCACGCTCCCGTTTGAGTTACAATCTCCCGCGAAACTTTGACTGTACGCGGCGTTGGCTGCTTCGCTGATCACGTAGGTACCGGCCGAAAGCGCGTAACCGGTTCCAGGAGCAATAACCCCGGCCAGCGGACTTCCGGAAACATCGGTTCCCGCGCTCTTCAGATGGACGCTAAAATCAGAAGAAATTTCCGCGCCTCCGTTTCCGTGTACCACCAGCTTAATGACATGCAGGATGGCCGGTTCTATCAGCGTCGCGTAACCGATCTTTTTCGGACCGCCAGCGGCGTCTTTCGCAGAAAAATACATGCGCAAAATGCCGGAACCGTCATGGACAACCGACGGGGTATAGAGCCGGCCACTCCGGTACGCTACGCCGTCGCTGATTTTAAAAAACGGATCAGGATCTTTAAGCCAGATTTTGCCGTCTGTTGAATAGGCATAGCCGACCCCATTAAAACTAGCCGCAGCAGCGCACCCTCCTGATCCGTTATCCTGACCACTCCCGCTGTAAAAATAGTGATATCCCAACGAGTCCTTAAAAACAGTACCGTAGGTGGCGCTCATACAATCCCAGGCCTCGCTTCCACCGACACGCGAACCACTCAATACCGGATTTACCGTGTACGCGTTCCAGAATAGTCCGTCGGCAGAGTATGCGAGTCCGGTATCCTCATGGCCGCCGTCTGTTCCGTTGTAATACATGACGTATCTATAATTCCATGGTTCGGTGCCGGTGTTGGCCGCGGTTGATTGATACGTAAGAGATACCGGTCCGTACGTGCCGCGGTTCCATCCGGTGGCCTGAATTAAGGGCGCTGACGGGTTTTGCGTTAACGCGGCCTTGTTGATCCAATTGATGCCGTCGGCGGATTCGGCGGTCGCCATTGAAGAGATGTCGTAAAGTGTCGGCGCACCCATATCCCAAAACCACATCCGGTATTTGGCAGTAGAAATGGTGCAAGGTACCGCGCCGAAACAATTACTGTTATACAAAACCTGCACATGATGGGCGTGAGCGATTCCCGCCAACGTAACAGGGGCTCCCCAGGTCGTGCCGTCCGATGACGTGGTCAGAAACACCGAACCGAGACCATCCGAATACCACATTGAGTACCTGGGGGTGCCGGCGCCAAATCCGTTGGCGTCATAGATAACGCTGGGATAATAGGCGTCACCGGCCGCCGGAGCCGCATACCCCACGCCATGATCCACCCAGGCGTTGTAGTTCCAGCTCGGAGGAGCGGATGATGGAGGAGTGTTGTGCACAATGGTAACCTCGCTTACCGTCGTGTTGAAACCTCCATTGGTGACATTCGCCCCAACCCAGATCGCGATTTTCGTATTGCTGTTTATTCCGGGCGCCGCGCCGTTTTCCAGTTGGGCGAGCGTGTAATTTCCGCCCGACGGATTCAAGGATGTGAACGTGGAGTTCGCGTTGATGGAGAGTACGCCATTTTGGGAAGCGGGGCCTAAAATATAACTGTCGCCGCCAAGCCCAGTTAAGACGTTGTTATTCCAGACAAAATATTCGCCATTATTGTCTTTATCAAACCAGATATTGACACCGAACGGATTCAGACCGGCGGGACCCGTGACCAATATACTTTTTAAATCACCGAGCGTCCCGGCGTTCATATAAAAACCGGAGTCGGAATACCCCAAAGAGGCGTTTGCCGTTAGTGTCACCGAACCGTCCGGGTTGGCGGTTTGTGAAACCGTGCTCCCGCCAGATGCAGTGCTCATTGGTGTCAGCAAGCGAGTGAAAGGCACGGCGTTGTTGGTAGTAGTGTAATAATCAACCTGGCTGGCTACTGACGCCGCGGCATCCGCCTGGCCAACCCCTGCCAAAAACAAGCCAATGCACATCGAGTACAGACTAGTAGCTTTAAATATTTTTTTAATGATTGTCATTGCGTTGCTTTATCCGTAAATACCACAAGCCGGTCGGAATAACTTTTCTTAGCCGCGCTCCAGACGCCCTCGCAGGTAATGAGATTCAGGTGTGCCTTTCCGTCACTAGAAATAAACACGCTTCCGTCATTCTCATTTTGACCATACTGCCGAAGTTCCCGCACTACGAAAACGGTGGTTATTCCTTTTTCGTCCTGAACGTATGCCATGTCCCCTTTGCGCAATTTATGTAAATTATCAAATACTGCCGATATGCCATTCTTCCACCCGAAGTGTCCGGAAATAACCGCGCTACCATTGTCACCGGGGCGTGGCCCGAGATTAAACCAGGCCACATCCGGAGGAACTTTCGGCGCGTCCATAGCCCCGTTAGAAGCCAGACCTACGTACTCTACTTGAGCGTCAACGCTGATCTTCGGAATTTTGAGACGCACGGGCAACGCGGTAGAAGCGACGCTGGCTGGGGGCGGCATGGTGTCATTCTGAGCCCGCCTGCTTACTGGCAGGCCAAAACTCGGCAAGAAAAAGCGGAAGGTAATCCCCAGAGAAAGCACGAACCCGCCAATGGTTGCTCCCAGCACAGTTCGTCGTAATAAAGTTTTTTGCACCTTCATAAATAGCAACAAGAGCCAGACCAGCCCTGGCCCGGCTCTTCTTGTTTGTCGCCAGCGGGGCAAACAAATCCGCCGGCGCGTTTACGTATCCGTACTACTAAGCTGTTAGTTTCTTTCGTCCCAGATAGAAGGCGGATATGGCGACAAGAATCCCGGCAACTATGATGGTGTTCCAAACACCGCTATTATCGTCAGGACCAATTCCGGTATTCGGAAGGCCAGGAGTTGCCACGACCACCGTAGCGGGCGACAGATCGACAGCGGTCAACCCGTTGGCGTGACCGACGGCCGTACCAATGTTCGTGGTCGTCTGGGTAAGCCGGGTCTCGCAGGTGAATTGCCAGGTTTCATTGTTTTCCAAAAGATTATTTTTATTCAGATCCCCCGGATGCCCTACAACGCGGCCTGGCAAACCGGTGCATTTATCGTCAGTAATACTCACATCGCTTAGCGGAACCGTGCCGGGGTTGGTTACCAGGTACGAATAGGTAACGGCTCCTCCGCCGGAAGGAAGTACGAAGACATTCGGCTTTTTGATCACATGAATCAAAGGCGGGGTTACATTCGTGCCGACTACTACTGTCGCGTTCGCGATGTCATAACCATCCCAGCCATTCGCCTGGCCGTGAGCGGTAGCGGTGTTAGTGGTGGTTTTAGAAACTAATGTAGTACAGCGATATACCCAAGTTTCGTCCAGATCAAGTACCGTGTTGTTATTGGTATCGCCGGAAATGAAGTTGACCGCGCTGCATTGATTGTCTTTAACCCATACACCGATCATCGGAACCTGACCTACATTAGTTACCGTGTAGGTATACGTAACGGATCCTGGACCAGAAGGCAGGGCGAGCGGAGCCGGTATTTTTGTGATGTTGATGAGAGGGAGCGGGGCGTTAAAGTTGCTGGCATTATTACCGCCACTGGAAGGGCTGGCTGGTGCAGGGGGCAAGGCGATATTCGTGTTAATCAGAGTGCAAAGCTTATCATCACCAGGAGCGAGCGTTATGCTGCCGCTGGAATTGCAATCACCGCTGAAAACCTGTGTGTATGAAGCGTTGGCGTCTTCACTGACGACATAGGTACCCGCGGCCAGTGAATAAAGAGTTCCGGGCAACGAAGCTCCGGCCGCCGGACTTCCGGAAACATCCACTCCGGCATTCTTGACGTGCACTGTAAAAGTGGAAGGAAGCGCCGTCCCGACACTACCATTAACTACCAGCTTTTCGATGTGAAGGGTAGCCGGAAGGACCGCAACGGTAGGAACCGAAACAGTGTTCGCGTCAAGCGTCACCTGAGTTTGCGCGAGCGCTCTGCCGTTCAATACCGCGCCGGTTTGTATAATGACCTGCTTGGCGCTCAAGATCGTTCCATTGAAGGTTGAGTAGGTTCCGAGGGTGGCGCCGGTGGGACCGCCGACCTGCCAGAAAACATTGGAGGCCTGAGCTCCACCACTAAGTATTACTTTTATACCCGCCGGAACACTGCCGCCGGAGGCAATGTTGAGATTTCCCGATATCTGGAAGATCCAGACATCATTCGCACCGCCTGAGAGCGTGACGCTGGTTGGTATAGTAACGTCAGTGCTCCACTTATAAAGTCCCGGGGCAAGTGTCATACCACCGATGTTTCCAGCGCCCAATTCAGTCGCGGTCGGACCAGTTCGTCCGGCAGCATCTCCGTAGGCGGTTCCCATATCCAGCACTGCGTTGTCCACAAGCGTCTTGTTGGACATCGGCGGATTACCCGCGAAACAGGCCTGCGTACCACTGCCGGTATAGGCCGCGTCCACGCCGTAGATAGTTCCGGTTATTTCCGAACAGAACACATTATCCATCGCCGCGGCAGTGATCGGACTGGAGCCGATATTACCGGTAATGATGCTGATGTGGCTTCCTGTGTTGGTGATGCCTGTTTTTGACAGGATCGCGAAGTTGTTTGTTGAAATTGATAACAGATTGACGGGCAACGGACCGGCCGCGAGCGCCGCCATCGGGCCGATGAGGGCCAGGGCGAAGACAAGCGTGGCGACTACCGAACTTTTATTAAACGTTTTCTTCATATATTTATATTTTTATTTTTAATGTATAACTTGAACGAAATGCTTCTGGCCGGGACGTGGGCTTTTCACTTACCCTTGATAACCCTCAACAGGATCATAATTATGGCCAACACGAGAAGAACGTGAACAAACCATCCCAGCACAGGAAAGATGATAAACCCGAAGAACCAAAGCACTATGAGTCCTAATCCAATAGTAAGAAGCATTGTCTGTAATGCGATTAATTAATCGACCTCCCTATAGACAGAGGCCGTTCCAGATCCAGATGCATTACAGTCATTTCTTTTTGAGTTCGTGCATCTCTCTCTCCAATTTCCCGATATGAATCTCCAATTTCTGCGCGCGCTCTGTAAGCTTTGCCTCAAGCAAGCTGGCATGACCAGAAAGAGCCTCGGCGACCGCCATCATCTCGGTAATATCTTCCATCGCAAGCAACATTATCGGATGTTGCGCAACTTCCTCTTTAAAATGGATCTGCCTGGCATTTAGTATCATTATCTTGCGCCCAATGGCAGGAAAGTCGTGAGAAACCTCAAAGCCCTTGAAAAATGTGTTCTTGGGCAGAACTTTTTCAAGCAGCTTGCGCAATGCCGGAATATCCCACTGGCCGTTCCCAAGCTCGTACACAATCTTTCCCTCAGTATCGTTCGCTTCAACCTGAAACATCCGGTAAAAGGGCTCGTTGGCCGCCATCACGCGGAGGTTCTTATCAAGAATCAACACCGGCTCCCGCAATACATCTATTACGGTTTTAATATAGGCCCAGCTTTTCTCCCACAGATGCACGACAAAATCAGCCCCAATTGACCCGGGTGTTTTTACCATGCCTTTTTTATTTGATTCCATGACAATACAGCCGTTGAAGGAAGGAAAGTATTGCGCCAGGCATTATTCTTTCTTTTTAAGCGCTTTGAGTTGTGTTTCCAGCTGCCCGATGTGCGTCTCCAATTTCTGCGTCCGCGCGGTCAGCCTTGCTTCAATCTCTTTCGCGTGGCTGGCCAGCGTTTCAGCTACGGCAATCATTTCCGTAACATCTTCCATGGCAAGTAATATAATGGGCGGAAACGCATGCGGCGCTGCGTCATCTTTAATATAGATCTGCCGTCCGTTGAGAATCATTACCTTGCGCCCAATAGAAAGAAACTCATGGGCGACCTGAAAGCCCTTGAAAAATGTGTGCTTAAGCAGTACGTCGCCAAGCAGTTTCCGAAGGGCAGGAATATCCCACTGGCCATTCCCCAGGTTGTACACGAGCTTGCCTTCAGTATCTTTTGATTCGGCACTAAACGTCCGGTAGAAAGACTCGTTGGCGGCCATCACGCGGAGGTCCTTATCAAGAATCAACACCGGCTCCCGTACAACATCCACTACGGTTTTAATATATATCCAGCTCTTTTCCCACAGATGCTCAAAAAAGGCCGCCCCCGAGAGTTTGTTATTTATTTTCGTGGATATTTTCTTTTCTTTCACCACCTAACCTTACCATACTATCTGGTTTCTGCTACGAACAAAGCGCACCTTTACAAAATGGATGGCGTGCAACGTGTTACACTGAAAACAGATATCGCTTCGCTTTGTTACGCCATCGCTGTAACGCGGATGTAATCAGACATCGCCATATCCCCTCGGGTATTACAGAGCTATTGTAATAGTCGTGTAATAGGAAGCTTCGGGATACGGCATATGTAATGGTGAATCCAAAAAAAGAGAAGAGACTTCAGACAGAGCTGGCGATCGCGCACCAAGACTACCAGAAGGGTCTTAATTTATACGCTTTTTTTAAGGTCCACGACCACGCGCTTAGTGAAGGCCTGGTGCAGGACGCCTTTGTGAAAACATGGAGCTATCTCATTAAAGGGGGCAAGATTGATGTGATGCGGGCCTTTCTCTATCACGTCCTGAATGATCTGATCGTAGATGAATATCGGAAACATAAAACAACATCGCTGGATATTTTACTGACCGAGGGATTTGAACCGAAAACCCCACCACACAACCTTCTTTTTGAAATATTGGATGGCAAAGCAGCCACTCTCCTCATTCAACGGTTGCCTGAGCCGTATCATACAATAGTGCACATGCGTTACGCGCAAAATTTGTCGCTCAAAGAAATTTCTCTTATCACCGGTAAATCAAAAAATTCTGTAGCCGTGCAAGTACATCGTGGACTCAAAAAACTCAAACTGTTATATGAATCCCAGATAGGCGAAGGAGAAATAAAATAAATATCAACACCGCCGAAAGCGTCTTTGCCGGGAGGCGTGCGCCAGATAACCAGCACCGCCACGATCGCCAACAACCCTAGGAAAAAGGCGCGAACACCCCAGAGTGTGTGATCTTCATCGGATTGGCGGTAGCCCTAAGCCCGACTCAATTTCAATTTTCGGAGCGCGAATTTTCCGATTTCAACCGCCCCAACTTCCGCCAATGCCGAAGTGCCGAGCCATCCGAGCCATTGCGGTGGCAGCGACACCGTGCCCATCACCTCCTGCAGGACGGGAAGATACACCACCGCGGCAACCGACGCAAAGCCCAGAAGCACTCCCACGACCAGGAACGGATTGGAAAACGGGTTGTAGGCGAACACGGGTTTGCGTAGACTGCGTACGGAAAAAATCACCAGTAGGGAAGAAAGGGAAAACGACGCGAAAATGAACGTGCGCGCGATCGCCAGATCAACTCCGCGGACAATCATGAAATAGTAGATAAAAAACGAGAGGGCGCTGGTCGGGATGCCGATGAGCAGCGTGAGGAATGCCATTTCCCTGTCAAAAAGATTCTTCGTCATTTTCGGGCGCCGGTCGAGGAAGTGGTCGATTTTGTGCTCGAACGCCAGCGCCAGCGCCGGAAACGTGTCCGAAACGAAATTCACGAATAAAATCTGGATGGCGCTGATCGGCATAGCGATCCCGAAGACGATCGCGCCGCCGATGAGAAACAGCTCGTCGAAAATGGAAGAAGAGAGATAGATGATCACCTTGCGGATGTTGTCGAGAATGCGGCGCCCTTCCTCGATCGCCGCAACGATTGTGGAAAAATTGTCATCCAGGAGCACCAGGTCGGACACCGCCTTGGCCACGTCGGTGCCGGATCCCATCGCGATGCCGATATCCGCCTCTTTCAGGCAGGCGGCATCGTTGATGCCGTCGCCCGTCATCGCCACTACCTCGCCCATCTCTTTCAGCGCCTTGGCCACCCGGAGCTTCCCTTCCGGACTCACCCGGGCAATGATCTTCACGATTTCCAGCCGCCGCTTCAGCTCCAGGTCATTCATCGTTTCAATTTCCAGACCGTCCATAATTTCGTCGTCAGCCACCTGCAAACCCAGCTCGGCGGCCACCGCCTGCGTGGTGCCGCGATGGTCACCGCTCATAATCACCAACCGTATCCCCGCGCGGAACACCCGGGCAATGGCTTCCCGGGCACCCGGCCGCACCGGATCCCGGAAGGAAATGGTCGCGATAAATTGCAGATTCTCAAACGCGTCCCTTTCCCGCAGGGAAATTTCTTTTTTCAGACTCACTTTTTTCACCGCGAGTCCGAGCACCCGCTCGCCGCTGGAAGCCATCTGCTCGATCTCCCGCAATATCCGGCGCTTTTCCTGCTCCGGCAACGCCGAGTTTTTCAGGAGAATTTCCGGCGCGCCGAAGACGTTCACCAGCGCCTCTTCACCGTCGTGCACCGTCAGTGACGCGGAGTATTTCGTCTTGGAGGTAAACGGAAGATAGTTGCGCATTTCCACTTCCCGCTTCACATGGGGCAGGGCTACGCCGAGACGGGCCGCCGCCCGGACCAGCGCCACTTCCAGCGGACGGCCGATGATCCTCCACTGCTCGTGCGGAGCGCGCGGGTTTTCCACCACCACGTCGGTATTGAGAAGGGCGTGTTTCAGGATCTCTTCGCGGCTGAAGCTCTCATCCCAGATATTGATCCGGGCCAGATCCAGCTTGGCCTGGGTGAGCGTGCCGGTCTTATCGGTCAGAATCACTGAAGTGTTGCCAAGCGTCTCCGCGGCAAGGATTTTCCGCACCACGCCGTTGCGCCGCGCCAGCCGCTGGACGCCGATCGCGAGGATCATAGTCAGCGCCACCGGCAACCCCTCCGGGACGGCCGCCACTGCGATCGCCACCGCGACAAGAAACATATCCAGCAGCGGCTTGCCCGCCGAAAGGCCGAGAAAAAACACCACAAGTGTGAGCCCGAGAAGAAGGATACTGGCACGGATACTGAAGCGGCTGATCGCCCGCTGGAGCGGCGTCTGCTCCTTTTCCGCTTTCGCCACAGCACCCGCGATTTTGCCAAGTTCGGTTTCCAATCCGGTGCCGCAGACCACCGCGTTCGCAAAACCCTGCACCACCAGCGTGCCGCTGAAGACCATTGATTTCCGGTCCGCAAGCGCCGCCTTGAAACTGCCGGGTTCGGTGGTCTTCATCACCGGCAGCGATTCGCCGGTCAGCACCGTTTCGTCCACCATCAGATCGTTGATGTACACAAGCCGGCAGTCGGCGGGCACCCGGTCACCCTGCGCCAGATGAATGATGTCACCCGGCACGAGTTCGCGCGCGTCAATTTCGAATTCCTGGCCGTTGCGGAAGACGCGGGTACGCTCGATGATATAACTTTTCAAATGCGACAGCGCCGTTTCCGCTTTGTTTTCCTGATAAAATCCGAGCGCGATATTCGCCACCACCGCCGCGATAATCACGCTGGCATCCTTCCAGTCCTTGAGAAACAGTGTGACGATGCTGGCCCCGAGCAGCAGCGTGAGAAGCGGACTTTTGAACTGGCGGAAGAAAATATTCACCCGGGAAAGACGCGAGCTTTGCGGCAGGGTGTTTTCCCGGAATAACCCCAACCGCTCCTCAATGTCTTCCGGAGCCAGTCCGGCGCGGGTCGTTTCCAGGATATCCAAGACCTCCCCTATCGGGAGTGCCCAAAAAGACCGCTGAAGGACGTCTTTGGTAATAGCCATGCCTTATTTACTTAATTCTAGCACGTGATATTATGCAGGCAGTTCTTAGGAGACGAGGCTATGGAAACCGCAACCCGCAGGGAGTATTACCCCTTCACGCAGTTCGCGGCGGACGTAGGGAAGATCGCCAACGTCATCAGGGCGAGCAAACGGCCGTTCACGAAAATTTACGGCCCTCCCCGCGGCGGCCTGCCGCTCGCGGTCTGTCTTTCGCACCAGCTGAAGCTGGAGCTTCTCGTGAAATCGCCATTCGACCTCGTGTCACCGGATCGCAGTACGCCCCTGCTCGACACGAGTGATTTCTACTACAAAAATCTGAACGCAATCACCGCTTCGGTGCTGATCGTCGACGATATCGCCGACACCGGCAGAACGCTGAAGCCCTTCAAGGATGCCGGGTTCTTCATCGCCACGCTGTACAAACACCCACAGTCAGCGGTGGATCCGGACGTCTGGATCCATGCCAAAGGCGACGACTGGATCGAATTCTGGTGGGAACATGAAGAGCTTCTTCTTGATCATCAGAGAATTTAAAAACAAAATTCCCCTTAGGGGAATTTTTTATTCAGGCCGTCCGGACGGACGCCATGGTCGTCCCTCCGGCGTCTCCGCCTACTTATCCGGCGGAGGTGGAACTTTTTTCCCTTCCTTCCGCGCCTCCGAAAGACCAATGGCGATTGCCTGCTTCCGAGACGTTACTTTTTTTCCGCTTCTGCCGCTCTTCAGTTGACCGCGCTTCATTTTATGCATCTCGCGCTCCACATCACGACCCGCTGATGGACTGTATTTTCTTGCCATCTTCCTAATATTCGGTCGGGGTAGACTTGGTGGAAGAACCCTTGCCCCGTCCCCGCCCCTTACTTCTGCTGCCACGTCTTGCCATAATTATTTTTTGACATACTTGCCTCTATCGACCTTTATCCCTCTCTCTTTATTTTACCCTTTAAAAAGATATATTTTTGCCAAAAATAAAAAATCCCCCGCACGAGGACACCGGGCACACCCGGTCCAGGAGCGCGCACGCTCCTGGGAATCTGGTTACACGACGGGGCGACCCCTGATGACTCTCACTAAAATTACGACAATCGCGATAACCAGGAGGACGTGGATAAACCCGTTAAGGGTAAAGGAGGAGACCACACCCAAAAACCAGAGCAGCAACAGCACGATAGCAATTGTTTCCAGCATAAGATTATTGTGTTTTCGAGGTAGCGTCCTTAGGTTCCATTCATCCCGCCCTTTCCATCCTTCTTCGTTTTGCCGTCCGCGTTGCGCCCGTCACCCTTTCCTTCCGTCATCGAACCGTCACTTCCCATCGTGCCGCCGTCTCCGCCGGTCGTCCCGCCACCCATGCCGCCACGTCCATCGCCGCGATCCTTTTCTTTCGTAGTGCCATCCTTCATTCCGTCGCGCTCCGCCAAGGTAATATATTTGTTCATTTGTTTGTGTTATTAGGTTTGTTGATCATGCTCCTGTTCGACATTTGTTAACCAGGACACGTAGCATAAAAAAGGTGGACTGTTGATTTTTGAACGTCATCTTTACACTTTTATTATATCAAGATTTTGCAACCCGTTTGGCGGAAAAAATAAAAAGTCCCCGTTAATTCGGGGACTCATGGAAACGGGTTCCGCCGGTGTTTTTCCAGACGCCGCGCATGACACGGATTACGAAATCTCTGTCTTTCTCGAACGCCGGCGCATCCAATCCTTCGAGTTTCGACGGGAGATACAACTTTTTCCAGGGACTATTCCAGCCGACATCCACCAGAATCGGTCCGCCAATCGTCGCCACCGGATACGCGTCGATCACCCACTCGTTTGGCGTCACCAGCCAGGAATGCCGCCACCCGCGACTGCCGAAATATCCGTCTTCGAATTCGACCGGAAACACGGTGGCCAGGGCGCGCGCAATCAGATGGCAGGACAACTCACCGCGACTCGGCAGCTGACAATCCGGAAACGCCGACATCACCCATTTGATCTGCCGAAACATGGCCTGATCAAACTTATTCGCAACGCGTTCCGCGTAGGGCGTCATCACACCTCCTCATACCGATACTGGAAATACGATAGTTATTTTTGCAAAAAAAGTCAAATTCCTGTACATTGTGATGATGGAGGGTTGGCAGAGCGGTCTAATGCGCCTGTCTTGAAAACAGGTTGGTCAGAAATGGCCTCACAGGTTCGAATCCTGTACCCTCCGCCATAAGATTCGAAGCCCGCAGCGAAATTCGCCAACAGGCGAATCCTGTACCCTCCGCCAGTCCTGCTATAATAAAAGCACGTTCATTGAAAGGAAGATTTGTGGAAATAAATAAGCATCTTACGTTGCCGGCATCGGCCTGCAAAATAATGGGCGGCACCAACATGATCAGCGTTGAAGAAACCCTGAAGGTGTTTCCCTGCAAAAAGGAATACCTGGCCAGCTTTGATCTGGTTCCGTTCAGCCGGGAGCTCCTCTATATCTGCAGCGAGAAGGAAAATCCGTTCATTCTTTTCCCCGCGTTCCATGTCTGCGCCAGTCTTCCGCTGACGATTCTCCACCTTCACGACCTCATAACCCTGCGGAAATACGACCTGTTCCTTCCCTTCCCCCAGGAACTGGAGATAATGAAGCCGGCGTTTTTCGCCAAAACAACCTGCGAACCACGCTGGTATCTCCTTTCCAAAGAAGTGATGGGGATGAAACTGTTGAAGAAGTTTTGCGCGGAAACCGATTACGACTACCGCAACTTCCGGGCCGCGCCCGCGGTGGTCTACATTTATGCCTGGATGCTTTTCAAAATCCTCCGGAAAGAAACGCTGTTTCTGGAAAACACCCTGTACACCGGCGATAAGTACGCCGACCGGATGCGGGCGGGGACGGCCTGCCTCAATTTCAAATCAGGAAAAATCCGGATCGACAACTGGTTGAGCGCCGATCTTGACCGCGCAAGCACCGCACCCTCCGTCAATCCCTATACCGAATAAAAAATCCCCCATGTTATTGGGGGATTATTGTTTTGCTCTTATCGAACTCGAGAAAGTAGGCCAGAAACCTTTCCGGTTCCTTTCCATGCCAACCGGCGCCTTTTTCGTACACACACCGCCAGACCTTCGGGTCGATCTCCGGAAAGAACGCATCGCCGGCAAAGTCCCGGTCTATCTGGGTCAGATAGATTGTGTCCGCAAGCGGCATGGCCTGCTGGTAGATCGCGGCGCCGCCGATACAGAAGATCTCGTCGTCATCACTCCGATTACCTTTGGCGGTCAGCGCCCGGTCGGCGTAGAGGAGCGCTTCCCCGAAAGAACCCGTGACCGCGACTCCGGCATTGGAAAGATCCAGATTCTGCCGCGTCACTACGATATTCAGCCGGTTCGGCAACGGTTTGCCGATGGATTCATAGGTCTTCCGGCCCATGATCACCGCGTGGCCAAGCGTTTTCTCCTTGAACCGCCTCATGTCTTCCGGAAAATGCCAGGGAATTTCACCGTTGCTGCCAATTGCGCCGTTCCGCGCGACCGCCGCGATGATCGCAAGCTTCATACGGCCATCTCCGCTTTAATCGTGGGATGCGCCTGGTAACCGATCAATTTGATATCCTCCGTCGTAAACGCGTCAATATCCTTCACATCCGGATTCAACCAAAGCTGCGGCAGCGTGAACGATTGACGCGAAAGCTGCAGCCTTACCTGATCGAAGTGGTTGCTATAGATATGGACGTCGTTGAAACTGATGATCAGCTCTTTCGGTTTCGTACCGGTCACCTGGGCCACCATAGACAGCATCAGCGCGTAAAAAGAAATATTGAACGGCACGCCCAGAAATGAATCACAGCTCCTCTGGAGCATCATCAGAGAGAGTTCGCCGTTCGCGACGTAGAACTGATAGAAAAGGTGGCAGGGCGGCAACGCCATCTGGTCCAGCTCGCCCGGATTCCAGGCGGTCACAATCAGCCGCCGATCGTTCGGGTCTTTTTTGATCCGTTCGATCGTTTCCTTCAGCTGATCAATTTCTTTTCCTTCCGGCGAACGCCAGTGCCGCCACTGCACGCCATACACCCGACCGAGATCGCCTTCAAACCGCGCCTTAGGCTTCCATTTCGGGTGGTTCGCGTTGGCATCCCAGATGTGGCAGTTGTATTTGTGCAGCTCTTTAACATCTGAACTGCCGCTGATCATCCAGAGCAACTCGGCTTTCACGAGGCCGAAGGGAATCTTTTTGGTGGTAAGGATCGGAAATCCTTCGCGAAGGTCAAACCGCAGTTGCCGGACAAATAGCGAACGGTTGCCGACGCCGGTGCGATCACCGCGATCAACTCCATGCTCCAAAATATCCTTGAGCATTTCCAGATAATTTTTCACCAGTCCTCTCCTTTCAAAAAACTGAAAGTAATCTTAACAAAATAATTTCTCGGTGAACAGCAGCTGTGGAC
>CAZWVU010000009.1:0-14525 GCA_964637575.1 uncultured Candidatus Saccharibacteria bacterium
CCGCGCCGAGCTCATCAAGAAAGCAAAGAAAGACCGCCCGAAATAGGGGCGGGTCGGTATAATTAAGACCTTTTATGCTCGTGCCTGCATTCCTGTCTACGGAATGCAGACCTTTTTTATTACTTGATGGTTTGATAAACTCTAAACTATGCGAACGCTGATTGCCGACATAGTTACACACGAAGGGAAAGAAGTGGAGCTGATGGGCTGGGTGTCCGTCCGCCGCGATCATGGCAAACTTATTTTCATTGATCTCCGCGACCGCTCCGGCGTCTGTCAGGTGGTGTTTTACGGTAAGGAAATGTACGCGATCGCCGACAAACTCCGCCCGGAGTGGGTAGTGAAGATCACCGGCACGGTCAACAAGCGTCCGGAAAATATGATCAATCCCAACATTCCGACCGGCAAACACGAGATCGGCGCGGCGAAATTGGAGGTGTTGACGGAAGCGCAGACGCCGCCGATTGATGTGATGAGCGACGGCAAAGAGATCGGTGAGGAGAGCCGGATGAAATTCCGCTATTTGGATCTCCGCCGCGCGAGGATGCAGAAGAATTTGCGCGCGCGCTCCAAGACCTTGGCGTTTGTGGATGAGTATTTCAAAAAGCACGATTTCACAGAGGTGGAGACGCCGATCCTCGGCAAGTCCACGCCCGAAGGCGCCCGCGACTATCTGGTGCCGTCCCGTCTCTATCTGGGAAAATTTTACGCGCTTCCGCAGGCGCCCCAGCAGTATAAACAGCTTTTGATGGTGGCCGGATTGGAGCGGTATTTCCAAGTGGCGCGCTGTTTCCGCGACGAAGACACGCGCGGTGACCGCCAGCCCGAGTTTACGCAGATCGACCTGGAGATGAGCTTCGTGGAGCGCGAAGACGTGATGAGCTATCTGGAAAATTTTATGGTGGAGCTGGTGAAAAACGTCTATCCGGAAAAGCATATTACCGCCGTGCCGTTCCCGCGTTTGAGCCACAAAGAAGCGATGGAGAAGTATAAGAGTGATAAGCCGGATCTCCGGAAGGACAAGAATGATCCAAATGAACTGGCCTTCAGCTGGATTGTGGATTTTCCTTTCTATGAATACGACGAGAAAGAAAAGAGGTGGGATTTCGGCCACAATCCATTCAGCATGCCGGAGGGCGGCGAGTTGCCGGCGAAGCCAAGCGCCGATATAAAAGCGATGCAATACGATCTGGCACTCAACGGATTTGAGATCGCCGGCGGCAGTATCCGCAACCACAAGCCGGAGTTGTTGAAGAAAGCGTTTGAGCTGCTCGGTTACAAAGACAACGTAATTATGGACAAGTTCGGGCATATGATAGAAGCGTTCTCCTATGGCGTGCCGCCGCACGGAGGCGCCGCAATCGGTTTTGACCGCCTGATGATGATTCTCCTCAATGAGCCCAACATCCGCGAAGTGATCGCGTTCACGAAAACGGGCGACGGCAGGGATCTGATGAGCAACGCGCCGAGCGAAGTTGACGAAAAGCAGTTGAAAGAGTTACATATAAAAACAATCAAATGAAACTAAAAGAAGAACAAACATTGGTACTCATCAAACCGGATGGCGTGAAGCGTGGATTGATCGGTGAGATCGTTAAGCGCATTGAGCGCAGGGGATTGAAAGTGATCGCGCTCCAGATGTTTCAGGCCGACAAGCCGACGCTGATGAAACACTACTCCGATTCAGCGGAAAATCTGAAAGCGATGGGTGAGAAGACGCTGGCGACTTACCAGAAGCATGGCATGGATCCGGTCAAAGAGATCGGCACCGACGATCCGGTGAAGATCGGCAAAATGGTGCACGGCTGGATCACTGATTTTATGTGCGAAAGCCCGATCGTGAAGATGGTGGTGCAGGGACTGCACGCGGTGGAGATGGTCCGCAAACTCGTCGGCAACACGATGCCGTCGCAGGCGGAGATGGGTACGATCCGCGGTGACTACTCGGTGGATTCGGCGGTGCTGGCCAACGCGCAGAAGCGGGGCATTCGCAATCTGATCCACGCCTCCGGCAACATTGCCGAAGCCGAAGCGGAGATCAAACTCTGGTTCATGCCTAAAGAAATCCACGCCTACAAGCGCGCCGAAGAGGACATTATGTTTTAGTGCGCTGCCGACCCATGGCACTTCTTCAATGGATGGGAAGTTTTTCTCCGTGGCTCCTTGTAGTCCTGAGTTCAATTTCAGTGATTGCGGGAGATTACTTTGCCAAGAGCTGGTCTGTCAGCCAGAAGACGGGGTTGTATCTCCTGAGCTTGCTCGGCTATCTGCTGAGCAGCTTCTTTTATATTCCAAGCCTGCTCAAAGAGGGGCTCGTGATCACCGCGGTGGTCTGGGATATGATCAGCGTCATCGGATTTTTGTTTATCGGGCTGGTGTTATTTCACGAGACGCTCACGACGCTTCAGTGGGTCGGGGTGGGCCTCGGCCTTGCTTCGCTGGCCGTGCTGGCATTCGCGATTTAATTGTCCCGGCGGCGGAAAAGAAAAAAGCGGCTTTTCGCCGCTTTTCTAATCCTGCGTAAGATCCCCGGAAAGAATAGTACTCCACCGAAGTGGATATAGTGGACTGGCTCAATCGCGGCGCCACGGCGCCGGATGCTTTGCCTCGTCCCTGTATAAAGGTTTGATCCGGAATCTTAGCAGCAGGACTGATCTAAGTATATCAAAAATTGCGCAACATCAGGTTTCCCAAAAGTGGATAACTTGGTATAAGGTATACACATGACTTCGCATATCCGTAATTTTGTAATAACCGCGCACATCGACCACGGCAAATCCACGCTGGCCGACCGGCTTCTGGAAGTCACGGGAACGGTGGAAAAGCGGCTTATGAAGCCGCAGTTTTTGGATCAGATGGAGCTGGAGCGTGAGCGCGGCATTACCATCAAAATGGCGCCGGTGCGCATGAATTACGCCGTTGACGGGAATACCTATCTGCTGAATCTGATCGACACTCCCGGACATGCCGATTTCGCCTACGAAGTATCCCGGGCGCTTGCCGCCGTGGAAGGCGCGGTGCTGTTGGTGGACGCGACGCAGGGAATCCAGGCGCAGACGCTCGCCAATTTTGAAAACGCCCGCAAAGCGAATCTGAAGATTCTTGGCGCGGTGAATAAAGTGGATGTTGCCCAGTCCGACCAGGTGCAGAACGCGGTGCTTGATCTTGCCGATCTGATCGGCGTGCCGACGGAAGAAATTCTGAAAGTATCCGGCAAGACCGGCGAAGGCGTTGAGGCATTGCTTCGCGCCGTCGTGAAGCAGGTCCCGCCCCCGCGCGATTCGCAGGAAAAAACCGGCCGGGGTCTCATCTTTGATTCTCTGTACGACGAGCATAAGGGCGTGATGGCGTATATCCGCGTGTTCGAAGGGGCGTTTGCCGTGAATCAGGATATTCATCTGCTCGCCACCAAAAGCACCGCCAAGGCCAAAGAAATCGGGACGTTTTCCCCCAAGCTCACTCCCGGACAGGGATTGAAGACAGGCGAAATCGGGTATGTCGCGACCGGGCTTAAGGATCCCGGAAAATTGAAAATCGGGGACACGATCTCCACGAGTGCCGAAGCCCGACAGCTTGCCGGATACGCCGAGCCGCGTCCGGTGGTGTTCGTGTCGTTCTATCCGGAAGAGGGGGATCAGTATGATGAGTTCAAGCAGGCGCTCGGCAAACTGCGGCTGACCGACGCGTCGCTCACTATCGAGCCGGAATCGAGCGAAGTGCTCGGCCGGGGATTCAAAGGGGGATTTTTAGGGCGTCTCCATTTCGAGATCGTTGCCGAACGCCTGCTCCGCGAATTCCGGATCGAAACCGTGCACAGCTTTCCTTCGGTGGCCTACAAAGTGGACGGCAAATTGATCACCAACCCGAAGGATTTCCCCAACGACTACAAGATCGCGGAAGAGCCGATGACGCGGACGGAGATCGTGACACCGCCCGAATTCCTCGGCGCGGTAATCCGTCTGAAGGAGATATTCCGTTTTTCGGAAATGACCACTGAGACGCGCAAAAATAAGATCGTGGTGAAGGCGGATCTGCCGCTTTCGGACCTCATCCGCGATCTCGATGACAAGCTCAAATCCGCTTCGCAGGGGTTCGCCTCGTTCTATTACGAGCTGATCGGTTTCGCGCCCGCGGATGTGGCCAAGCTGGAGATTCATATCGCGGAAAATCCCGTGCCGGGACTTACCCGTATTCTGCCGAGGCGCGATATCGAGCGTGAGGCGCGGGTCACCTGCGAAAAACTGAAAGAGCTGCTGCCGAAACAGCAGTTCGTCCAGGCAATCCAGGCGGTGGTGGGCGGGAAGATTATTGCGCGGGAAACGATTCCGGCGATGAAAAAATTGCTCGGTAATTTCGGGAAAACCGGCGGCGACCGTACGCGCAAAATGAAGTTGTGGAAAAAGCAGGCGCGCGGCAAGGAGCGGCTGAAAGAGCGCGGCGTGAGCAATAATATCAAGATTTCCGCCAATATCTTCAAAGAACTTTTAAAGAAATAGCTCTGCGATTTTCCCTCAAAGGCATTTCCCGCCGGGTACTTTGGGTGGGTTATGATAAAATGTAGGTATGAAGCTGTTGGTGTGGCTGGCGGTAGCGGTGATTGTCGGCGGTCTTACCGTGCAGATTTTTCATGTCTACGCGGGCAACCGTGATCTGGATACCCGTCTTCAGGAGGCGCGGGCGGAAGAGCGGGATCTTTCGAACGAGCAGGAGCAGCTGCAGGCGGACGCGGAGTATTTTTCCGATCCGCATAATCTCGCGAAGGAGCTGAAGGCGAAATTCGATTATAAGCGGCCGGGTGAAACGTTGATCAAAATCCAATAATGACCAAAAACGTCCTGTTTTTCCTTTTCGTAATCTTCATCGGCGTTGCCGGGTACTACGTCATCCATCTCGGGCATTATCCGGTGGCCATCGTGAACGGAAGCATTATCACCGCCAAGGCGTTGAACGATGAATATGGGGTGGCGCTGGAGTATTACGCAAAGACGCTTGCCGGGCAGAAAGATTTTGATCCCACCAGCACGCCCGTCCAGAAAGAGCTGCGCCGCGCCGCGCTGAACGATCTCATTGATAAGTCGCTGATCGAAGCCGAATTGAAAAAACGGACGGGAAATAATTTTGATGCGGCCGTGGACGAACGCATCGCCAGCGTGAATGCCGACACCAAAACGATCGCCGATGCCGCGAAGAATCTCTACGGCCTGGACCTCGCCGGTTTTCGGGCGCTGGTGCTCGTGCCGCAGGCGGAAAAAGAATTACTGGAGGGCCGGTTGTTTCTCGAGCAGAAAAAACTGGACGACTGGTTGTCCCAGGCCGAACAGACGGCCAAGGTGACCATTTTGACTCCGGAGCTTTCTTGGTCTACAAATAAGGTAGTTTCGCAATAAGCGGGTGTGGTTCAATGGCAGAATGCGACCTTCCCAAGGTTGAGACACGGGTTCGATTCCCGTCATCCGCTCACGGAAACGAAGCGCTGTTATGAGGCGTTTCGTTTCTGCTAAGTTGGAAGGAATCGAAGCCCGCAGCGAAATTTTCCAGTAGGAAAATGAGCGAGGGGCGGGCTGCGAGCCGGACGCTGCGGCGGCCGGACTTGTAGCCGATTCCCGTTACCCGCTCCATGCCGATGTAGCTCAATGGCAGAGCAATCCCTTCGTAAGGGAGAGGTTGGAGGTTCAACTCCTCTCATCGGCTCCAAACAATAAAAAAAGAGGCGCAGGCGCCTCTTTAGGGTTTATGAGAAATTTTGAGGAAGTACTGTTGCGTGTCCTCGCCGATGATAAGTGTTTTCCGGGCGTCGGAGAAAAGTACAAACTCCCGCCGGTTCTTGCGCCATCGTCCCATTTCCACTTTCAGATTGGCAATAAAGGATTCGTACACTTCAATCGCCTGCCCCCGTTCCGGTTTCGTCACCAGCGGAACGGTTTGAGCCATGGCAACTTCCCGCCAGGAGGTTGCTCCGAAATCTTTGAACATTTCCCGATCCGGCCGGGTAGGAAGCAATACCTTGTCCAGGCAGAAGATCTGCTCTGGCCGTGGTTCTTTTTTCAGCAACAAAAGGCAATTGGCCCATCCCCGGACGAGCGCGATTTTAAAACCGTGGGTCAGTTCGTGGATTTGTTGGCGAGCTTCTTTGGGCGACATTTTTGCCGCTGACTGTTTGGCCACCCGCATCCACACTTTTTTCATCAACTTTTCCGCGGCGTTGTGTGGCACAAGCTTGAGCAGGTGGTTGAATTGGCTCTGTCTTGCCTGCGCTTCTTTCAAGGTCACGCCCGGTCCATAATTAATCCCACCAATCGGCCGTTGCATTGGCATCAGCACTCCTCTTTAAAAAACTAGTCAAAGTGTAAGAAAAATTATACAGTTATGTCAATGTTCAGACCTCTCACAGGCAAATACGATACCGGGCCGTGTCATCTGACAATCTACCCCGGCGTGGGCGGCGATGACGCGAAAGACTGGGCGAACATGCTGTTCCGCATGTATGTTAAGTACGCGCAGAAACGCGGCTGGAAGGTCACGCAGACAGAAGACCTGGGCCTGGAAATCCACGGCGAGTTTGTCTACGGGACTTTGAAACACGAAATGGGCGTGCACCGGCTCGTCCGCATCTCGCCGTTTTCTTCCAAGCAGCTGCGTCATACCTCCTTCGCGCTCGTGGAGGTGGTGCCGATTCTGGCGGACGTGGAGCATAAAAAGCTGGTGATCCCGCCGGAGGATCTGAAAATGGAAACCACGCGGTCCAGCGGGCCGGGTGGCCAGAATGTCAACAAGCGCGAGACGGCCGTCCGCATTGTGCACCTGCCGACCGGATTAAGCGCCGAGTCGCAACAGGAGCGTTCCCAGCCGCAGAACCGGGAGAAGGCAATGGCGCTATTGAAATCCAAACTGATGGCCTTGATGATCGCCCAGCAGAAACAGGAGCTTTCCGAACTGCGGACGAAAGTAAAGCCGGAGTGGGGGAACCAGATCCGTTCGTATGTGCTCAATCCGTATAAAAAAGTGAAAGATCACCGGACGGACGTGGAATCCTCCCAGCCGGAGAAGGTTTTGGGCGGGGAACTCGACAAATTTATCGAAGCAGAGCTACAATTGTAGGTAACTGGCGCTCGTCGCTAGTTCTTATGATAGCTTTTACTAACGTAACCAAATCATACGACGGTCAAAAGGCGCTGGAAGATGTAAATTTCAAGATTGAACCGGGAGAGTTCGTTTCTATTGTAGGAAAATCGGGAGCGGGAAAATCCACTATTATCAAGCTTTTGATCGGAGAGGAAAAACCCACCAAGGGGAGGGTTATGGTAGGCGCGCATGAAGTGAACCGGCTAAGGCCGGATGAGATGCCCCAGCTTCGCCGCAACGTGGGCATTGTATTCCAGGATTTCCGGCTGCTTCCCACCAAGACGGCGTATGAAAATGTGGCCTTCGCGTTGGAGGTGGAGGGCCGGCCGCAGGAAGAAATCGAGGAGCTGGTGCCGCAGATGCTGGACCTCGTCGGTCTCGCGGACAAGAAGGACAACTTTCCGCATGAACTTTCCGGCGGAATGAAACAGCGCGTGGCGATCGCCCGGGCGATGATTCACCGTCCGGCAGTAATCATTGCCGATGAACCGACGGGAAATCTGGATCACGTCAACGCGAATGAAATCATGAACTTGCTGTTCAAAATCAATGAACTCGGCACGACGGTCATTCTCGCCACCCACAGCCGCGATATCGTGAATAAGATAAAAAAGCGCGTGATCGCGCTTGAGGATGGTAAAATGGTCAAAGACGATCCACATGGAAATTACGCATTTTAATGGCAACTACGCTTTTTAGGATTTTAAAATTCGGCGTCCAGACGTTCTTCCGGAACGGCCTTCTTTCCGTGACCACGACGGTTATTATGGTACTCGCCGTGCTGGTATTTAACGGCCTTCTTGTCTTCAATGTGGTCGCCGGTTCGGCGATCGCCTCGTTGCAGGACAAGATCGACATCAGCGTCTATTTCAAGACTGACGCGCCGGAAGACCAGATTTTAACCATTGAAAAAAGCCTGCAATCCCTGCCGGAAGTGCGGGCGGTGGAATATGTTTCCCAGGATAAAGCGCTGGAAATTTTCAAAGACAATCACGGCGACAACGAAGCCGTGTCGCAGGCGCTCGCCGAATTGCAGGTCAATCCGCTGCTGGCGTCGTTGAATATCAAAGCGAAAGACCCCCAGCAGTATTCCACGATCGCCGGATATTTTGAAAATGCGTCGCTTCAGCCGCTGATCGAGAAGGTTACCTACGGCGAAAACAAAGATGCGATTGACCGGCTGGCGGCGATTATTTCGACGGTGAAGAGCGTGGGAATCGGCCTGACGATGTTTCTCGCGATCGTCGCGGTATTGGTTACTTTCAATACGATCCGCCTCGCGATCTATTCCAACCGCGAAGAGCTGGCAGTGATGCGGCTCGTGGGCGCCTCCAACAAATTTATCAACGGCCCGTATGTGGTGGCCGGCATTATGTACGGCTTGCTCGCGGCGTGTGTCGGAGTTATCGTCGCGACACCTCTGATTCTCGCGGCGTCTCCCTACGTCCATGCTTTTATTCCCGATCTTTCGCTCGCGGCGTATCTTAAAGGCAACGTTCCGCAATTCATTTTTTATCAGCTTTTGTTTGCCGTGGCGCTCGGGGCCGGATCGGCGATTGTCGCCGCCCGCCGTTACCTGAAGATTTAACGAACTGCTGCACTAAATTTGCTGCGGGACAGGGAATCGAACCCCAATTTTCTGGTTCAGAGCCAGACGTCCTACCATTAGACGATCCCGCAATTGGTTCAGTGAACTGGTTTATACTATAATAAATTAATTCTATGGGCAAATACAAAAATACCCTGATAGCAGCGGGTGTTGCGGTGGTCTTGCTGGCCCTGTTCATCATTCCCCGGCTCACGAAACCAAATCTTACCGGCGACGGTTCCGGCGTGCCCTGCCTGGTGCCCAATGCCGACCTGGTGATCCACGTCCATCCCGTGCTCACGATTATCGTGGACGGCAGGGAGGAAGAAGTTCCTGCCAACATTGGCCTCGGCGGGAGCTGTGACCACGCGCTCCACACGCACGATATCAGCGGCACGCTCCACGTGGAATCGCAGGTCCAGCGGGATTATACGCTTCAGGACTTTTTTAAGGTCTGGGGCCAGCCGATCCAGCGTCCGGGATACACCCTCACGATGACCGTGGATGGTAAGCCGAGCGCGGAATTCGGCAATCTTATTCTCAAAGACAAGCAGCAGATCGTGTTAGAGTATAAAAAAGAGGCGAGTCAGCCGTTACCGTCACACACAAGCAAATGAGAAAAGATTTTGAACCGGAAAAGAACAAATTCACGAAAGACCTGCCCGGCATCACCCTCAAGATGCTCAATGAGCACGTGAAGTTATACGAAGGGTACGTAAAAAAGACCAACGAAATCCAGAAAAAGATTGCGGAAGCGGATAAATCCGAAGCCAACGGCGTCTTCAGCTACATCGGCGAATTGAAGCGTCAGGAAACCTTCGCGGTCAACGGCATGAAGCTCCACGAAGTCTATTTCGGACATCTCGGCGGCGACGGGAAGCCGAAGGGAGCGCTGGTAACAATGATCGAGCGGGATTTTGATTCGCTGGATGCCTGGAAGGTGGACATGATCGCCACCGGAATCGCGGCGCGCGGCTGGGCGATTCTTGCCTTTGATTATAAAGACAACCGTCTGCATAATTACGGCGCCGACGCGCACAATGTCGGGGCGGTCTGGGGCGCAATTCCTCTGATCGTGCTTGACGTATACGAACACGCCTACTTTATGGATTACGGCGTCAACCGGAAAGATTACATCAATTCATTTTTTGCCAATTTAGACTGGGATTTTGCGAATGACATCGTGAAAGCCCACGACTTATCCACCCGGCAGGCGAAATAGCATCTTGTTTTTCTTTGCGCCGTGCTATACTGATGAGCGTAACGTTTAAAAGCGCTTTTAAAGGTCGGTAAATTTTTTTAAGAAAAACAAAATGGCAATGATGAAATCCAAGTGGATGTGGCTGGTGGTGGTAATCGTGGTGTTGGCGGCGCTCTGGTATGCCGGAGTGTTCAACAATTCTGCGGCGAAGTACCAGGCGGTGTTCCTCTCCAATAACCAGGTATACTTCGGCCATCTTTCCAACCTCAATTCCAACTTCCCGACGCTGACTGACATCTACTACCTGCAGGTAACCCAGGTGTTGCAGCCGAAGGCCACCACTGCGCAAAACCAGATCAATCTGGTGAAGCTCGGCGGCGAACTTCATGGTCCGGAAGATCTGATGAAAATCAACAAGGACCAGATTCTCTTTGTTGAGGATTTGAAAGTGGATTCCCAGGTCGTAAACGCGATCAAGGACTACAAGAAAAATCAGACGAAGTAGCGGCAGGAAAAATAAAAAGACGCGAACTCAAATCGCGTCTTTTTATTTTCAGCGTTACGCGTCAATACCAAAGTTATCCACAGAATCCGGTTTTCCATAGCTGAAAAACTCAATGAACATGCGGCTTTTATGCCACCCGCCAACGAGAGCTCAAATAAGCTCATTTTTATCAAAATTTTAGCCGACCCAAAATGATAAAATATTATAGTAAGTGAATAAAGGAAGAACGACATCCCTGCTAAGAAAGGCAGTTTTATTCCTATCAGTTTTAGGATTTCTTTTCGTTCAGACAACCTACGCAACTTCTACCCTCGGCGGTGCTCCCCAGACGATTGCGTTTCAGGGCCGCCTCGCCGATTCCAGCGGTAATCTGCTGGGAGACTCTTCCGGCACGACGTTCTACTTCAAGTTTTCCTTGTGGGACAGCCCGACGGTCAGCAGCGGCCGTCAGCTGTGGCCTTCGAACGCTCCTTCCACCGTTTCGCTCACGGTCCGGAGCGGCGTGTTCGATGTGAATATCGGCGATGTGTCCAATGGCTATCCCGACGTGCTGGATTACAACTTCAACACCGACCGCGCGGTGTATCTGCAGGTGGAGGCGTCTTCCAATGGCACGAGTTTTGAAACGCTTTCGCCGCGTCAGCTGATCGGCGGCACGGCGTTCGCCCAGCTTTCCGCCGCGGTGAGCGGCACGAGCACGCCGTCCACGTTTGGCACCACGACTCCGGTCGGCTTTTCCCAGGTCACCATCGAAGCCACTTCCACGTATTCGATTCCGCTGACGATCCGCGGCAATGCCGGGCAGACCGCGAATCTTTTCCAGATTCAGGAAGGGCAGGACGCGATCAATCAGATCGTGGTGGACAGCAATTATCAGTTTGGCATCGGCACGTCCACTCCGATCGAGCCGCTCTCCGTCACCGGTAACGCCTACATCTCCGGCGGCGTCGCGGTCGGCGCGTCCGCGACGACATCTGCCGGGGGACTGGTCGCCAATCTCCTTTCTTCCAACACCCAGATCGTCGCCAAAGGTTTGCCGGGCTGCACCACGGTCGGCACGGATTCCAACGGCGTCTTCAAATGCTCCACTGGCGGCGGTGGCGGCAATGTCAGCACGACCGGCGGCACGACCAACCAGCTCGCGAAATTCACCGGCGGGACCTCCATCGGCGATTCAATTATCACCGATGACGGCAGCAACCTCGGTGTCGGTTCCACCTCGCCGAAAACCAAGCTGGCCGTTCAGGGCGCTGCGGTCATCGACGATATTCTGACGGTCGGATCGTTCAAGTCCACGTCCACCACGGCGGCCATCTTCGGCGGCGCGCTGGATGTCCGTGGCGCGGCCACTTCTTCTTTCTCGGGCGGCGTGAATATCGCCGCGACCGGGGGCCTTTCTTCCCAGAGCGGCATTACGCTCGGGGCCGGCGACCTGCTCTTGAGTTCCGGAAAATTGACGCAGGTGAGCAGCGCCACGTCCACCATCCCGAATCTCAACGTGCCGACACTTCTCGGCGTCGCCTCGCTCAATTCCTCCGGCCCGGTATCCGTGGGAGGCAAATTGGAAGTAAACGGCGCCGCCACCTCCACCTTTGCCGGTGATATCCGCGCTGCCGGGTTGGCCGTGACCACCAATGGCCTGACCATCACCGGCGGCGACATCGTATCTTCCGGCAAGATCGTCATCACCTCCACCGCCACCTCCTCAAATGCCGGCACTTTTTCAAATAGCAATCTTCTCTCCACCGGTTCGCTGTATGTTTCCGGCGGCGGCACGACCACGCTGGAAGGCGGTCTGCTCGTGAAAGCTGTCGGCGGCATCACTTCCGATTCCGGATTAAATATCCGTTCCGGCTCCGTGATTCTTCCGGCCAACTCCATTCAGGATTCCTCCGTGAGCGACGCGCTGACCATCTCCGGAGGGACGATCAACAACACGCCGATCGGCCAGACCACTCCCGCCGCGGGAACTTTCACCACGCTGATCGCCAATACCCAGATCAACACTGCCGGCGATCTTCATGTTGCGGGCGACGCGTTCATTTACGGCCAGCAGATCAATATCGGTGAAGGCCAGGCGGATTCCGGCACGACCACGCTCACCGGCGCCGGCGGCAACCTCGGTCTCGCCACGACTTCTCCGGCTGCCGGACTTGCGATCAGTGCCACCTCCACCCTGCTTTCCGGCCCGTTGTATGTCGCGGAGAATATCAAAGCCGGCAACCTGATCGCCACCGGCACCTTGGATGTGCGCGGCGCGGGCACCACGACCTTTGCCGGCGGCGTCAACGTTACGACTTCCGGCGGCCTCTCTTCCGCCACCGGCCTGACGGTTTCCGGCGGCGACATCCAGTCCTCCGGCAAGCTGACGATCACTTCTTCCGCCACCTCTTCCAACAGCGGGACATTTTCCAATACCAATCTATTCTCCAGCGGCTCGGTGTATGTGAGCGGTTCCGGCACTTCCACAGTTCTGGAAAATAATCTGCTCGCGAAAGGTAGTGGCTCTTTCGGTTCCGGGCTCGTGCTCTCAGCGGGGGATCTGCTGTTGAGCTCCGGAAAAATTACCCAGGTTTCCAGCGCTACTTCCACGATCCCGAATCTTACCTCCACTCTGATCAACTCCGCCGCGCTCACGCTTTCCGGCAAATTATCTTCTTCCTACGCCGGCACCTCCACGCTTGACGGGGGACTCAACATCGCACAAATAAATACCAGTGCTACTTCCACCGCGGCCGGCATCGAACTTTCCGCCGGCTGCTTCCGCATGCCCGACGGCACCTGTCTCCGCAATTCCGGAAGCAGCGCCACTCCGGGCGGCAGCACCACGCAGGTTCAATACAACAATGGCGGCACCTTCGACGGCCGCTCGCTCTTCACGTTTGATAACTCCACCGGCAACGTGGCGGTCGGCGGAAGTTTGTCGGTGAACGGCCGGCAGATCAACTTGGGCGATGGCAAAGTCGCGACCACCACGTTGACCGGTGCCGGAGGCAATCTCGGCATCGGCACTTCCACCCCCGGCGCCGGACTGGCACTCGGAAGTGGCACTTCTACAATTCTCGGCGGCCCTGCCTATATCTTCGGCCAGCTTACTTTGCCCAACCTTATTGCCACCACTTCTTCCAACAACGGAGTCGGCACCACTTCCACCACCTACGCCTTCGGTATCGGAGGATTCGCCACGGTCAAAGGCAATATCGGGATTGAAGGCACGTCAACCCAGGGATCAGTCATCGCCACCTCCACGTTGTCGGTTGGTTCTTCCACTCCTAACTCACTCCTGCAGTTCGCGGTTGCGGGGAACGGCTCTATCTCCGGAGGATTTTCCGTCGGCGGCACGGCCACCACCGTCTCCGGTGCCATCTTCAACAACAATATCCATTCTTCCAACAGCTTCTACGGACAAGGCACCGCTACCTCATCCTTTGAAGGCGGTATCAATGTGAAGACCAATGGTGGACTCACCTCCGCCTCAGGATTGACCATCACCGGAGGAGATATCCAGACCTCCGGCAAGATCACCCAGACGGGGAGTGCGACCTCCACGATTCCCAACCTCAATGTCTCCACCCTCATCGGAGGAAGTGCACTCAATATATCGGGTGCCGCCTCCATCGGTGGGAAGTTGGAAGTCACCGGTGCGGCCACCTCCACCTTTGCGGGAGATGTCCGGGCGACCGGATTGTCCGCGACGACCAACGGTCTCACCATCTCGGGAGGGGATATCCAATCAAGTGGAAAATTGACCATCACTTCTTCCGCCACCTCTACGATCCCGACGCTTACCCTTTCCACCTTGAACGCCTCATTAGATGCCCAGTTCCAGGGAAAGATCGCTGTTACTTCCTCGGCAACCTCTACATTCACCGGAGGTATCTCGGCCGCCGCCCTCAATGTCTCTACGGGAGGGTTGAATATCGCCGCGGGAGATCTCGTCACCGCCGGCAAGATCACCCAGACGGGGAGTGCGACCTCCACGATTCCCAACCTCAATGTCTCCACCCTCATCGGAGGAAGTGCACTCAATATATCGGGTGCCGCCTCCATCGGTGGGAAGTTGGAAGTCACCGGTGCGGCCACCTCCACCTTTGCGGGAGATGTCCGGG
>CAZWVU010000010.1:0-4348 GCA_964637575.1 uncultured Candidatus Saccharibacteria bacterium
TCAATGTGAAGACCAACGGTGGACTCACCTCCGCCTCAGGATTGACCATCACCGGAGGAGATATCCAGACCTCCGGCAAGATCACCCAGACGGGGAGTGCTACTTCAACGATTCCCAACCTCAATGTCTCCACTCTCTCGGTTGCCGGTACCTTCTACGGCTCCGGTACCGCCTCCTCCTCATATGAAGGCGGTCTCAACGTCAAAGGGAACGGGGGGATAACGTCGGCGAGTGGATTGACGCTGACGGGTGGAGATCTTCAATCTTCTACCAAGTTCACATTTACCGGCTCCGCTACCAGCACCCTTTCCGGTTCATTGACCGTATCCGGAGGTGCGGGTATCAATACGCCTACTATATATAGTACGGCGGGCGCGTTTAACGTCGGGCAGACAGGGCAGAATACCGCTATCGCCGGAGCGGAGATCTTCCACAGCGGCAAAGCTGTCTTCTTCGGTACTACCACTGAAGCCGGAGCACCGGTAGCTTCCCAGCCCAACTACGCTACCTTTGCCGGAACTTCCACTGTCTCCAACGTCCTCACCCTCCGCGGCTTCGGCAATGAATCCAAAGCCGCCAACTCTGGACTATATACCGGCAATCTTCTCCAGATACAGGATGTGAACGGTACCAACTTTGACGTCATTAATCAGACGGGCAATCTCGGTCTCGGCTCAACGACTCCGACCGGCAGCATCTTCGCCATCAGCAGTGCGTCTTCAGTACCGGCCGCACTTATCAATCAGACGGGCACGGGGGATTCTTTGGATATTTACAACGCGGGCACCGCTGTTCTTAACATTTTGGCTAACGGAAAAGTTGGTATTGGAGCTACCGCCCCGAACGCACAGTTGACGGTAAGAGGGACGGGCGCCAGCATAAACGGCGTTAATTTGCAGGCGGAAATTATAGATAACACCGCATTTGCCGCAGGTGTCGGCGGCGGTATTGCGTTTCGTGGCCAGTATCGGACACCGACCGACCAAGCGGACTACGTCAGTTACGGAATTATCAAAGGATACAAAACCAATGGAAATAACGCTGACTTTAGCGGCGGTTTGAAATTCTTTACTATACAAAACGGGGACGCGGCCGATAGTGAAAGAGTGAGAATTGACGAAGCCGGAAATCTTGGCATCGGCACTACGACGCTCGGTGTGAAGCTCGAAGTCCACGGCGGCGCGGACATTGCCGGCAATGCCTACGTGCTCGGAACATCAACTGTCTCCAGCGTGATCGCCACGTCAACGTTGAGCGTCGGATCGTCCACCCCGAACACACTCCTGCAATTCGCTGTCGCGGGGAATTCGTACATAAATGGAGGACTCTCGGTCGGCGCCTCCGCCACGACCTCCAACGGAGCGCTGATCGCCAACTTCATTTCATCCAAGACACGCTTGCAGGTAACGGAGCAGGCGAGCTGCTCGGGCGGTTCCAACGCTTTGAAGACCGACGCCAACGGCGTAGTAAACTGCGGCACGATCACGGGTGTCGCTTCGGCGCCGTCCGGCTCGGACAAAGATGTGCAGTTCAACAATGCCGGTACTGCCGCCGGCGACTCCGGTTTGCAATACGGAGTGGGCGTCCTCGGTATCAGCAGTACGATCAACTTGGGCGGCACCGCCGGCCAGGCCGCGCTCAGCTTGGGCAACGGCAACCTCGCTACCGCCACCATCTCCGGTCAGTATGGAAAAATTGGGTTTGGTACGACGACTCCTTACGCCCAGGTATCCATTGCTTCTGTCCAGGGCGTGGTCGGTTCTACGACTCCGATCTTTGTCGTGGGAGATGCCGGTACCTCCACGCTCTTCGGCATCAACTGGGCGGGTGTCGTCGGAGTCGGCACGGCGACGCCTTCGGACGCGGAAGGTTTGACCGGAGCAGGTTTTGCTGTTGCCACTACCAGCTATTTCTCTGGTAACGTTGGAATTGGCACGGCGAATCCAGTTTCGGCATTGGAAGTTTCCGGTCAAATCACTGCCAGCAGTAAAGAAGGGATTATCCCGATCCTGGATTTTCGGCGTGGTGGTGTTGATGTGGCCAGTTTATTTGGCGGCTCAAGTGGCAACAACTTCTTTATCGATACCATTAATTCCGGAAGTATGTTTTTTGAAACCAACTCAACTATTCGAGCAGCAATCGATGCTAACGGTAACTTTGGCATCGGTACGACGGGCCCTGGCACAATTCTTGACGTCCACGGCTTCGCGGAAGTGGCCGGCAATTTGAATGTTGCGGCGACGACGACGGCGGGATACTTCATTGCAACATCAACAATCGGTATCGGGACCACCTCTCCGTCCAGCCAATTGGCGATAAACAGCAACGGTAACGGGATTCCGGTGGTTCTCATAAACTCCTCCAGCGGCCAAGGTGATTTCCTGCACATTTACGACGGCGGAAGCAATACGCACGTGTTGGTAGTGAAAGGGACCAACGATACGGTGGGTATCGGCCTCGCGAATCCAAATACTAAATTGGAAGTTACGGGAGGTACGATAAGAGCCAGTTACGGAAATCTTTCTGGCGGCGTACTTGATATGTACGGCGAATCTGGCGGTAGCACTGTTATCCAGGCGACCGACTATACAGGATCGGCGGCGTTGCGGTTCCTGAACGCTGCCGGCACTGAAACTTTACGGCTCACCAATACCGGCGACTTTGGTGTGGGCACGAATACTCCGGGATACAAGCTGGATGTGCACGGCGGATTCGAAGTGGCGGGGAATGAATATATCCTGGGTACTTCCACGGCGTCATCATTCATCGCGACGTCCACGCTGGAAGTGAGGGGAGCTCCGCTCGGATCGGGAGCGCAGGCGACCACCTCCATCTTCGTCGTCGGCACCGGCGCGTTCAATCTTGGGACGACGGTGCCGGGAGTCCGGACTGTGGCGATCAACAGCGGCGACCTCGGCATCGGCACCAATACGCCGATCGCGCAATTGCACGTCGCCGGCCGGGCGCCCACAGGCACCGCCGGTTCGGCTGCCGCCGGAAGCGCCGCCCGCTCAATGTATGTCCAAGGTCGCTACGCGTACCTGACTAACGTCAGTGATGGTACCTTGCAGATCTTTGATGTTTCCGATCCGACCAATCCGGTAAGCGTAAGCGTCAAGTCCACAGTCGCGGCGAGCCCGGGGATCGTGTATGTCCAGGGCCGCTACGCGTATGTCGGTGGAAGTTCCAAAATTGAGGTATTGGATATCTCCAATCCAGCCGCTCCTATAAGTATGGGCAGTGTTGCTGCCGATAGCGCCGAGAGTATCTACGTCTCTGGCCGGTATGCCTACGTCGGCAACGGCGGCGGGCCCAACACGATGCAGATATTCGACGTGAGCAACCCGACGGCTCCGGTTGAGGTATCACGCGTTTCCGCCGGTAATACTCCGGACGCGCCGGGCGCTTTATATGTCCAAGGCCGGTACGCATATTTGCTAAACAGCGGTGCTGGCAACACAATGCAGATCTACGACGTTTCCAATCCTTACCTCCCGTATTCGGTAAGTACGTTCACTACAGTTGACCGGCCTCGCGAGATCTACGTCCAAGGCCGCTACGCCTACATAGGCGTGACCAGCACCACCAACGTGTCGTATCTCCAGATCGTGGACGTTTCTAATCCGTCTTCGCCGACCCTCACCGGCCAGCTTTCTATGCCGGGCGGTGGACTCTTGTGGGCCATCTCCGTCCAGGGCCGCTATGCCTACATTGCCGATGAGGTTCTTTCCATCCTGAACATAGTTGATGTTTCAAGGCCATCTTCTCCACAGTTGGTCGGGTCGGCTCCCGCGCTGACAGGTGGCCAGCCGTACGGCATCTCCGTCCAGGGCCGCTACGCCTACCTCTCGGATAATGCCAACAATAAGATCTTCACCTTTGACCTCGGCGGCGCCTACATCCAGCAGTTGGAAGCGGGCGGCATTGAAACCGGCACGCTGGCGGTGCGGAATAACCTGGCGGTGAATAATGACGCGGATATCAAAGGCGGCCTCGTGGTCGGCCGAAGCTTACAATTGCAGGGTCCGCTCGCGGCTATTACCAGCTCGGGTGCGGCGACCACGTCGGCGTTTGTCATCCAGCCCAATGGCACGGCCGGATTTGGTACCTCCACTCCTTACGCTCAGCTCAGCATCGAAGCGCTTCAGGGCGTGGCGACTTCGGGCGCTCCGATCTTCGCGATCGGCGACAGCGGCTCCACCACGCTTTTCTCGGTCTCCGGCAATGACGGCAGTATCGGCATCGCCACCAACACCTACAGCGCGAAGCTCTCTGTCGGCGGCGGTGGCGTCTTCAAAGGCAACCTCGCGGTGGAAGCGACGACGACGGCCTCCAGCGTGATCGCGAC
>CAZWVU010000011.1:0-3958 GCA_964637575.1 uncultured Candidatus Saccharibacteria bacterium
GACCCGCCCCTATTTCGGGCGGTCTTTCTTTGCTTTCTTGATGAGCTCGGCGCGGCGCTGGGGAACGCCTTTGCCCTGTTCAAACCAGTGCCAGATAAAGAGCTTCGCCCAGTCATCCGGCTGCCAACCCTGCTGGATCCAGTGGATCCAGAATCCCAGCGCGCACTGCTGGCCCATTTTCGGATCGGGATTTAAGGGATACTGCATCCAGCCGGTTTTGCGGTCGGCGATGATCTCGCCCTCAAACGCGACCGAGCCGTCTTCGTTGAACACCTTGAGGTGATCGCCCGGTTCAATAAAGACCAGGCCGTAAAAATCCGCTTTGGGATCCTGCGTATCCAACACCCAGTACGTCCCCTCGCTCCCAGTTTCAAAATACCCGTCCAGCACGCCGGTGTATTTCTTCGGCTTCGGTTTTCTCAAGGCGCACCTCTCGTCTAAGAACTTCCTTTACTATATCATGCCAACCAACCACTTCATCGCGAGGGCGGAGTAATGAATCACCGCCATTTCGTAGGAGAGAAACGCCAGCACGGGCCAACTTAGTATGGAAGCGAGCGCGCCGGAAATGATCGCGCCGAGGCCAAGAATGAATCCGAGCGTCATCGTCAGCGGAATGAATTCAAGCAGTAAAAGATTGGAAATAATTCCCATCGGAGAAAAATACCCGAACTGCCAGACGAGCAGTGGCAAAACTGCCAGCTGGGCGGACGCCGTCATCGCGAGATGCTCACGCCAGTTCAAAAATCCCGGCGCGTCTTTCAATCGCAGCCATTTCTTTACCAGCGGCGCGAGGTAGACGATGCCGAGGAGCGCCGCGAACGAAAGCTGAAAGCCGATATCAAACGCCAGCACTTTCGGATTCCAGACGACCATCGCCAGCGCCGTCGCCGCGACGGCGTTCCGGAAATAAAATACCCGGCCGGTCTTCTCGGCCAGCAGGACCAGCCCCGCCAGGATCGCCGCCCGCACTGAAGAAGCGGCGGCTCCAGTCATCGCCACAAATCCTCCAATGAGAAGGATCGCGATCGGAAATTTGAATCGCCGCGTCAGCCACCAGCAATCCAGCAGAAAGGTTACCGCGATCACGATGATGGAAATATTGAAACCGGAGAGCGCCACCAGATGGCTCGTGCCGGAGAGCCGCATGTCTTCTTTGAAGCTGTCGTCAAACTTCGCGGTATCTCCCAGCAGAAGCCCGGAGAGAAACGCCGCCTGCCGACCCGGCAGAGCGCCCTGAAAACTTTGCTCAAAGAAATCTTTTATTTTGAGCAGCGCCGCCTTCACCGGCGAACCCTGGCCGCGCGCCAGCACCGTGATCGCCGGATTCGTCATCAGCCCGTGAATTCCTTCCTTATCAAAGTAGTGGAAAAAATCCGGCGGGATCGTTTTTATTTTCCCGGTAATATCCAGCCGGTCGTCGTAGGCGTACGGCGGATACAGCGGCGCCGAAATTTGGATGTCGTCCACTCGTAATTTCTGATCGCTCAACCCCTGCTCGGCACTTTTCACCACGCCGGAGAATTCCACCTTCTGGCCGAAAATAATTTCGCGGTCCTGATGCGCGGAATCATACGCGAAGTAGTACCCGACGCCGATGAGCGCCGCCAACGCCAGGAGTGCCAGTAATTTTCTGTTCCACAGATACAGCGCGCCCACACCCGCCATCGCGAACGCCCCGCTCGCCCAGTAATCGCCCGTCACGCTTGCGAGCAGGACGCCGGCGAGAAAAAACACCGCCACCCAAAAGAAAATATCGTGCGCGCGCATAATGAGCAGAAGTGTATCAAAACCGCGCCAATAAAAAAGCCCCATTTACTGGGGCTTGTCTTTGTTCGGATTTCCGATCACTTCGGGACCGTTGTCGTCTCCGAGCTTCTTCCATTCTTCGGGAATACGAAGAACGCGAACGGCGCCGCTCATCGCGGCAACGGCCATGCCGACCGGCGCAATGAAGATCGTGTAGGGCCAGGCGATCTGCCCGAGGTGGAGCCAGGCATGCAGGTACGGCAGCGCGAGCAGGGGCGCGTACATCAGCAGGCCGGCGATCACCGCCGCCTTCACGCTCATGGTCCTCGCCGCGAAGGCAACGACGATGCCGCCGAAAAAGAGATCGCCGCACCCCAGCATTCTCCCGTCCCAGAAAATTCCGAGCGGATAGGGAAAATGCTGCATGAAATCACTGCGGATCAGTTTGATCAGGAAGCTCGCCTTCTCCGGGTTGTCCGTTATCGCGGCACTGCCGGACAGCCAGACCATCCAGACGTCCATCAACGCGATGAACAGCATGATGAGAAACAGCGATGAACGCCGGAGGCGGACGGCAAAGTCCACCGCGATGAAGGCGACCGTGAACGCGAAGAGATTGTTGGTGATGACATTCTTCGCGGCCAGCTGGAACACGATCAAGATGGCAAGGACCAATCCCCAGAGCGCTCTGAAAAACGCCCGCCATCGGGGATCCTTGGTGCGCGCCCTGATGACGCGGACGATCTCGCGATTGAATATCACAAAGATCAGAACGCTCAAGGATATGATCAGTGTCCAGAACGCGAATGCCGACACTCGTGCTTGAGTTGCCTGAGCTGCCAAAGTATCCACTGTCGGCGCCGGCGCGGGGAGTTTTGGCAGAGTGAATATCCGGGAAATTAACGAATAGAGCACCAGCCAAAAAATGAACATGCCGGCGATCCGGAGTACTTCCTTCCAACTCCACGAGCCGACTGCCTTTGCGTGTTCCGGCAGATACAACTTTTTCTGATAACAAATAACCCACGCGATAAACGCACAGCAGATCAGAAAGATTCCTGTCACAACGACCGCCTTTCTAAACTCAAAAAACTTTCTTTAAAGTACGCTTTTTAACTCGCTTTGGCAATCACCCCGCCGCCGAGCATCACGCCTTTCGCGTCGTAGAAAACCGCTGACTGGCCTTCGGCGACGAACTTTTGCGGTCGCGTAAAAGTTAACTTGTAACGATTCGCTGATGACTTTGACAGTTTGGCGGGAGCGACCGGCTGGCGGTAACGAACGCGGGCATACACAGGAATTTTCAATTTAGAATTTTTAATTTTTAATTTTGGATTAAATAAATTTATATTCACCAATTCCACCTCTTTCTGGTAGAGTGCCTTATTGTCATCGCCTTCGGCGACTACCACGACATTCTTTTTCACATCTTTGGCGGCAACGTAGAGCGGCTTCGCCGTGCCACCTATGTTGAGGCCATGGCGCTGGCCGATCGTGTAGGCATGGACGCCATTATGCGCACCAACGATCTCCCCTTTCTGATTCACGATCGCGCCGGCCTTGTGCTTAATGTACGTTTTTAGGAAATCCGGCAGCGAAACCTGACCGAGGAAACAGATGCCCTGCGAATCCTTTTTGGCGGCATTGTGGAGATCATATTTCACCGCGAGCTTCCGCACCTGCGGCTTGGTGAGATTTCCCACCGGAAACAAACATTTCGCCAGCTGTTCAGGCTTTATCGCCCAGAGAAAATAGCTCTGATCCTTATTCAAATCCCGAGCGATTTGTAATTTTAAATTCCGCCGCAGGCGGACGTAATGCCCGGTCGCCACAAAATCCGCGCCGAGCTCCATCGCTTTCTTGTAGAAAAGCCCGAACTTTATTTCTTTGTTGCACATCACGTCCGGATTCGGCGTGATCCCCTTTTTGTAGCCGTCAATCATGTATTCCACCACCTTGTCCTTGTATTCCTGCTCGTAATCAAACGTATAAAAAGGAATGCCGAGATGCTCGGCGGCGCGGCGGGCGTCTTCCGCGTCCTGGGCGGCACAGCCGTCCACGTTGAAGCACTTGAGATGAACGCCGACGACGTCAAAACCCGCCTCTTTCAATAAGGCGGCGGATACGGAGCTGTCCACTCCGCCACTCATGCCGACAAAAACTTTGCCCTTCGCTTTCATGGGCTATAGCATAAAAGAAAATCCTATTT
>CAZWVU010000012.1:0-2975 GCA_964637575.1 uncultured Candidatus Saccharibacteria bacterium
ATCGTTACAAGTTAACTTTTACGCGACCGCAAAAGTTCGTCGCCGAAGGCCAGTCGGCCGTTTTCTACGACGCGAAGGGTGTCCTGCTCGGCGGCGGGGTGATTGCCAAAGCGGACTGATTGTTTTAAGGTAGCTACAGTTTATTGAAAGGGGGAATCCGTGACAGGACTTTTCCTGATCTGCTGCGCGTACATTGCCTGGGTGATCTGGTATCAGAAAAAGTGGTATCTGCCCGAAGATGAAAGGGCCGTCGGATCCTGGGGCATCAGACAGGTGCTTCAGTTTGCCGGTACGTTTATTTTCTGGATACTGATGTATTCAGTGATTTCCCGGACGTTCGTGCTTCCCAAGACGAACGCTCCGGATTCCGGGGTGCCGGGCGCGCCGGACGCGCATCCGCAGGCGGCGACGTTCCTGTTCTGGACGACGATCGCGGCGCTGGGTCTTCTGATTTTTGTGGTGTTCAATCACGAACTGGGCCGGATCATCAAGGCGCGCGCCCGCGATCCCTTTTGGCAGGCTTTTTTCCGGGCATTGTGGGGATTTGTTCTGGCCTGTTTGATCATATTCCAGCTGACCGCGAAGAATGTCGTTACCAATAACATCTTCGCGTTCACTATCGCCTGGATCACGGTTGATCTTGCCGTCCGTCTGCGGCGCTCGTCGCTGTTCCTGATTATGCTCTTCATCGCGATTCTGGACGTCTGGATGGTCTGGCTCTCCGGCAATGCCATGATGGGAAACGGGCAGGTGGCTGATCCGGAAAAAGCGAGTTTTCTGATCAAGCTGATCCGCAGCGATTTCATGCAGCACTTTCCCTATCCGCTTGGTATTTTCTGGGGCGGCAGGATGCTCGGCTGCGGCGATCTTCTTTTCGGCGGTATCGTGGTCGGATTCGCGGCGCGGACGATGAGCGTGAGGGCGGCGGTGATTGCCGGGCTGGCAATGTTTGCGCCCCTTCTCGTCCTGTCCTACGCGCAGGAATGGTTCCACCTCAAGCAGATTGCCTGGCCGTACACGATTTTCATCGCCCCGGTCGGCATGATCGTTGCCGCGGCGAGCGGCAGCGCCATCCGCGTTCCCGAAGAATGGAAGAAGCTCGGAGACGACAACGGCCCCGAAGTGATTGGAAATCCGGACAAAGACAAGCCCCAATAAATGGGGCTTTTTTATTGGCGTGGTTTTGATACACTTCTGCTCATTATGCGCGCGCACAATATTTTCTTTTGGGCGACGGTGTTTTTTCTGGCCGGCGTCCTGCTCGCGAGCATAACGGGGGATTATTGGGCGGGCGGCGCCTTCGTGATGGCGGGTGCCGGCGCGCTGTATCTGTGGAACAGAAAATTATTGGCACTTCTGGCGCTGGCGGCGCTCATCGGCGTCGGGTACTACTTCGCGTATGATTCCACGCATCAGGACCGGGAAATTATCTATGGTCAGAAGGTGGAGTTCTCCGGCGTGGTGAAAAACGCGGAGCAGGGGTTGAGTGATCAGAAATTGCGAGTGGACGACATCCAAATTTCCGCGCCGCTCTTTCCGCTGTACGCCTACGGCGACAAGCTGGACATTACCGGCAAGATCAAGCCGATCCCGCCGGATTTTTTCCATTACTTTGATAAGGAGGGGATCCACGGGCTGATGACGAATCCCGACATCGCTGTGCTCGCCCATGATCAGGGCTCGCCGGTGAAGGCGGCGCTTCTCAAAATAAAAGATTTCTTTGAGCAGAGCTTTCGGAATTCACTGCCCGGACGGCAGGCGGCGTTTCTCTCCGGGCTTCTGCTGGGAGATACCGCGAAGTTTGACGACAGCTTCAAAGAAGACATGCGGCTCTCCGGCACGAGCCATCTGGTGGCGCTCTCCGGTTTCAATATTTCCATCATCGTGATCGCGGTAACCTTTCTGCTGGATTGCTGGTGGCTGACGCGGCGATTCAAATTTCCGATCGCGATCCTTCTCATTGGAGGATTTGTGGCGATGACCGGGGCCGCCGCTTCTTCAGTGCGGGCGGCGATCCTGGCCGGGCTGGTCCTTCTGGCCGAGCAGACCGGCCGCGTGTTTTATTTCCGCAACGCTGTTGCCGTGACCGCGCTGGTGATGGTCGCCTGGAATCCGAAAGTGCTGGCATTTGATATCGGTTTCCAGCTCTCGTTCGCGGCACTGCTCGGTATCGTCTATCTGGCGCCGCTTCTCAAAAAATGGCTGCGGTTGAAAGACGAGCCGGGATTTTTGAACTGGCGTGAGCATCTCACGATGACCGCGGCCGCCCAGCTTGCCGTTTTACCACTGCTCGTCTGGCAGTTCGGCTACTTTTCGCCGATGGGAATCATTTCCAATCTGCTGATTCTGGAATTCATTCCGCTCACGATGGCGCTCGGCTTTATTTTGGGGGTCGCCGCGAGCATTTCCGGCGCGCTCGCTTCCATATTAAGCTGGCCGGCGCTGGCATTTCTTTCTTATGAAATGGCGGTTATCCATTATTCCGCGCTGGCGATGAAGTGGCTCGTCAGCGTGATATAGTTAGGAAAGTTTCTTAGAGGTGCGCCTTGAAAAAACCGAAGACGAAAAAATACACCGGCGTGCTGGACGGCTGGTTTGAAACCGGCAGCGAGGGAACGTACTGGGTTTTGGATACGCAGAATCCCAAAGCGGATTTTTACGGACTGATCTTTATTGAACCGGGCGACCATCTCAAGGTGTTCAACGAAGACGGCTCGGTCGCGTTTGAGGGAGAGATCATTCCCGACTTCAAAACCGGTTGGAAACAATATCCGGGAAATCCTGATCCGAAGATGGGGCAGCAGGCCGTATTTAGCTGCGACTGGTATGTGCACTGGATTCAGAAGGGCTGGAAGCCGGATGATTGGGCGAAGCTTTTTATCTGGCATTTCTTTGAGCAGGGAAGAGGCGTCCCCCAGCACCGCGCCGAGCTCATCAAGAAAGCAAAGAAAGACCGCCCGAAATAGGGGCGGGTC
>CAZWVU010000013.1:0-2412 GCA_964637575.1 uncultured Candidatus Saccharibacteria bacterium
CAGAATCGGTCAATACCAAGTTGAAGCTGGAGTTTGAGATCAGCCACCGCGATACCGTCTTCGGGTTTGAGCGTACCGATGGCTGGTCGGTTTACCAGAAACAGCAGAATGGCGCCAAGCGGATTCCGGTGTGGGAGCTTTTCACCGGCGAGCATGACGACTATCACACGCCGCGCGATACCTGGGGCAAGATCGACTATGGCAAGCTGGCCCGCGTCGCGAAGCTGGCGTTCGGCATCATCTGGACGGTTTCCGAAATGGACGGCCGGCCGGCGTACAAGAATTAAGGAGGCGCTATGAAAATCCTGGCGGCAATCGGGTGTGTGGCGCTCTGCGCCTGCACTTCGCCGGTTCGGAATCAGGCGGATATGCTCGGGCAGACCTTCGTGGTCTATCAGGGTGAACTTTCGCTGACGGCGACGGTTACCCGGGCCAGCGCGGAAGATCCGCGCGTGCTCTACTGCCAGTATGTGGCAATCCATTATCCGTGGAGCTGGTCGCAGGTGCTGATTCAGAAAGATCAGGAGCCGCTCTCGCCGGCCTATACGGTTACCGCCGAGACACCTTCCGGGAAGCGGACAGAGACCTTCCGGCCGGAGTGTGTGTTCCGGGAGAATGTCCGGCACTGGATCATCAAGCCGGATTCGGAAAACTTTTCCATTACCCTCGGTCCGAGGGCGGATAAGTAATTCAGCAGCCCCCGTTTAGCAGCGGGGGCTTTTTATTTTTATTGACAGCGAATAAAAATCTCATATAATATCCCTATATGATGAACTTCAAACCATTATCCAATCACGTTTTTATTGAACCATTAAAAGAAGAGAAGCAGACTAAGTCCGGGATTGTTCTGCCGGAAACGGTGGAGAAGGAAAAGCCGATGGTGGGGAAGGTGCTGGCAGCGGGGCCGGGCAGGCGGGATGATAAAGGCGATCTGATGCCGATGTCGGTGAAGGTGGGCGACAAAGTGCTGTTCAAGAAGTACGGCCCGGATGAAATAGAAGTGGACGGCAAAAAATATCTGGTCGGCTCGGAAGATGACATTCTTGCTGTGATAGAATAACGGCTCAATTTCAAAATTATCGTATATGGCAAAACAAATTTTATTTAACGAAAAAGCCCGGGAAGCGATGAAGAAAGGCATCGATACACTTGCGCAGGCGGTCACCGCCACGCTTGGCCCGCGCGGCAAAGCGGTGGTGCTGGAAAAAGGATACGGCGCGCCGCAGGTGACGTTTGACGGCGTGACGGTGGCGAAAGAGATTGAGCTCGAAGACAAATTTGAGAATCTTGGCGCGGAGCTGATCAAGCAGGCCGCCGATAAGACCAACGACGCCGTAGGCGACGGCACCACGACTTCTATTGTATTGGCGCACGCTTTGATAGAAGAGGGCGAAAAGACGCTCAAATCCAAAGGGGTCAACGTGATCCAGCTCGCGGAGGAATTGAAGGCGGGCGCGCAGAAGCTGATCAAGCATCTGGAAACCCAGCGGGAGCTGGTGAATGACGTGAAGAAGCTGGAAGAGGTGGCGTCGCTTTCCGCGAAAGACAAGGAGATCGGCCGCCTGATCGCCGAGGTAATCAACAAAGTCGGCAAGGAAGGTGTCGTAACAATTGAGGATTCCAATACGATCAGCAATTCCTACGACATGGTGGAGGGTATGCAGTTTGACCGCGGTTTCATTTCGCAATATATGATCACCAACAGCGACCGGATGGAATCGGTGCTGGACGAGCCGCACATTCTAGTGACGGACAAGAAAATTTCTTCCATTCAGGAACTTCTACCAGTACTGGAGAAAGTGGTGCAGAGCGGCAAGAAAGAGCTGGTTATTATCGCCGATGACGTGGATGGCGAGGCGCTCACTACATTAGTAGTGAACAAGTTGCGCGGCATCTTTACCGTGCTCGCGGTCAAGGCGCCGGGTTTTGGCGACCGCCGCAAGGAAATGCTGCAGGATATCGCAACGGTGACCGGTGCTAAATTTATTTCCGAGGAAGTCGGCAAGAAGTTTGATTCGGTGGATTTGAACGATCTCGGTTCGGCGCACCGAGTGGTTTCCAACAAAGATACGACGACGATCGTGGGCGGCAAAGGAGATAAAAAAGAAATCGCCGAGCGGGTGGCCCAGATCAAGAATCAGCTCAAGAAAGCCGAATCAGGTTTTGATAAAGAGAAGTTACAGGAGCGCCTTGGCAAGCTGGCCGGCGGCGTGGCCGTCATTAAAGTTGGCGCGCCGACGGAGTCCGCGCAGAAAGAATTGAAACAGCGCGTGGAAGACGCGGTGGCCGCGACGAAAGCGGCGATGGAAGAGGGGATCGTACCGGGCGGCGGTATCGCTCTGCTTCGCGCCGGCGCGGAACTGCATTCGGACAAGTCCGCCGCGGCGGGAATTCTGATCGCCGCGACCGAAG
>CAZWVU010000014.1:0-2045 GCA_964637575.1 uncultured Candidatus Saccharibacteria bacterium
CCGGTGCGGCCACCTCCACCTTTGCGGGAGATGTCCGGGCGACCGGATTGTCCGCCACCACCAACGGTCTCACCATCTCGGGAGGTGATATCCAATCTTCCGGCAAGATCACCATCAGCAATGTCGGCACCTCTTCCATCTCGGGCTCCTTGAGTGTCTCCGGCACCGCCGGCCTCAACACCCCGACCATATACAACGCCGGTGGTTCCCTCAACGTCGGCCAGACGGGCAACATCACCTCCATTGCCGGCTCAGAGTTGTATCACTCCGGCAACGCCTTCTTCTTCGCCACCACGGTAGAAGCGGGTGTCCCCGTCGCCTCCCAACCGAATGAGTTCACCGTCGCCGCCACATCCACCACCGCCAATATCCTCACCCTCCGAGGCTTCGGTACCCTGGTCGGTTCCGCCAACTCCGGAGGATATACCGGCAACTTCCTCCAATTGGAGAACTCCTCCGGCAACGTCCTCACCGAGATCAACTCCTCTGGCGGTATCGGGATCGGCACCACCTCCTTCACAGGAGTCCAGTTCGGCACCTCCACCCTCATCTCCAAAGGAACCCTCTATGTGGAAGGGACGACCACCTCCGGTTCAATCATCGCTACCTCCACGTTGGGAGTGGGGACGGGCACCCCGCAAACTCTGGTCCAATTCGCGGTATCAGGAAATTCATATCTCAATGGAGGGCTTGCGGTCGGTGGGACAGCCACGACTTCCAACGGAGCGTTGTTTGCCAACTTCCTTTCATCCAACGGACAGTTGCAGGCCAAAGCGCTGGCGAGCTGCTCTTCGCTGACCTCTGATGCCAACGGCGTGGTGAAATGCGGAAGCAGCTCCGGCACTCCCGGCGGCAACACCACCCAGATTCAATACAATAACGGTGGCACCTTCGATGGCCGCTCACTCTTCACCTTTGATAACTCCACCGGCAACGTGGTAGTCGGCGGAGATCTCTTTGTAAACGGCGCCGATATCAACCTCGGTACCGGCAACGCGACTTCAACTCTTACCTCCGCCAGTGGAAATCTCGGTATCGGTACGACGGTGCCGGGTACGATCCTGGATGTCCACGGCTTCGCCGAAGTCGCCGGTAATTTGAATATCTCCGCGACTTCCACCGCCAGCGCCTTCAACGCGACCAACACTCTTTCCGCTGCTTCTTCATCGCCAAGTTCTGCGTTCGCGGTCGTCGGGCATTCGGTCCTGGGCGGTAATCTGGAAGTCGTCGGCAGTATTGTGAAATTCGATAACTACGACTGCTCTGGTAATCAGAACAGCGGTAAGCTTACTGTGAACTCCAATGGAAAAGTGATCTGCGCGGATGATATTTCCAGCGTAGGGAGTGCTACCGGCGACTTGCAGGATACTTATAATAATTCTTCCGCCGACGCCCAGATCACTACCGGCAACGCAAAAAACCTGATCTTCTTCTCCAGCGACACCAACACCGATTCCAATATTTCCGTAGCACTTAGTCCGACCGGCGGGGGACAGTTCCTGATCCAGCAGGCCAACGGTTCCGCGACGACGACATTAATAAATATAGATCGCACCGGCGATGTGGGAATCGGCACCACCACCCCCGGCGCCGGATTCGCGATCGGGTATGCTACGACGACGATCCTTGGCCGCGATGTTTATGCCTGGGGCCAGATCAACGTTCCGAATATCAACGCGACGAGCACGAACGCCAATAATTTCGGCGGCGCCTTGAGCGTCTCCGCCGTGGCCACCTCCTCTTTCTCCGGCGGCGTCAATGTTACTACCACCGGCGGTCTTTCTTCTGCCTCCGGTATCACGCTTTCCGGCGGCGACCTGTTGCTATCGTCCGGGAAAATCACCCAGACCTCTTCCGCCACCTCTACGATCCCGACGCTTGCTGTCTCTACCCTGAACGCCTCACTCGATGCTCAGTTCCAGGGAAAGATCGCCGTGACTTCATCGGCGACTTCATCCTTTACTGGAGGCGTGAGCGCCGCCGCCCTCAGCGCCACCACCAATGGACTCACCATCTCGGGAGGTGATATCCAGTCCTCCGGCAAG
>CAZWVU010000015.1:0-2005 GCA_964637575.1 uncultured Candidatus Saccharibacteria bacterium
CAGAATCGGTCAATACCAAGTTGAAGCTGGAGTTTGAGATCAGCCACCGCGATACGGTCTTCGGGTTTGAGCGTACCGACGGCTGGTCGGTGTATCAGAAACAGCAGAATGGCGGCAAGCGCATTCCGGTGTGGGAACTTTTCACCGGCGAGCATGCCGATTACCACACGCCACGCGACACCTGGGACAGGATCGATTACGGCAAGCTGACGCGCGTGGCCAAACTGGCCTTTGGCCTTGCCTGGCAGATCGCCGAAGCGGACACGCCGCCGTCATACCAGAAGTAGTTACCACAACCGCCCCACTCCGGGGCGGTTTTTTATTGTTGACGGAAAGTAAAAATCTTATATAATATCTCCATATGAACTTCAAACCATTATCCGATCACGTTTTCATTGAACCCCTAAAAGAAGACAAGACCACCAAGTCCGGCATTGTTTTACCGGAGACGATGGAAAAAGAAAAGCCGATGGTCGGCAAGATCGTTGCCGCCGGCCCGGGCAAGCGCGACGACAAAGGCGATCTCCTGCCGATGTCGGTGAAAGTGGGCGACAAAGTACTTTTTAAAAAGTACGGCCCGGATGAACTGGAAGTGGACGGCAAGAAATATCTGGTCGGCAGTGAAGATGACGTATTGGCGGTAATTGAGTAATAGTTCGACAAGCTCACTATAAACAAATGGCAAAACAAATTTTATTTAACGAAAAAGCGAGGGAAGCGATGAAGCGGGGCATTGATAAACTGGCGCAGGCGGTGACCGCCACGCTCGGACCGCGCGGCAAAGCGGTGGTTTTGGAAAAAGGATACGGCGCGCCGCAGGTGACGTTTGACGGCGTGACCGTCGCGAAAGAGATCGAGCTGGAAGATAAATTTGAGAATCTCGGCGCCGAGCTGATCAAGCAGGCCGCCGACAAGACCAACGACGCGGTGGGTGACGGCACGACCACTTCTATTGTATTGGCCCACGCGCTGATAGAAGAAGGCGAGAAGACGCTCAAAGCGAAGGGTGTGAACGTGATCCAGCTCGCGGAGGAGTTGAAGGCGGGCGCGCAGAAGTTGATCAAGAATCTGGAGGCCCAGCGGGAGCTGGTGAATGACGTGAAGAAGCTGGAAGAAGTCGCCTCGCTTTCCGCGAAAGACAAGGAGATCGGCCGGCTGATCGCCGAAGTGATCAACAAAGTCGGTAAGGAAGGCGTCGTGACGATTGAGGACTCCAACACCATCACCAATACCTACGATATGGTGGAGGGTATGCAGTTTGACCGCGGTTTTATTTCGCAATATATGATCACCAACAGCGACCGGATGGAATCGGCGCTGGAGAGCCCGCATATTTTGGTGACCGACAAGAAGATCTCTTCCATTCAGGAACTTCTGCCGGTGCTGGAAAAAGTGGTGCAGAGCGGCAAGAAAGAATTGGTGATCATTGCCGATGACGTGGATGGCGAGGCACTTACGACACTTGTGGTGAATAAGCTCCGCGGAATTTTCACCGTGCTCGCGGTGAAGGCCCCGGGTTTCGGCGACCGCCGGAAAGAAATGCTCCAGGATATCGCCACCGTTACCGGCGCGAAATTCATCTCCGAGGAAGTCGGCAAGAAGTTTGATTCGGTGGATTTAAGCGATCTCGGCTCGGCGCATCGGGTCGTCTCCAATAAAGACACAACCACGATCGTGGGCGGCAAAGGAGATAAAAAGGAGATCGCCGAGCGGGTGGCGCAGATCAAGACCCAGCTCAAGAAAGCCGAGTCCGGTTTTGATAAAGAGAAAATGCAGGAACGGCTGGGCAAGTTGGCCGGTGGTGTAGCCGTGATCAAAGTCGGCGCGCCGACGGAATCCGCGCAGAAAGAACTGAAACAGCGCGTGGAAGACGCGGTGGCCGCGACCAAAGCGGCAATGGAAGAGGGAATTGTACCGGGCGGCGGTATCGCTCTGCTCCGCGCCGGCGCTGAACTGCATTCGGACAAGTCCGCCGCGGCGGGAATTCTGATCGCCGCGACCGAAG
>CAZWVU010000016.1:0-1572 GCA_964637575.1 uncultured Candidatus Saccharibacteria bacterium
CCGCGAACGGAGAGGACTTGATCGCCTGCGCGATGATGGGATGCGTCTCGACGAGGTTCTCGTTTGCAAGCTCGCCTTTTTTCTCGGCAGCCTCAAGAGCGTCGATGTTCTCGCTTGCGAACTGTTCGGGGACTTTGTACTGCCGCGCAACGCGAATGACCTTTGCCGCCTGATCTGGATTGATGGCCCATGCGGCATCGCCGACCGTTTCAAGCTGCTTTTGCCTGCGCCTGAGAACTTCCGCGTAATCCTGGGTGGACGGCGCGGGGATAGGCGCTTCCTGCTGGACTTCTTCCGGGGCTTCTTCTTCGGGGGCCATCTACGGATTCTCGCTCACGGCCCGCTTTTGACGGAAGTAATCCGCCCAAGGGCTTTGACTCGCCTCCCTCGGCCTGACGATTGGCCCTTGATTCGGATTGAGGATGCCCGCACGCTTGAGCCGCTCAGCCTTATCCTCCATCGGCTCATCAAGACGGGGCCCGAAGAGTCCGAAGAAATACCTTTCGCCCTTGCTCTGCTGAAGTACCCGATCAATGACGAATTGGTTTACAAGCTTCCGGCGCTCCTCGTCGTTTGGCTGCCTGGGGGGATTCTGACTGTGAACAAATCTGTTGAGTGAATTCTGTGCGGACTCGAGAAGTTCCGCGAACTCCTTATCCCCCGCGGCCTTACCTTTCAGATCCTTGACGGTCTTTGCGTTCCCAGCGTGTTCAAGAACCCCGGAGCCCTTCAGCTTGTCGAAAAGCTCTTTCGTGTCATGCTCGGACCATTTATAACTAAGCTCCTTGTCCTTCCTGTTCGCCTCTCTCCACATCGTGAGCATCCGGTCGTGCATCGGCTCCTTGACTTCAGAACTGAGCCGATCCATATCTGCGGCCGTCGTGTTCCTGAGTTCTTCATCCGTAAGGTTGAAGAACCGCGTCACCACCTGTTTGTTGTTTTGCGTGGCGTAGCCGTTCTCCCCACTGGAAAGGCTTTTGGCTAGAAGCGTCAATTCTCTCCGGTCGTGTTCAGGAAGCGTTTCCCATTCAGGAAGCCTCTGAAGAGAATTAAAGTCAAGCCCCTTCCTCAGCTGAGTTGAAAGGCCCTGATAGGTACGGTCTGCCTCCATTCGCTGGCTGGTTGCCCTCACAGCCCATTCGCGTTCGACTTGCGCGACCGCCTCTTTCTGCAACTGAGGATCATCCTCGGTGAGAGCTCGCGCCTTCGCTACCGCCTCGTTAAGACTCTGCGGCGGCTCCGACTTCTTGGGAACGTCAAAGCTGCCTGACGTGGGAAGCGGATTGAAAATACCGTCAACGATCCGCTCCGCTTCCCCAAGGCGGCTGCCATGCTCAACGAGCGCCGAAAGCTTGTCCCGCTCGGCACCCGTGAAGTATCCGGCCTCGCTATACCGCTTGAACGTCTCGGCGGCTGCCTGATCCTGCCCTGCGGCGTGCATGGATTCGATGACGCTCCCGTAGGTCTTGCTCGCGGCTTGCGCCTGCTGGAGCTTCAGCCATTCGGGCGGAAGGCCATTCGCGTGAGCGTAATCGACGAGCGCGGCTTTCTGCTGGTAGACGGAGAGATCGA
>CAZWVU010000017.1:0-1401 GCA_964637575.1 uncultured Candidatus Saccharibacteria bacterium
GTGAACTAGTACCGCGAGGGAAAGGTGAAAAGCAGGCCGGGAGGCCGTTGAAATAGTACCTGAAATCGTATGCCTACAAGGACTTGAAGGCCTAAATTCGCCGCAAGGTGAATGGGCTGACAAGGTGCCTATTGAAGAATGAACCAACGAGTTTACGTCAGTCGCAAGTCTAAGTCCGAATAAGCGGACGAAGGCGCAGCGAAAGCGAGTCTTAATAGGGCGACAATAAGCGTCTGGCGTAAGACCCGAAGCCAAAGTGAGCTTACCTTGGCCAGGTTGAACCCCGGGTAATACCGGGGGGAGGACCGAACTGGTGGGTTGTGCAAAACCTTCGGATGAGCTGAGGTAAGAAGTGAAAAGCTAATCGAACTTGGTAATTGCTGGTTCTCTCCGAAATAGTTTTAGGACTAGCGTCCGGAGATATGCGTACAGGGGTAGAGCTACTGGTTCGGGGTTACAGGGCGAAAGCTCGAACCTCGAGTCAAACTCCGAATACTGTACGTACCGTCCGGATAGTCAGACTACGGGGGCAAAGCTCCGTGGTCGCGAGGGAAAAAGCCCAGATCGCCGTCTAAGGCCCCCAAATCTTCGCTCAGTGTTAAAGGTAGTCATCAACCATAGACAGATAGGAGGTTGGCTTAGAGGTAGCCATCCTTTAAAGAGTGTGTAACAACTCACTATTCGACGGTTGGTGGCGCCAAAAATGTACCGGGGCTTAAGCGAAGTGCCGAAGACGCGGATGCGCATCGCAAGATGTGCGTGGTAGGAGAGCATTCGCAACGCAGCGAAGGAGGATCCGCGAGGACCTCTGGAGTGTTGTGAAGAGAGAATGTTGGTATGAGTAATCGTATAATCTCATGAGAAATTAGATCCCCGAAAATCCAAGGTTTCCGTGGCAATGGCAATCATCCACGGGTTAGGCGATCCTAAGGCAATGGCGAGAGCCGCAGCTGATGGGAAGCCGGTTAATATTCCGGCCCGCCTTGTGCATTCGATGGAGTGACGGAGGAGATAAGGTTGAGCGCCTTAATGGTTTGGCGTCTCTGGCGAAAAGTCTGGCTATCCAGGAAAATCCGGGTAGCTCTCTTTAATGAGGACAGGCGCGCGCCGGCGTAAGGTCAGGTTTTTCCTGACTAATTCAACTGAAGTGACTCCCGAGAAAAACTTCTAAGGTTCGTGCACGAGGCATCGTACCGTAAACCGACACTGGTGGGTGAGGAGAGAATCCTCAGGGGAACGAGTGACTTGCCGCTAAGGAACTCGGCAAAAAAGCGGCCGTACGTTCGCAATAAGGCCTGCTCTTCGCAAGAAGAGCCGCAGCTAAAGTATCTCTGCCGACTGTTTATCAAAAACACAGCTCCCTGCTAACTCGCAAGAGGATGTATAGGGGGTGACACTTGA
>CAZWVU010000018.1:0-1280 GCA_964637575.1 uncultured Candidatus Saccharibacteria bacterium
TGCGACCCAAAGCCCAAGAAGCAAGCCCGCAAGACGACCTGTTCCGGGAGAAGCTGACGAACCTGATCAACCTGCGGCATCCGCTGTGCCGGTTGGCGGAACTGATGCCGTGGAATGAACTGAACGAACGGTTTGGATCGCTCTACACGGAGAAAGAAGGACGGCCCGGTATTGCCACGCGCCTGATGGTGGGATTGCAGTACCTGAAGCACACCTACAACTTATCGGATGAAGCGGTGGTGGAACGCTGGGTGGAGAACCCGTACTGGCAACACTTCTGCGGCGTGGAGTACTTCCAACACGAATTGCCCATCGACCCGTCACAAATGACACGCTACCGCACGCGCATCGGTGAAGCTGGGTGCGAGGCTTTGTTAAAGGGGACGATTGACACGGGTCTTGCCAGTGGTGCTGTCCAGCCCCGGCACCTGGAGCGGGTGACGATGGACACCACAGTGATGGAAAAAGCCGTGAGCCCACCGACCGACAGCGCGCTGTACCACAAGGCGCGGCGTGCGCTGGTGAAAGCCGCCAAACAATTGAACATTAAATTGCGCCAAAGCTACACCCGCAAGAGCAAACAGGCCCTGCGCAAAGCGCACGGTTACATGCATGCCCGGCAAATGAAACGCGCGCGGCGCGAGATCAAACGTTTGAAGGTTTACCTGGGGCGCGTGGTTCGCGACCTGAAGCGCAAGCTCGCTGACCCCCCTGTGTTTGTTCCAAACGAGATCACCGTCTTACTGGCGAAAACGGAACGGCTGCTGATCCAACAGCGCGACAGCAAGCACAAGCTGTATGCCGTACACGCCCCGGAAGTGGAATGCATTGCCAAGGGCAAAGTAGCAAAGAAATACGAATTTGGTGTCAAGGTCAGCGTGGCAGTCACCCACCAAAGCAACTTCGTGGTCGGGATGAGCGCGTTGCCGGGCGCTCCGTATGACGGACACACCTTGACCGACAGTCTCAACCAAATCGAAGCGCTCACCGGAACAAAACCGCAACGCTGTTACGCCGACCGTGGCTATCGCGGCCATACCGTGACAGACACCGAAGTGATCCTGGCGCACCACCAACCGCCGACGCCTGCGAAGCGCCGCGAACTCAAACGGCGCAATGCGATTGAACCGGTGATCGGGCACATGAAAAGCGACGGACGACTGGCTCGTAATTTTCTCAAAGGCGCGCTCGGTGACGCCATGAACGCCGTACTGTGCGGCGCCGGACACAACCTGCGCATCATTCTCAGGACGCTGAGATTTTTTTGGCTGTGGATTTTG
>CAZWVU010000019.1:0-1041 GCA_964637575.1 uncultured Candidatus Saccharibacteria bacterium
TCAAAGGCAACCTCGCGGTGGAAGCGACGACGACGGCCTCCAGCGTGATCGCGACTTCGACGTTGTCTGTCGGCACGACGACGATCAACAGCGGGCCGCACGTGTTCGCGGTGCAGGGCAACAGCTACTTGAACGGTAATCTCGGTATTGGTACGGCGGCGGATCCGAACCGGACCGTGGCGATCAACGCCTCGGACGATACCATGTTGGAGATACGCCGCGGCGGTTCTCCCCGGGTACTGCTTGGCGACACCGGATCACTGAACAGCGGAGCAGTGCTTCTGTACAATAATACCGGCGCTTTGACGACCCTGCTCAGCGCGGGAAATAGCACGGCTCCCGCCAGCGGTAATGATTCCAGCTATATCCAGGGTGGCACCGTCGGTATTGCCACCAACACCCCATACGGCGGATTTGTAATTGACACTCCGGCCTTTGTAGACGCCACCCATCCGATCTTCTCCATCGGTGACAGTGGCACCTCCTCGCCGTTCATCAATGTGAACTGGGCGGGCGTCGTCGGCATCGCCACTGTGACCGATTCCGGAGCTAAGAATCTTAACGGCTTCGGCTTCGCCGTCTCCACGTCTACTATTATTAATTCCACCTCCGGCGATGCCTTTGATGTCCAAAATGCGGGCACGCGCCTGCTCACTGTTCAGTCGGGCGGCAGCGTCGGCGTTGGTACCGCGCACCCGGATGCCGCACTTGACGTGGAAGGTTCCAGCCCGTCATTCCATGTAACCGCCACAAACGGAGGAGCGCAGGCATTGGTCGCGGCGACCGCGGGCACCAGTGTGAGCTTCGGTTCCACCAACAACGTTCCGGTTATCCTGCAGTCAAATGGCTCTGAAGGAGTGCGGCTTACCACTGCGCGAGATCTTGGTATTGGCACCGACACGCCGGGATACAAACTGGATGTTCATGGCTTCGCTAACGTGAACGGCAACCTGAACGTCGGCGCGACGACCACTGCGTCCAGCGTGATCGCGACGTCAACGTTGGAAGTGCGCGGCTCCGGCGGCGCGGCGACGCCGACGT